>NZ_QXFG01000014.1:0-226821 GCF_026127345.1 Herbaspirillum lusitanum | reverse complement strand
ACAAGCCTGAAGTCAAGATCGGCGTCGACATCGGTTCGTCGCACGATGCGATGATTTCGCGCGTCTGTCCCAAGGCCACCATCGTGCGTCTGGAAAAAGCCGACGACGCCACCCTGGCATTGCAAACCGGTCGCGTCGACGTGCAAGTGCTGGTCTGGCTGCTGGCGCTGAACGTGCTCAAGAAGAACCCGAGCCTGGGCACCATGATCGTGCCGATGCCGCTGGAAGCGACCTCGACCAACATCGGCGTGCCGAAGGAAGACGACAAGGCCTGGCTCGACTACATCAACAAGTGGATCGTGCAAGAGCGCGCCGCCGGCAAGGTCAAGTCCACCGTGCTGGAAAACCTGCAGAAGCTGTCCGGCGTGCGTCCGGAAGACGTGCCGCCGCAGATTCCGCTGTAAACGTACGGCGCCGGAAAGCACAAAGGGCTTGTCGCGAGACAAGCCCTTTTTTCATGGCGCCGGGCAGGGTAGCGATCGATCGCGAAGTTGCCTTGGCCTCCGCCTCCACTTCCGCCTGCGGCTATCGGTAGGTGACGCTCACCACCGCGCGTCCGGCCACGGTGCCGGTGCCGACCGTCGCGTCGGTTTGGTAATAGCGCGCGCTGAGGGGGTAACTGTAGGTGCCGTTCAGCCCCTTGACGATGCTCCCGCTTTCGAAACGACCGAACTGGATCGGCAGGTTTGTTGTCTTGTTGACGACCTGGATCGCCACGCCTGCTGCCGAATTGGCGGTGGCGTCCACGGCAATGACGCCCGCCGCCTGGGACGCATGCCGATAGGCAGGATCGAACGAGAGGCCGATATCGGCGACCTGGTCTTCCTGTGCGCACCTGATCTGCACGTTGAAGTCGGTGGGCCGTGCGGTAGTACCGACGCCCTGGAATTCGCGCACCGGGGCTCTACCCAGCGTCACCAGCTGGTTGGTCTGGGTGAAATCGCAGGTGGTCGCCACGACTTTGGCTGTGCTGAATGTGGCGCGCCAGAACCATATGAGATTCGTATTGGAGGTGAGCGAATCCTCCATATGAGCTAACTCACTACCCTCATAGGAGACATACCTGCGGGTGTCGATAGGGCCGGTGATCGCTCCCGTCTTGATAAGCTCAACGCGCAATGAAAAAGGCGCGGTTGCCGCAGTCGGCAGATCATCTTCTCGTGTCGTGAGGTTCAGCCTGCCGTTGACGTTTCCATAACTCATGGAGAGGCGAACACCTAAACCCGGCACGGATGTCGGGGAAATGCCGTTTTCATCCGGAGCGATATGCCCCCCGGCGTAACTCGTGAAATAAATCGTCCGATGGCCTTGGGTTCCACACTGGGTTGTTGGAGTGATGATAGAAGTGAAGGTTCTGTCATACACGATGCTGCCAACGGGAAGGTTCGTGGGAATCGTCAGAGGATCCAGCACGATATTGGTACCTTGCCAGGGTGTGCAGCCTTGGGCGTGAGCTTGGTTCGAGGCTGTCCATAACAAGAGCGACAGCAAAAGCAGAGTCAGTTTTTTCATGGTTGTGGCGGGTTCGTCCATGGCATGGACACATCGGGATTGCATGTCGGCCAAAGATGCCATGGTAGGGATCGACCGCTTGTCGTGCTATAGGAAAGTTCTCAAAAGCGATCCAGGGCGGCCTCGATGGCAACGGCCTCAAAGGTCAATCCCTCTGCACCGTTTCATTCCGCGATGCGCGTACGCAACACCTTCAGCAGCCCGCGCCGGGTCTTGCTGTCGACGCGCTTGCGTTTGGCGCTGCGGGTGGGTTTGGTCGGCCTGCGCGATGGGTGGATGACGCCGGCCTCCCGGATCAGCGCCGCCAGCCGTTCCAGCGCTGCAACACGATTCTGCTCCTGGCTGCGGCTCTGCTGCGACTTGATCACGATCACGCCGTCGCGGGTGATGCGCTGGTCCTTCAGCAGCAGCAACTTTTCCTTGTAGAAGTCGGGCAGCGAGGACGCGCGGATGTCGAAGCGCAGGTGCACCGCGGTCGATGTCTTGTTGACGTTCTGCCCGCCCGCGCCCTGGGAGCGCGTGAAGCTGAGCTCGATGTCCGTATCGGGCAGGCTCAGGTCTTCGGTGATCTGCAACATGGCGCTTCAGCCGCGCCGACGGAGCGCGATGTTCATCGGTCTATCTTGCGCGACAGCACGATCGAGGTGGTGGTCTTGCGCACGCCTTCGATTTCGCCGATGTCGTCGAGCAGCTTGTCGAGTTGTTCGGCCGAGCCGGCGCGCAGCCAGGCGACATAGTCGAACTCGCCGCTGACGGAGCAGAGCTGTTCGATCTCGGGGATGCGCTTGAAGCGCTTGAGGACGTCGCGCGCGGTCTTGGCTTCGACCGTGATCCCGACGTAGGCGAGCAGGCCGCTGTCCTGGGCTTCCTGGCCCAGCTTGACGGTGTAGCCGACGATGACGCCGTTCTTTTCCAGCCGGGCCAGGCGTGCCACCACGGTGGTGCGGGCCACGCCGAGCTGGCGCGCCAGGTTGGCGACGCTGTCGCGCGCCGATTGCTGCAGCAGCGAGATCAGCTTGCGATCGGTGTCGTCGAGCAGGTCGAGGCGGCCGGTCATCGGATCAGCCGCTAGCCGTTGAAGCGGGTGAGGAAGGATTGCGTCGCCGCCTGCTGCGGATTGTCGATGACCTGCGACGGCGGACCGGCTTCGACCACCACGCCGTCGCGCATGAAGATGACCTGGTCGGCCACTTCGCGGGCGAAGGCGATTTCGTGCGTGACCAGGATCATGGTCATGCCGTCGGCCGCCAGTGAGCGGATGACATTGAGCACTTCGCCCACCAGTTCCGGATCGAGCGCCGAGGTGGCTTCGTCGAACAGCATCACGCCTGGACGCATGGCCAGCGCGCGGGCAATTGCCACGCGTTGCTTCTGGCCGCCGGACAGACGTTGCGGATAGATGTCGGCGCGGTCGGACAGGCCCACTTTCTGCAGCAGTTCCAGTGCGTAGGCGCGCGCTTCCGCCTTGGGTTTGCGCAGCACCGTGAGCATGCCTTCCATGACGTTTTCCAGCGCGGTCATGTGCGGGAACAGGTTGAAGTGCTGGAACACCATGCCGGTGTTGGTGCGGAACCTGGCCAGCTCGCGATCCTTGAGCGGCTTGGATGCTTTGGAACCAAAGGTGAAATCCTGCGCGCCGACGCGGATGCTGCCTTGCTCGGGCACGGTCAGCAGGTTGATACAGCGCAGCAGCGTCGACTTGCCGGAACCGGACGGGCCGATCATGGCGACCACGCTGCCCTTGTTGACCTGCAGCGAAATGTCCTTGAGCACCACGTGGTCGCCGAAGGCCTTCTTCAGATTCCTGATTTCAATCATGACTTCATTGCTTACGTGATTGGCGTGATTAGTGTTACTCATGTTCTCATGCTCCCTGTTGCGCGGTCAGGCGGTTTTCCAGGCGCTTGGCCCAGATCGTCGCCGGCAGCAGGATGAGGAAATAGATCACCGCGACCATGGTGTAGATTTCCAGCGGGCGGTAAGTTTCATGCGCGATGATCTGGCCCTGGTACAGCAGGTCCGGCACCGCCAGCACCGACAGCAGTGAGGTGTTCTTGAGTTGCATGATGGACTGGCTGACCAGCGGCGGCGTCATGCGCTTGAACGCCTGCGGCAGGATCACGCGGCGCATCAGCTGGAAGCGCGTCATGCCCAGCGCACAGCCGGCTTCGCTCTGGCCGATGTCGATCGAGACGATGCCGCCGCGGATGATTTCCGAATAGAAGGCGCCGCCGTACAGCGCCAGCGCCAGCAGGGCCGAAGTACCGGCCGACATCTCGATGCCGACCAGCACCGGCAACGCATAATAGAACCACACCAGTTGCACCAGCACCGGCGTGCAGCGGAACACTTCGACGTAGGCACGCAGCGGGCCCGACACCAGCGGGTTGGTCGACAGGCGGCCGAGGCCGACCGCCAGTCCGATCAGCAGGCCCAGCAAGACGCAGGCGACCGTATAGGCCAGCGTGTAGCCGAAGCCCACCGCAATGACGTTGCGGAATTGCCAAAGCGCGGCGAAGTCCCAGTGATACATCGTGTTTCCTTTTCTTTTACTCTTTGGTGTCTGAATTCTTGGTTGCCTCAGTTGCCTGAGTTGCCCGGGTTGCAAAATGGTGCGCAGGCAGGGCAGCATGAAATGTGCCAGTCGATGCAGAAAAGATGGTCGGTCTGACCAATTTCCCTTCCCGAAAACCCCGCAATTGTAATGGAGAATACCGCCCGGGATGTAGCGGAAGCTGTTGTGCAGCGCTTTTGCGGCTGGCCGGCGCTTATTGGTTAAAATAGCGCACGGCCGTTCCGGTCCTCCTTATTCTTCATATTATTTCCCCGTCACCCATGAATCCATCTTCCAGCGTGCAGCGCGTGATCCTGATTACCGGCGCCGCACGCGGCATCGGCGCGGCCACCGCGAAAACCGTGGCCGCCGCCGACACCGGCATGGTGTTGCATGCGCGCGCCGATTCGCCCGAGTTGCAACAGACCGCCGCCGCTTGCCGCGAGCGTGGCGCGCAGTGCGTGACGGCCTTCGGCGACCTGGCTGACGTCAATACCGCCGCCGCCCTGCGCGACGTCGCACTCAACACCTACGGCCGCTTCGACGCCCTGGTTGCCAACGCCGGCTTCGCCGACCGCAAGCGCATCGGCGAGCTCAGTACGCAGGACTGGTCGCGTTCGATTGATGCGCTGCTGGGCGGCTTCTTCCAGCTGGTCACTGCCTGCAAGGACGCCTTGCAACAGGCGCCGGCGGGCCGCGTGGTGGCGGTCAGCTCTTTTGTCGCGCACGTGTATCGGCTCGGCGAATCGGGTTTCCCGGCCTCGGCCGCCGCCAAGGCCGGCATCGAAGCGCTGGTGAAATCGCTGGCGGTGCAGCTGGCGCCGTCGGGCGCGACCGTCAATGCCGTGGCGCCCGGCTACGTGCAGAAATCCGATCCCAACAAATCCGCCATCGACCCGGCCGCCTGGGCCGCCGCGCTGGAGCGCATTCCCATGCAGCGCCTCGGCCAACCGCAGGAAATCGCCAACGTCATCGCCTTTTTACTGAGCCCGGCCGCGTCATACGTCACGGGTCAGGTTTGGCACATCGACGGTGGCCTTACTCTATAAATAGTTAATTCATCATGCACATCATCGTCATCGGCGCCGGCATCGTCGGCGTAACCACCGCCTATTTCCTGCACGAAAAGGGATACACCGTCACGGTGGTCGACCGCCAGCCGGAAGTCGCGGCCGAAACCAGCGTCGGCAACGCCGGCCACGTCTGTCCGTCCTACGCCACGCCGTGGGCGGCGCCCGGGATGAAGGGCAAGTCGCTCAAGTGGTCGCTGCAAAGCTGGCTGGGCATGGAGTCGGCATTGCGCTTCACGCCGCGCCTGGACCGTCATCAATGGCGCTGGCTCGGCCAGTTCCTGTCGCAATGCAACGCCGGGCGCTACGCCGTCAACAAGGCGCGCATGGGACGGTTGGCGCGCTACAGCCACACGCAGCTGAAGGACATCCGCGAACGCCTCGGCATTGAGTACGAACAAACCACGGTCGGCAACCTGCAACTGTTCCGCACCCAGGAAGGCATGGACAACGCCGGCCTTGCCGCGCGCGTGCTGGCCGAAGCGGGCGTGGCCTACGAGTTGCTCGACGCCGGCGCCTGCGTGGCCTTCGACCCGGCCCTGCGCGCCGCGCGCGATCAACTGGTCGGCGGCATGCTGCTGCCGCAGGATGAGACCGGCAACTGCCCGCTGTTCGCCCGCGCGCTGGCCGGCTGGCTGCAGGCGCAGGGTGTCGGCTTCGTGCTCGGCACGTCCGTGCAGCAGATCGAATATGCCGGCGGCGCCGTCACCGGGCTGCGCACCGCCAACGGCCTGTTGACGGCCGACGCCTATGTGGTGGCCTGCGCCAGCGCATCGGTGGCGCTGGTCAAGCCGCTGGGTTTGCAATTGCCGGTGTATCCGGTCAAGGGTTACGCCATCACGGTGCCGGTCGCTGACGCGACGGCGGCGCCGAAGAGCGGCGTGATGGATGAGTACTACAAGGTCGCGATCACCCGCATGGGGTCGCACATCCGCGCCGCCGGCACCGCCGAGATCGGCAGCTGGGATACCAAAGTGACGCCGCGCGATTGCGCCACCGCAGTGAAGTCGTTGAGTTCGCTGTTCCCGGGCGGCGCCGACATGAGCGGCATCAGCTACTGGGCCGGGCTGCGTCCGATGACGCCGGACGGCGCGCCGCTGATCGGCGCGACCGCGTTTTCCAATCTCTACCTCAACGCCGGCCACGGCTCCAACGGCTGGACCACGGCTTGCGGCTCCAGTCGCCTGATCGCCGACAAGATCGCCGGCGTCGCCACCGAAATCATCAGCGACGATCTGAGTCCGTTGCGTGCGTTTGCATAGTCAGCGTGTAAACAAGCTGTTGATGTTGTCGCCATTGCTGAAGTTGCTCAGCGCCCAGCCCGAGCTGGTCCTGTAGAAGATGAATTGCCAGGGAATCGCCTGCTTCTCGGCCTTCTCTATATAGACCAGCTTGAGCAGCGATTCGCCCACCTTTTCGCTGCGGATGAACTCGTAGCCCACCGACCCGCCGATGTATTGCTCCAGTTGCATGCGCGAAGTGCGTGCGCCGAGCCGTGCGCGGTCGAGCGTGTTGACGTCGGTCAGCGTGTACGGCGTCATCGCCGCGTAGGCGTCGTCGGTCTGCCCCTTGCCGGCGGCAGCCATCACCTTGTCGGCGAGCTGGCGTACTTCGGTTTCGTTTTTGAGCGTGTCGGCGTGGACATTGAATGTGGTCGCCGCGAACAACGCGACGATGGTCGTGGACAGCAAGGCGCGCATGATGTTTCTCCTGAAAAATCAGAGCGACCATTGTGCCACCGTCGCGGACAGGCTACAGAAAACCGGCGAGTGTAAAGCCGTGTCCGGCATGGCGTAAATCAGGGTAAAAGCGCGCGAATCCGGGAACATCGGCGGATATGATGAATTTCACTCATCGTCGAACCGGTCGCCGCCATGATCAAAATTCTCTTCGCTTCCGTCTGCGCCGCTTCGGCATTTTCCCTGTCCGGCTGCGTCGTCATGTCGCCCAGTCCGATCGTGGAAGCCGCCAACCTGCTCGGCTCCGCCATCTCCGGCGTCTCGTCGATGACGCCGGCCACGCCGCAGAATCCCATCGTCTTCGCGCACGCGCCGATCAAGGAGATCTGCATCGAGTGGAACGGCGCGGTGGCGCTCAGCGATTTTGTCCCCAGCCTGCAAAGCGAACTGCAACGCCACGGCGTGCCGAGCCGCGTCTATGACGCCGGCACCCAGCCGGGCAGCTGTTCGATGACGCTGGCGTATGCGGCATTCGTCAAATGGGACATGAAGACCTTCAGCAATGCCTATATGCCCTACCTGACGTTTGCCTCGGTGACCTTGCGCAAGGAGGGGCGGGTGGTGGGCAGCGCTTCTTACAAGATGGGGTCGATTGCGCAGGACAAATGGTCTTCCACGGGGAGCAAGCTGGGGCCGGTGGTGGATGCTTTGCTGATCAGCAATCCGGTGGTGGAGGCTACCAATAGTGTGGGGGCGTCGAATGTGTTTGGCGGGTCTTGAATTTAAATCTCAGATCTGGTTTTTTGTTTCGACGTTCCGGCTGTATTGTTGATGCTTTTCTTTCTTCGGACGACCGTGGTTGCCGGGTGCGGCCCGGCAGCCGCTCACTTTCTTTGCTTCGCCAAAGAAAGTAAGCAAAGAAAGGCGACCGCGATTCGCCGCCCCTTCGGGGTTCCCGTTGGCGCCGTACTCAAATCGGGAAGGGAAACAAACTCGCTGCGCTCAGACAAGTTTCCCTTCTTTATCCGATTTGAGCACGNCGCCAACGGCGACTCATAAGCGGAATTCTTTTTTCGGCTCGCTTCGCATTGCCTTGGGTGGCTCGCCTGCGGCATTGTGATGCTCATTCTTGGTTTTATTGGTAGCGGAGAACTGCGACCGTAGCTTCATCATCGTACCCTGGCGATGCGAAGCGAGCCCGTCTCGAATTCCCGCTTGAGAGTAGCCGGTGGCGGCAGGTGCAAATCGGATAAAGAGGGGAAATTTGTCTGAGCGCAGCGAGTTTATTTCCCCTCCCGATTTGTGCCTGCCGACGCCGGGAACCCCCGAAGGGGGCTGCGAACCGCGGTCGCCTTTCTTTGCTTACTTTCTTTGGCGAAGCAAAGAAAGTGAGTAGCCGCCGGGCTACCCCCGGCAGGGTTGATCGAAGAAAAAACAGCATTCATAACGCACAACAAGCAAGTCGGAACAAAACGCCGCTCTCAAAGAGCAGCGCCAATCCCTCCCTCATCACCAAAACGTCAAAACACTCCTGAAAAACTGCTGCATCCATCCCTGCGAATTCGCATCCGCCACCGTCCCGCCGCCAACCTGCTCCAGCCGCGCATCCGCCACATTGCTGGAAGAAACCACATTCCCCCCGCGAATATCGCGCGCCCTCACCACTCCCGAAAACCGCAAGGTATTGATCGACCCGTTCATGCCGATGCGCTTCTCTCCCGCCACCACCAGGTTGCCGTTGGGGAGCACCTCGATGATCGACACCATCAGGCTGCCGGTCATGCTGTTGCTGTTGTCGGTCTGGCCGCTGCCCTTGAAGGAGTCGCTGCCGGTGGCCGTCGCGTTGATGTTGAAGACCGAGGCCAGCAGGCCGCTCATCGACGAGCCGGCGCCGGGGCCGACTTGCTTCAGGCTGGTGTCGCGGCTGTTGGAGGTGGTCGACTTGTTGCTGCCGGTGAGCGACTCGGCGATCTCGATCTTGAGGATGTCGCCGACGTAGTGCGTGGTCGATTCTTCAAACAACTGCGCGCTGCTGACGCGGAAGATCGCGCCGTTGTTTTCGATATTGGCCACCGGATAGGCCGGCCGCACGCTGGTCGGTCCCTGCACCATCGGCGGCGGGCTGCTGCACGCGCTCAACATGCATAAAAATCCTGCCGCATAAGCAGTGCAGGCAATCCGTCCCTGAATCATGATCTTCCCCCCTGGCAAACCGATAAAAACCGATAACCGGCAACGGGTCCTGCAAAGGACAGGCCCTCGCGGCCATCATCGCGGCAAAGCCTGTAAGCGGAAGTTAATGCGCTGTAAATCAGCGAAAACGCCTCTCAAGACGGGTGAAGATTCTTCAAGGAATGTGAAGACGATCCGTATCGCCATTGTCATGAACGCCGAATCCATCGCCAATCCGGCATTTTCCCTGCGGGGACGCTGCGGCGCTAGCCGGCTGGAATTGGTGCAAGCCGCACCGGTGAAGCGCGTCAGCGCGTTTCTTTGGTGAGCGAGTGTCTGAAATATGAGACAAAACCGCAGATTTTTGCGTGGCACAAACCTTGCGATAAGAGGAAAACAGTTTTTATATAAATCATCAAACCATATATGAAACAAAAAGCACTATCTTTTTGCGAAATATCTGCTATATTTGATTCGTATATCTCGCATTTGGTTTGTGGTTTTATATATGAGACAACTGACATTTGTGCCGCACCAGTCACCTACCGGTCGCCGGCTTCAGCGAATGTCACGTAATTAGGCGCGAGGGCGCCAAAGCAACAAGTAACCAACCAAGAGGCATCATGATCGAAATCGAATTTCGCAACGTCGGCAAGAGCTTCGTCGACCGCCAGACTTCCCAGCCGCGCGCCGCGGTCACCAACGTCAACCTGTCGATACGCAGCGGCGAAGTGGTTTCCATCATCGGTCCGTCGGGCTGCGGCAAGAGCACCTTGCTGAACATGGGAGCCGGCTTGTACCTGCCGACCTCCGGCGAAGTCATCGTCGGCGGCCAGCGCGTCACCAAGCCGGTCCGCAACGTCGCCTTCATGCTGCAAAAGGACTTGCTCATGCCCTGGCGCAATATCCGCGCCAACGTCTCGCTCGGGCTGGAAATCGACGGCGTCAACGCCGCCGAGCGCAAGCGCGTGGCCGACGAGTTGCTGGCCAAGTGCCACCTCAAGGGCTTCGAAGAACACTATCCCTATCAATTGTCCGGCGGCATGCGTCAACGCGCCGCGCTGGCCCGCACGCTGGCGGTGGATCCGCAAGTGCTGCTGATGGACGAGCCGTTCTCGGCGCTGGACGCGCAGACCAAGATGGTCTTGCAGCAGGACCTGGCCAAGATGCTGTTCGAAAAGAAAAAGACCGCGCTCTTCATCACCCACGACCTGGTCGAAGCGATTGCCCTGTCGGACCGCCTGCTGGTCATGAGCGAGCGTCCCGGCACCATCATCGAAGAGATAGAAGTCAACCTGCCTTTCCGCGACAACCCGCTGGAGCGCCGCAAGCTGCCGGAGATCGGCCCGCTGCAAGGCCGCCTGATGGAGTTGCTCAAAGTAGGCAAGGAAACCGCCGAATTGCATTAAGACGTATCCCGGCATCCCGACATCCAACCTGATCACCACCGAACAATAGGAGTGAAGCAAGCATGACAAAATTTCTCGCCTCTTTCTGCAGCAAACTGGTCCTGAGCGCCGCCGTTGCAACGACACTCGCGGTTACCGTCGCCGCCGCGCTGGTGCCGGGCATTGCCCACGCCGCGCCTGAAGAAGTGACCTACCTGCTGCCGGCGCCGCCGAATTCCCCGGCCTTCGCACCGTGGGTGCTGGCGCAGCACAAGGGCTATTACGCCGACGAAAACCTCAAGATCAACTTCATCGTCGCCAAGGGCGGCGTCGACGTCGCCAAGCAGATCGGCGCCGGCAACGCCGTCATCGGCGGCGCCATCGGCGACACACCGATCGTGGTGCGCGCCAATGGCATTCCGGTCAAGGCGATTGCAGTTCTGGGCGCAGGCTCGATCACCATGGTCGCCGCCAACGCCGGTGAAAACATCAAGTCGCTCAAAGACCTCAAGGGCAAGACCGTCACCGTGATGTCGTACACCGACACCACTTACTACGCCTTCCTCGGTAGCCTCAAGACAGCCGGCCTGTCCAAGACCGACCTGCAGATCCAGGCCGCCGGTCCGGCAGGCGTATGGCAAGTGTTCACCGCAGGCAAGGCATCGGCATTCGCCGGCGTGCCTGACTGGGTTGTCAATTCCACCGATGCCGGCGCCAAGGTCGAGCTGCTCGACAACGGCGGCTTCAAGAGCATGGCGCAAGCGATCCTGGCCTCCGACGACACCATCAAGAACAAGCCCGAATTGCTCAAGCGCCTGGTGCGCGCCACCCTGCGCGGCATGCAGGACATCATGAAGGATCCGAAAGCCGCCGCCACCGACTACGTCGCCGCACTGCCTGCCTACAAAGGCAAGGAAGCCAGCATCGAAGCGACCTTCGAGATGTATCGCAAATACGTCTACGCCGGCCAGAAGACGCTGGGCCAGATCGATGCCGCCCGCATGGACAGCGTGCAGAAGTTCTACGTCAGCGAAGGCATCGTGACCAAGGCCACGCCGGTCAACGAACTCTTCACCAATCAATTCGTTGGAACAGCAAGATAAATGGATACCTCTACTACAGCCAATCCCATGACTACGCCTGCGCCGGAGACCGGCACCATCGCCAAGGTAAAACGCCCGCTGCTCAATGAGCGCGCGCGCACCGTCTGCGGCAGCCTGGTGGTGCTGGTCCTGTTCCTCGCCTCATGGCAATGGGGGCCGGGCTGGCTCGGCATGCCGGAATACATCCTGCCGAACCTGTCGCACGTGCTCAGGGAATCGGTGGTCATGTGGAACAACAACGACTTGCTGACGCACTTCGGCATCACCGCCATGGAAGTGGTGTTCGGCTTCCTGTTCGGCGCGTTGCTGGGATTGGCTGTCGGCGTTGCGCTGGGTTTGTCGCCGCGCGCCGAAGCGATGCTGTCGCCGTACATCCTGGCCTTGCAGATTGCACCGAAGGTCGCGTTTGCACCGTTGTTCGTGATGTGGCTCGGCTACACCATCTACCCGAAGATCATCGTCGCCGTGCTGATCGTGTTCTTCCCGATCATGATCAACGTGCTGTCGGCCGTCCGCACGGTGGATCCCGACATGGTCAACCTGGTGCGCACGCTCAACGCCGGCCGCTGGCAGATCTTCCATCTGGTTGAGTTTCGTTCGGCGCTGCCGGCGCTGTTCTCCGGCCTGCGCATTGCATCGACGCTGTCCGTCATCGGCGTGACCGTCGGCGAACTGGTCGGCGGAAATCAAGGCCTCGGCTACCTGCTGGTCGACGGCGAAGGCCAGGGCAATACCGCCGCCGTGTTCGTCGCCATCTGCGCGCTGACGCTGATCGGTATCGTCACTTACGGCGCCGTCGTCTGGGCCGAACGCCGCGTGCTGCACTACCTGCCTAAAGTGCACACCAGCACGGTCTGATGGAGCAATACGAAATGACTTCTTCCACGACGATTCCCAACCAATTGCTGGCCGGTCGCCGCATCCTGATCACCGGCGCCGCGCGCGGCCTCGGCCTGGCGTTCGCCACTGCGGTGGCGGAAGCGGGCGCCAGCGTGGCGATGGCCGACATCCTGCAAGACACTTTGCAGGGCGCGGTCGCCGGTTTGCAACAGCGCGGCCTGAACGTCGCCGGCTTCACCGTCGACCTGGCCGACCCGCAGTCGATCGACGCCTGCGCCAAGGCATCGGTGCAATGGCTGGGCGGTCTTGACGGTCTGGTCAACAATGCGGCGATCACCAATTCGGGCGGCAAGACCACCGAGCAACTGGCGATCGACATGTGGGACAAGGTCATGGATGTCAACGTGCGCGGCACCTGGCTCATGACCAACGCCTGCTTGCCGGCCTTGCGCGAATCGGGCCGCGGCAGCGTCGTCAACCTGTCATCCGACACGCCGCTGTGGGGCGCCACCAACCTGCTGGCCTATGTCGCCAGCAAGAGCGCGGTGATTGGCATGACGCGCTCGCTGGCGCGCGAACTGGGCGGCGACAACATCACCGTCAACGCCGTGGCGCCGGGCCTGACGCTGGTCGAAGCCACCGAATACGTACCGAAGGAACGCCACCAGACTTACCACGACCGCCGCGCCATCCAGCGCGACCAGTTGCCGGAAGACGTCTGCGGCGCCGTGATCTTTGCTCTATCCGATTTGTCCCGTTTTTACACAGGACAAGTCATGGCCGTCAACGGCGGCTTCGTGATGAATTGAATCAAAACCGACTACGTTTCCCTGACCTACCAAGGAGAAAAGAATGACCGACATGTCCGAACAAAACAACGTCAAGCGCAGCTGGGACCAGCCTGAAGGCAGCAGCTTCGGCGACTGGATGGAATCGCGCGTGGCGCGCCTGTCGACCCGCAAGTACGACTGGGACGCGCTGAAGTTCCAGGCCGACCACGATCCGAAATTCCGCCGCGCGCAAATGCGCTACATCGGCACCGGCGGCACCGGCGTGGCGGTCGACGCCAACGTGATTCCTTCGGAGCACTTCACCTTCTCGACCATGATCATCCCGGCCGGCCACGAAGGCCCGCCGCACCTGCATATCGACGTCGAAGAAGTGTTCTTCGTCCTGCGCGGCAAGCTCAAGCTGGTGCTGGAAAAAGACGGCGAGCGCTTCGAAACCATCCTGACCGACCGCGACGTCGTGTCGGTGCCGCCCGGCGTATACCGCGAAGAAATCAACATCGGCGACGAAGATGCGCTGATGTGCGTGATGCTGGGCGCGAAGAAGCCGATCACGCCGACCTATCCGCCGGAACATCCGCTGGCTTCCATCAAGCGCGGCTGATCGGCAGCAAGAGCCCACCGGAAACCGACATGACTCCGCACGCACCCGCCTCCGCCTCCGTCACCTGCGCCGACACGCTGAAGGATTCCCTGAGCCTGCTCGAGGGACGCTTCGCGGAAAGCACCGTTGATCTCGACGACGGCAGCATCGTCTCGTATCGCTCGTGCGGACGCGGCCCGGTGATCGTGCTGCTGCACGGCATCAGCTCGGGTGCGGCGTCGTGGCTGCAATGCGCGCTGCGTCTTGAAAAAGACGCCCAGGTCATCGCCTGGAACGCGCCCGGCTACGGTCGTTCGACCGCACTACCGCAGATGCAGCCAAGCGCAGCCGACTACGCCGCGCGGCTGGAACTGTTCCTGCAGGCGCTGGGCGTCAACAACTGCCTGCTGGTCGGCCATTCGCTCGGCGCCATGATGGCGGCGGCCTATGTCGGCGGCAGCGGCGGCGGCAAGCGCGCCTCGCGCCTGTTGCTGGTCAGTCCGGCGCAAGGCTACGGCAGCGACGCCAAACGCGAACGCGGCCGGCAGATTGCGCAGGAACGTCTCGACGTCCTGCGCGCCATCGGCGTCGAAGGCATGGCCGAGCGCAGCCCGGCGCGCATGTTGTCGGCGCAGGCCGGCGATGCCGAACGCGCCTGGGTGCGCTGGAATATCCAGTGGCTCAACCCGGCCGGCTACACGCAGGCGGTGCACATGCTGTGCGGCGATGCATTGCAGGCCTATGCGCCCAACGGCATGCTCGGACACGTACCGGCGACGGTCTGTTGCGGCGCCGAAGACGTGGTCACCAGCGCCGACGACAGCCGTGAACTGGCCTGGAATTTGAATTTGCCGTTCCACCTGATCGACAATGCAGGCCACGCCTGCTACATCGAACAAGCCGGAGCGGTAGCAGCAGCCATACGTCGCCAGCTCAGCGGTCATCCTTATCAACTTTCGTAAAACAAAAATCATGAACAAACCAGTGCTGCCAGAAGAAGAATCGCAAGAGAAATACCTCGTTCCAGGCCTGGAGCGCGGCCTGCGCCTGCTGTGCGAGTTCAGCCGCCAGGACAAGACCCTGTCGGCGCCGGAACTGGCGCGTCGCCTCGACGTGCCGCGTTCCACCGTATTCCGCCTGCTGACCACGCTGGAACGCATGGGCTTCGTCGAGCGCAACGACGGCGGCCGCGACTACCGCCTCGGCATGGCCGTGCTGCGCCTCGGCTTCGAATACCTGGCCTCGCTGGAATTGACCGAGATCGGTCGTCCGTTGCTGGACCGCCTGCGCGACGAAATCGGCTACTCCTGCAACCTGGTCGTGCGCGACGGCCGTTCCATCGTGTACGTCGCCAAGTCGGTCACACAAACCGCCTTCGCCAGCCACGTCAACGTCGGCACCCGTCTGCCCGCGCACGCTACCGTGCTCGGCCGCGTGCTGCTGGAAGACCTGACCCTGGCCGAACTGCGCGACCTGTATCCGGAAGAACACCTGGAAGTCTTCTCCAGCAATACGCCGAAGACCGTGGTCGAACTGTTCGACATGGTGCAGAACGACAAGCAACGCGGTTACGTGCTGCAGGAAGGCTTCTTCGAAACCAGCATCTCCACCATCGCCGCACCGGTGCGCGATCTCTCCGGCAAGGTGGTGGCCGCGATGGGCGCGACGATCCCGTCGCCGCACATCGACACCGACCAGCTCGACCTGATCGTGGCCAAGGTGCGCGACACCGCGGGCGAACTGTCGCGCCTGCTCGACCATGCGCCGGCAAAGTCGGGCAAGGTCGTCAACATGTGGCGGGAGTAACGGCAATGAGCATGATTCAACTCGAAGGCAAAGTCGCCGTCGTTACCGGCGGCTCTTCGGGCATCGGCCTGGCGACTGTCGAGCTGTTGCTCGAAGCCGGCGCGGCGGTCGCGTTCTGCGGCCGCAACCAGGAACGTTTGCAACAGGTGGAAGCGCAACTGCGCGCGCGCTTCCCGCAAGCGAAATTGTTTTCGTCCGTCTGCGACGTGTTGTCGCATGAGCAGGTGCAAGCCTTCGCCGCCGCCGTGGAAGAAAAACTCGGCGCGGTCTCCATGTTGGTCAACAACGCCGGCCAGGGCCGCGTGTCGACCTTTGCGGATACTGAAGACGCCGCCTGGACCGAAGAGCTGCGCCTGAAATTTTTCTCGGTGATCTATCCGACCCGCGCCTTCCAGCCGCAGTTGCAGCGCATGAGCGCCGTGCATGGCGAAGCGGCCGTGGTCTGCGTCAACTCGCTGCTGGCGATCCAGCCCGAACCGCACATGGTGGCGACTTCCGCCGCGCGCGCCGGCATCCATAACCTGGTGCGCTCGCTGGCGACGGAATTCGCGACACAAAAGATCCGCGTCAACGGCATCCTCATCGGCCTGGTCGAATCCGGCCAATGGCGTCGCCGTTACGAGGCGCGCACCGGCGCCGACCTCGACCTGTCCTGGGAACAATGGACCCAGGCGCTGGCGCAAAAAAAGAATATTCAACTCGGCCGTCTCGGTCACCCACAGGAAGCCGCCCGCGCGATCGTTTTTCTCGCGACGCCGCTTTCTTCGTACACAACAGGCAGCCACATCGATGTTTCAGGAGGACTTTCCCGCCATGCCTAAGCAAAACCAACCAACAGAACAAGTCACCGTGGGCTGCGCCATCGCCGCCTTCCTCGAGCAATGCGACGTCAAGGCAGCATTCGGTGTTATCTCGATCCACAACATGCCCATCCTCGACGCCTTCGGCGAGCGCGGCAAGATCCGTTTCATCCCGGCACGCGGCGAAGCCGGCGGCGCCAACATGGCTGACTCGTATGCACGCACCACCGGTGGTCTGGGCGTCTGCCTGACCTCCACCGGCACCGCTGCCGGCAACGCCGCCGGCGCCATGGTCGAAGCACTGACCGCCGGCACGCCGCTGCTGCACCTGACCGGCCAGATCGAAACGCCTTACCTCGATCAAAGCCTCGCGTATATCCACGAAGCGCCGGATCAATTGTCGATGTTGAAGGCGATCTCCAAGGCCGCCTTCCGCATCCGCAGCACCGAGACCGCCATCAGCACCATCAAGCTGGCCGTGCAGACGGCACTGACGCCGCCGATGGGGCCGGTCAGCGTCGAGATCCCGATCGACATCCAGGCTGCGTTGATTCCGATGCCGTCCGATCTGCGTCCGCTGCCGATCGCCGTGCAGGCGCCTTCCGAACATGCACTCGACGAACTGGCCGAGCGTCTGCTCAAGGCCGGGCGTCCGTTGCTGTGGCTGGGCGGCGGTGCGCGTCGGGCCGGCAAGCAGGTGCAGCGCCTGCTCGATCTCGGCTTCGGCGTGGTCACCAGCACGCAAGGCCGCGGCATCGTGGCGGAAGACGACCCTCGTTCGCTCGGCTCATTCAACCTGCACAAGCCGGTAGAAAATTTCTACCAGACCTGCGACGCCATCGTCGTGATCGGCTCGCGCCTGCGCGGCAACGAAACCCTGAAGTACGAACTGAAGCTGCCGCGTCCGCTGTATCGCATCGACGCCGATCCATCGGCGGAAGGCCGCTGCTACAACAGCGACCACTTCGTCTGCGGCGATGCTGCACTGGCGCTGGAAGGCCTGGCGGATCGCCTCGAAAAACGCAAGAGCGCAATCCACATCGACCCGGCCTTCATGGCCGACCTGAAAAAGGCGCGCGATGCCGCCGTCGCCGGCCTGGTCGACGGTCTCGGTCCCTACAGCGCGCTGGTTGAGCAAGTACAAAAGGCCGCCGGCCGCAAGTTCAACTGGGTGCGCGACGTCACCGTGTCGAACAGCACCTGGGGCAATCGCTATCTGCGCATTTTCGATCCGCTGGCCGGCGTGCATGCACTCGGCGGCGGCATCGGCCAGGGCCTGGCGATGGGCATCGGCGCCGCCATCGGCGCAGCGGTGACCGCCTCGGGCAAGAAGACCTTCACGCTGGCCGGCGACGGCGGCTTCATCCTCAACCTGGGTGAGCTGGCGACTGCCGTGCAAGAAAAGGCCGACATGGTCATCGTGCTGATGAACGACAAGGGCTACGGCGTCATCAAGAACATCCAGGACGTGCAATACGGCGGCCGCCGCCATTACGTCGACCTGCACACGCCGGACTACGCGCAACTGTCGCAGGCGCTGAGCCTGCGCCACACCCGCGTCAGCAACCTGGCCGACGTCGAAGGCGCGTTGAAAACGGCGCTGTCCGAGTCCGGTCCTTTCCTGCTCGAAATCGACATGCTGGCCATCGGCAGCTTCAAGACGGCGTTTGCCGGTCCGCCGGTGACGGAAAAAGCCGCCGCGGAAGCCGCAGCCGCTTCCATCGCCACGAGCAAAACCGCTGCAGTTACAGCAGCAGCCGTCTGAAGAAACTGAGGAGAAACCCATGTTGCATGTTTCGATGATCGGTTGCGGCGCCATCGGCGTCGGCGTGATGGAGCTGCTGAAAAGCGATCCGGAAGTCGCCTTCGATGTCGTCATCGTTCCGGAAGCGAACATGGCGAACGCCCGCACCGTGGTGTCGTCGCTGGCCCCCAAGGCGCGCGTCGAGACCCGTCTCGGCGACGATCGTCCCGATCTGCTGATCGAATGCGCCGGCCACCAGGCGATCGAAGAGCACATCATCCCGGCGCTGCTGCGCGGCATCCCCTGCATGGTGGTGTCCATCGGCGCGCTGTCGGAGCCCGGCCTGGTCGAGAAGCTGGAAGCCGCAGCACGCGAAGGCAAGACCCAGGTGCAATTGCTGTCGGGCGCCATCGGTGCGATCGATGCCTTGTCGGCGGCGCGTGTCGGCGGTCTGGAGTCTGTGGTCTACACCGGCCGCAAGCCGCCCAACGCGTGGAAAGACACACCGGCCGACGGTCTCTTCGACCTCGCCAACCTGACGGTGGCGACGGTGATCTTCGAAGGCACCGCGCGCGAAGCCGCGCGCCTGTATCCGAAGAACGCCAACGTCGCAGCGACCTTGTCGCTGGCCGGCCTTGGCCTCGATCACACGCAGGTTCGTCTGTACGCAGATCCGGATGTCACCGAGAACGTGCATCACGTCGAAGCCAGGGGCGAGTTCGGCGGTTTCGAACTGACCATGCGCGGCAAGCCGCTCGCGGCCAATCCGAAGACCTCGGCGCTGACCGTATTCAGTGTGGTGCGTGCGCTCGGTAATCGTGCGCATGCGCTGTCCATTTAAGTGATGTGAACAACCAATCATGACCGAACTGAATCTCAACGAAACACTGCCGATCTGCGTCGCCGGCGAATGGCGTCTGGGCGGCGGCGATCGCTACGCCACGCTGTACCCGGCCACCGGCGAAGCGGTTGCTTATCTGAATGCCGCCAGCGTGGCCGATGTCGAAGAAGCCATTGTCGGCGCCGACAAAGCCTTCCGCACCAGCGGTTGGGCGCAGAAGAAACCGCATGAACGCGCCATCGTCCTGTACCGTGTCGCGCAACTGATCCGTGAACGCGGCGAAGCGCTGGCGCAACGTCAGCGTCTCGACAACGGCAAGCCGATTACCGAGACGCGCAATCTGGTCGGCAGCGCTGCCGCGACCTTCCAGTTCTTTGCTGCTGCCTGCGAGACACTGGAAGAAACCATCACGCCAATGCGCGGCGACAACCTGACCATGAGCGTCTACGAAGCCATGGGTGTGGTCGCTGCGATCACGCCATGGAATTCGCCGATCGCCAGCGAAGCGCAAAAGATGGCGCCCGCACTGGCCGCCGGCAACGCCGTGGTGGTCAAGCCTGCCGAAGTCACGCCATTGATGGCGCTGGAACTGGCCAGGATCTGCGAAGAAGCCGGCGTGCCGAAAGGCCTCATCAGCGTCTTGCCTGGCAAGGGCTCGGTGATCGGCGACGCCATCACGCTGCATCCGCTGGTCAAGCGCGTGTCCTTCACCGGCGGCACCACCACCGGCAAGCATATCGCCCACATCGCCGCCGACAAGATGATGCCCGTCTCGCTGGAACTGGGCGGCAAATCGCCGACCATGGTGTTCGACGACGCCGACGTCGACCACGCCGTGGCCGGCGTGCTGTACGGCATTTTCAGCAGCTCGGGCGAGTCCTGTATCGCCGGTTCGCGCCTGTTCGTGGCGCGCAGCATCTACGATAGTTTCATGGAGCGCCTGGCCGCGGGCGCCGCAGCCTTGCGCGTCGGCGATCCGGCCGATGAGCGTACCCAAATGGGCCCGCTGATCACTGCGCGCCATCGCGAAGGCATCGAGTCTTACGTCTCCATCGGCGTCGCCGATGGCGGCCGTATCCGTACCGGTGGTACGCGTCTTGCAGGCGATCAGTTCGCACGCGGTTACTACTACGCGCCGACCATCATCGAAGGCGTCACCAACGACCAGCGCATCTGCCAGGAAGAAATTTTCGGACCGGTGCTGGCGGCGATGCCGTTCGACAACGAAGAGGACCTGATCGCACAAGCCAACGACAGCGTGTATGCGCTGGCGGCCGGCATCTGGACGCGCGACTACAAGAAGGCCTGGCGTTTCGGCCGCGCGGTACAGGCCGGCAACGTGTGGATCAATACCTATAAACAATTTTCGATTTCGACGCCCTTCGGCGGCTGGCGCGATAGCGGCCTCGGACGCGAAAAGGGCCGCCTCGGCATCCTGCAATACATGGAGCAGAAGAGCATGTATTGGGGGCTGAATGAAAACCCGTTGCCGTGGGCAGGCTGAGTTCAAGGAGAAACAAATGGCTGGAATTGACGTATCAGGTATCGACGAAATCACTTACGGCGCGGACGACATGCCCGCTTGCCGCCAGTTCTTCCTCGACTGGGGCATGACGCTGGCGCAGGAGAGCGCCGAGGCGCTGGTGTTCGAATCGCAAAACGGTTGCCGCGTGATCGTGCGCAACAGCGCCGATCCGACGCTGCCGCCGGCCATCGAAGCCGGTCCGACACTGCGTGAAGTGGTGTGGGGCGTATCCGCCGCAGAGGTGCTGCCGAAATTCGCAGAACGCATCAAGGATCTGCCGGGTTATTTCAATGACGGAAAACGTGTCGGCTGCACCGATCCCAACGGTCTTGCGGTGAGCTTCCAGGTCTCGCAAAAGCGCGACGTGCAAGTCGAGTGCGCCACCATGAACACCTGGAACGAAAAGAACCGTATCAACCAGCGCAGCCCGGTCTATGACCATGCCTCGCCGATCGAAGTCGGCCATGTCGTGTTCTTCGTCAAGGACGTCAAGGCCTGCGAAAAATTCTACTGCGAGAACTTCGGCTTTGTTCCCTCGGACCGCTATCCGGAACGCGGCGCCTTCCTGCGTTGCGCCGACGTCGGCGGCCATCACGACATCTTCCTGCTGCAACCGCCGGAAGCACGTTCGGGCCTGAACCACGTGGCCTTCACCGTGCGCGATATTCACGAAGTCTTCGGCGGCGGCATGCACATGTCGCGCAAGGGTTGGGACACGCAACTGGGCCCGGGTCGTCATCCGATCTCGTCGGCCTATTTCTGGTACTTCAAGAATCCCGCCGGCGGCCTGATCGAGTACTACGCCGATGAAGACCAGCTCGATGCCGACTGGGAGCCGCGTGATTTCGAACCGGGTCCGACCGTGTTCGCCGAATGGGCGATCGATGGCGGCATCGACGGCAACACGCGTCGTCAAAAGAATGCGCAAGGGCCGACCGGCAAATTCCTGACCGACCGTCAGCCGACCCACAAGTAATCGGAGCAAGTCATATGTCTTCTTTCAAAATCGGTATTCTTGGCGCGGGCATCGGCGGTCTGACCGCCGCCATCGCCCTGCATCGCGCCGGCCATGACGTGGTCGTGTACGAACAATCGAAGCAATTCCTGCGCGTCGGCGCCGACATCAATCTCACGCCCAATGCGGTGCGCGCACTGGACGGCCTGGGCATCGCGGACGCTGTGCGCCGCACCGCTGCGCGCCCGACCCATCGCATCAGCCGCACCTGGGACAGCGGCGAAGAAACCTCGCGCCTGGAAATGGGCGACACCGCCGAGAAGAAATACGGCGCACCGCAACTGACCATCCACCGCGCCGATTTGCTGGCGGCGCTGGCGGAAGTGTTCCCGGCCGGGCGCGTGCAGTTCGCCAAGCGTGCCGAAGCGATTGTGGAAGACGCGCAAGGCATCACACTGAGCTTCACCGACGGCACCACCGACAAGGTTGACGTGCTGATCGGCGGCGATGGCATTCACTCCGCCGTGCGCAGCGCCATGTTCGGCAAGGAAAGCCCGCGCTTCACCGGCGTGGTCGCCTTCCGCGCCGTGATCCCGGCCGACAGCGTGGCGCAAGTGCCGAACCTGCAGGCCTTCACCAAATGGTGGGGCCCTGATCCGGAAAGCCAGATCGTCACCTTCCCGCTCAACTGCGGCAAGGACATTTTCATCTTCGCCACCACCGCGCAGGAAACCTGGCATCTCGAATCGTGGACCACGCCGGGCAGCGTGCAGGAATTGCGCGACAGCTATGCCGGTTTCCACCCCGACGCCACCGCGCTGCTGGATGCCTGCGACGAAGTGCTGAAGACCGCGCTGTACGAACGCGATCCGCTGCCGCACTGGTCCAAGGGCCATATGACACTGTTGGGCGATGCCAGCCATCCGATGATGCCGTTCATGGCGCAAGGCGCCGGCATGGCGATTGAAGACGCCGTGGTGTTGGCGCGCTGCCTGGAAAAAGTGGCGACCATCGATGGTATCGATGAGGCACTGAAGACTTATCAGGAACTGCGCCTGGAACGCACCAGCAAGATCCAGATCGGTTCGCGCGGCAACAACTGGCTGCGCGAAGGCGGCAATGCGGATTGGGTGTACGGCTACGACGCCTGGTCCATCCCGCTTGAAGCGGAAACGGTCTGAGGGGCCGAGCGATGAGCGACACCGACAACAAGTCCGGGCTGATGCTGCTGACCGTGCTGCTCAAGCACGATCAGTCGAAGAACCTGGAAGACATCCAGGCGCACATGAAGAAGGTCGGCTGGTGGGATCGTTTTCCCGTCGAAGGCACGCGCGTGGTGTCGTGGACCGTGGCCATGGGTCTGGGCCAGATTGTCACGCTGGAATTGCCGCCGGCCTTGCTGCCGCTGGTGAACGTGGAGCTGGAACGCTCCGCCTGGGGCGTGTTCCGCACGGAATGCTACCCGACTTACGATTTTGTACCTGTGCGTGAGCGTATCCGCGAGCGCGTCAAGAATGGAGGCCAATAATGGTTGCAACAGTCACAGAGGTTTATCTCAATCCGCATCAGGCGCGTCGTCGTGCGCCGACCCAGTATGAAGATCTGCTGGGCGATTCCATCGAGCGTGCCTACGGCGCCGGCATCACCGAGCTGGCGGCGCTGGTCGCGCATCTGAATCGTACCGGCCCCGGCTGTCCGTACAACAACGGCGTCTGGACCGAGGAAAATTATCAACAGGAAATCGCGCGTCTGGCTGCCTAAGCCGACAGTCCGCCTACCCTCAGGAGAATAGTCAATGAGAACGACAGCCAATGATCCAGTCGATGCGGTCCTCGCCGTTGGATTGAAAGATTTGTGGTACCCGATTTGCCCGTCCGAATTCGTCGCCGAGCGTCCTGTGTCGCTGCGCCGCCTGGGCAAGAAATTCGTGCTCTGGCGTGAAGCCAACGGCGCCTTGCACGCGCTGGAAGACCACTGTCCGCACCGCGGTGCGCCGCTGTCGATGGGCATCGCCATGGGCGACCGCATTGCCTGCGGCTACCACGGCGTGCAAGTCCGCTTCGACGGCGTCGTCATGAGCGTGCCCGGCAGCCCGGGTTGCAAACTGGAAGGCGCCAAAGCCACCCGTTCGTATCACGTCACCGAAGCCTGCGGCGCGATCTTCCTGTTCAACGCCGGCAGCGACATCGCCGAACCGCCGCCGCTGCGCCTGCCGGAAGAACTGACCAGTCCCGAGTATTCCAACTTCCTGTGCTACACCGAATGGAAGGGCGACTACCGCTACGTGCTGGACAACGTCATGGACCCGATGCACGGCACCTTCCTGCACAAGCAATCGCATTCGATGGCCGAAGGCGACAACACCGCCTCGTTCGGCATCCGTGAAACCGACATCGGTTTCATCTTCGAAAAAGAAGGCCAGCGCGACGTCAACTTCGACTGGACCGAATGGGCCGACACCGATCTGCACTGGATGCGCCTGGCGATCCCGTATCCGAAGACCGGCGGCCCGGGCGGCAGCTTCTACATCGTCGGCAGCTATACGCCGATCGTCGACAACATCGCAGCCGTCTTCCACTGGCGCTGCCGCAAGCTGACCGGCTGGCAAAAAGACACCTGGCGCTTCCTCTATCGCAACCGCCTGGAAGCGCGTCACTGGAACGTGCTGGAGCAAGACCGCGCGGTGCTGGAAGTGATGGAGCCGGACGCCAACCAACGCGAAATGCTGTACCAGCACGACATGGGCATCGTCCGCCTGCGCCGCCACATGCGCAACCTCGCCAAGGAACAACTGGCGAAGGAAGCAGCGGCACAGGAAAACAAGTCGGCCAAGGCAGCGTAGGCGGATGACTGCGCAGACGATCGTCCAGATGCAGACAGTGCGTCACATCAAGACCGACAAGGTGGCCGAGCTGGCCACCGCGACCTGGTCGAATTGCCTGGTGATCGGCAAGGAGATTTCCATGTCGGGCATGACCGCGCATCCGGCCTCGCGCAACAGTGTACTGTCGACCTACGAGCAGACGCTGGTGGTGCTGGGCAAGGTGCGCGATCTGGTGGAGGCTGCCGGCGGTACGCTGGGCAGCATCTACAAGCTGGTGATTTACGTGAAGGACATCGCGGACAAGGATGAAGTCGGTCGTGCGCGCCGCGATTTCTTCACAGCGCCGCAGCCATGTCCCTATCCGTGTTCGACGCTGGTGGAAGTCAGCGGCCTGGTGTTTCCCGAATTGACGGTCGAGATCGATGCATTTGCGCGGCTCGACATCGATTTGCAGCAAGCAGTTTCCTGATTTGGATTTTTTATGAGCAGCTCTCTTCTTTCCGTCCGTGTCCAGGCCATGCGCTTTGAAGCGCAGGGCATCGTCAGCGTCGAGCTGGTGTCGCCCGAAGGTGCGGAACTGCCGGCCTTCGAAGCCGGTTCGCACGTCGACCTGCACCTGGCCAACGGCATCGTGCGCAGCTATTCGTTGTTGAACGCGCCGGCCGAACGTCATCGCTATGTCGTCGGTGTGCTCAACGACCGCAACAGCCGTGGCGGCTCGCGCTACGTTCACGAGCAATTGCGCGTCGGTGCGACGCTGACAATTTCAGCACCTCGCAACAACTTCCCGGTCGACGAGAGCGCCACGCATTCGGTGCTCATCGCCGGCGGCATCGGCATCACGCCGATTTCCTGCATGCTCAATTACCTGCGCGGCAAGGGCAAGTCGGCCGAGCTGCTGTACTGCGCGCGCTCACGTGCGGAAGCAGCGTTCGCCAGCGAGTTGCTGCAACAGACCGGAGTGAGCAGTCACTTCGACGCCGAGAAAGGTGCGCCGCCGGACCTGCGCGCTTTCCTCGCGAGCAAGCCGAAGGATGCACATTTCTACTGCTGCGGTCCGACACCGATGTTGAATGCGTTTGAAGCGATCTGCGCCGAACTCGGTCTGCCCAACGTGCACATTGAACGTTTTGCCGCGGCGGAAAACGTCGAAGCCGTGCAAGGCGATGAATACGTCGCCGAACTGGCGCGCAGCAAGAAGTCGGTCACGGTGCCGGCCGGGAAATCCTTGCTGGATGCACTGCTCGATGCCGGTCTCGATGTCGAACACAGCTGCCGCGAAGGCGTCTGCGGCGCCTGCGAAACCAAGGTGCTCGAAGGCGAACCGGAACATCGCGACGGCGTGCTGAGCAAGGCGGAGAAAGCCTCCAACAAAATGATGATGGTGTGCGTTTCAGGCTGTAAAGGACGCCGCCTGGTGTTAGATCTGTAGTACTTAAGCGCTCCCAAAAATGCCCGCAAGCGCCGGGCATTTTTTTGAGCCCGAACATTTTTGTGGAACGTTGATTCATGGGTGAAACAAAGACCTGATTCAACGCTCCAGGAAGAGCCGCTAACAACGCGCCGCTGGCAAGGCGCGCCGACGCAGACAGTACGCTAGTACGGCAAGGAGAAGCAACGCCGCCAGCGGTGTGTTGTTAGTGGCTCTACAGGATTCACCTCTCATAGGCGCGGGGCAGATGAGAGAAGTGAACGCGGCGTCAGCCGTGCTTAATTGAAGGGGAGTTTTTCATGAAGAAGGTACTCTTTGCCGTCGCCGCCACCGGCTTCGCGGCAAGCGCATTCGCCCAGAGCAACGTGACGATCTACGGTAGTCTGGACGCCGGCGTGGCCTATGTCAGCAACCTCGGGGGCGGATCGGTCGCACGTGTGGATCAGGGCACCATGCAACCGGACCGTATCGGTTTCCGCGGCACGGAAGATCTGGGCGGCAATCTCAAAGCCAACTTCCAGCTGGAAACCGGCTTTTATACCGACAGCGGCGCTCAACCGAGCGCCGGCAAACTGTTCAACCGCTACAGCACGGTCGGCCTGTCCGGCGACTTCGGCGCGGTGACCATGGGCCACATGCCCGACATCGTGTTCGATTACGTCGGCAAGCTGTCCAACGGCTATCAACTGACCAACTGGTACCTGTTCCACCCGGGTAACCTGGACAGCCTGGCCAATACCTACCAGTTCGACAATGCCGTGCGCTACACCTCGCCGACCTTCGCGGGTCTGCAACTGAGCGGCATGTACGGTTTCGGCGAAGTTGCAGGCGACAACAGCAACGGCCGCAACATCAGCGCGGGCGCGACCTACACCAACGGTCCTTTGCGCGCCGCACTGGCGTATTCGAAGCTGAACAATCGCGCAGCCGGTTACGGCGGCGCGTTCCTGCAAAGCCTCGGCCTCGGCACCGCGGCAACCGTGTTCAACAGCCTGAGCACCACTGCTGCGGGCGTCGGTTACACCATCGGTCCGGTGCGCCTGAACGCCGACTACACCCAGGTCAAGATCTCGTTGCCAACCGGCGTCACGCCGAAGCAAAAGAACTTCGACCTCGGCGCAGCCTGGCGCTATGCGGCGGCTGACACGCTCAACTTCGGTTACGGCCTGTCCAAGCTGGAAAGCGCACGCTGGAACACCTTCAGCCTGAGCCACGTGCATGCGTTCTCCAAGCGCACCGAGTTCTACGTCCAGGCGGCATATCAACGCGCCGGCGGCAGCGCGCGCTTTGCGGTCATGAACGGCACCGGCGCCGGCGGCGCCACCGGCGTGTCGGGCAGCGACACCCAACTGGTGACGACCATAGGCATGCATCACTCGTTCTAAAGGCATGTAGCAATCACCGTTGTAACGCAACCCGGCGCCGACCGACATCCCGGCGCCGGTTTGTTTTTGGGGGACTAAAAAAGATGACTAATTTGAAACTCGGTACGCGTCTTGGCTTGGCATTCGGTCTGGTAGTACTGCTGCTGATCGGCATCACCGGCCTCGGCATCCAGAGCCTTGGCGCGTTGCATGACGGCACGCAACTGATCGTGAAAAACCGCTATCCGCAAGTGGTGGTCGCCAACGACATCGTGCTGCAGATCAGCGACAACGCGATTGCCATGCGCAACATCCTGCTGATCGACGATCACGACACCTTGCTCAAGGAAATCCAGCGCATCGAAGACGGCGAAAAGAGCATCAACGCCAATCTCGTCACACTCCGGCAGATGCTGTCCAGCGACATGGGGCGCAAGTCCTACGGCGAAATCTCCGCCCTGCGCGCGACCTACGAAAAAGGCCAGAAGGAATTTCTCAAGCTGGCGGCCACCGGCGCCACCATGGATGCATCGCAGTTGCTGCTGACGTCCTTGCGCAACGACCAGCAGAACTACATCAATCGCGTCAAAGGCTTCATCAAGGGCGGTTCCATCGTGATGGCCAAGAGCAGCGTCGAAGCCAGCGATCTGTATCGCAACAAGACCGTCATCATGCTGAGCATGGCCGCCATCGCGGTGTTGCTGGCCTGCGGCTTTGCGTACTGGATCACGCGCTCGATCACGCGCCCGGTCAATCACGCAGTGCAGGTGGCGCAGAGCGTCGCCGCCGGCGACCTCAGCAGCCATGTCGAAGTGAGATCGCAGGATGAAATCGGCCAGCTGCTGATGGCGCTGCGAGACATGAACGGCAGCCTCACCAACATCGTCTCGGAAGTACGCACTGGCGCCGACACCATCGCCACCGCCTCGGGTGAGATCGCCACCGGCAACCTCGACCTGTCCAGCCGCACCGAGCAGCAGGCCGGTTCGCTGGAAGAGACCGCCGCCACCATGGAACAACTGACCTCTACGGTCAAACAGAACGCCGACAATGCGCGCCAGGCCAACCAGCTGGCGGCGACCGCCTCCGACGTCGCTGCACACAGCGGCTCGGTGGTGGCGCAGGTGGTCACGACCATGGGTTCCATCAGCGAATCCTCGCGCAAGATCGTCGACATCATCAGCGTGATTGACGGCATCGCATTCCAGACCAATATCCTCGCGCTCAACGCCGCAGTGGAAGCGGCACGCGCCGGCGAGCAGGGCCGCGGCTTTGCGGTTGTCGCCAGCGAAGTGCGCAGCCTGGCGCAACGCTCGGCCGGCGCGGCGAAAGAGATCAAGGCGCTCATCGACGACTCGGTCGAGAAGGTCGACATCGGCAGCAAGCTGGTCGCACAGGCCGGCAGCACCATGGACGACGTCGTTGCCAGCGTCAAACGCGTGAGCGACATCGTGGGCGAAATCAGCTTCGCCAGCCAGGAGCAGAGTTCAGGCATCGAGCAGGTCAACCAGGCCATCACGCACATGGACGAAGTGACGCAGCAGAATGCCGCGCTGGTCGAGCAGGCCGCTGCCGCCGCGCAATCGCTGCAGGATCAGTCGGCCAACCTGGCGCAGGTGGTGGGGGTGTTCCGCCTCAACTCTCAGGATGCGCCGCGACTGGCAAAACCAGCAGGGCCGGTCGCGACAGTCGCACCGCGCATTGGCGCACCGGCCGTACGCAAGATCGCATCGCCACGTTCGCCGGCGCCGGCGCCGGGCAGAGCGGCGGTGCTGCCGGCAGCATCCGGCGACGGCGATTGGGAAACGTTCTAAGGCTTAGGCAAAGCGATTCCGGGGGCGCGCCAACCCCAGGTGCTGGCGCAGCGTGTCGCCTTCATACTCGCGGCGGAACAGGCCGCGTTCCTGCAAGATCGGCACCACCTGTTCAACAAAATCGCTCAGCGATTCGGGCAGGTAAGCCGGCATCAGGTTGAAGCCGTCACAGGCGCCGCTGTCGAACCATTCGGCGAAGTTGTCGGCGATCTGTTCGGCGGTGCCGGCCACCACGCGGTGCGAGCGGCTGCCGCCGAAGCGTTTGCCGAGCTGGCGCAAGGTCAGGTTGTCGCGCTTCGACATTTCCTGCACCAGCTTGTAGCGGCTCTGATTGCCGCGGATGTCTTTCAGATCCGGCAAAGGTTCATCCAGCGAATACACCGACAGGTCGTGGTTCATGCTGTCGGACAGCAGCGCCAGTCCTCCGAGCGGATGCACCAGGTCTTCCAGATGGCGCAGCTTCTCTTCGGCCTCGGCTTGCGTGGCGCCGATGATGGGCATCACGCCGGGCAAGATCTTGATGCTGTCGGGCGCGCGACCGTATTTGAGGACGCGTGCGTGGATGTCGTTGCGGAATTCGCGCGCCGCTGCGATCTGCGGTTGCGATGAAAATATCACCTCGGCCGTCTGCGCTGCGAAATCGCGTCCTGTATCCGATGAACCGGCCTGGATCAACACCGGATGGCCTTGCGGCGGACGCGTCACATTGAGCGGGCCACGCACGCCGAACCAGTCGCCCTTGTGATGCAGGTAATGGACCTTCGAAGGGTCGGCGTAGACGCCGTTCTCCTTGTCGAGCACCAGTGCATCGTCTTCCCAGCTATCCCACAACCTGGTGACCACATCGAGGAATTCGTGCGCGCGGCCGTAGCGGGTCTCGTGTTCCAGATGTTCCTGCTTGCTGAAATTGAGTGCTTCGCCGTCGTTGGTCGAGGTGACGATATTCCAGGCGATGCGTCCGCCGGTCAGGTGGTCCAGCGTGGCGAAGGCGCGCGCGAGGAAGAAGGGTTCGTTGTACGTCGTGGAGGCGGTGGCGGCCAGGCCGATCTTTTCCGTGACGGCGCCGAGTGCGCCCAATAGCGAGATCGGCTCGGGCCGCGCTTGCGCGAGGTAGCGCACGGTGGTGTCGAAACGGTTGTCGAAGCGATCCGAAATCGCCAGCCGGTCGGCAAAGAAAATCAGATCGAACTTGCCCGCCTCGGCGATCTGCGCCAGCTTCTTGTAATAAGCGAAGTTCATGGTGTTGGCCGGATCAACGCCGGGAAAGCGCCAGCCGGCGGCGTGGTGGCCGACCGACATGAGGAAGGCGCCGAGGTGCATTTGTTTGGGCGATGACATAAGAGTGTGTCCGATGGGTTACTTGACGGAGACCGACGCGTCCTTGATCTGCACGGCCTTGGGAATCAGCTTGTAGCGGAAGAAGGTATCGGCCACTTCCTGCTGCGCTTCGACGATATTCGGCGGCAGCGGATAGGCCACGCCCCAGGCCTGACGGGTCAGCGCGAGCTGCCAGACTTTCAGCGGCACGCGCGTGTCTTTTTCCAGGAAGCGGGCGGTCTCGTCGGCGTGCTCCCTGGCGTATTGCTCGGTGTCGTTGAGCTTGTCCAGCGTGAGGCGCAGGATGGCCGGATAGGCTGAGGCGAATTTCGCTGGCGCGACGTAGAAGCTGTATTGCGGCGTCAGTCTGGACGCGGTCACCAACGGACGGGCGCCGATGTTTTGCTCGATATCGGCCAGGCGCGGATCGGGCACCACCCACGCGGCGACGTCGCCGCGTTCAAATGCCGAGCGCGCTTCGCTGTATTGCAGGTAGGCGAAGACGACGTCGTCGGGCTTCATGCCGTCTTGCTCCAGGGCCTTGAGCAGCAGGTACTGACCGGCTGATCCTTTTGCGACGGCGATCTTCTTGCCTTGCAGGTCTTTCATGCGGCGCGCGCTCGATTCTTTTGGCACCACCACGGCGTAGTTGTCCTTATAAGCCGCTGCGTAACCAACGTAGCGAATCTCGGGCGCGCCGCCGGCCTGGGCGAATACCGGCGGCGTCGAGCCGACGAAGCCGAGATCGATCTCGCCGGCGTTGAGCGCTTCCACCATCGGCGGGCCGAACGGAAATTCGTACCATTTCACCGTGACGCCATTGGACGCGAGCGCCTTTTCCAACTCGCCGCTGGCTTTGAGGATGACCAGGCTGTTGCCCTTCTGATAGCCGATGCGGAATTCCCTGGGGTAGGAAGTCGCCGGCGCGGCGGCGTGAGCGACGATCGCCGACAGGCTCAGCATGAGCGCCAGCAGCGCACCGAGGGTGCGCGTGAAGAGGAGGATGGGCATGGAGTTCCGGGCAGCGAATAAAAGTATGGTCGCTGACCATAGCACCGGCGTCGCGCAAAACTAAGCGATGTTTCTGCATGAGCTTATGCGGTGGATTTCTATGGTGGGCAGCTGAGATTTCTTGATGAAAGCGAGTTGAATCCGGAGGTTGCTTTGAGAGTTTTCTCATATCGCGGGCCAGCCCGAAAAGCGACAATCTTCTGCTTACTGCGGATGCAGTGAACGTTGCATCGCAGGCCTCACCGTCGGCGCCAGACAGCGGTGAAAAAAATGAAATATTTTCTGAGGAAAATTATGCGGAAAATCAGAATAACGATCAAATCCATCCTGTGGATGATGTTGATTTTCGTGGGGCTATCTTGTGGAGCTGCCCATGCCGCGTCTGGATGCACAGTGATGGGCATGGCGGGGGACTCAACCATCACGATACCCAATATGACGGTCAGCCGGGATACGGCGATTGGACAAGTCATCGGGACGGCGCGATCCACCCCGCCGATTCTGCAAGTCAGCTGCACCAACTACATTCCACCGCTTACCGTCTCCGAAATTGCGGCAAGAGACATCGCGCGTGCCACTTCCACCATGTCCGTATTGGATAGCGCCGGCGTCGCCATTCCCGGACTCGGCGTGAAGATATCCAACACGTACTGCACCGGCGTAGTTGCTCAAAGAAGCACAAGGTGCTCCGGCACCGGCAGCGTTAATGACGATCCGATCGGAGTGCCGGTAAGCTATCCCGCCATCTTTCTGGAGTTCATCAAGACGGCCAACACGCTCAGCGCTGCGACCTTGGGCTCGGGCAACGTCTTCAGGATGAGTATTCCTTCGATGCCAAATACAACGCAGACGTATTCCATCGGCAATAGCGCCACCATCACCGCCAACGTCTGCAGATTCACTATTCCAGTTGCCGTCCCTCTGGGGGCGCTGCCGCGTGCAAGCATCGCGACCGGTACTCCTGGGCCGACGACGAGTTTCAGGCTGGAGATTGACTGTGATGCAGGTACCCAGGCCAAAGTCAGATTCGATGTAACCGGCTCCAGTACGACGGAGGCCTCCAGCGGCCTGATCAATAATGCTGCCCCGACCGATCCGGCAGCCAATGTGCAGGTCCAATTGCTCGACAGTGCGGGCAACGCGGTCGCACTCAATGCCGACAGGAACTACGCTGCGACGTTGACCTATCCGGCGACCCTCACCTACGGCGCGCGTATGCGGCAGAAGCCCGGCAGCGTTGCCGGCGTTGGACAGGTAAGGGCATCGGCGGTCGTCACCTTTACGTTCTTTTGATGCCATCCGGCCACGGCAAGACGGGCTTTCGCATTTATTGAGATAGTCCCGGAAGTTGCATCAGATAGTTGCCTGCATTCAGGGAAGGCCGATGTTTCTCGTGCTTGCACCGGCCCGACTCAGCCCCGGGGTCGTTTCGGGGCATAATGGCAACAATTTCATTCGTATCGCGCCCACGCGCTCCATTCCACAATGGCAACAGACCAACCACGACCAAGCGTGCACGACGAATTGGTGTCCGAACTAGTGTCGAACCGTATCCGCGCGCGCATCAAGGCTGCCGGCGTCCGCTTTCACGCCAATGACAATATCTCCGCCTTCATTGAAGACGGCGAGCTCGACGCCTTGCAGGCGGAGGTGCAGGCCAAGCTGGCCGGCGTGCTGGAGAGCCTGGTGATCGACGTCGACAGCGACCACAATACCCAGGACACCGCCAAGCGCGTGGCCAAGATGTATCTGCAGGAAGTGTTCCGCGGGCGTTATCTGCCGGCGCCGCCGGTGACGGAATTCCCCAATATCGAACGCCTCAACGAGTTGATGATCGTCGGCCCGATCACGGTGCGCAGCGCCTGCTCGCATCACCTGTGCCCGATCATGGGCAAGGTCTGGGTCGGCGTGATGCCGAATGAACATTCCAACCTGATCGGCCTGTCCAAGTACGCCCGCCTGATCGAGTGGATCATGAGCCGTCCGCAGATCCAGGAAGAGGCCGTGTCGCAAGTGGCCGGCCTGCTGATGGAAAAGCTGCAGCCGGACGGTTTGGCGATCGTGATGGAAGCCGATCACTTCTGCATGCACTGGCGCGGCGTCAAGGACACCGAGTCGAAGATGATCAACAGCGTCATGCGCGGCTCGTTCCTGCGCGACGCCAACTTGCGCCGCGAATTCCTCGCGCTCATCCGGAAAGGATAATCACCATGCTGGTTCGTCTGATCTATGCAAGCCGCGCCTGTACTCCGATTGCTCAGGAGCAGGTCGACGCCATCCTGGCGACGGCGCGCCGCCACAATCCGCCCAGCGGCATCACCGGCGTGCTGTGCCACAGCGAAGACGTGTTCGTGCAGGCGCTGGAAGGCGGCCGCGAGCAGGTCAACCAGCTATACGCACGCCTGTTGCAGGACCCGCGCCACAAGGACGTGATCCTGCTGTGCTACGAAGAGGTCGGCGTGCGACGGTATTCGTCGTGGACCATGGGCAAGGTGAGGCTGGACAAGCTCAACCGTTCACTGCTGCTGAAATACTCCAGTACCGGCGTGCTCAATCCTTACGACGTGTCGGGTTGCGCTACCGTGGCGCTGCTGGAAGAGTTGGCGGAAACCGGCGCGTTCGCAGTCCGGGATTAAGCTTCACGCGACCGCTCAGGCGATCGCTGCCGAAGCCCAGATGGTTTCCAGATTGGGCAGGTGCAGTTTGGCCGGATCCACGTGCGAGGCGATCTTGTCGCCGCTGCGCGTGGTGGCCAGGTCGATGATCTCGATCGGCAGCGGCGCCATTGTCAGCGCCGAGAAAAATACTTTCACCTTCGGCGTCAGCAGCGATCCGGGATGCTGGTCGATCACGATGCCGACCTTGCCGGATTGCATCACCACACAGGACCCGGTCGGAAAAATCCCCACGCTCTTGATGAATGCCTCGAGGATGATCTCGTCGAAATGGCCTTGGTTGTTGGCCATGCGCTTGACCGAATGGCCCGGCTCCCAGCCCGGCTTGTAGGGCCGGTTGGAGGTGATGGCGTCGTACACGTCGCACACCGCGCCCATTTTCGCCACCATGGAAATCTGATTGCCCTTGAGGTTGAACGGGTAGCCGCTGCCGTCGACCTTTTCGTGATGGTGCAGCGAGACGTCGAGCGCGGCGTCGCCGATGCCGTCGACGCCGCGCAGGATGGCGTGGCCGGCTTGCGCGTGTTTCTTGATCGAGGTGAATTCGTCGTCGGTGAGCTTGCCGGGCTTGTTGAGGAGTTCGGCTGGCACCGCCATTTTGCCGATATCGTGCAGCAGGCCTGCGATGCCGGCCTGGCGGGTTTCTTCGGCAGACAGGCCGAGCTGGTGACCGAGCGCGATCATCAGCGCACAGACCGCCACCGAATGCATGTAGGTGTAATCGTCGGCCGTCTTCAGGCGCGCCAGGCTGATCAGCGCGCCGGAGTTGCGCGCCACCGAGGCGGTGATTTCCTGCACCACCGGCATCGCCTGGCGAATGTCCAGCGCTTTGCCCATGCGGGTTTCGTTGAACATCGTCATGATGGCTCTTCTGGATCCGGTCAGGACGCGCGCGGCTTGCACGCGCTCCTGTTCGGCGCCGACATGGACGACGATCTTCGCTTGTCTCGGGAGGGTGGCTTCGGGTGTTGTTTCAGCCGCTATTTCAGCAGTAGCGGGCGCGGCCGCTGCAGCTTTGGGCTCGTCTTCCATGACGATGTCGCGACCTTTGGTGGTGTCGATCAGGATCTGTTCGATCTTGGCGGAACGCAGCGTCTTGAGGTCTTCGTATTTTTCCAGTTTGAAGGAACCCCGCCAGAATGGATGATTCATCCACGGGCCTGGAATCTCCTGGACATACATGCCAAGGCGCAACTGATCGGGTGCAATACGCTTCAACACTTTCGGTCCTCCGTGGACGCTTATTGTTGGAACTCATTTCATCAATCGGCATGAAATGCGTTCTTATGTTGCTGCTCTGAAATACGCATGAATCCTGGACTTCCGCGAATTCACGTTCAGCGATTGCATGGCCTTATCGTAGCAGAACCTGCTCGGAATGTGGCTGTTGTATTTGTACTGCGCGAAGGCTTGGAAAAACGAGAATTGCTGGTCGTTGCGGACGATCCGTGCCGTCGTGGCGCGGATCGTCCGCAAGAAGTGATGTGACTTACTTCTGCGCCGGCGGCGCGTACGGATTGGTGGTCAACAGACGCATGAAACTGGCGAGACAGGCGGCGCCCGCAAAGCCGGCGCCGAGTCCCAGTGCGATGCGCGAGCCGTGCAGTTCCGACATGCTGAAGCACAGCGCCACCAGCGCCGCGCCGATGCTCTGGCCGAACAGCCGTGCGGTGGCGACGATGCCGCTGGCGCCGCCGCTGCGATTGGGCGGCGCGCTGGTCATCAGCGCCTTGAGATTGGGAGACTGGAAGAAGCCGAAGCCCATGCCGCAGACGAACATGCGCCAGGAAATTTCAAACACGCTTGGCGCGGCCGGCATCAGCGTCATCAGCATCAGGCCGATGCACAGCAGCGCCAGGCCGAAGCCGCCGAGCATGCCGGCGGGGTAGTGATCCGACATGCGCCCGGCGATCGGCGCCATGATGGCGACCGCAACCGGCCATGGCGTCATCAGCAAACCGATTTCCACTTGCGAGCGGCCGAGGTCGTGATGGAAGAAGAACGGCAGCGACACGAAGGCCAGGCCTTGCGCGGCGAACGAACACACTGCGGTGATGGCCGACAGCGAGAACATCGGCCGGCGGAACAAATCGACCGGCAGCATCGGCGCCGGATGCGAGGCTTCGCGGCGCATCAGCAGGTAGCCGCATACCAGCGCGGCGACGAATTCCAGCACGACCACGCTCGGCGCCGCCTGGTGCGCGCCTTCGCCGATGGCCATGATCAGGAGACCGAAGGCGGCGGCGTTGAGCAGCGCGCTCTTGATGTCGAAATGGTGGGTGGACTTCGGCGTGTACGGCAGCGACGGCACGGCCATCACCAGGCCGATGATGCCAAGCGGGACGTTGACGGCGAACAGCCATGGCCACGGCGCGATCGCCAGGATGCCGGAGGCGACGCTGGGGCCGATGGTGAAGGAGATGGCGACGATCAGCGTGTTGATGCCGACGCCGCGCCCGAGCGAACGGGTCGGGTAGATATAGCGGATCAGCGCGGTGTTGACGCTCATGATGCCGGCGCCGCCCAGGCCTTGCAGGAAGCGCGCGACGGTCAGGGCCGGCAGCGACCAGGCGACAGCGCACAACAACGAGGCGGCCGTGAACAGCGCCAGCCCTCCTATATAGATCCGGCGATAGCCGACGATTTCGCCCAGCGCGGCCAGCGGCAGCAGCGAGACCATCATCGCCAACTGGTAGGCGGTGACGATCCAGACCGAGGCAGCCGGGGTGGTGTTGAGGTCGCGCGCCATGACCGGTAGCGCCGTGTTGGCGATGGCGGTGTCGAGCGTGGCCAGGCCGACGGCGATCAGCAGCGTGATGATGGCAATGGCGCGCTTGTCGGCGGGCAGGCCTTCGCCGGCGATGACTACGGGGTGAACAGGAGCGGCCGCGGCGGCCTTGGACTTCGACGGTTCCATTGTGATGCGCAGTAGTGGCAGAGGAAAGGGGGACGGACGACCGGCGCGCGGGCTGCTGCTGAATCGCGCGAAACGTAGCAGCAGAGCAGCAGCGCGGGCCGGCCGGAGCTGCGGTCATGATATACGGGAACCGCCGGGACTGCTGGCGAGGGCGTTTTGCGGTGGATACGAAAATATTGGCAGGGGAGGCGGTTTCTAGTATTTTCTAGAAGATATAAGATACTTTTCTGTATCCGTCTCGTCGTTGATTACAATGATGACCCACCCTAGCGAGAAAGATTCATGCTCAAGCAAGCTGCCGTACAACAGCCGGTATCTCGTTCGCCTGCGGCCCGGCCAGTGATGTTGCCGGGTTTGTCATTCCGTCAGCTGTTGCTGGCGGCGTTCCTGTTGATCGCCGCACTGCTGAGCGGCACTTCGGTGCATGCCCTGTTCACGCTGGAGCGCATGTCCGTCCACAGCCGCGAGACCGCCGGCCAGGCCGTGCGCCTGACCGAGCAGGCGCAGCGACTGGCCGAGCGCACGGTGGCGATGGAGCGCAGCGCGCGCCAGTACTTGGTGCTGGACGATCCGGCTTTCCGCGATCGTTACGCCGAAGCGTGGCAACAAGCCAAGACCGCGCTGACCGAATTGCAGGAAGCGCTGCCGCAGACGCTGGCCGACACATTCAATTCCTGGAACAGCTACGGCGAAGCGGCCTGGACCGTGTTGCAGGCGGATCAGACGCCTGCAGTCGCAATCGTCCCTGTACCGCTGACGGGTGGCAAGCGCAAGCAGGCGGCGCGCAAGGTCGAGGCGCGCAAGCCGGACCAGCGCGCGCTGTTCCAGGCGTTCGCCCATCTGCCGGCGCTCAATGAACAACTGGCGCTGGAAAGCAAGCGCGAAGTCGAGCGCCGCAACAACGCCTTGTCCAACGATCTGGAGCAACAGCGCCAGATGCTGACGTTTCAGGTGATCGGCGCCATCGTGCTGGCGGTGCTGCTGGCATTCTGGTTTGGACTTTGGCTGTCGCGGCCGCTGGCGCGCATCGAGTTGGCGATCAATCGTCTCGGCGAAAACCGTTTCGACCAGCCGATCATCGTCAAAGGGCCGGCCGACTTGCGCCGCCTTGGCCAGCAACTGGACTGGCTGCGACAACGGCTGGCCGATCTGGAGGCGGAGAAATCTCGCTTTTTGCGCCATGTTTCGCATGAACTGAAGACGCCGCTGGCAGCCCTGTGTGAAGGCGCGGCGCTGCTCGACGATGAGGTGGCCGGCAAGCTGACCGACAGCCAGCGCGAGATTTCGCGCATCCTGCGCCAGAACACGCAAGCGTTGCAGAACCAGATCGAGGATTTGCTGCGCTATAACGAAGTGGCGTTCGACGCTCAGCACATCAACCGCCTGCCGGTGGATTTGCGCGCGCTCTTATATAAGGTGATCGATGACCAGCGCCTGCAATGGACGGCGCGCGATCTCAAGGTCGAAGTCGAGGGCGGCGCCCGCACGGCGGTGCTGGATCCGGACAAGTTCGCCATCGTGCTGGCCAACCTGCTGTCGAATGCGGTGCGCTTCAGTCCGCGCGGCGGCACCATCCGTTTCGTGCTGTCGGGGCATGAAGGCCGCGTGCGCATTGATTGCATCGACCAGGGGCCGGGCGTGGCGGCGACCGACACGGTGCGGATTTTCGATCCCTTCTACCAGGGCCTGAACCAGCCGCAAGGCGCACGTCACGGCAACGGCATCGGCCTGTCCATCGTGCGTGAGTACGTGCTGGCGCACAATGGCGAGGTGCAATTGGTGGCGGGCCCGGGCGGCGCGCATTTCCGCATCGAATTGCCGGATGAAAGCTGAAAACTGACAAATCATGAAATCCAGATTACTTCTCCTGCTGCTTTCCCTGTTACTGGCTGCCTGCGCCACACCCGCGCCGGAAGCGCCGACCAGTACCGTCAAGCTGGTGACGACGGTGGGCGGCATGGAGGACTTGCTCGCGTATCACCAATCCTTGCGTCGCCTGTCGCCGCAGGAGCTGGGGCGCGAACTGCAGGTGCTCAATGCGCGTCATGGCGGCGGCGCCATGCTGGCAATGCAAAAAGCCATGGTGCTGGGCCTGACGCACGACGCCGGCGATCTGACCAAGGCGCAGGCGCAACTGGGCGCGGTGCTCAGTGCGACCGATTCCGATGCGACCGCCTTGAAGCCGCTGGCGCAACTGCTGGTGAGCAACTACGCCGAGATGCGCCGTTTGAATGACAACGTCGACAAGGCCAGCCAGCAGGCGCGCGATAGCCAGCGCCGCCTCGACCAGTTGAGCGAAAAGCTGGAGGCGCTGAAGAACATCGAGCGCACCCTGCCGGGCCAGCCAAAGTAGATCCCCTTATATAGAGCATAGAGAAGCACATCGAGATGAGCACACCGCGCCACCTGCTGCTGGTCGATGACGACGCCGATTTGCTGCAACTGCTGTCGCTGCGCCTGACCGCCAACGGTTATCGCGTCACCGGCGTGGCGAGCGCCGAAGCGGCCCAGGCGCAACTGGCAATGGACTTGCCGGCGCTGGTCATCAGCGATATCCGGCTGCCGGGCAAGGACGGGCTGGCGCTGTTCGACGAGATCCGCGCGCAGTACCCGGCGCTGCCGGTGATCCTGCTGACGGCGCACGGCACCATTCCCGATGCGGTCGAGGCCACCACGCGGGGCGCCTTCGCCTACCTGACCAAACCTTACGATCCCAAGATCCTGCTGGCCAAGATCGAGCAGGCGCTGAGCCTGACCGCGTCGGTTGACGGCAATGCCGATGAAGCCTGGCGCGAAGAATTGATCAGCCGCAGTCCGCGCATGGCGGAAGTATTGTCGGAAGCACGGTTGGTGGCGGTGTCCGACGCCAGCATCCTGATCCGCGGCGAAAGCGGCACCGGCAAGGAATTGCTGGCGCGCGCGATCCATCGGGCCAGTCGCCGCGCCAAGGCGCCGTTCATCGCCGTCAATTGCGCGGCGATTCCGGAGCAATTGCTGGAGTCGGAGCTGTTCGGCCACGTCAAGGGCGCCTTCACCGGCGCAGTCGAGCATCGCAAGGGTTTGTTCCAGGCGGCCGACGGCGGCACGCTGTTCCTCGACGAGATCGGCGACATGCCGTTGCCGCTGCAGGTCAAGCTATTGCGCGTGCTGCAGGAGCGGACGGTGCGTCCGGTCGGCGCCAACGACAGCACGCCGGTGGATGTGCGCATCCTTTCGGCTACCCATCGCAACCTGGACGCGGCGATGGCCGACGGTTCCTTCCGCGAAGATCTCTACTACCGGCTCAACGTCGTCACGCTGGCGCTGCCGCTGCTGGTCGAACGGCGTGAAGATATCGCCTTGCTGGCCAATCATTTCCTGCAGGCAATCGCCGAGCGATATCAGAAGAAACTCAACGGCTTCGCCCCCGACGCCCTGGAAATACTGATGATGGCCTCCTGGCCCGGCAACGTGCGCCAGCTATATAACGTGGTCGAGCAGGTGTGCGCGCTGTCGACCGCACCGCTGATCCCGGCCGCGCTGGTGCAGCGCGCCCTGCGGGTGCCGGCGCTGGAGGTCTTGCGCTATGCGGACGCCAAGCAGCGTTTCGAGCGCGATTACCTGATCCAGCTGCTCAAATTGACCGACGGCAATGTTGCCGACGCGGCCCGATTGGCCGACCGCAATCGGACCGAGTTCTATCGTCTGTTACAGAAGAATGGGCTGGATCCACGGCTTTTCCGCGGAGATGAAGAAGACGTCGCTATCGAGCGACAAGAATAAGTCTTTTTAAATCAAAGGCTTAGGTTTTTTGGGTGGTCTGGCGTCGCTCCCAGGCGACGAAAAACAGTGGTTTTTGAGGGGAGAAACGTCGACTGGCTTGGTCGGTATTTCCCAAGTCATTGAAATCATTGAGTTAATTCATCCTGGCATGGCCTTTGCGAAAGAGAGGGCAGGTAGCGCGAATGCGTTGTCTCTCTTTTTCATACTATAAGGACCTCATCATGCAAAAGACCAAAACCATCTCGACACTGGTTGCCGCCGCCTTCCTGACCGCCGCCGCAGTTCCTGCCGTCTACGCAGCCGATACCTCCACCGGTTCGTCTTCCGCCAGCACTACGCAGAAAGCCGGCGCCTATGTAGACGACTCCGTCATCACCGCCAAGGTCAAGGCGGCCTTCGTGGAAGACAGTCAGGTGTCCGCCCTGAAGATCAAGGTCACCACCAAAAAGGGCATCGTTACTCTTGCCGGCCCAGTGCCTAATGCCGACGTCGGCCAGCATGCATTGCAATTGGCGGCCGCGATCGATGGCGTCAAGGACGTGAAGAGCGAACTGACCGTCAAGAGCAGCTAATTTGCTGCACTGCTAATCACAGGTGATTAAGGCAGAAATGAAGCCCGTCCCGTCAGGGACGGGCTTCATGCTTTTTGTTTTTAAAATTATTTACGGCTGCAAATGCAGGGCTGGCGTGGGTTTGCCGGGAGGGTGGATAAAAAGTTTAAATAATTTTTCAAAAAGGGTTGCACGGAATGGAAAAGCTTTGCTATAGTTCGCCTCCCCGCTGACAGAGCGACGCAGCAAACAGCAAGACGCAGCGCGCCGGAGGTGGGGAAAAGGAAGTAAAAAAGGTTTTTGAAGCGAGAAGTTGGAAGTAAAAATTTTTAGTGAAGCGTTAAAAAAGTAGTTGACGCAAATTAAAAAACACTACATAATCTCGTTTCTCTGCTGCTGACAAACAAAACGATTTGACAGCGACGCAAACGGCACTTCGGTGCGGAGCGAAGCAGGCAAGGTTCTTTAAAAATTAACAGTCGATAAGTGTGGGCGTTTAATGAAGTGCGACAGACCTTCGGGTCTGGAAACTTTAAATATTTTTAAACGCTCACGAAGAAATATAGGTAAGAAATTATCTGTCAGTATTTTGAGTGAGTGACCGATTCGAAAGAATCAGCCAGCAATGGCAAAACAGAGATTGAACTGAAGAGTTTGATCCTGGCTCAGATTGAACGCTGGCGGCATGCCTTACACATGCAAGTCGAACGGCAGCACGGGAGCTTGCTTCTGGTGGCGAGTGGCGAACGGGTGAGTAATATATCGGAACGTGCCCTAGAGTGGGGGATAACTAGTCGAAAGATTAGCTAATACCGCATACGATCTACGGATGAAAGTGGGGGATCGCAAGACCTCATGCTCATGGAGCGGCCGATATCTGATTAGCTAGTTGGTGGGGTAAAAGCTCACCAAGGCGACGATCAGTAGCTGGTCTGAGAGGACGACCAGCCACACTGGAACTGAGACACGGTCCAGACTCCTACGGGAGGCAGCAGTGGGGAATTTTGGACAATGGGCGCAAGCCTGATCCAGCAATGCCGCGTGAGTGAAGAAGGCCTTCGGGTTGTAAAGCTCTTTTGTCAGGGAAGAAACGGTCTTGGTTAATACCTGGGGCTAATGACGGTACCTGAAGAATAAGCACCGGCTAACTACGTGCCAGCAGCCGCGGTAATACGTAGGGTGCAAGCGTTAATCGGAATTACTGGGCGTAAAGCGTGCGCAGGCGGTTATGCAAGACAGATGTGAAATCCCCGGGCTCAACCTGGGAATTGCATTTGTGACTGTATGGCTAGAGTGTGTCAGAGGGGGGTAGAATTCCACGTGTAGCAGTGAAATGCGTAGATATGTGGAGGAATACCGATGGCGAAGGCAGCCCCCTGGGATAACACTGACGCTCATGCACGAAAGCGTGGGGAGCAAACAGGATTAGATACCCTGGTAGTCCACGCCCTAAACGATGTCTACTAGTTGTCGGGTCTTAATTGACTTGGTAACGCAGCTAACGCGTGAAGTAGACCGCCTGGGGAGTACGGTCGCAAGATTAAAACTCAAAGGAATTGACGGGGACCCGCACAAGCGGTGGATGATGTGGATTAATTCGATGCAACGCGAAAAACCTTACCTACCCTTGACATGTACGGAATCCTGAAGAGATTTAGGAGTGCTCGAAAGAGAACCGTAACACAGGTGCTGCATGGCTGTCGTCAGCTCGTGTCGTGAGATGTTGGGTTAAGTCCCGCAACGAGCGCAACCCTTGTCATTAGTTGCTACGAAAGGGCACTCTAATGAGACTGCCGGTGACAAACCGGAGGAAGGTGGGGATGACGTCAAGTCCTCATGGCCCTTATGGGTAGGGCTTCACACGTCATACAATGGTACATACAGAGGGCCGCCAACCCGCGAGGGGGAGCTAATCCCAGAAAGTGTATCGTAGTCCGGATTGGAGTCTGCAACTCGACTCCATGAAGTTGGAATCGCTAGTAATCGCGGATCAGCATGTCGCGGTGAATACGTTCCCGGGTCTTGTACACACCGCCCGTCACACCATGGGAGCGGGTTCTGCCAGAAGTAGTTAGCCTAACCGTAAGGAGGGCGATTACCACGGCAGGGTTCGTGACTGGGGTGAAGTCGTAACAAGGTAGCCGTATCGGAAGGTGCGGCTGGATCACCTCCTTTCTAGAGTGCGCATGATTTAAGCGCTCACACTTATCGTCTGTTAGTAAAGAAGAACAGTTATATCGGTTGCGGCGGCGGCATAGTCTGCTGGCTGACTGCTGATTACTGATCCAAGCGGGTCTGTAGCTCAGCTGGTTAGAGCACCGTGTTGATAACGCGGGGGTCGTTGGTTCGAGCCCAACCAGACCCACCAAAGAGTTTCGGGGGTTTAGCTCAGCTGGGAGAGCACCTGCTTTGCAAGCAGGGGGTCGTCGGTTCGATCCCGTCAACCTCCACCAGAAACATCAAACCTAAGTCGCATGCATGAGCGTGTGGATTTAGGTTTGGTCTTTTAGTGATCAATAGCTGTTTTTGTTCTTTAACAATCTGGAAGAAGTAAAGAATTCGTCAACGACGAGCGCCAGGATTTCGATCCTTGTGCAAGAAGTTGATGGGTGTGATTGTATCAATCAAAGTATTACGAAGTGATCTTAGCAATTAGAAGACTTACTTTGGCAATACGGCAAACGCTAAACTCAAAAAACTCTATAACGATCTCTCGGAAGAGAGGCTAACGTTATAGGGACAAGTGAATAAGTGCACATGGTGGATGCCTTGGCGATTACAGGCGATGAAGGACGTAGTAGCTTGCGATAAGCTGCGGGGAGCTAGCAAACAAGCTTTGATCCGCAGATTTCCGAATGGGGAAACCCACCCGCAAGGGTATCACTGACTGAATACATAGGTCTGTGAAGCGAACGCGGCGAACTGAAACATCTAAGTAGCTGCAGGAAAAGAAATCAACCGAGATTCCCAAAGTAGTGGCGAGCGAAATGGGACCAGCCTGCAAGATTTAGCACCATTGATAGTAGAACGGAATGGAAAGTCCGGCCATAGAGGGTGATAGCCCCTTATACGAAATCAGTAGTGTGGAACTAGGCTTGCGACAAGTAGGGCGGGACACGTGAAATCCTGTCTGAACATGGGGGGACCATCCTCCAAGGCTAAATACTCGTAATCGACCGATAGTGAACCAGTACCGTGAGGGAAAGGCGAAAAGAACCCCGGAAGGGGAGTGAAATAGATCCTGAAACCGTGTGCATACAAACAGTAGGAGCGGACTTGTTCCGTGACTGCGTACCTTTTGTATAATGGGTCAGCGACTTACATTCAGTGGCAAGGTTAACCGAATAGGGAAGCCGTAGAGAAATCGAGTCCGAATAGGGCGTTCAGTCGCTGGGTGTAGACCCGAAACCAAGTGATCTACTCATGGCCAGGTTGAAGGTGCGGTAACACGCACTGGAGGACCGAACCCACTAATGTTGAAAAATTAGGGGATGAGCTGTGGGTAGGGGTGAAAGGCTAAACAAACTTGGAAATAGCTGGTTCTCTCCGAAAACTATTTAGGTAGTGCCTCAAGTATCACCATCGGGGGTAGAGCACTGTTATGGCTAGGGGGTCATCGCGACTTACCAACCCATTGCAAACTCCGAATACCGATGAGTGCGAGCTTGGGAGACAGACGTCGGGTGCTAACGTCCGGCGTCAAGAGGGAAACAACCCAGACCGCCAGCTAAGGTCCCAAAGATTGGCTAAGTGGAAAACGAAGTGGGAAGGCTAAAACAGTCAGGAGGTTGGCTTAGAAGCAGCCACCCTTTAAAGAAAGCGTAATAGCTCACTGATCGAGTCGTCCTGCGCGGAAGATGTAACGGGGCTAAGCCAGTCACCGAAGCTGCGGATATCAATTTATTGATATGGTAGGAGAGCGTTCTGTAAGCCTGCGAAGGTGTCTTGTAAAGGATGCTGGAGGTATCAGAAGTGCGAATGCTGACATGAGTAGCGATAATGGGGGTGAAAAGCCCCCACGCCGTAAGCCCAAGGTTTCCTGTTCAACGTTCATCGGAGCAGGGTGAGTCGGCCCCTAAGGCGAGGCAGAGATGCGTAGCTGATGGGAAGCAGGTTAATATTCCTGCACCGTCGTTAGATGCGATGGGGGGACGGATCGCGGAAGGTTGTCCGGGTGTTGGATGTCCCGGTTTCTGTATCAGAGAAGGCTGTTAGGCAAATCCGGCAGCGTAATTCAAGGGTATGGGACGAGCGAACTTGTTCGCGAAGCAATCGGAAGTGGTTCCAAGAAAAGCCTCTAAGCTTCAGTCTAACGAGACCGTACCGCAAACCGACACAGGTGGGCGAGATGAGTATTCTAAGGCGCTTGAGAGAACTCGGGAGAAGGAACTCGGCAAATTTGTACCGTAACTTCGGGATAAGGTACGCCCTAGTAGTTTGACTGGCCTGCGCCAGAAGGACAAAAGGGTTGCAATAAAAAGGTGGCTGCGACTGTTTAATAAAAACACAGCACTCTGCAAACACGAAAGTGGACGTATAGGGTGTGACGCCTGCCCGGTGCTGGAAGATTAAATGATGGGGTGCAAGCTCTTGATTGAAGTCCCAGTAAACGGCGGCCGTAACTATAACGGTCCTAAGGTAGCGAAATTCCTTGTCGGGTAAGTTCCGACCTGCACGAATGGCGTAACGATGGCCACACTGTCTCCTCCCGAGACTCAGCGAAGTTGAAATGTTTGTGATGATGCAATCTACCCGCGGCTAGACGGAAAGACCCCATGAACCTTTACTGTAGCTTTGCATTGGACTTTGAACCAATCTGTGTAGGATAGGTGGGAGGCTTTGAAGTAGGGACGCCAGTCTCTATGGAGCCATCCTTGAAATACCACCCTGGTTTGTTTGAGGTTCTAACCTTGGTCCGTTATCCGGATCGGGGACAGTGCATGGTAGGCAGTTTGACTGGGGCGGTCTCCTCCCAAAGTGTAACGGAGGAGTTCGAAGGTACGCTAGATACGGTCGGACATCGTGTTGATAGTGCAATGGCATAAGCGTGCTTAACTGCGAGACTGACAAGTCGAGCAGGTACGAAAGTAGGACATAGTGATCCGGTGGTTCTGTATGGAAGGGCCATCGCTCAACGGATAAAAGGTACTCTGGGGATAACAGGCTGATTCCTCCCAAGAGTTCATATCGACGGGGGAGTTTGGCACCTCGATGTCGGCTCATCACATCCTGGGGCTGTAGCCGGTCCCAAGGGTATGGCTGTTCGCCATTTAAAGTGGTACGTGAGCTGGGTTTAAAACGTCGTGAGACAGTTTGGTCCCTATCTGCCGTGGGCGTTGGAAGTTTGAAGGGGGCTGCTCCTAGTACGAGAGGACCGGAGTGGACGAACCTCTGGTGTATCGGTTGTCACGCCAGTGGCATTGCCGAGTAGCTAAGTTCGGAAGAGATAACCGCTGAAAGCATCTAAGCGGGAAACTCGCCTTGAGATGAGACTTCCCGGGGGTTTAACCCCCCTAAAGGGTCGTTCGAGACCAGGACGTTGATAGGTCAGGTGTGGAAGCGCAGTAATGCGTTAAGCTAACTGATACTAATTGCCCGTGCGGCTTGTCCCTATAACATTAGCTGTTATAGCTTTAGAGATTTATGTGTTTGCCCTGATCGGCACATCACACCCAAAGATAAAATTTACTTCTTCCCAGATTGCGTTGTTTGGCCATCCTAGCTCCAATTGGACCCAAGCAACACTACAAGTTATGCCTGATGACTATAGCAAGTTGGTACCACCCCTTCCCATCCCGAACAGGACCGTGAAACGACTTCGCGCCGATGATAGTGCTGCAACCAGTGTGAAAGTAGGTCATCGTCAGGCTATTAATTAAGCTCAAGCCCCATGCCATCAGGTGTGGGGCTTTTTGCTGTCCGTTTCCTTTGTCATATCTTCCCCTCTTCAATCCCTCCACGCCGTATTTGCGGCGTATTACCCGGGCGCAGAACAACTGCCGGTTCCGTTTTACCTCTTCCGCCTCACTGTTTTACCCGCATTGCGGGGGCAATCCGCGCCTCGCGGACTCACCGCCGCTTCATTCCAACTACGCTCCCAACACCGCTGATCGGCCGGGAAGATCAAGCGTCCACGGCCGTGGTTTGTATCAAGCACACCAGCGCCCCGCAGAAATAAACGAGGAACAGCGGCAGTCCTCTCACCCACTTCCTGATCTGACCCGCACGCACGCGTCGAGCGCGATCCCGACGCCAAACTTCCCCAACAACCCATTGCTCCAATCCGACAGACGCAAAAAACCGATCAATGACCGGTCCTTTTTGCATCCGAGATCGCGCAGCCGTTCGTTCCCGGCAATCAAATCCGATCCACAAACAAAAAGGGCCGCGTCGAAACGCGGCCCTTCGCTATCCTGTCCGGTGGCGCCGGGCATCCTGGAACGCCACGCCACCATCAGTTACATCAATCAACCAGCCGCCAACAAATAAGCGCCGACCGCAGCAATACCGATACCGCCGATACGCACAACTTTATCGGCCATCTGCTTGCCGGCAAACAGGCCGATGCCAAGCCCAGCCGCGTGCAACAAAGCCGTGGCAAGCACGAAACCGATGCCATACAGCGCAGCCGACGAACCGTGCGGTAATTCGCTGCCGTGTGCATAGCCGTGGAACACTGCGAACAAGGACACCACGACCGTGCTCGCCCACAAAGGCATGCGCACGGCGAAGGCGATCAACAAGCCAAGCACCGCGACGGAAGCGGCAATGCCGGTTTCAGCGGCGGGGATGCTCAAGCCGGAAAACGCCAACAGCGCGCCGACCACCATCATCAGCGGAAACGCCAGCGGCAAGACCCACATCGCCGAACGCTTGTTTTGCGCCGCCCACAAACCAACCGCCAGCATCGCCAGCAAATGATCCACGCCTGAAAACGGATGGCTGAAGCCGGCGCCGAAACTCATCGACGCAGACACCAGCGAATCGGGGTGGCCGGGATGGGCCAGCACGCTGGTGCTGGCCAGCGCTGCGATGGTCAATGCGCTTGCGCGCGCGACAGTCTTGCCGGGAATACGAAACATGTTTTTCTCCTTCAAATGAATCTTGCGAATGCGCTCATGCGCCTAACGAACCAGAATAGCAAGCAGTCTTAACTTTACTTCTTCTCATCCAGCAAGCCCTGCTTGCGAATGTATGCAATCACCGTCTCCACGCCGTCACCGCTGCGCAAATTGGTAAACACGAACGGCCGGTCGCCCCGCATGCGCTTGGCATCCTGGGCCATGATGTCCAGATTGGCGCCGACATACGGCGCCAGATCGGTCTTGTTGATGATCAGCAGATCCGAACGCGTGATGCCGGGGCCGCCTTTGCGCGGAATCTTCTCGCCGCCGGCGACGTCGATCACGTAAATGGTCAGGTCCGACAACTCGGGGCTGAACGTCGCCGCCAGATTGTCGCCGCCGGATTCTACCAGTATCAGGTCCAGATCCGGGAAATCCGCGCTCATGCGCGCAATCGCTTCCAGGTTGATCGAGGCGTCTTCACGGATCGCCGTATGCGGGCAACCGCCGGTCTCCACGCCCATCAGGCGTTCCGCGGGCAAGGCGTCGGCGCGCAGAAGGATCTCCATGTCCTCCTTGGTGTAAATATCGTTGGTGATGACGGCCATGTCGTAATGGTCGCGCATGCGCTTGCACAGCATTTCGCACAGCGCGGTCTTGCCGGAACCGACCGGGCCGCCGATGCCGACGCGCAATGGATTGGGGGAGGATGGATTGCTCATGTTTATCTCGATTAAAGACGGATTCTATAAAAATTCAAAATGACTCTGATGGACCGACAGGACATCAACACTAAGAACGGTACAAGCGGCTGTATTGCACTTCATGCTGCATCGACAGCAGCGACAAGCCCGGGGACCAGTTCGACAATTCATCGTCAGCCAGTTCCTGCGCGGTCTTCGCTGCAGCCTCGAGCTCCGGTTGCAGGGACAGCAGCAAACGTTGGCCGGCAACCTGGCCGAGTGGAACCGACTTGACGCAGACCAGTACCTGATTCTCCGCCCACGCGAACAACATGCCGAGCAGGGCAGCGTCGTGCGGGACGTTCAGCGCTACCGCAGCATAGGCCAACGCCGTCGGCAACGGGACTTCGCCTTGCGCCTGCAACAGATCAAGCAAAGGTTGGTCGCCGATCTTCAGGTCGACGGCCAGCTTGCTCAGTGAATATCCCATCTGTATGGTCTCGGCGCGGAACTCAGCCGTGTCGCGCGCGGCGATAAAGCGTTCGTTCCACAATGCCACCGCATCAGTATCGCGCGCGTCGAAGGCCTGCAGCAAACGCCACAAAATCGGCGCTTCAAACCTGGCGATTACTTCATGCAACGAATCGACGATCCACGCACGCGCACCGGCCTCGTTCTTCACGGTGCCGTTTTCAATCGCTGCCTCGAGTCCCTGCGAATAGCTGTACGCGCCGATCGGCAGCGACGGGCTGGTTAGCTGGAGCAGATGGAGCAGGGCTTGTGCTTGCATGGAAGTCTCTGCGAATCAGGATCAGGATTTGTCGCCGGGGCGATGAATCTTCTGACGCACGGGGATGGGAGCCAGCGGGTGATGATGGTCGTCGCCATGATGGTGATGACCGCCGCCGTAGGCACCCGACTCCGGCTCGAAAGCGGCTTCTTCTTCAAGCACCAGCGCGCCCAGGCCTTCCAGCATTTCTTTCAGCACCGGATCCTTGCGGATGCGCAGGAAGCCCTCGCCGACTTGCGCCTGCGTGTGACGATTGCCAAGGTGGAAAGCGCAACGCAGCAACTGATGCGGCGAACTCGCCTCTACACGATAGGTAGCCTCCCTGGCGGCATTGATCTTGACCACGCGACCGTCGTCGCCGCGCAGCAGGTCGCCATTGCGCAGCACGGTGCCGCGCAGGGTGAAGACCGCGACTTCTTCGCCCGAGGTCATGGTCGCGCGCAGGCGGCTCTTCTCGCGCTGGTCGTAAGGCAACAGCAATTCGCCGTCGATCTTTTCGGCGTGTTCGATCTTGGTGTTCAGGGTCAGCATAGTATTTTTTCAGAACAGGAAATAACGTTGCGCCAGCGGCAGCACCTTGGCCGGTTCGCACACCAGCAACTCGCCGTCGGCGCGCACTTCGTAGGTTTCGGAATCGACCTCCATCTTCGGCGTCGCGCCGTTATGGATCATGTCGCGCTTGCGCAGATTGCGCATGCCTTTCACCGGCACGACTGGCTTGTTCAGCTTGAGCATGTCGCCGATACCGGCATCGAACGCGGATTGCGAGACGAAGGTCATCGAGGTCTTCAAGCCGCCGCCGTAAGCGCCGAACATCATCCGATAATGCACTGGCTGCGGCGTCGGGATGGATGCATTCGGATCACCCATTTGTGCCGCCGCGATCATGCCGCTCTTGAGGATCATCGACGGCTTGACGCCGAAGAAGGCCGGCTTCCACAGCACGATGTCGGCGACCTTGCCGACTTCCAGCGAACCGACCACATGCGAAATGCCATGCGTGATCGCCGGGTTGATGGTGTACTTGGCGATATAGCGCTTGACGCGGAAATTGTCGTGGCGCGACGGATCTTGCGCCAGCGAGCCGCGCTGCGTCTTCATCTTGTGCGCGGTCTGCCAGGTGCGCATGATCACTTCGCCGACGCGGCCCATCGCTTGCGAGTCGGACGACATCATCGAGATCGCGCCGATGTCGTGCAGGATGTCTTCTGCAGCAATCGTTTCGCGACGGATGCGCGATTCGGCGAAGGCGATGTCTTCGGCAATGGCAGGATCCAGGTGATGGCAGACCATCAGCATGTCCAGATGTTCGTCCAGCGTATTGACTGTGTAGGGACGCGTCGGATTGGTCGACGACGGTAAGACATTACTTTGCCCTACGGCCGCGATGATGTCCGGTGCGTGACCGCCGCCCGCGCCTTCGGTATGGAAGGTGTGGATGGTGCGATCCTTGAAGGCCGCCAGCGTATGCTCAAGGAAGCCGCCTTCGTTGAGGGTATCGCTGTGGATCGCGACCTGCACATCGAGGCGATCCGCGACGGACAAGCAGTTTTCGATTGCAGCAGGCGTCGAGCCCCAGTCTTCATGCAGTTTCAGGCCGATGGCGCCGGCGTGGACCTGTTCTTCCAATGGTGTCGGCAGACTGACGTTGCCCTTGCCGAGGAAGCCCAGATTCATCGGGAATGCATCCGCCGCCGACAGCATCGAGTGGATATGCCACGGACCCGGCGTACAAGTTGTCGCCGCGGTGCCGACTGCAGGCCCGGTGCCGCCGCCGATCATGGTGGTGACGCCGCTCATCAGCGCTTCTTCGATCTGCTGCGGGCAGATGAAGTGGATGTGGGTATCGACGCCGCCTGCGGTGACGATCATGCCTTCACCGGCGATGATTTCGGTAGCGCCGCCGATGGCCATGGTGACGTCGGGCTGGATATCCGGATTGCCGGCCTTGCCGATGGCTGCAATCTTGCCGCCCTTCAAGCCGATGTCGGCCTTGACGATACCCCAATGGTCGACGATCACAGCATTGGTGATGACGGTGTCCATGACGTCTTTATAGTTGCGCTGCGACTGGCCCATGCCGTCGCGGATCACCTTGCCGCCGCCGAACTTGACCTCTTCGCCGTAGGTCGTGAAATCCTTCTCGACCTCGATGAACAACTCGGTATCGGCCAGACGCAAACGGTCGCCGACGGTGGGGCCGAACATCTCGGCATAAGCCTGACGCGAAATCTTGGCCATTATTTATTTCCCTTCTTGTCGAGTTCGCCCATCACTTTGGCGTTGAAACCGTAGACCTTGCGGTCGCCGGCCAACGCCACCAGTTCCACCGTGCGTTCCTGGCCCGGCTCGAAGCGGACCGCGGTGCCGGCGGCGATGTTCAGGCGCATGCCGTAACCGATCTGACGGTCGAATTTCAGCGCCGGATTGGTTTCGAAAAAGTGAAAGTGCGATCCGACCTGGATCGGACGGTCGCCGCTGTTGGCGACGGTGACGCTCGCGGTGCGGCGGCCGACGTTGAGTTCGATGTCGCCCGGCTCAACCAGCATTTCTCCTGGAATCATCTCAGCGCTCCTCAAGGAATCGGGTGGTGAACCGTGACGAGCTTGCTGCCGTCCGGGAAAGTCGCTTCGACTTGGATGTCAGGGATCATCTCCGCCACGCCATCCATGACGTCGGCGCGCGACAAGATCTTGGTACCCTCCGACATCAGCTCGGCGACGGTGCGGCCGTCGCGCGCGCCTTCCATGATGGCGGCCGTGATCAGCGCCACCGCTTCCGGATAATTCAGTTTGAGGCCGCGCGCCTTGCGCCGTTCAGCCACCAGGGCCGCCGTAAAAATCAGCAGCTTGTCTTTTTCCCGCGGGGTCAGTTCCATGCGTTCTCCTTGATTCTTTCTGTCGCTTGCTTATGTATTCCAGATGCGCGGCACGATCGCCTCACGCTGCATCAATTCCGGACGAATGCGCTGCCATGCATGCGTCAGCCATTGCCGCGCAACCTGGCTGGAATTGCCCAGATAACGCAGCACCAATACCTGTTTCATTTGCGTCGCGCCGCTGCGGCCGTCATGGGCCAGCGCGCTGGTTTGTTCGCGCAGTTCGCCGAGGAAAGCGGCGTTGAGCGGCAAGCCGACCGCTATCAAGGTAGCGCTGACCGAATAGCCGGCCAAAGCCAGCGGGCTCGTCATCGACGACGTGCCTGCGCGCAAGGCGCCTTGCTCGAACCACACCAGTTTGCCGTCACGCCGGATGCTGGTGCGCTGGCTGACGCGACCGTCAGTGAACGATTCACCCGACGCGGTGCGGCCGAAGCAGAGGATCTCGCCGCCGATATAGGTCGCGTCGGCAGCCAGCTCGACCTGGTGTTCCATGCGCACATCGGCATCGTTGAAGAAGATGGTCTCCTGCGGCAGCCACTCCATTGCGGCTCCGGCCGTTGCAGTCAGTGCAACTTGCTGCTGCGAGACGAAGTCGTTGGCGCGATACCATTTCCCCGCTCCGGGCGTAGTCAGCAACGCGTGGGCCTTGTCGCCGACATGCGCAGTGATGTTCAGCACGTCGCCACCGAGGATGCCGCCCGGCGGATGCACGATGACGGCGTGGCAGACGGCGGGGTGTTCCGGATACAGCGGCTTCTGCACGCGCAACGGGCCGAAGTGGCTACGCTCGATCATGCGCGTGGTGCCGGCATCGTCGGCGAAGCCCAGCGTCAGCCGCGCCTGCTGATGGCGTGACGCAGGTGCGGCGACGGCGGCGGTCTGGCCTGATTCCGTGACGGCAGCGGCAGGATCGATGATGCGTTTCATGCAATGTTCTGATTGTGCGGATTATGCGGATTGTGCGACGTGAGGATGCTGCGGCGTGGACGTTCGTTTATAGCAGACCTGTAAGCAAAACGCACGCCGCGAACGTCGGCCGGACTTGATAATCCGGCAATACAGCGCGGCTTATGCGGCCATGCACTTGCCCTGTTACACCGCCAGGTGCTTCTTCACATTTTCGTTATCCATCTCCGCCTGCACGCCCGACGCCACCACTTCGCCGCGCGACATCACGACAAAGGTGTCGGCCAGTTCACGCGCAAAATCGAAGTACTGCTCGCACAGCAAGATACCGATGTCGCCGCGCTGGCGCAGCAGGCTGATGACGCGGCCGATGTCCTTGATGATCGACGGCTGGATACCTTCGGTCGGTTCATCGAGGATGATCAGTTTCGGTTCGGCCAACAGCGCACGGGCGATCGCCAGTTGCTGTTGCTGCCCACCCGACAGATCGCCGCCGCGACGGTGCAGCATTTCCTTCAGCACCGGGAACAGTTCATAGACTTCGCCCTTGATCGTCGACGCCTTGCGGCCGGATTGGGTGGCCATGCCCATCAGCAGGTTTTCTTCCACGGTCAGGCGTGCAAAGATCTCACGACCTTGCGGCACATACGCAATCCCCAGTCCTGCACGTTGGTGCGGCTTGAGCTTGGTGATGTCGCGGCCTTCCAGCGTGACGTTGCCGGCCGCGACCGGCAGCACGCCCATCAGGCATTTCAGCAGCGTCGTCTTGCCGACGCCGTTGCGGCCGAGCAGCGACAGGCACTTGCCTTTTTCGACGTTGATCGACACGCCGCGCAAGGTGTGCGCGGCGCCGTAGTATTGATTCAGTTGATTGACTTGCAGCATATTTTTTCGTCTCCGCTTATCGGCCCAGATACACTTCAATCACGCGATCGTCCGATTGCACCTGCTGCATCGTGCCTTCCGCCAGCACCGCGCCTTCGTGCAGCACGGTCACCTTGCCGCCTTGCGAAATCTCTTCAACGAAACCCATGTCGTGCTCCACCACCATGATCGAATGCTTGCCGCGCAGCTCGTTGAGCAGCTCGGCGGTGCGCACGGTTTCGGCGTCGGACATGCCGGCCACCGGTTCGTCCAGCAGCAGCAATTGCGGTTCCTGCATCAGCAGCATGCCGATCTCCAGCCACTGCTTCTGGCCATGCGAGAGCAGGCCGGCGACGCGGTTTTCCTGGCCGTTCAAGCGGATCAGCTTGAGGATCTCTTCGATCTTGCCGATCTGTTCCGAGTTCAGGCGCGCGAACAAGGTCGTCTTCACGCGCTTGTCCATCTTCATCGCCATTTCCAGATTCTCAAAAACCGAATGCTGCTCGAACACTGTCGGTCGCTGGAACTTGCGGCCGATGCCGGCATGGGCGATTTCGTATTCGGTCATCTTGGTCAGGTCGATGCTCTGGCCGAAGAAAGCCGTGCCCGCCGTGGGTCGCGTCTTGCCGGTGATGACGTCCATCATGGTGGTCTTGCCGGCGCCGTTGGGACCGATGATGCAACGCAGTTCACCGACCGAGATGTCGAGGTTCAGGTTGTTGATCGCCTTGAAGCCGTCGAACGAGACAGTGATGTTTTCCAGATAAAGAATGGCGCCGTGCGTGGTGTCGACGCCCTCCGGTTTGATGCGCGCATACGAGGTGCCGTGGTCGGCGTGCTCGTTGTTGTCGACGCTGTCTTGCGGCGCTGCGCGGTTATACATTTCGCTCATGCGGCCTCCTTGATGCGGTCTTGCGGATCTTGCTTCTTGAGTTTCTTGATCAGCCCCAGGATACCTTGCGGCAGGAACAGCGTCACCAGGATGAAGATCAGACCCAGCGCATACAGCCACAAATCCGGGAAGGCGGCAGTGAACCAGCTCTTCAGGCCATTGACGGTGAACGCGCCGATGATGGGGCCGAGCAGCGAACCACGTCCGCCGACGGCGGCCCAGATCACCATTTCAATCGAGTTGGCCGGCGACATTTCCGACGGATTGATGATGCCGACCTGCGGCACATAAAGAGCGCCGGCAATGCCGCACAGCACCGCCGACAAGGTCCACACGAACAGCTTGAACCACAGCGGGTTGTAGCCGATGAACATCAGCCGCGATTCGGAGTCGCGTACGCCCTGCAGCACGCGGCCCAGTTTCGAGGTCACGATGGCGCGGCACAGCAGCAGCGAACCGAGCAGGAAGGCCAGCGTCACCAGATACAGCACCGCCTTGGTCGACGGCGCCGTGATGGTGTAGCCGAGGATGCGCTTGAAGTCGGTGAAGCCGTTGTTGCCGCCGAAGCCGGTGTCGTTGCGGAAGAACAGCAGCATGAAGGCGAAGGTCATCGCTTGCGTGATGATCGAGAAGTACACGCCCTTGATGCGCGAACGGAAGGCGAAGTAACCGAACACGAAGGCCAGCACGCCTGGCACCAGCACCACCAGCAGCATGGCGAACCAGAAGTGCTCGGTCATCCACCAGTACCACGGATAGGCCTTCCAGTTGAGGAACACCATGAAGTCCGGCAGGTCGCTCTGATACACGCCGTCGTGGCCGATGGCGCGCATCAGGTACATGCCGTGCGCATAGCCGCCCAGTGCGAAGAACACGCCGTGGCCGAGCGACAGGATGCCGGTGTAACCCCACACCAGATCCAGCGCCAGCGCCGCCATCGCGTAGCACATGAACTTGCCGATCAGCGCGATGGTGTAGCTGGAGATGGACAGCGGATGGCCGGCCGGCAAGATCAGATTGAGGATCGGCAACAGCCCGAGGATCACGGTGAAGACCACGATCGCTATCCAGGCCGGACGCGAAAACAGCGAAGGTTTCAATGGGAGATTGAGGGTACTCATTCCACGCTCCTGCCTTTCAGTGCAAACAGGCCTTGCGGGCGCTTTTGGATAAACACGATGATGAATACGAGGATGGCGATCTTGGCCAGCACGGCGCCGGCGACCGGTTCCAGGAACTTGTTCACTTCGCCCAGGCCGAACGCGGCGATCACGGTGCCCGCCAGTTGGCCGACGCCGCCCAGCACCACCACCATGAAGGAGTCGACGATGTAGCCCTGGCCGAGGTCGGGGCCGACGTTGCCGAGCTGCGACAGCGCGACGCCGCCGAGACCGGCGATGCCGCAGCCGAGGCCGAAGGTCATCATGTCGATCTTGCCGGTCGAGACGCCGACGCAATCGGCCATGCGGCGGTTTTGCGTGACGGCGCGCACGAACAGGCCGAGGCGCGTCTTGTTCAGGATCAGCCACACCGCGAACACCACGAACAGCGCGAAGAAGATGATCACGATACGGTTGTACGACAGCACCAGCGAACCCAGCACCGTGATGCCGCCCGACATCCAGCTCGGGTTGGCGACCTCGACGTTCTGCGCGCCGAAGATGGAGCGCACGGCCTGCATCAGCATCAGGCTGATACCCCAGGTGCACAGCAAGGTTTCCAGCGGACGGCCGTAGAGCCAGCGGATCACAAGACGTTCCAGTGCAATCCCCACCGCAGCGGCGACGATGAAGGCGGCCGGCAACGCGACCACGATGTAGGCGTCGATTGCGCCGGGGAAGAATTTGCGGAACACCAGCTGGCAGACATAAGTCGTGTACGCCCCGATCATCAGCAGTTCGCCGTGCGCCATGTTGATGATGCCCATCAGGCCGAAGGTGATCGCCAGCCCGAGCGCGGCCAGCAACAACACGCTGCCCAGTGAGACGCCGTAGAACAGTTTGCCGACGAACTCGGTGATGGTCAGATGGCGATCCAGTGCCGACACGGTGCGCACGGCTTCAATGCGCACGCCTTCATCGGGTTCGACGTAGCTGCCGTCGGGATTCTTGGCCAGCATTTGTTCCAGCACCGGTTTCAGGCTGGCGTTGGTGGTCTCTGCGAGGGCCTTGACGGCGGCCTTGCGCGTGGCTGCATCGGGTGCATGCAGGTTGGCGGTGGCGACGACCTGCTTCAGCACTTCCTGGATTTGCGGATCTTTTTCCGCCGCCAGCGCTTTGCTGATCAATGGGGTTTGTGCGGCGTCGGCGGTCTTCAGCAATTCGGTCGCGGCGGTCAGGCGCGCGGCGCGGTCCGGCGAAAACAGTTTGAGTCCCGATAGCGCGCCTTCGACCACGCCGCGCAGGCGGTTGTTGACGGTAATGCCTTCGGCGTCGTCAGGCGCCGGGCCAGTCTTGTCGGTGGCAGGATTGAAGGCGTCGCTGTCTTCAATGATCAGCACGTCGCCGGCAGGCGTGGCGTACAGCGCATCGCTGTTGATGGCGTTGAGGATCTTTTGCGCGTCGGCATTGGCCAGCGCAGCAATCTGCGTGACGGCGGCGATGCGCGCGTCAGGGTCGTCGCCGGCCAGCGGCTTGAGCAGCGCCGGATCGATCGCGGCATGCGCGCTGATCGCCTGGGTGCACAGCCAGCCTGTCAGCAAGGCGGACGCAATTATCTTGGGGAGAAGTCTCATGGTTCTTTTCGGTGGCAAGGCAAGACGGAAAGAAAGTCGGTCTCACGACGCTTATCTGAGATTCATGCATGCATTCCAATGAGGGATGCGGCATGGATTGCACCGGGCGGGATGTCGGACGCCCGGTGCAAGGTCTTGCAAACCGCTGCATGGAACATGCGGCGGGAACTGCTCAACTAACCAAACTTGGCAAGCGCCTGCATTACATCTTTTGCTTGCTCTCGTTGCCCGGAATGTACGGGCTCCATGGTTGCGCACGGATGGTGGTCTTGGTCTTGTTGACCACGTTGAACTGACCGTCGGCCTTGATTTCGCCGATCATCACTGGTTTGTGCAGGTGATGGTTGGTCTTGTCCATTTCCAGCGTGTAGCCGGACGGCGCCTTGAAGGTCTGGCCGCCCATCGCTGCGATCACCTTGTCGGTGTCGGTGGTCTTGGCTTTTTCAACCGCTTGCTTCCACATGTAGATACCGACGTAAGTCGCTTCCATCGGATCGTTGGTCACGACGGTGTCGGCGTTCGGCAGACCCTTGGCCTTGGCGTAGGCTTTCCACTTCTTGATGAAGGCGGTGTTGACCGGGTTCTTCACGGATTCGAAGTAGTTCCAGGCAGCCAGGTGGCCGACCAGCGGTTTTGCGTCGACGCCGCGCAGTTCTTCTTCACCCACCGAGAACGCCACGACAGGCACGTCGGTCGCCTTCAGGCCGGCATTGCCGAGTTCCTTGTAGAACGGCACGTTGGAGTCGCCGTTGATGGTCGAGATCACTGCAGTCTTGCCGCCGGCTGCGAACTTCTTGATGTTGGCGACGATGGTCTGGTAATCGGAGTGACCGAACGGCGTGTAGACTTCGTCGATGTCGGAATCCTTCACGCCCTTGCTGTGCAGGAAGGCGCGCAGAATCTTGTTGGTGGTGCGTGGATACACGTAGTCGGTGCCCAGCAGGACGAAACGCTTGGCGCCGCCGCCTTCTTTCGACATCAGGTATTCGGTGGCAGGAATGGCTTGCTGGTTAGGCGCTGCGCCGGTGTAGAAGACATTCTTTTCCAACTCTTCGCCTTCGTACTGGACCGGGTAGAACAGCAGGCTGTTCAATTCTTTGAAAACCGGCAGCACCGATTTGCGCGAGACCGAAGTCCAGCAGCCGAACACAACGGAAACCTTGTCTTGCGAAATCAGCTGGCGCGCTTTTTCAGCGAACAGAGGCCAGTTGGATGCAGGGTCAACGATCACGGGCTCAAGTTTCTTGCCATTGACGCCGCCATTGGCGTTGATTTCATCAATCGTCATCAGCGCCACATCTTTGAGCGATGTTTCGGAGATGGCCATGGTGCCTGACAACGAATGCAGGATGCCGACTTTGATGGTGTCCGCAGCGAATGCGGCAGGGAGCCAGGAAGAAGCTGCAAGTGCGAACGCGCCGAGTGCTGTTGCTTTTAGGATAGTACGACGTGACATGAAGTGCTCCTACAGTTAGAAGAATCAATGAGAGTTTGTTGACTGCCTTCCTGCTTTAGCAGAATGCGTGCCAATGACAGTGGAACTCACTTCGTCAATAGGCGTGAGATGCGTTCTTCCCAGAGAGGGCGCTGGCAAGGCGCGCGACGCGTCGCGTAGCGGTGCTACGCGCAAGGAGTGCAACGCGGCCAGCGCCCTCTCTGGGAAGAACCGAAGGGAGCGGCCTGTTTGGGCGATCTGCTGCGTTGCGAATCGAGGTCAAGACGCCCAGTCTTGACCTCGATTCGCGCCTTGCATCTCATCCCAAACAGGACAAGCTCGCACTCACGCCTATTGACGAAGTGAGTTCCGATCAATCTCTTGTGATTTTTCCGGCTTTGCAGAAGCCCTCGCGCACTATCGCACCATTTTAGTGATGCTAAAAATGGTGGCGGTGCGGTAAACGAAGAATCGCCCCAGAACGGAGCAAATTGCAGGGTTTGTGTTTGTTTTTAGCGCAAAAACACGTAGTGCATCAGTTGGCGGATAGGATATTGCACCCAGGTTTGCACCTTGGGAGGCAGCTCCAGCGGGCGCATGAGCATCTTCAAGGCCATGTCCGGCGTCAAATTGGTGCGCACGGTGGCATTCATGCGCGCGCTCAGTTCTCTTAAATAAGCGACGTCGCCGGCGCGTGCCGGATCGCGGAATTTGAGCGCATGGCGAATGGCGCAGTCGGCGTCTTCGTTGCGCATTTCCAGCGTGCGGCGACTCAGTGTGCCGAGCACGCGCGAGCGGCCGATGCCTTCGCGCCGGCGGTACTGGCGGAAGTATTGATAGAAATGCTTGTAGTGATTGACCTCATCGTTGGAGATGCGCGCCGCCAGCTCCTGCAGCACCGGCTCCTGCACGCTGCGCGACAATGCGCGGTAATAGGTCGCAGTGCCGGTCTCGACCACGCAGCGCGCGGCCATCTCCAGCGCCTTGGTCGGCTCCAGCAGCTCGACCTTGCAGTAGTCCGCGTACTCGGCGAGGAAGCTGTCGTAGGCTTGTTGCCAGTCGAATTCGGGCCAGACGTGCTCGACGTAAGCGCGCAAGGCCGCCCCGTGTTGCAACTCTTCCACTTCCCATTGTTCGCGCAGCCAGGCCGCGACTTTTTCATTGTCATGGAAGAAGTCGACCAGGTTGTGGGTATACAGATCGGAGCCGCTTTCGACGAACGAGGCGCAGGTCACCAGATAGAAAGTGTTTTCATCGTGACGCACGCGTTGCAGATCGATGCGCGAGAAATCCAGATCGGCGATGCGCCAGCGCGGTTGGTGCGCTTGTTGTTGGGCTGGTTGTGCTTGATGCGATTCCAGGTTTGCCACATGACCTCCTCGACACAGTGCGATAGAGATATGACGGGACCTTCAAAACTTGGTTCGCTGCCTCATGTTGGCGATTTGTAACAATGAACAATGCGCCGCGTTCAGCAGCGATGTTGTCCGTATGTCAAGCAGGGCATCGCCAGCGGCCCGCCGTGGCGGGCTTGCCTTGGCCGGGCGCCTACAGGCAACCGAGCCGCGACAGCTCGCGGCGCAAGCGCTCGTGCAGCGCCGGCGAGCTGGACAGCATCGGCGCGCGCAATTCGTCGCGCAGCATGCCCATCATCGCCAACGCCGTCTTGATCATGGCGGGATTCGGCTCGGCGAACAGCAGACGGATCAGCGGCAGCAATTCATAGAATTGCTCGCGTGCTTCGGCCAGGCGTTGCGCGCGCACCAGCTGCGCCACGCGCACGAACAAGTCGGGACGGATGTGCGCCGCTGCCGTGATTGCGCCACTGCCGCCGAGACATAGCGTGGTGAAAATCTGTTCGTCTTCTCCCGTCAGAATTTGCAAACCGCCATGCGCGATCAGGTCCATGGTGGCCGCCGCGCTGCCGCCGCAATCCTTGACGGCGGCGATGCGCTCATGGTCGGCGAGCGCGAGAATGGTGGCGGCGTCGATGTTGATACCGCTGCGGTACGGGATGTTGTAGACGATCACCGGCACCTCGGCAGCATCGGCCATCGCCAGGAAAAACGCACGCAAGCCTTCCTGCGAGGGGCGGACGTAATACGGCGCCGGAACCAGCAATCCCGCGATCGGGCGCTGCTGGATTTGTTGCATCTTTTCAAGCATCGCAACCGGACGATTACCGGCCAGTCCCATCGCCACCGGACAGCCCGGCACCGCATCGAGGACGGCGTCGAGCACTGTCAGTTGTTCACCGTCGTCGAGTGCGGCCGCCTCAGCGGTCGAACCGCAGGCGACCAGGCCGGACACGCCGGCGTCGAACATGCTGCGCGCCAGCGCCTGCAAAGCGGGGAAATCGATCTTGCCGTCGTGGAAGGGCGTGACCAGGGGAATCCAGATACCGTCGAAAGAACGCATTGCTGCTCTCCATGAAAATGTACTGCGTTACAGACCGTTGAATGTCTGTCGGCAGGTGCAAGGAGAACTAGCGAGGGGAACGTGTCCGGTCTGCGTTGGCCATCCTGTCAGCCCACCTGACAGGACAGCGCGCCCCGGTCAGATGAGCGACTGTTTCTTTTGTTTACCGGCTGCGGCTGCGCGCGCATGCGTCTGCGCAGCCAGGACATACAGGCTGAGCGACAACAGGCAGGACAGGGCGGCGATGAACATGAAGGATGAATGCAAATAATAAAACGATGAGTTGATTCTAGCAGCATTCCGGAAAATGGTTTCAGGCGCGCTCTCATTCCTCAAGGAAGCTGGTGCGGAGGTCGCGTAGCCATTGCCCGCGCCCATGCGGCGATGATAGCTGAAACATGTCGGCCCTGAATGCAACAAAGCCCGCCGTAGCGAGCTTTGTTATTCCGCAGAAACTGCGGTGCCGGGAATTTTTCCATCAACGACCCATGCTATCTGCATGGTGCCGTCAGTTTGTGAATCCCGGACTTGGATGTCGCGAAGACCTTGGTCTTCGCGTTACATCATGCGATTAGATCGCTTTGATATTGGTGGCTTTTTCGCCCTTAGGACCAGTGCCGCGCTCGAACGAGACGCGCTGGTTTTCGGCCAGGCTCTTGAAACCGTTCGATTGGATGTCCTGGAAATGCGCGAACAGATCGTCGCCGCCTTGATCAGGCGTGATGAAGCCGAAGCCCTTTGCATCGTTGAACCACTTGACCGTACCTGTTTGACTTGTAGACATGTTATTACTTCCTTGAAAAAAAATGAGGGACAACGCCCGAAGCGCACCCGAGACCAAGAAAGATGTAACCGAAGAGAGTCCGACAGAGGAGGCTCGCAAGCGAGCTCAAGAGAAGAGACCAACAATAACGACGACTTGATGTAAGTGCAAATTTAAATATACAGGTAAACCTGAAGATTACCTAAACATATCGAGATTTAATTCGCGATATGCCCGTATGCGTTCAGCGATAACCGTAGGTTGGCGCCGGCGTGCGCTGCTGCAACTGAACGATCGCGCGCTGCAGGCGTTCTTCAGTGCGCTTGGCGCGTGACGCATTTCCGGACGAGGTCAATTCCAGATCCGGAAAATACACGCGCACGGATTTCGCCGCCGTGATCAGGTCGAGCCGGTGCGCATGTTCATGCGTGAGGTCGGCGCCGATATCCCAGACGCATTCGACCAGCTCGACTTCCAGCGCAGCGGCCAACGCGACTGCCTTGGCGGAAATCGCCGCAGCGCCATTACTGCGCTCCAGAGGTGTCGCGGTAGGCATTGGAATCTCGTTACGGATCGAGATATCAGTAGCGACGACGTTGCTGTCCGCCGCCGACCGGTCCGCGCTTTTCCAGATGACGGAAAGTGATGCGGCCTTTGCTCAGGTCGTAGGGAGACAGTTCCAGTGTGACTTTGTCGCCGGCCAGGATGCGGATATGATTCTGGCGCATTTTGCCGGAGGTGTAGGCGATCAGTCGATGGCCGTTTTCCAGGTTCACGCGGAAGCGCGAATCGGGCAGGACTTCTTCGACGAGGCCGTTCATTTCAAGTAGTTCTTCTTTAGCCATGGTGGTTTCCAAATAAGGCGACCGGCAGGCGGCAGCTTGCAAGAAGCTGCAACAACATCCGCCGAAGATCGCAGAAAAAAGGGGCCGGTTACCGCTTGAGCGGACCAGTGCGGTTGTGCTTTCCGTCCCGGGAGCAGCACCGCGTGCACGTGCAGACATGCGGAGAAACTTGGCGCCGGATGCACAATGTCGCCGGCGGCAGGACTGCTACAGGACGGGCCGCGTGCCGGAAAACAAGTGAAACGAAAGGCTGGCGCGGCCGGAAAGAGTGGAGACTGGCACGCTTTGAAGATGATGTTGCAGGCCGGTCCGAAAAAGGGCGAAACCGCCCAACGAGCCTCTATTATACATTGTCTGCAGTGAACCCGGCCAATCCTTCCGGAAGCCGCGCCAGCGCCGGGCGATCGCCGATTTTGGTTGCTATTCGCGGGACTTACGCGCACTATAGGTCGATTATCCGATTAAAGGAAAAGCCATGTCGCAGTCTGTTACCGAAGTGAAATTGACCAACGCCGGCGTGATTTTTTCTGTATGCGTGGAGTTCGTCAATCGCGAGTGCTTCATCTCCAACGAAGCGCTGATCAAACTGGCCTCGCAAATGTTCAATGCGATCGGCCCGATGCGCACCTTCCGTGAACTGGAAGCCAACATTACCGGTGTCGCGCGCCGCCTGGTGCATGCCGGCGTGCAAGGCTCGCCGCTGCAACTGACACCGAATACTTTCCCGTAAAATCCCTCCCGGCCGGCTTTTTCATCCGCTTTTCGCCTGATCTCGTGTTTCTTGTCGTCGGGCATTGTTTGTCTCTCAGGCAACATCTCCACTTGTCACCGGTCAAGAAAGCGCCCATTTCGGCCGCCGGCACACGCGCGGCTGCAACTTAACATCGCTGAGCGCGTCACAAGCGGGTAAACTGCATCCCATGCGGCCGCGCCCTGCGGTCCCAAAAAAGAACCAGTGAGTCCTCATGTCCGAAGCCCCCCTTCCCTTGTTTTCCGACCTCAATCTCAGTGAACCGCTGTTGCGCGTCCTGAAAGAGCTCGGTTACGAATCGCCGTCGCCGATCCAGGCCGCGACCATCCCTATCCTGCTCAGCAACCGCGATGTCCTGGGCCAAGCCCAGACCGGCACCGGCAAGACCGCCGCATTTGCGCTGCCGATCCTGTCGCGCATCGATATCCGCCAGACCGTGCCGCAAGCGCTGGTGCTGGCGCCGACGCGCGAACTGGCGATCCAGGTGGCTGAAGCCTTCCAGCGCTACGCCACGCACATCCCCGGTTTCCACGTCTTGCCGATTTACGGCGGCCAGAGCTACGGCCCGCAGCTGAGCGCCTTGCGACGCGGCGTACACGTCGTGGTCGGCACGCCCGGGCGCGTGATCGACCATCTGGACAAGGGCTCGCTCGACCTGTCGCAACTGAAGACCATGGTGCTCGACGAAGCCGATGAAATGCTGCGCATGGGTTTCATCGACGACGTCGAATCGATCCTGCAAAAGACCCCGGCCACGCGCCAGACCACGCTGTTCTCGGCCACCATGCCGTCCGCGATCAAGCGCATCGCCCAGACTTACCTGCGCGATCCGGCCGAAGTCACCATCGCCGCCAAAACCGGCACCGCCGAAAACATCCGTCAGCGCTACTGGCTGGTCAGCGGCATGCACAAGCTCGACGCGTTGACGCGCATCCTGGAAGTCGAACCGTTCGACGGCCTGATCATTTTCTCGCGCACCAAGCTCGGCACCGAAGAACTCGCGGGCAAGCTGAAGGCGAGAGGGTTTGCCGCCGCCGCCATCAACGGCGACATCCAGCAGCAGCAGCGCGAACGCACCATCCAGCAACTGAAGGACGGCCAGATCGACATCCTGATCGCCACCGACGTCGCTGCACGCGGACTCGACGTCGAGCGCATCAGCCACGTCATCAACTACGACGTGCCTTACGACCCGGAAAGCTACACCCACCGCATCGGCCGCACCGGCCGCGCCGGCCGTAGCGGCGAAGCGATCCTGTTCATCACTCCGCGCGAAAAGAACCTGCTCAAGAGCATCGAGCGTTCGACCCGCCAACCGATCACGCAAATGAACCTGCCAAGCGTGCAGGCCGTCAACGACGTGCGCGTGGCGCGCTTCAAGGAACTGATCGGCGAAACGCTGGCCGCCGGCGAACTCGACGTCTTCCGCTCGCTGATCGAAGACTACGAGCGCGAAGAAAACGTCACCGCCGTCGACATCGCCGCCGCACTGGCCAAGATGGCCCGCGGCGACGTGCCGCTGCTGCTCGACAAGAACCAGCGCGAGCCGGAGTTCGTGCGCAGCGACGACCGCGCACCGCGCGAGCGCCCTGATCGTTCACCGCGGGCAGAACGAGGCGACCGTCCCGAGCGCGGTGATCGCAATGATCGCAATGATCGTGGCGAGCGTCCAAGCTACGCCTCCAAGGAGCGCATCGTCCGCGCCGCCGATCCCGGCATGCAAACCTTCCGCATCGAAGTCGGCCATCAGCACGGCGTCAAACCGGGCAACATCGTCGGCGCCATCGCCAACGAAGCCGGCATGGATTCCAAGCACATCGGCCGCATCGAAATCTATGATGACTACAGCGTCCTCGATCTGCCGGACGACATGCCGCCGGACCTGATCGATCATCTGAAATCGGTGCGCGTGGCCGGCCAGCAATTGCAGATCAGCCGCGACGGCGGCGTCGCAGGCGCTGCACCGCGTGCGGAACGAAGCGAGCGCAAGGAACGTCCGGAACGTACCGAGCGCACTGAGCGTACTGAGCGTACTGAGCACGTTGAACGCGCGCGTCCGACCAAGGCAGATTTCGCCGCGCACACGACACAGACTTATCGCATCGAAGTCGGTCATGAACACGGCGTCAAGCCCGGCAACATCGTCGGCGCCATCGCCAACGAAGCCGGCATGGACGCCAAGCACATCGGCCGCATCGAAATCTTTGACGACCACAGCGTGCTCGACCTGCCGGGCGACATGCCTGACGACTTGCTGCAGCATCTGAAGAAAGTCTGGGTCGCCGGCCAGCAACTCAAGATCAGCGTCACCGACGAACGTCCGCCGATGCTGCGCGCCGAACGCGGCCCGCGTGCGGATCGTCCCGAGCGCAGCGACCGTGGCGACCGCCATGAACGTGCCGAGTCCGCTCCGGCTTCTGCACCCGTGGAAGAACCGCGCAAGACCAAGGGCAAGGAAAAAGGCAAGCCCGAGTTCCAGATGCAGACCTTCCGCATCGAGATCGGTCGCGCCCACGCGGCGACGGCAGCGAGCATCGTCAACGCCATCGCCACCGAAGCCGGACTCGAGGCCAAGCACATTGGCCGTATCGACATCCACGATGATCACAGCACATTGGACCTGCCGGCCGGCATGCCCAAGCCGCTGCTGCATCAGTTGAAAGTGGTCGAGATCGCCGGGCGCAAGATGAACATCAGCATCATCGGCACCGGCACCGAGCATCACGACAAGACCCCGGCGAAGAACGCCACGCCGCCCAAGGTCAACAGCAGCGCGCGTGCCGGTCGTCCTGGCGACAAGCGTTCGGACAAGCGAGAAGGTCGTGGCCCGGATACACGTGTGTCAGGCCAGGCCAAGCCGCATCGCAAGGGCGGCAAGCCGGAGTAAGTTGCACAGTTGCAGCAATTGGCACAATGAAATGAAAACGGCGCGAAGTGATTCGCGCCGTTTTCATTTGTGCCTTCCTTGTCCTCAGCGCAGATAACTGCGCAAGGTATCGCCCTCGTAATCCAGCCGGAATTGTCCGCGCCGTTGCAGCTCCGGCACCACCAGATCGACGAAGTCGTCGAAGCCTTCCGGCAGGTGCGCCGGCGTGATCACGAAGCCGTCCGCCCCTTGCTGCGCGACGATGTGTTCCATCCAGTCGGCAATGTCTGCAGCGGTGCCCGCCACTTGCGGCACCAGTACGCCGCTGGCGTACAGCCTGCCGATATCGGCCAGCGTGAGGCGGCCTTCGCTCGACAATTCCTTCACCAGTCCGAACAGGCCCTGCATGCCGGCCACCTGGATGTCGTCGATCGGCGCGTCCAGCGCATGCGCCGAAAAATCCACGTTCATGTGGCTCGACAAGGTCGACAGGCCGACGATGGGATCGACCATCGCATTGTGCCGCGTGCGTTTGTCTTCCGCCTCGGCTTTACTCTTGCCGACGAAGGGCATGAGCGCGGTCAGCACCTTGATGTCGGCAGGCTTGCGGCTGAATTTTTCAGTGCGGCTTTTCAGGTCCTGGTAGAAGCGCTGCATGCGTGCAAGGTCGGGCTGGATGCCGAACACCACTTCCGCCCAGCGCGCCGCAAAATCCTGGCCGCGATGCGACGAGCCGGCCTGGATGATGACCGGACCGCCCTGCGGCGAGGCCGGGATGTTGAGCGGGCCGCGCACGTTGAAATGCGTACCGCGATGATCGATCGCATGGACATGATCGGGATCGGCGTAGCGTCCGCTGCCGGCTTCCAGCAGCAGCGCTTGCGCATCCCAGCTGTTCCATAACTTGTGCGTGACCTCGAGAAATTCATCGGCACGGTCGTAGCGCTCGTCATGGCCCAGGGTTTCACGCAGGCCGAAGTTGTCGGCCTCGCCCTGGTTCACCGAGGTCACCACGTTCCACGCCGCGCGTCCCGCCGACAAATGATCGAGCGTGGAAAATTCGCGCGCCAGGCTGTACGGTTGCGAGTAGGTAGTCGAGCGTGTGGCGCCGAGTCCGATGCGCGACGTCACCGCCGCGATCGCACCCAGCACCGGCAGCGGATCCATGCGTGTCGCATCCTGGTCGCCATGCGCCACGCCATAGCGATGGCTGCCGCCGAAGCGCGTCGACACCGCCAGCCGGTCGGCGAAGAACAGCAGGTCGAACTTGCCGCGTTCCAGCGTCTGCGCAATGCGCTTGTAGTAATCCAGCGTCAGGAATCCGCCCGGCGTGCTGCGCGGATGGCGCCACAGAACCTGGCTGTGGGCCGCATTGCCGGCGATCAGGAAGGCCGCGAGATGTATGGTCATCGCAGGCGCTTACAACAAGGCTTCGCCGTAAACCTTGTCCTTGACCTGCACCTGATTCTTGATCAGGCCGAGCTTGTAGAAGGCTTCGACGATTTGCTGTTGCTCCTGGATGATGCCGGCGTTGATCGGCACCGTGGTGTAGTCGCGGCGCTCGGTCGCCAGGCGCAGCACCTTGGGATCGACGCCCAGCTGCGGCGCCAGCAGGTCGGCGGTTTCCTGCGGGTGGGCCTGAGTCCAGTTGTTGGTCTTTTTCAGCTCGGCGAACAGGATGCGGATGATGTTCTTGTTCTGGTCTGCGAACTTCGGCGTGGCCAGGTGGAAGGTGCGGTTGTTCGACAAGCCGGTACCGTCGCGCAGGATGCGCGGACGCGTCGAGATTTCCTGACCGGCCAGGAACGGATCCCACAAGCCGGCCGCGTCGACGTTGCCCGACTGGAAAGTCGCACGCACGTCGGCGGCGTTGGACAGATACACCGGCACGATGTCGTTATAGCTCAGACCAACTTCTTCGAGCGCGCGCACCAGCAGGTATTGCACGTTCCAGCCGCGCCCCAGCGCGACCTTCTTGCCCTTCAGTTCCTTGATCGAGCGGATCGGCGAATCCTGCGCGACGAAGATGCCGATGCCCTTCGGATATGGTTGCTCGGCGGCGAGATACACCGCGTTGACGCCCGAGGCGTTGGCGAACACCGACGGCGTGTCGGCCGCGTGGCCGAAGTCGATGGCGTCGGCGTTGAGCGCCTCGGTCAGTTGCGGCCCCGCCGCGAACTCGAACCACTTCACCTTCCAGCCCAGCGGCGCCAGCGCCTTTTCCAGGTTGCCTGTGCCCTTGAGGATATTGAGCGTGTTGAACTTCTGGTAGCCGATGCGCAGCGTGCGCTCTTCGGCGGCGTTGCTCCAGCCGGCCGCGCCGACCAATGCGGCCGCCGCGGCGCCTTGCAATACCAGACGGCGTTTGTTCGATGTTGTGGATGTATTCGATCTTGTTGTCATGTCCTGCCCCGGAAAATTATCAAGGGACCAAGACTAAACAAAGCGACGTTTTAGCAGAACGAATGCTTTCGATGATGCTTACGCGATTTCTGAATATATCGGTGCGGCTGCAGCGGCAGAAACATCAGAAACGTCGGAATCACGCGCCGCCCAGCAGGTCGTGGGCATTGAGGATGGCGAAGGCGATGTCGGGATTGCTTTCCAGGCATTTGCGGATTGCAGCCGGCACTGCCTGGCGGGTTTTCTTGCACAGGCCGGGACGTTCTTCCAGCAGGATCAGGAAACCGCGCACGGTGCGCACTTCGCGCGGGCTCGGGGCGATGCGCAAGACCACGCCGAGTTGTTTGTAGAGCAGTCCGGCGACGTGTTGCAAATCGTCGTAGCTTGAAACGCGCCCGATGCGTTCGAGCAGCCTGCGCTCCTGCTCCTGGGTCAGCGTCAGTATGCGCACGTCGGTGTCGGGGTCGGCCGCCGCGCTGTCGAGCAGGCTCTCGCGATCGCATACACAGGCGCCCGGCGGGCACTCCTTGCGTAACGAATGGACGGGGATACCGGAAAGCGACTGCAGCATGCCAACTCCTGCGTGAAAGTCATTCAACGACAACGGCTAGTATAGCGGCTAGTGTGTGGGGGCGCGCGGGCGGTATACTGCGCACCTGGCGACGCGCATCCGGCGTGTCCGCCGCATCGTTACGAAAGCCATCATGAGCACCTTGCCACCCTGTCCCCAATGCCAGTCCGAATTCACCTACGAAGACGGCGCCCTGTACATCTGTCCCGAATGCGCCCATGAGTGGTCGGCCCAGCCCGCCGAAGCGGTAGAAGAAAGCGGCAAGGTATGGCGCGACGCCGCCGGCAACATCCTGCAGGACGGCGACACCGTCACCGTGATCAAGGATCTCAAGCTCAAGGGCGGTGGCGGTGTGGTCAAGATCGGCACCAAGGTCAAGAACATCCGCCTGGTCGACGGCGACCACGACATCGATTGCAAGATCGACGGCTTCGGCCAGATGGGCCTGAAGACCGAGTTCGTCAAAAAAGTCTGAAGCGCACAGAGCGAGGAACGACTGCATGTCCGGGAAATTGAAACTGGGTTTGATGGGCTACGGCTTTGCCGGCGCCACCTTCCATGCGCCGGTCATCGCCCGTAGCGGGCGCACCGAACTCGGCGTGATCGCTACTTCGCAGGCAGAGCGCGCCCGCGCCGACTATCCGGATGCCGGGATCGTCTCGGACTTCGACGCATTGATCGCGCAACACGACATTGCCTGCATCGTCATCGCCACGCCCAACGACACCCATTTCGGGTTGGCGCGTCGCGCGCTGGAAGCGGGCAAGCATGTCGTGGTCGACAAGCCGGTCACCTTGTCCGGCGACGATGCGCAAACACTGGCGCGACTGGCGGAGCAACGCGGCCTGCTGTTCGCACCGTTTCACAATCGCCGCTGGGACGGCGACTTCATGACGCTGCGGGCGCTGATCGCCGACGGCGCGCTTGGCCGCGTGACGCACTTCGAATCGCACTTCGACCGCTTCCGTCCGGTCATTCCAAAACGCTGGCGCGAAGAAGCGGCGCACGGCGGCGGCCTGCTGTTCGATCTCGGCCCGCATCTGATCGACCAGGCGCTGGCCTTGTTCGGCGCACCGCAGTCGCTGTCGGCCACCGTGCGGCGCCAGCGCGACAATGCCCAGGTGCCGGACTACGTCCATCTGCAATTGCATTACGCCGACAAGGAAGTGGTGCTGCACGCCAGCGCGCTCAGCGCCTTGCCGCCGTCGCGCTTTACCGTACACGGCACGCGCGGCGGTTACCTGAGCAACGGCCTCGACGTACAGGAAGATCAACTGAAAGCAGGCTTGCGTCCCGGCGACGCCGGCTTCGGCAAGAATCCTCCGGGATGGTTGAGGCAAGTTGACGGGGACGACGATCGTCAAGGCGAGCACGCCACGCTGGACGGCGACTACGCCGGCTTCTACCGGGCGCTGGCCGACACGCTGCTGGACGGCAAGACTTTTCCGGTGCCGGCGCAAGATGCGGTCGATGTCATGACCATCATCGACCTGGCGCTGCGCAGCGATGCCGAAGGCGTACGCCTGCCGTTCACGCCCTTGATTTGACATTCCGCCCCCCTTGCAAGGCACACCGTTGCCGCGTTGCCGGCAGCGCGGCGCGCGACACCCGGATCGGACTATGCCGAGCGTGAAGTCGAGGTGCAGGTTGAACGCTGAGCGCTGAACGGACCGTTTTGCATGCTGCTGCGCAGCAGTGTTGCTTTCGTCCAAACTTGTGTTTGCCATCACGAAAAAACGAGGTAATCTGCATCAGAGCCCGGACCAGAACCGTGCCAGGGAAACATAAACACAACGACAGTACGCGGGGACGCAGCCATCATGAAACAACTTTCCAGCATGCGGATTTCGAGCCGCCTGATTTTCGGTTTTGCCATCGTTCTCATCCTGGCGACCATTTCCACTTCGATAGGACTGATCAACGCCAGGCGCAATGCAGAAGCCACCCGCGCCATGATGGAATTGCCGCTGGCCAAGGAAAGGCTGGTCGCCGACTGGTTCGTGCTGACGTATTCGGCGATCGTGCGTACTTCGATGATCGCGCGCAGTTCTGACGCCAATCTGGCAGATACCTTCAAGGACGCGATCGCCGCCAGCGTCGTGTCCGGCAGCGGCATCATCAAGAAGATCGAACCGCGCCTGAGTTCGGAGGACGAGAAGGCCCTGTTCAAGGAAATCATTGCCGCGCGCAACAAATACCAGGCTGCCAAGGAACTTGTGATGAATACGCGCAAGACCGGCGACGGCGCCGCCGCCGAGAAAGCCTACAAGGACGTGTTCGAGCCTGCATCCAAGGCCTATGCGGACAAGGTCAATGCGCTGCTGGCGATGCAACGCAAAGCCATCGACCAGATGGCCGTCGACATCGACCGCTCCAGCACGCACGGCATGCAACTGATGATGACGCTGGGCGTGCTGCTGGTGCTCATCAGCGTGGTCGCGGTGCTGATCATTTCGCGCAGCATCACGACGCCGTTGAAGCGCGCTCTGGAGGTCGCCAAGATGGTGGCTGCAGGCGACCTCACCGCCAGCATCGAGAAACACGGCAAGGATGAAATCGCGGAACTGATGCAGGCGCTCGACGAGATGAATACCGGCCTGCGCAAGATCGTCTCGGAAGTGCAGGTCGGCACCGATTCGATTTCCACCGCCGCCAATGAAATCGCCTCCGGCAATTTCGACCTGTCGTCGCGCACCGAACAGCAAGCCGGCTCGCTGGAAGAAACCGCCGCCTCGATCGAGCAGCTCACCTCCACCGTCAAGCAGAACGCCGAGAACGCGCGCCAGGCCAATCAACTGGCGCAGAACGCTTCAGACGTCGCGGTCAAGGGCAGCGGCGTGGTGTCGCAAGTGGTCGATACGATGGGCGCGATCAACGCGTCGTCGAACAAGATCGTCGACATCATCAGCGTCATCGACGGCATCGCCTTCCAGACCAACATCCTGGCGTTGAATGCCGCCGTGGAAGCGGCGCGCGCCGGCGAACAGGGTCGCGGCTTCGCGGTGGTGGCGTCGGAAGTGCGCAGCCTGGCGCAACGCTCGGCGGCCGCCGCCAAGGAAATCAAGGCCCTCATCGGCGACTCGGTCGACAAGGTCGGCTCCGGCAGCAAGCTGGTGGAGCAGGCCGGCGCGACCATGAGCGAGATGGTCGAAAGCGTCAAGCGCGTCACCGCCATCATGGGCGAAATCGCCACCGCCAGCCAGGAACAAAGCCAGGGCATTGAACAGATCAACCAGGCCGTCACCGAAATGGACAACACCACGCAGCAGAACGCCGCGCTGGTGGAGCAAGCCTCGGCGACGTCGGAACTGTTGCAGACGCAAGCCGGCAAGCTGGCGGAAGCAGGGCGGCACTTCAAACTGTAAACCGGCGGCAGAAAATCAAAAGGGCGCCCGATGCAAGTCGGGCGCCCTTTTGTTTGGTGCGGTCATGACCGCACGTGCATGCTGCATTCAGTAGTACATGAGCAGCACATCAGAAAGTTTCCCAGTCGTCGGCGTTGTCCTTGATCGGCGCCTGCCGTGGTTGCGGCGGCGCGATGGTGCGTGTCTTTACCGGCATGGCCTCGCGCGACGATGATTTTGCCGCAGCGATGACCGGACGCTGCGGCGTGATATTCCTCATCGGTGCTGCCGCCTTCGGCGCGGTCGCGGTCTGCGTATTGAGCTGAGTATTGGTCTGAATACTAGTCTGAGTACTGACCCGAGTACTGACCTGATCGTTATCGAGTTTGAACACGCTCACAACTTGCGCCAACTTCGCCGCCTGGTCCTGCAGCGAACCGGCGGCAGCCGCCGCTTCTTCCACCAGTGCGGCATTCTGTTGCGTGACCTGGTCCATCTGCGTGATGGCGTGGTTGACTTCGCCGATGCCGGTGCTTTGTTCCTGTGTGGCGGCGCTGATCTCGGCGACGATGTCGCTCACGCGCTTGACGCTGCTGACCACGTCAGCCATGGTCTTGCCGGCCTGCTCCACCAGACGCGTGCCCGAGCCGACCTTGTCGACCGAGTCGCCGATGAGCAATTTGATTTCCTTGGCGGCCGAGGCCGAGCGTTGCGCCAGGCTGCGCACTTCCGACGCCACCACCGCGAAGCCGCGACCCTGTTCGCCGGCACGCGCCGCTTCCACGGCGGCATTCAACGCCAGGATGTTGGTCTGGAAAGCGATGCCGTCGATGACGCTGATGATGTCGACGATGCGACGCGAGGATTCGTTGATCGCGCCCATGGTGTCGACCACCTGGCCGACCACGGCGCCGCCTTCGACGGCGACGTTGGAGGCGGTCAGCGCCAGTTGATTCGCCTCGCGCGCGTTGTCGGCGTTCTGCTTCACGGTCGACGCCAGTTGCTCGATGGCCGAGGCGGTTTCTTCCAGCGAGCCGGCTTGCTGTTCGGTGCGCGACGACAGGTCGAGATTGCCGGTGGCGATTTCGGCCGAGGCGGTGGCGATGGTATCGGCGCCGCTGCGGACCTCGCGCACGGTCTTGAGCAGGTTCTGCGACATGTCGTGCAGGCCTTGCAGCAACTGACCGATTTCATCCTTGCGGTCCACCACCACGTGCGTGCTGAGGTCGCCCGCCGCGACTGCGGAAGTGGCCTGCACGGCGCGACGCAGCGGTCGCGTGATGCCGTCGGACAGACGCCAGGACGCAATGATGCCAACCAGCAGCGCCAGCACACCTACCGCGATCAGGATCGTGCGACCCGAACGGTACTGTTCGTCGACGATCGCCGCATTGCGGTTGATGACCTCGCGCTGGTACGTTGCGATGGCATTCACGCGGGCGGAGTATTCCTTCATCGCCGGCAGCAGTTCGGTTTCAAGCGCCGCCAGCGCAGCGGCTTCATCGCCGCCTTCCTTGATCTTGATGATCTTGTTGCGCAGGTCGTTGTAGACCTTGCGCTGCACCAGCAGGGAGTCGAACAGTTTGCGTCCTTCAGCCGACTTGATCAGTTCGTCGAGCTGCTTCTGGACCGCGCTGGTGCGATCGACCGTGCCGGCCATCTGGTCCTTGAAAAACTTCTGATGGTCGGCGTTGTTGCTCTTGATGACCGCAATCGTACGCACGCCGTTGGCATCGATGTTGGCGGCCCATTCGGACGCCAGCCGCTCTTTCTGCAAGTCCAGCGCGATCATGCTGGCGGTGCGGTTGCCGATGTCCTGCAGTCGCCATACGCCGATGATCGTCATCAGCACCAGCAGCGACAACACCAATGCAAAACCCAGGCCCAGGCGCGAGCCGATGCGCATGTTTTTCATTTGATTTTCTTTCGTCTCAATATTGTTTTTTGTACAACCTGCGCATGGGGGAGAGCAGGATCAGCATTGCATGGTAGTCCGTCGGAGCGGCCGGCGATCCGAGGAAAAGGCTGGGAAATGGTATTCAGTTACGGCCCTTTGCGTGTGCTTCCGACAGCGTCGCATTGCAGCAAAGTTGTCGGCCTGATCACGCAGGATCAGGCTCGATCAGGTCACGGCGCGATGTTCCGGCAGATCATCGGCCGCACCTGGCGGATCGCTCAACGCCACGCGATTGCGGCCAAGCGCCTTGGCTTGATACAAGGCCACGTCCGCCAGCCGCAGCAGCGTGTCGGTGCTCATGTTCTCGTCCACTTGCACGGCGATGACGCCGATGCTGCAGGTGACGCAACCGAAGGGCGACTCCTCGTGCGGGATCTGCAACGCGGCAACGGCATTGCGGATGTTTTCGGCGAATTGCACGACGTTGGCGGCATCGCTTTCGGCCACGATCACGGCGAATTCCTCGCCGCCGTAGCGCGCCGCCAGGTCGGTGGCGCGACGCGAACTGGCGCGCATGACACGTGCAATGGTGCGCAGGCAATCGTCGCCCGCCAGGTGGCCGTAGCGGTCGTTGTAATTCTTGAAATAATCGACGTCGAGCATCATCAGCGCCAGCGGTTTCTGCGAGCGCACCGCACGTCGCAACTCACCGCTCAGCGCTTCGTCGAAACGGCGCCGGTTGGCGATGCCGGTCAGGCTGTCGGTAGCGCTCAGGGCTTCCAGCTGACGGTTGGCCTGCTCCAGTTCGCGCGTGCGTTCGGCCACCAGTTCTTCCAGCCGCTCATTGTGCTGATGGACCTTGCTGGCCATGTCGTTGAAGCGCTGCGACAATTCCGTGATTTCATCCTTGCCTTCGTAATCCATGCGGATCAGATAGTTGCCGGTGCGGGTCGCCTTCATCACGCCAACCAGCTGCTTGAGCGGTAGCGAAATGCTGCGTGCGATGATGAAGGACAGCACCAGCGCCAGGATGAAACACAGCACGCCGATGAGGATGATCTTGTTGCGGATCGAGCGGACTTCGGCGTTGAGCGCATTGAGCGGCGTGACGTTGACGACCATCCAGCTGGTGCGCGGCACCGGCGCGAAAGCGGCGAGCTGCTCCCTGTTATCGCCGTCGCGGTAAGACACGAAATTGCCGCTGTTTTCCGCTACGCTGCGCGCGATCGCGGCGACCAGGCCTGATTCCGGGGCGTTATCGTTGGCCGCATTGGCCGCATTGGCCGCATTGGCGCTCACGATGACGTGGCCGTCGCGGGCGTCGATCACCAGCATGCGCGAACCATACCCGAGATTGACCGATTCGAAGATGCGCGAGAAGTGCAGCGGCCGCAAGCCGACGAACAGCGTGCCGGCGACGCGATTGTTGCCCTTGAACAGGATGTCGCGCAGCATCACCACGCTCTTCTGTCCGGCGGCGGTGCTGTAACTATCCCAGTACGGCCGGCCTTTCATGTCGGGCGCATCTTCGGCGAAGCGCGCCACGCCATCGCCGAGCTGGGCGAATACCTGCGGATCCATGATGCGATGGCGGCGATCGAGTACGTATTTCTGATTGACGTATTCGAAGGAGCCGTAGTTCTCCAGCAGCAGGCGGATGATGTCGGCATGGCCGGCGGCGCGTTCGGAAGGCGTCTTGCTGTAGTAGGCCGCCAGCGCATTCTGCATGCGTTCGGACATCGCCAGTTCTTCGCTCGAGGATTCGATTTTCTCGATTTGCTGGAGCATGTTCTGCGCCACCTGCTTGACCACTTCGCCTGCGAAGATGCGGACTTTTTCCTGCGAGGCATTGCTCGACTCGCGATACGCCACGATGCCGGCGATCAGCAGCGGCAGCATCGACACCAGCAAAAACGAATTGATCAACCGGTAGCGGATCTCGATCCGGCGCAACAGCTTGAGCGACAGCAGGTCGAGCATCTTCTTCATGCGACGATGTCCTTGCTGTGTTGGTCCGGAGCGGGAGCGAGCAGGCGGATCATGGCTTATTTGTTCTCCGTGCGCGCTTCATGGCGGATCGATCTGTCGAGCGTCAAGGCAGCCTGGCGCGGCGAAATCTTGCCGAACAGGACCTGTTGCAGCAGCGGATGCAGCAAGTCGATGGTGTTGGTCGGCAGATAGGAATAATAGGGCGGCGCCGTCAGCGGCGCCTGCGTCACCTGCCGGACGTAGTCGCCGATCTGTGGGTCGCTCACCACCTTGCCGCTGACCTGCTTCAGTGGCGGGATGTTCTGGCGCTTGTTCTGCTGGATCGCAAAGCCTGCGCCATAAATGAACTCGAGGAACTGCAGCGCAGCCTTCCTGTTGCGCGTATCGCATACGGCGAAGCCGGTCTCGCTGCCGACCACCGGCACCACGGTTTTGCCGCGCGCATTCCAGGGCGGCACGAACACGCCGGTGCTGAAATCCTTGCCGTGCATCAGCGCACCGGACGACCACGTCCCCTGAAACGCCATCGCCGCCTTGCCGTCGGCGAACAGTTGGATACCCTCGTCGTAGCTGGTGTTCATATAGCCTCGTTGCAGGTAACCCTTGTCGGCGATCAGCTTCATGCGGCCGAAGATATCGACGGCGTCGCCATTGCGGAGGTCGAGGCTGCCGGCGGCGATGCGTTGCTTCCAGTCGTGCGGATGGCGCGCCGTCACGCTGTTGGCGAAGCCGAAACTGAACGGTCCGTTGGCCAAGGTATTGGGGAAGGCGCCGGTCCAGACCATCGGCGTGAAGCCGGCTTTTTTGAGCGCGGCGCAGGCGGCCAGGAATTCTTCGAAATTGGTCGGCGGCGCCGCGATGCCGGCGCGCTTGAACATCTCCTTGTTGTAGTAGATCAGCGTCGCCGCGACGCCGCCGGAAATGCCGAAGCGCTTGCCGTGCCGGTTGGTCCAGTCGGGCTTGAGCGACTCCAGCATGTTGTTCCACGCCACGGTCTCGCCGAGGTCGGTCAATACGCCCTGTTCAGCGAGCTCGGCGCTGTAGGCGTTGGGATTGACCGATACCAGATCGGGCAGGTTATGGGTGGCGACTTTGGGTTTGAGGTTTTCTTCGACTGAATTGCCGATCATGAATTGCACGTCGACGCTGATGTCCGGATGAGCGCGATGGAACGCGTCGGCGATGCGATGCATTTCGTCGGGCCAGTCGGGTGCCCACACCAGAGCGGTAATTTGCGTTCGCACAAGTGGCGCCTGATCGGCGGCATCGTTGCCGGCATCCTGTCCGCACGCTGCCAGCAGGCACAACAGGAAAGCGGTAAGCAACCGCGAGACAGGGGAAGCGGCCCGCGCTGCGATTTCTTTTATTCTTCCCTTACCCATGAATCTTCCTGAATGCTTCCCCAAAAAGTGACGACCAGAACATTCCGGGTAGTATGGAAATGCCGACAAATCTATAAATTCTTGGCGGCATTTCATCAAATTATTGTTTGCAATCAGTGTGCCACCTTTTTGTTAAATTGCTGATCGAATGTTGATTGACCATCAAAAAAATCCCAGAAACGGCAACCGCCGGTCCCGGCAAGGTCGCGGTACAACAGTTCAGGAAGTGCGTGGTCGTTGCTTCTGCTGCATTGCCGTATCGCAACCGTCGGCTGAAGAGATGCCCGCCAACCGGTATAATGCGACATGCGCGTTTTCCTGCGCGCCACGCTTCCCCTCTCACGCGCTCATCGTTTCCTGCTTTGTCTTATGTATGCTGCAATAAGCCGTAGTTAAGCCATAAAACGCGGTCTTAACTCAGCCCTGCGTAAGCTGCAAGCCGGACACGGTTTTTTGTACTCTCCTCATGCAAACAGATTCTTCGCCTTTTCAGGGCAAACGTCTTCCCGGTTGGTTGATCCTCATGGCCGCGCTGACGGCGATGGGCGCCTTGTCGATCGACATGTACCTGCCCAGTTTTTCCTTCATCGCCAAAGACCTCGGCGTGGCCAGCAACACCATCCAGCTGACGCTGTCGACTTTCCTGATCGGGCTGGCGCTCGGGCAGATGTTCTACGGACCGATCAGCGACCGCTTCGGCCGCAAGCCGCCTTTGTATTTCGGCATCTGCCTGTATGTGGTGTCCTCGATCGGCTGTACCTTTGCTCCCAATCTTGAAACGCTGCTGGTGCTGCGTTTCTTCCAGGGCCTGGGCGGCAGTTCCGGCATGGTGATCCCGCGCGCCGTGGTGCGCGACAAGATGGGCGCCGACGGCGCGGCGCGCGCGTTCTCGATGCTGATGCTGGTGTTCGGCCTGGCGCCTATCCTGGCGCCTTTCATCGGCGGATTGCTGCTGACTTTTTCGACCTGGCGCGCGATCTTCGCGACGTTGACGGTGTTCGGCGTCATCTGCCTGATCTTTACCCACCGCGTGATGGAAGAGACGCGCGACCAGGCGCATGTGGTGCCGCTGCATCTCGGGCGTGTGCTGCGTCAATACCTCGGCCTGTTGCGCCATCGGCAATTCATGGCGTATGTCTTGTGCGGCGGCCTGATCCAGGCTGGGCTGTTCGCCTATATTTCCGGCGGCCCGTTCGTGCTGATCGAACTGCATGGCATCAAGCCGCAGAATTTCGGCTTCGTGTTCGGCGCCAACGCCATCGGCCTGATCGCCTGTTCGCAGATCAACGCGCGCCTGGTCATCAAGCGCAGCGCCGACCGCGTGCTCGGCAAGATCATCTGGATCCCGGCCATCCTGACCACCATCGTGGCGGTGCTGGTCGCCTGTGGTTATGAAAGCCTGCCGCTGTTGCTGATCGGCTTCTTCGGTTTCCTGTCATGTCACGGTTTCGTCGGTCCCAACGCCTCGGCCATCGCACTCGCACAACAAGGCAAGCAAGCCGGCACCGCGGCCGCGCTGATGGGCACGCTGCAGTTCGGCATCGGCATGCTGTCGGGGGTGATCATGGGCGTGTGGCACGACGGCACCGCCTTGCCCCTGACGACTCTGATGGCGGTGTGCGGCATTGCCGCGCTGCTGTTGTATCGCTACGTTGCGCGCCATACGATGCAGGCGCCGCGTCCAGCCTGATTCTTCTCTTCTCCCGTTTCCACCGGTGACGATGCAAGTTGACTGATCGTCACTGGGCGCTGAAAACTGCGCCCGGTCGTGCAGAGGCCGTGCTCTCATTTTCGGTTTCAGAGATGTGCACGCTTAACGCACATTTTCACCGCACGCGCCTGCATGAAATTCGTGCAGCGGTTTGTTTCAGCGCATTGTTCAGGCCAACGCCCGCGCCTGAAAACCTACCCGCAATCTCCTCCGCAATCACCGCCGCCGCTGCGTAATCGTCGTTTTGGCGAACAGGTGGCATGTCAATTGCTATATCGCCTCTTGCGGTCTGACCAGTCAGACCAAAAAGGGGAAACCGATGAGCATGCCCAATATCGCGGCACAAACTTTGCAGCGCCAAATCCTGTCCGGGACATACAAGACCGGACAAATGCTGCCGGGCCAGCGCGATCTCGCCGAGTCGCTCGGCATCAGCCGCGCGTCGCTGCGCGAAGCGCTGTCGATGCTGGAAGCGCTCGGCTTCATCCGCGCCATGCCCGGCAAAGGCACGCTGGTCACCTCGGGCCGCAGCAGTGCAGCCAGTACGCCTGCACGCAGCGGAGCGGCGCTGCCTTCATCGGCGGAGCTGCAATCAACCTTCCAGCTGCGCTACGTGTTCGAACCGGCCGCCGCCGCGCTGGCCGCGCGCGTCATCAATGCCCACACCACGCCGCGCCTGTGGGGCGTGCAGGCCCGTTTTGAAGACGCGCTGAAAAACGTCGACCTGGTCAGCGCCTCGCAGGCCGATCTCGAATTCCACCAACTGATCGCGGAGCTGTCCGGCAACGGCGGGCTGATGCAAGTGGTGCGCGATTTTGAAACGCGCATCAGCCACAGCCAGCGCTTGCCGTTTGCCGATCACTCGCGCATCTGGGAAACCGCCGAAGAACATCGCGCCATCGCCGCCGCCATTTCCGCCGGCGACGCCGAAGGCGCCCGCGACGCCATGCAACGGCATTTGCTGCACACCGCCGCGCGCGCCGGCATCGAGTTTCTCCAACCCTGATCAACTGATTTTCTTCACCGACCTCAAGCCCGTAAGCATCACCCTTCGCCGTCCTCAACAACAAAAGGAAGCATCGACATGAAACTGACCAAACCAAGCGCAATCACTCTGGCCTGTACGCTGGCTTTCGGCTTGCTCACCTCGGTCGGCGTGCACGCTGAAAAAGTGCTGCGCATCGCCATGACCGCAGGCGACATTCCGCGCACCCTGGGCCAGCCCGACCAGGGCTTCGAAGGCAATCGTTTCACCGGCATTCCGATGTACGACAGCCTGACGCAATGGGATCTGTCCAAGGCCGACAAGGCCAGCGAAGTGATTCCCGACCTGGCCGTGTCGTGGGCGGTCGACGCCAAGGACAAGACCAAATGGATCTTCAAGCTGCGCCCCGGCGTCAAGTTCCATGACGGCTCCGCCTTCAACGCCGACGCGGTGGTGTGGAACGTCGCCAAGGTGCTCGACAAGGACGCGCCCAACTTCGATCCCAGCCAGGTCGGCGTGACCGCATCGCGCATGCCGACGCTGCGCACTGCCAAGAAGATCGATGACCTCACCGTTGAGCTGACCACCTCCGAGCCGGACTCTTTCCTGCCGATCAACCTGACCAACCTGTTCATGGCCTCGCCGCTGCAGTGGGCCAAGAAGCTGGCCGCCGTGCCGGGTTCTGTGAGCGACAAGGCCGAGCGCGCCAAGCAAGCCTGGGCTGCATTTGCCGCCGATGCCTCCGGTACCGGTCCGTTCAAGATGACCAAGTTCGTGCCGCGCGAGCGTCTCGAACTGGCCAGGAATCTGGAATACTGGGACGCCAAACGCCGCCCGCAAATCGACAAGGTGGTGATGCTGCCGCTGCCGGAAGCCAACTCGCGCACCGCCGCCTTGCTGTCCGGCCAGGTCGACTGGATCGAAGCGCCGGCGCCGGATGCGCTCGACACCATCAAGGCGCGCGGCTTCAAGGTTTACTCCAATCCGCAACCGCACGTGTGGCCGTGGCAACTGTCCTTCGCGCCCGGTTCACCATGGCTGGACAAGCGCGTGCGCTACGCCGCCAACCTCTGCGTGAATCGTCCGGCCATGAAGCAATTGCTGGGCGGCCTCATGGGCGAAGCCACTGGTACCGTCGAGCCGGGCCATCCATGGCGCGGCAACCCGAGCTTCCACATCAAGTACGACCCGGACGGCGCGCGCAAGCTGATGACCGAGGCCGGTTATTCGGCCGCCAAGCCGCTCAAGGTGAAGGTGCAGATTTCGGCCTCCGGTTCCGGCCAGATGCAGCCGTTGCCGATGAATGAATTCATGCAGCAAAACCTGAAGGCCTGCTTCATCGACGTGCAGTTCGACGTGATCGAGTGGAACACGTTGTACACCAACTGGCGCATCGGCGCCAAGGATCCGAGCGCGCACGGTTCGGACGCGGTCAACATCAGCTTCGCGGCGATGGATCCGTTCTTCGCGATGGTGCGCTTCGTCAGCAGCAAGGCGGCGCCGCCGGTGTCGAACAACTGGGGCTTCTACAGCAACCCTGAAGTCGACGCCATCATCGCCAAGGCGCGCACCACTTTCGACGCCAGGCAGCGCGATGCCTTGCTGGCCCAGTTGCACGCCAAGATCGTCGACGAAGCGCCGTTCGTCTGGGTGGCGCACGACACCGGTCCGCGCGCCATCTCGGCCAAGGTCAAGGGCGTGGTGCAGCCGCAAAGCTGGTTCATCGACATCGCCACAATGACGATGGATTAAATCGGCATCGATGCATTGACGTTGTGAACATTGCTGCCGGTATTGCGAGGGTAATGCCGGCGGCAAGAATGACTTACTGAAGATACCCATGATTTCCTATCTGATCCGCCGCGTACTGTATGCCATGCCCATCATGCTGGGTGTCGCGTTCCTGTGCTTCATGCTGGTCCACATCGCACCGGGCGATCCGCTGGTGGCGATCCTGCCGCCGGATGCGTCCGTCGATCTGCAGAAGCAACTGATGGAGCTCTACGGTTTCAATCGCAGCTATCCCGAACAATTTTTCAGCTGGGTCTGGCGTGCCATGCACGGCGACCTCGGCAGCTCCATCGCCACCGGACGACCGGTCGCGCAAGAAGTCTTCAAGGCGGTCGGCAACACCTTCATGATCGCCGCACTGGCGACGCTGATCGGTTTCTTCTTCGGCTCGCTGTTCGGCTTTGTCGCCGGCTATTTCCGCAACTCCTGGGTCGACAAGATCGCCTCCTTCATTTCCGTGGTCGGCGTCAGCGTGCCGCATTACTGGCTCGGCATGGTGCTGGTCATCATCTTCTCGTCGCAGCTGATGTGGCTGCCGGCCACTGGCGCCGGGCCGGACGGATCGGCTGCCTGGATCTGGGACTTCGAGCACGTCAAATACCTGATCATGCCGGCGGTGACGATGTCCTTCATCCCGATGGGCATCATCGCGCGCACCGTGCGCGCGCTGGTGGCCGACATCCTGTCGCAGGAATTCGTGATCGGCCTCAAGGCGCGCGGCCTCGGCGAGTTCGGCGTGTTCCGCCACGTGGTCAAGAACTGCGCGCCGACCGCGATGGCGGTGATGGGCCTGCAGCTCGGCTATCTGCTGGGCGGCTCGATCCTGATCGAGACGGTGTTCTCCTGGCCCGGCACCGGCTTCCTGCTGAACCAGGCGATCTTCCAGCGCGACCTGCCGCTGCTGCAAGGCACGATCCTGGTGCTGGCCTTGTTCTTCGTGTCGCTGAATCTGTTGGTCGACATCCTGCAAACCGTGTTCGATCCACGCATAGAAAGGGCATGATCATGTCGACCCTGCAAGCGACTGCTGCAACTCCCGTCCCCGCCTTGCCTTTGCCTGCGTTCAAACGCTCACGCGGCCATTGGGCCAATGTCGCCGCGCGCATCGTGCGCAATCCGCTGGCGATGATCGCCGCCGTCATCCTGCTGACGCTGATCGGCATTGCCGTGTTCGCGCCGTGGATCATGCCGGCCGATCCCTTCGCCACGTCGATGTTCACGCGCCTCAAACCGATCGGCACGCCCGGCCATCTGTTCGGCACCGACGAGCTCGGCCGCGATCTGTTGTCACGCCTGATGCTGGGCGGACGCCTGTCGCTGTTCATGGGCATCACGCCGGTGCTGACGGCCTTCGTCATCGGCAGCGGCATCGGCATCCTCGCCGGGTATGCCGGCGGCTTCATCAACACCGCCATCATGCGCACCATCGACGTGCTGTATGCGTTCCCGTCGGTGCTGCTGGCGATTGCTTTGTCGGGTGCGCTCGGCGCCGGCATCGTCAACGCGCTGACCTCGCTGACCATCGTCTTCATTCCGCAGATTGCGCGCATCGCCGAAAGCGTCACCACGCAGGTGCGCCGCAGCGACTACGTGGATGCGGCGCGGGCGTCGGGGGCGGGCGCCTTCACCATCGTGCGCGCCCACGTATTGGGCAACGTGCTCGGGCCGATCTTCGTGTATTCGACCAGCCTGATTTCGGTGTCGATGATCCTGGCCTCGGGTTTGTCCTTCCTCGGTCTCGGCGTCAAGCCGCCCGAGCCGGAATGGGGCCTGATGCTCAATACGCTGCGTACGGCGATCTATACGCAACCCTGGGTGGCGGCATTGCCGGGCGCGTTCATTTTCATCACATCGATTTCGTTCAACATGTTGTCCGACGGTTTGCGTTCGGCGATGGAGGTCAAGCAATGACAAACCAACGCGATATCGGCGGACCGCGCCAGCCACTGCTGCAGGTGCGCGATCTGCTCAAGCATTTTCCGCTCAAGGGCAAGGGCTTGCCCTTTGCCTCGCCGCGCAGCGCGGTACGCGCGGTGGACGGCGTCAACTTCGACATCCTCAAGGGCGAGACGCTCGGCGTGGTCGGTGAATCCGGCTGCGGCAAATCGACCACGGCCCGCGTGCTGATGCAACTGATCAACCAGGACAGCGGCGAACTGGTGTTCGACGGCGAGACGGTCGGCTCGCGCGCCTTGCCGCTGCGGCAGTTCCGCCGGCAGGCGCAGATGGTGTTTCAGGACAGCTACTCCTCGCTCAACCCGCGCATGACGATCGAGGATTCAATTGCTTTTGCTCCCACTGTGCACGGCTTGCCCTCGCGTGAAGCGATCACGCGTGCACGCGACTTGCTGGCCCGCGTGGGATTGCAACCTGAGCGTTTCGCCGGCCGCTATCCGCATGAACTGTCCGGCGGCCAGCGCCAGCGCGTCAATATCGCGCGCGCGCTGGCATTGGAGCCGCGCCTGGTGATCCTCGACGAGGCAGTCTCGGCGCTCGACAAATCCGTCGAGGCGCAGGTGCTCAATCTGCTGCTGGACCTCAAGCAGGAGTTCGGCTTGACATATCTGTTCATCAGCCACGACCTCAATGTGGTGCGCTTCATCTCCGACCGCGTGCTGGTGATGTATCTCGGCCAGGTGGTGGAAATCGGTTCATCGGACCAGGTGTTCGACCAGCCCAGGCATCCCTACACGCGCGCCTTGCTGAAATCGATGCCCAGCATGGATCCCTTGCAACGCACGATGGAGGCGCCGCTGGCGGGCGACCCGCCCAATCCGATCAACCCGCCCAGCGGTTGCCGCTTCCACACGCGCTGCGCCTATGCCCGGCCGGTGTGCGGCCAACGCGCACCGGTGTTCACCAGCGATGAAAGTAGCGGCGGCGGCCACGGCGTCGCCTGCCTGCGTTACGAAGCCGACACCGCATCCCTGTTTTCGACCGCCGGCGAGGTGAGCCATGCATGACATGATTACCTTGCGCGATCTGCAGGTGCAGTTCTTCGCGCCGAAGAAACTGATCCGCGCCGTCAACGGCGTCAACCTCACCGTCGGCCAGGGTGAAGTGGTGGCCCTGATCGGCGAGTCCGGCTCGGGCAAGAGCGTCACCTTGCGCTCCATCATGCGCCTGCATTCCGAGCGTTCGACGCGCATCAGCGGCGGCCTTGAAGTCGACGGCAAGGACGTGCTGAAGATGTCGCAGCGCGAACTGGCGGCGCTGCGCGGCGACACGGTGGCGATGATTTTCCAGGAGCCTTTGCTGGCGCTCGATCCGGTCTACACCGTCGGCGCGCAAATCATCGAAGCGATCCGCCGCCACAAGAAAGTGTCGAAGGCAGAAGCGCATAAGCAGGCGTTGAGCCTGTTCGAGAAAGTCCGCATCCCGAGTCCGGAGCGCCGTCTCGACGCCTATCCACACGAGATGTCCGGCGGCATGCGCCAGCGCGCGATGATTGCGCTGGCCTTGTCGTGCTCGCCCAAAGTCTTGCTGGCCGATGAGCCGACCACGGCGCTCGACGCCACCGTGCAGATCCAGATCCTGCTGTTGCTGCGCGATCTGCAAAAGGAGCTCGGCCTGTCCATCGTCTTCGTCACCCACGACATCGGCGCGGCGGCGGAAGTGGCCGATCGCATCGCCGTCATGTACGCGGGCAAGATCATCGAGCAAGGCCCGGCGGCGGAGTTGCTGACGCGACCGCGTCATCCCTACACTTTGTCCCTGCTCAAGAGCCGCAGCCACGGCGCCATGCAAAAAGGCCGGCGTCTGGAAACCATCGGCGGTGCGCCGCCGGACCTGAGCAACCTGCCGGCCGGCTGCGCCTTTGCCGAGCGCTGCAAATACGCAGTCGCTGAATGCAGCAGCGTGCAGCCGCGTGACGAGTTGCTGTCGCCGGGACATGTCGTCAGCTGCTTGCGGGTGCATCAGATTCCTCATGCCAACGACGTCGCGGCGACGGCGAACTGAACCGTTCCATGTCATGGGCAATCAGACCAATACTTCCTTTTCTCGTCCGAAAGAATCATCCATGTCAGTCGACATCTCCGCGGCGCAAGCCGCACATTGTTTCGTCCCCTATCCCGCATCGATGACGACGGCGATTTCATCGGGCCCCTTGTCGGGCCTGCGCTTTGCAGTGAAGGATATCTTCGACGTCGCCGGCTATCCGACCGGATGCGGCAACCCGCACATGCTGGCGTTGTCCGGCATCAAGACCGCATCGGCGCCCTCGGTAATCGCGCTGGCGCAGGCCGGCGCCACGTTCATCGGCAAGACTTATACCGACGAACTGGCGTTCTCGATGAACGGCAAGAACGCCCACTTCGGCACGCCGCGCAACGGCGGCGCGCCCGAGCGGATTCCAGGCGGCTCCAGTTCGGGGTCGGCCTCTGCGGTGTCCAACGGGCTGGCGGATGTTGCACTCGGCACCGATACCGGCGGTTCCGTACGTGCTCCCGCCAGCCACTGCGGGCTGATCGGCCTGCGCCCCACGCATGCGCGCGTGAGCCTCAAGGGCTGCATGGACCTGGCGCCGTCGTTCGACACCTGCGGCTGGTTCGCACGCGACATCGACAGCTTTGCGCGCGTGGGAGAGGTGCTGCTGCGCGAAGACACTTGTTTACTGCCCGACGGCATGCCGGCCATGCCGCAGGTACTGGTGGCGGCCGACGTACTGGCGTTGCTCGAGCCGCGCGTGCAGGCGGTGTTCATGCAGACGCTGGAGCGCCTGTCCGGCCTGATTGGCGCGCCGCTGCCGGTCAAGACCGCGACGCCGTCGTTCGACGCCTTGTACTGGGCGTTCCGCCACATCCAGGGATACGAGGCCTGGCAAAGTCACGGCGACACGATTACCCGCCACGACCTGCAACTCGGCCCCGGCGTCGCCGAGCGCTTTGCCTGGTCGGCCAAGATCACGCCACAGCAGATGGAAGAGCACAGCAATGTGCGCCAGCGCTTCACCGAAGATTTCCTGCGCCTGCTCGGCAACGATCGCGTGATCGTGCTGCCGAGCATGCCGGATGTCGCGCCGCTGCTGAGCGACCCGGAAGAGGTGCTGGAGAATTATCGCAACCAGGCCGTCCGCATGTTGTGCCTGGCGGGTCTGTCCGGTTGCCCGCAGATTTCGCTGCCGCTGATGACGCTGGACGGCGCGCCGTTCGGTTTCTCGATCATCGGTCCGCAGGGTAGCGACCAGGCGCTGATCCGCCTGTCGAGAAAGCTCATCGATGAACTCGCCTGAGCCCTCGTCGCCCGGCCGCGTCATCGTTGCACAAACCTTGACGCCAGTCGCGTTCGCGCCGTTCGGCGACGCCATCCTGCCACCCGACAATGGCAATGGCAATGGCTGCGGCAATGGCAGCGGCAACAGTTCGCCGATCAATGAAGGCACCGCACAACGCTTCGACGACCTGACGCAACTGGACGTGAGCGAGCAGGGCGGCGAGGCATGCGTGGCGATCTTCCGCACGCAGGACGGCACGCACGTCGCGCCCTATGCGCTGACCATGTTCGAGCGGCATCTGCTGGGCAGCCAGAGCTTCGTGCCGATGGCGCAGGGGCGCATATTGGTGGTGGTGACGCAGGGCGTCGGCGCGCCCGATGAAGACGCCATCCAGGCCTTCATCGTCGAACCGGGCCAGGCCGTCACGCTGCGCCGCGGCGTCTGGCATCACCCGATGATCACCATCGGCGGCGCCGACGTATTCGTGATCGAGCGACGTGCGGGGGAAGTCGATTGCGAGATTGCGCGTATCGAAGGCCGTTTCGTCGTTACGCTGTAATCCTCCCGCACCATACTAACTCCGGAACGCCGGTGCCCAGCCGGAAAATAAAAATCCTGTGATAATGCCCTTGCTGCCGCGAAACTTTCCAGAGTTTTCGCGGCGCTTCCATTTCTGCCGTTCCATTTTTCCATCGTTTGCTCATCCTTTAGGTCGCCATGTTTTACGCGATAAGCTGTTTCCTCCTGTGGGGTTTGTTCCCGCTTTACTTCAAGCTGCTGCAGGATGTCGGCTCCTTCGACATCGTGCTTCAGCGCATTTTCTGGTCGCTGCTATTTCTGGTGGCGGTGCTGACCTGGAAGCGTCAATGGGCCTGGCTCGGTGAGGTGGTGCGCAAGCCGCGCGTGCTGCTGGGATTCCTGCTCAGCGCCTTGCTGTTGTCAGGCAACTGGGTGTTGTACGTGTGGGCGGTCAACAGCGGCCGTATCGTCGATGCCAGCCTCGGTTACTTCATGAGTCCGCTGATCAGCGTGCTGCTGGGCTATGTGATCCTCAAGGAAAAATTGCGTCCCTTGCAATGGTTGTCGGTCTTCATGGCGCTCGGCGCGGTGCTGTGGCTGACCTGGATCAACGGCGCGCTGCCGTGGATCGGGCTGGTCATCGCCGCCACCTTCGGCATCTACGGCCTGCTGCGCAAGATCGCCCACCTCGGCGCGCTGGAGGGCCTGGCGCTGGAAACCATCCTGCTGGCGCCGCTGGTGCTGGCGATCCTGGCGGTCACCGCGGCGCACGGCAACAACGGTTTCTTGCAGGCGTCGCCGATGTCGCAGATCCTGCTGGCGCTGTCGGGGCCGGTCACGGCGATTCCGCTGCTGCTGTTCGCCCGCGCGGCGCGCCGGATTCCCTTGTCCTTGTTGGGATTGCTGCAATACATTTCGCCCACGATGCAGCTGCTGACCGGAGTTTTCATCTATGACGAACCGTTCGACGGGCCGCGCCTGACAGGTTTCGTGGTGATTTGGGCCGCGCTGGCTGTATACTCCCTGGAAGGATTGTGGCGCTTGTGGTCCGCCAAGGGCCGTGCGCTCAGCGCCTGATCACGGGATCCGGCAAGTAGTTTTCACCCTCATTTTTTACCTTCATCATTGGCATCCAAACATGGCTCAATACGTATTCACTATGAACCGCGTCGGCAAGATCGTGCCGCCGAAGCGTCAGATCCTGAAAGACATCTCGCTGTCCTTCTTCCCCGGCGCCAAGATCGGCGTGCTCGGCCTGAACGGTTCCGGCAAATCGACGCTGCTCAAGATCATGGCCGGCATCGATAAGGAAATCGAAGGCGAAGCAACGCCGGCGCCGAACCTGAACATCGGTTACCTGCCGCAGGAGCCGCAGCTCGATCCGGAAAAGAACGTGCGCCAGGAAGTCGAAAGCGCGCTCGGCGAAGTGTTCGAAGCGCAAGCCAAGCTCGACGCCGTGTACGCCGCCTATGCCGAAGAAGATGCCGACTTCGATGCGCTCGCCACCGAGCAGGCGCGTCTGGAAGCGATCATCTCCGCCTCCGACGGCAACAGCCTGAACCAGCAACTGGAAATGGCCGCCGACGCCTTGCGCCTGCCGCCGTGGGACGCCAGGATCGCCGTGCTGTCGGGTGGTGAAAAGCGCCGCGTGGCCTTGTGCAAACTGCTGCTGTCCAAGCCCGACATGCTGCTGCTCGACGAACCGACCAACCACCTGGACGCCGAATCGGTGGACTGGCTGGAGCAGTTCCTGCTGCGCTTCCCGGGCACCGTCGTGGCGATCACCCATGATCGCTACTTCCTCGACAATGCCGCCGAATGGATCCTCGAACTGGACCGCGGCCACGGCATTCCATGGAAGGGCAATTACTCGTCCTGGCTGGAGCAGAAGGAAGCCCGCCTGAAACAGGAAGAAGCCACCGAATCGGCGCGCCAGAAAACCATCGCCAAGGAACTCGAATGGGTGCGCCAGAATCCGAAGGGCCGCCAGGCCAAGAGCAAGGCGCGCCTGTCGCGTTTCAATGAGCTGAGCGAGCACGAATACCAGAAGCGCAACGAGACCTCGGAAATCTTCATCCCCGTGGCCGAGCGCCTGGGCAATGAAGTCATCGAGTTCAAGGGCGTCAGCAAGGGCTACGGCGATCGTCTGCTGATCGACAACCTGAACTTCAAGATCCCTGCCGGCGCCATCGTCGGCATCATCGGCCCAAACGGCGCCGGTAAATCGACCTTGTTCCGCATGCTGGCGGGCCGCGAACAGCCGGACAGCGGCGAGCTGGTGCTCGGACCTACCGTGCGCATCTCGCTGGTCGATCAGTCGCGCGAAGACCTGGAAAACAAGAAGACCGTGTTTGAAGACGTCGCCGGCGGCGCCGACATCCTGACGGTCGGCCGTTTCGAAATGCCTTCGCGGGCGTATCTCGGCCGCTTCAACTTCAAGGGCGGCGACCAGCAAAAGATCGTCGGCAACCTGTCCGGCGGCGAACGCGGTCGTCTGCATCTGGCCAAGACGCTGCTGCAAGGCGGCAACGTCCTGCTGCTTGATGAACCGTCCAATGACCTCGACGTGGAAACCCTGCGCGCGCTGGAAGATGCCTTGCTGGAGTTCGCCGGCACCGTGCTGGTGATCAGCCATGATCGCTGGTTCCTGGATCGTATCGCCACGCACATCATTTCGTTCGAAGGCGATTCGCAGGTCAGCTTCTTCGACGGCAATTATCAGGAGTATGAAGCCGACAAGAAGAAGCGCCTCGGCGAAGAAGGCGCCAAGCCGAAGCGTATTCGCTACAAGCCGGTAACCCGTTGATGCGGTGAGTCGCCGGGGTCTGATGCTCCGAATATTGCGGAGTGGAATGACAATCCGACGGCGACTTCGCTCCTTCCGTCTTCAAGCTTGCCATGTCGCAACTATGCCCCGCTCTGCGGGGCATTTTGTTTAGGGCGCGGCAATGCAATGTTGATGTCTTTTCGTATTTTTTTGATCGTGTGTTAACTCTGTGTGGGGTATAAGAACAAGCGCTTGCTAAGACTAGGTTCATACGGAGGTGACATGCTTTTCCTCAAATATCGACGCATGCTGATGTTTTGCATATTGTCGCTGGCGTTGCACGCTTCCGGAGCGATCGCCAGCGAGGAAGTCCAGACCGTGACGATAGGCTTTGTGGGCGCGCTCAGCGGCGTCTCGGAAAGTTTTGGCAAGAGCCTGGCCAACGCTGCCGAACTGGCGATCTTCGAAGCCAACCGCAAGCCCTTCAAGATCAATGGCAAGCGTGTGCAATTCCGCCTGCTGCGCATGGACGACCGCAACGACGCCGAACGCACGCAACGTGTGGCGCAGGCGCTGGTGAAGGCCGGGGTGATCGGCGTCATCGGCGGCACCAACAGCAACACCAGCATCGCCGCATCGAGGATTTTTGCCGACGCCGGCGTGCCGCAAATCTCGCCCACCTCCAGCTTGCGGAAATACACCGGGCAGGGTTTCCGGACGACCTTTCGCATGCTCGGCATCGACGACGATGCCTGTATCTATCTGGGCGAATACGCCGTCAAGGAATTGCATGCGCAGCGCATCGCGGTCATCGACAACGGCACCGTCTTCGGCGTCAACGTCGGCATGCGTTTCAGCGAGGTGGCGCGCGAACATGGCGCAGTCATCGTCAGCCGCGATTCGGTCAGCGACGTGTTGATGAACTTCGGCGAGATCCTGCAGCGCGTCAAGGCACAGGACATCGATGCGGTTTTCTTCGGCGGTTATTCGGCGCAGACCAGCATGCTGGCGCAAAGCATGTTGCGTCTGGAAGTCAAGGCGCGGCTGGTGACCTCGATGAACGGCATCGTCGGCTCGTCGTTCCTGATATCGAGCGGCATCGCCGTCAACGGTACGGTTGCGCAGGAAGCCGGCATTCCATTCAACAAGATGCCGGGCTGGAAGAAATTCGAAGCCGATTTCAATCAGCGCTTCGACTTCCAGGTCTACAGCATGACGCCGTACGCCTATGACGCTGCGCATGTACTGATGGCCGCCGTACGCCGGGCCAATTCGCTTAACCCGCGCAAGGTCACCAACACTTTGCACGAGATCAGTTTCAAGGGCCTCACCGGTATCGTCGCCTTCGACGCCGTCGGCAATCCGCGTTCGCCGTCCTACACCATCTACGAAGCGCAGAACCAGAAATGGACGGCGATGAAGACCAATACGATGCGCTGAGACGGCGCAGTTTCAGCGTCAGAAAAATGTCAGTGTGAATGCTGCAAAGCCGCCGCCGGCAGGGATTTGCGCGCGCAGGTAGAATGACGCCTTCGTGTTTCCACAAGACGCACGGCCGGGCCGGCGCGATCGCATCATCGGATGACCATTCCGCGCATTCATCGCCGCCTCTACTGCACTCGCGCGCCATCCGCGGAGCTACTTCCAATAACAATCTCTTTACTCCGCTGAATCGATCTCAATCATGCTTGCCAGTCTTACCCGCCTGTTTCCTCTCTGGGCGCTGCTGCTGTCCGCCGCCGCCTATTTTTCTCCCGCCACCTTCACGCCGATCGGTCCGCACGTCACGCTGCTGCTGACGCTGATCATGCTGACCATGGGCGTCACGCTGACGCTGGACGATTTCAAACGCATCGTCAAACGCCCGGCGCCGGTCGCCGCCGGCATCATCCTGCATTACCTGGTCATGCCGCTGGCAGCCTGGGTGATCGCCAAGCTGCTGCGCATGCCGCCCGACCTGACCGCCGGCATGGTGCTGGTCGGCAGCGTCGCCAGCGGCACGGCGTCGAACGTGATGATTTATCTGTCGCGCGGCGACGTCGCCCTGTCGGTCACGATCTCCACGCTGTCGGCGCTGGTGAGCGTGTTCGCCACGCCGCTGCTGACCGAGCTGTACGTCGACGCCTCGATCCACTTCGACGCGCACGCGATGCTGATGAGCATCGTGCAGATCGTGGTGGTGCCGATCGTGGTCGGCCTGGTGCTGAACCTGTTCGCCGGCAAGCTGATCCGCCGCATCGAGCCTTACCTGTCGCTGGTATCGATGGTGGCGATTTTGCTGATCATTGCAGCGGTGGTCGGCGGCAGCCAGGCCAGCATTGCCTCGGTCGGCCTGGTGGTGCTGGTGGGCGTGATCCTGCACAACGCCATCGGCCTGCTGGGCGGTTACTGGGGCGGTCGTTTGCTCGGTTTCGATGAAGCCATCTGCCGCACGCTGGCGATCGAAGTCGGCATGCAGAACTCCGGTCTCGCGGCGGCGCTGGGCAAGCTGTACTTCACGCCGCTGGCGGCATTGCCGGGCGCCCTGTTCTCGGTCTGGCACAATCTGTCGGGTTCGATGCTGGCCGGTTACTGGCGCGGTCGTCCACCAAAGGATCAGGCCTGATACGGTCGCTGCTGCACATGAAAAAAGCGGACTCAGGTCCGCTTTTTTTTGTAGCCGTCGCCGGCGTTTATCGTGCATCATGCTGCGCATCGCCTGTGCTGAACAAGGAGAACCAAGCATGAAAAAAAGACAATTCCTGGCCGCCGGTCTGCTCGGCATGAGTACCGCCGCGATGGCCGCCAACCAGAAAAATCCGGTCGCCTGCAATGTGCCAAAAGACGCCGGTCCGGTGCTGCTGACACTGACCGGCGCCATCGGTGCGGGCAATCGCGGTGCGCTCGATCCGGCGCTGGATCAGATGATGGCCAAGCAGAAGCTGCAATTCAATCGGGCCCACACCTTCGACTTCGCGGCCTTGAGCGCCTTGCCGCAGGTCACCATCAAGCCGACGCTGGAATACGACAACAAGCAGCATGTGCTGAGCGGTCCCTTGCTGGCCGACGTCGTCAATGCCGCCGGCGCCGAGCCAGGTGCGGCGAGCGACGTGCTGCTGCGCGCCGTCGACGGCTATGCAGTGCAGGTGGCGCTGGCCGACATCCGCAAGTATCGCTTCATCGTCGCCACGCATCTGGACGGCAAGGCTATCCCTCTCGGCGGCCTCGGCCCCTTGTGGGCGGTGTACGACGCCGACAGTTTCCCGGACATCATGAAAAAACCGATCAGCGCGCGGTTCGCGCTGTGTCCGTGGGGCATGTATCACATTGAAGTGAAAGCCTGAGGCCCGCTCTCGTTGCGAAGCGAGAGCAGGTTTGTTTCAGTGACTCAGATATTCAGATATGCATTGCCGCCAGCGAGCCCAGAATCACGCTCGCACCCGCTGCGGTATAGGAAATCTTCTTGAGCCAGTCCTTGCGCGTCAGCAGCGTGATCGCCGCCAGCGAGATGGCGATCTGGATCGCCGTCATGGCCTGCGCCCAGCGGTGATGCTGGTGCAGTTTGACCTCCGACAATTCGTCCCATTCCTTCGATTCCGCTTCCAGCTTCTCGGCGATCTTGCGGATGTCTTCCTTCTCCGACTTGTAGCGTTCCGCGGCGGCATTGTATTTCGCTGAATCGACGCCGGGAATCGTCGCCGCCAGCTCGGCCAGGTTCTGGCGGCTGGACTTGGCCTGGTAATAATTCCATTGGTTGGCCGCCTCGGTCTTCTTGATGGCGGCGTTGTTCTTGTTCATCGCGGCGGCGCTCTCGGTGGAGCCGGCCTGGAAGCTGAACAGCGCGCCGACGGTCGCCATGATCGCGGTCATGACGGCGATCTTGCCGGCGAAATTGTCGCCGCTGCCGTGATTGTGTTCGGCGACGTGTTCCAAATGGTGTTCGTGCGGGCTTGGGACTTCGTATTCTGTGGCCATGCGGATGCTCTCTTCTTTATCGTGATCGAATTGTTAAAATTATCATGGTGTGCCTGTTGCTTCGAGGCATGTCGCGCAACCCTCCTTGCGCATGTCCTTAATGCGCTGGACGCCTCGCCAGTTGACGCGCGCGGCGTCCGGGTTTGTTACCATTGCTGTTTTATTGCATAACCAGCGCGAAAACCATTCCCATGAGCAAATTCTGGAGCCCCATCGTCAGCCGTCTGACGCCGTACACCCCCGGCGAGCAGCCCAAGATCAGCAAGCTGGTCAAGCTCAATACCAACGAAAATCCCTACGGTCCTTCGCCCAAGGCGATCGCCGCCATGGTGCAGGAAATCGGCGACAGCCTGCGCCTGTATCCGAACCCGGATGCCGAGCCGCTCAAGCTGGCGATTGCAAAACGCCACGGCCTGTCGCCGGCGCAAGTGTTCGTTGGCAACGGTTCCGATGAAGTGCTGGCGCATGCCTTCCAGGCGCTGCTCAAGCATGGCGCGCCCATCCTGTTTCCGGACATCACCTACAGCTTCTATCCGACCTACGCCAGTTTGTATGAAGTGGAATACCGCGCGGTGCCGTTGTCCGAGGATTTCACCATCCGCGTCGACGATTATCTCGGCCAGGGCGAGGCCATTGGCGGCATCATCTTCCCGAATCCGAATGCGCCGACCGGTTGCCTGCTGGCGCTGGACGAAGTCGAACGCCTGCTGGCCGGCAATCCGGATCGGGTGGTGATCGTTGATGAGGCGTATATCGATTTCGGCGGCGTCAGCGCCATCGACCTGGTGGCGCGCCATGCGAATCTGCTGGTGGTGCAGACGCTGTCGAAGTCGCGCTCGCTGGCCGGTTTGCGGGTCGGTTTTGCGGTCGGCCATGCCGACCTGATCAGTGCGCTGGAACGGGTCAAGAACAGTTTCAATTCCTATCCGCTGGATCGCGTCGCGATTGCCGGTGCGACTGCCGCGATGGAAGACGATGCGCACTTCGACAGCACCCGCAACGCCGTGATCGCCAGTCGCGACAAACTGGTGGGCCAACTGACGGCGCTCGGTTTCGAGGTGCTGCCTTCGGCCGCCAACTTCGTCTTCGCGCGCCATCCGCAACATGACGCCGCCGGCCTGGCCGCCAAGCTGCGCGGCGACGGCATCATCGTGCGCCACTTCACCAGCGCGCGCATCAATCAGTTCCTGCGCATCACGGTCGGCACCGATGAATCCTGCGGTGCGCTGATCGATTCGCTGCGTAAGCATCTGGCCTGAAGTATTGACTGAACACCGCGGTGCTGCATCTCGGACGGATTACAGTTCGAGATGCAGCGTCGTGCAACCTGCGGCCGGCAGCGCGCAGCAGATCAATGCTTCATCATCCGCCACTGCAAACTCAGGCGTCTTCACGTAAGTCACTTCGCCTTGCAGCACACGCGTACGGCAGGTGCCGCAGCGGCCGTCGCGGCAGCTTGATTCCGGATTCAGGCCGCGCTGTTCGGCCAGTTCCAGCAGCGAGCCGCTGTCGGAAGTCCAGCGCGCTTCCTTGGCCGAGCGCATGAACAGCACCGGCACCGTGTCTGCGGAAGCCGGTTTCAACGGGACCTGCTCCGCCTGCGCGTCGATCTGGCGCTGCAGGCCGGAAGGACCGAATGCTTCCGCATGAATGCGCGCGTCGATCACGTTCATGGCGCGCAATCCGTCATACATCTGCTGCATGAATGCCGCTGGTCCGCACAGGTAGAAATCGTAGTCGTCAAAGGGCAGCATCTGCTTCAGCAGGGCGATGTCGATGCGTCCGGAGACCTCGACATCGTCGTCGGGCTGGCTCACCACGCGCACGTGACGCGCACCGCCCTTGGCGGCGTTGACCAGCGCCGCGATCTCTTCACCGAAGGCCAGCTCGGCCTTGCTGCGCGCCGACTGGAACAGCCACACCGGGCGCTGGTAGCGCTTGCGCACACCTTCGTGAATCAGGTGCCGCAGCATGGCCAGCATCGGCGTGACGCCGACGCCCGCCGCCAGCAACACCGCAGGGCGTCGCACCGAAGCGTCGATAACGAAATTGCCGGACGGCGCGCGCGCTTCGATGATGTCGCCGACCTTGATCGTTGTGTGAAGATGATCGGAAAACAATCCCTGGCGCTTGACGCTGATGCGCAGGAATGCATCCGAGGGCGCGCTCGACAAGGTGTATTGGCGGATCTGCGTGCCACCGCTGGCGAGCGGCAGCCGCACCGAGACATGCTGCCCGGCTGCGACGCCCGGCATGCCGGCGCCGTCGTCCGGCAACAGATGAAACGAGCGGATGGCCACAGTCTCGTCAACAATCTTGCCGACGCGGAACGGCCGCCATTGCGTGGACCGTTCGGCCGCCTTCAAGCGGGCGGCGGCGTCTTCCCAACTGCCGGTGATCAGTGCATTCGGAGAAGCACCCGAATCGGCGCCGACAACGACGTCTATCCAGCGCAGCGGCAAGGCGGCAGGACGGCGCACGATCTGTTGCGGCGTGAAGCGCCACATGCGTTCCGCCCCCATGAAGGCGGCTACTTCGGGCGCGTCGAGGATGACCTCGGCGCGTCCGCTCAGTTGCAGCAGATCGCCGTTGCGAAAGTCGACAAACACCAGGCCGGCGCGCGGATTCAGCAAGAAATTCCCCAGCGTGTTGAAGAACAGATTGCCGGAGAAATCCGGAATCGTCAGCACACCGTCGTCGTCGATGCGCACGAAGCCGGGTTTGCCACCGCGATGCGAGGCGTCGACCTGCTTCTTGCCGTCGCGCACCACATACGAGGCGACGTAGAACGAATCGGCCGCGCGGATCATGGCGGCTGCGTCGGCATCGAGCGCCGCCAGCTTGCTGACCGGACCGGCGGGCGCATCGGTAAATTCATATTGGCGCAACTGGATGTATTGCGGGCAGTTGCCGTAAGCCTGGGTCACGTCGATGTGGAAACGTTCGCCGGACTGGCGGCTGACCAGTCCGTTCATGCGATTGCGGCGACGCGTGTGCAGCTCGATGCCGAGCATGCCGATGCCGTCGCCGTCTTCCATGCCGGCGTCGGCGGGATCAAGCGGATCGCGCGCCAGTTCGAGCGTGAGTTTTTCGGCGATGTCGGCGTGCATGAAGCCGGGCCGGCCGGCGCGCAAGGTGGCCCATACTTCGCCCTCGGTATCGACGGCGCCGAGGATCACGAACGGCAACTGGGCGTAGAACTCGCGATGCTGGTCGGGCATCCGGGTTCGGCTCATCTGGTTGCGGCCGGGACCGGCCATGCGTTCGACAACGCCGACGCTGCGCTGCATGGTCAGCTCGCCTTCATGCCAAGGGGAGGCAGAAGGTGCGATCGAGGCTGCTTGCGTTGCTTGTGTCGGCTGTGTCGAAGTCATGATGGCGCTCCTTATGCGTTATGCATTACGCGGCCAGGCCGATGGCAGTTTTCTGAAATTCGACGAAACCGGGCAGCGCCTCGATCCGCGCCAGCCATTGGCGGGTGTGCGGATAGGCGCTCAGGTCGACGTTGCCTTCGGGTGCGCTGGAAATATACGAGTACAAGGCGACATCGGCGATGGTGGCTTGATCCGCCGCCAGCCATGTACGGGTAGCCAGTTCCTGTTCGACCAGCGTCAGGATGGCGTGGGCGCGGCGGATGGCGTCGTCGGCGTCGATCGGTGCGCCGAACACGGTGACCAGGCGGGCGGCAGCGGGGCCGCGGGCGATTTCGCCGGCGGCGACCGACAACCAGCGTTGTACGGCGGCAGCGGCGGCCGGATTTTCCGGCAACCAGTCGCTGCGTCCCAGCGACTTGGCCAGGTAGATCAGGATGGCGTTGGAATCGCTGACGACGGTGTCGCCGTCTTGCAATACGGGAACCTGGCCGAAGCGGTTGAGCTTGAGCAGTTCAGGGGATTTTTGTTCGCCCTTTTTCAGGTCGACCAGCACCAGTTCATGTTGAGCGCCCAGTAACGAGAGGAACAGGCGGGCACGGTGCGAATGGCCGGACAGGGGATGGTAGTAGAGTTTCATGGCAGCTCCAGGTGGTGTGTTGTAGGAGTCGCCAGTGTTGCTGATAACGCGGATGATGAGAATCGCCGCCAAGGACAATGGACTATTCCCGGATCGAGAATAATCCTGCTTCTTTACTCCTTCATTGCTTGCCCGGGCGCTCGCCGCGCAGCTCCCCGACGGCCAGGTCGAGGAAGGCACGCACCTTGCGCGCCGCGTGGCGGCCTTCATGATGCACCACGTGCACCGGCAGCGTCGGGGTCTCATGTCCGTGCAATACTTCCACCAGCCGGCCGTCCGAGAGCGGCGCTGCCACCATGTAGGACAGCACGCGCGTGATGCCGAAGCCGTCGAGTGCGGCGATGATGGCTTCGTCGTTCGACATGACCGTCATGCGCGGCTGCACGCGCACGATGGTGGTCGCACCGCCCTTGGTGAAGCGCCAGTCGGGCGAAGTCGAGACGCCGTTGGAGGACACGATGACATGCTGCCTGAGATCCTCCGGGGTCTGCGGCGCGCCGTGCTCGGCGAGATAGGAAGGCGACGCGCACACCACGCGCCGCACCGTGCCGACCGGAATCGCCTGATAGCTGGAATCGGCCAGTTGACCGATGCGGATCGCCACGTCGATGCCTTCGTCCATCAGGTTGATGATGCGGTCGGCGAACCGGCATTCGACTTCGGCTTCGGGATAGCGTCGCAGGTATTCCAGCACGATCGGCGTGACATACATGCGACCGAACATGGCCGACGCCGTGACCACCAGGCGACCGCGCACCGCGCCGTGGGCGCCGGCGGCCAGGTCTTCCATTTCGCTGACGTCGGCCAGCACCCGGCGGCAATCTTCGGCATAGCGCGCACCGACATCGGTGACGCGCACGATGCGCGTGACGACAGGCGGCGAGATCTTCATCTTGCGTGCGGCGGCGGCAAATCCGCCTTCATCGACCACCGCCAGGAAAATCGCCATCGACTCGAGCCGGTCCATATTGTTCCCGTTTTCTTATGATGCGAATTGCAATTTACAACACCGGCGGCCGGACCGGGTGTTTAATTTTTCAGCAGATGCAACGGTCGTTGACGCCATGCCAGCAGCGCGCCGATCAGCAACGACAACGCCGAAAACAGCAGACCCTGCTGCAGTCCGCCGCTGCGGTCGGCGATCCAGCCGACAACGGTCGGGCCGACGATCTGGCCTGCCGCGAACACGATCGTGAAGGCGCTGATGCCGAGCGACCAGTTGGCCGGCGGCAGATTGTGGCGCACCAGCGCGGTGGTTGACGCCACCGCCGACAGGAACACGCCGCCGAACAACAAGCCTGAAATGAACACCGCTACCGGCGCCGCCGTCACGGCCGGCAACAGCGTCGCCACGCTCAGCAGCGCGTTGAGAATGGCCAGCGATTCGCCGCCCTTGAACTTGTCCAGCATGCCGGCCCACAGCCGCGACGACGCCATCACCGCGAGGCCGAGCAGTGTGTAGAACAGCGTGATCATCGAGGCCGACATGCCTTGTTCCTTGAGCAGGGCAATCACGAAGGTCATGTAGCCGATGTAGCCGAGTCCGAACATGAAATAACCGGTCAGGGCGAAACCCAACGTGCGCATGCGAAATCGTCCGGCGCCCTGCGCTTGCGGCGGCAGGGCCGGGATGCGTAGCGCCGGCGGCGCCATGAAGCCGGTCGCCACCAGACTCAGCAAGCCCATCGCCAGCCATGCCCATTGCCAGCTATGGGCCACGCCATACGCCGTGGCGGCGGCCATGGTCGCCGGCACCAGCCAGGCCGACGCGACGATGCCGATGCCGCTGCCGCCGTAGAAGAGGCCCAGCAGGAAGCCCGCGCGTTGCGGGTGCAGCGCCGCCAGGCGGCTGATCAGGATGCCGCCGGAAATGAAGATGAAGGCGCTCACCGCGCCGGTCACGATGCGCAGCGCCAGCAGCATCGCGGTATCGATGAACAGCCCCGACAGGATGATGAAGAAAGCCGTGGCCAGCGCGCCGCCGATCAGCATCTTGTGCGTGCCGAAGCGGCGCGCCAGCGGCGGCGTGATGAGCGCGCCGAGCAGGTAGCCGAGCGCGTTGCCGGTGTTCATGCCGCCGGCGATCAGATAGGGCCAGCCAAGGTCGGTGCGCATCGGCGACAGCAACAGCGCATATGAAAAGCGCGCCACGCCGAGTGCGATGGCAGTGCCCAGCGACAGGGCGAGAGCGGTCGGCAGCGGATGGCGCATGATGAAATCCGGCGCGGTGACGGCGGTGTGTTCGGGCATGTTGAATTGTCTCTTGGGGATCGGCGGCTGCCTGGGGCGGGGCGTCGCATCATTGTTATGGCGCCGCGCGTCCGTGCTGCCGCGGCAATGCCAAGAGTGTAGCGGAACTTGTCGGTACGCGTTGCCGCATCAGGTCCTGGGGGGAACAGGGCGTCGGGCATGCAAACAATAAAACGGCGGCAATGGTGAACGGAACGAATGGATGAACATCATCGGTGCATGCGGGATGCGAGATAATGGCAGCCGACGAAGTTTATTCCTCTGGATTGCATGACAACCGACCTGACCCTGGATTCGACTCCTGACCCGACTGCTGACCGGACTGTTGACGCGGCGGCTGACACGACCTCCGGCACATCCACGTCCACCTCCGCCTGGCGCGCCCGTTGGCGGCGCAGCGCCATTCCATTTTTCTTTTTCATGCTGGGTCTGCTGTACGCCAGCTGGGCGGCGCGCATTCCGTCGATCCGCGACAACCTGCAACTCGATGCGGCCACGCTGAGCATGGTGCTGCTGTGCGGCGGCATCGGCGCGGTCGGCTCGTTCCCGCTGGCGGCCTGGCTCAACGCGCATTACGGTGCGCGCCGCACCACCTGGTATGCCGGGCTGGTGCTGCTGCTGACCTTGCCGGCGCTGGGCATTGCGCCCAACCTGGTGCTGCTGATGTTGTTCAGCGCGATCTACGGCGCCGCATCGAGCTGCTTCGACGTCGCCATCAATGCCCTCGGCGCGGTGGCGGAGAAGCAGGCGGGGCGCTCCATCATGTCGCTGCTGCATGCCTGGTTCTGCGTCGGCACCTTCAGCGGCGCCTTGCTCGGCAGCGCCGTGGCTGCGCTCGAGGTGGCGCCGTTCTGGCATTTCCTGGCGCTGGCGGTGTTGTTTCTGCTGCCGCTGCGACTGGGCTACAAGGCCATGCCGAACGACCGGCCGGAGCCGAGCGCCGACAAGAAGATTTTCGCGATTCCGCATGGCCACCTGGTGGCGCTCGGCCTGATCGGATTCTGCGGCGCGATCGTCGAGGGATCGATTGCCGACTGGAGCGGTCTGTACATGAAGGACCATATGAACGCCGGCGACGGCGGCGCGCCGCTGGCCTATGCCGGGTTCGCCGGCATGATGCTGCTGGCGCGGCTGGTGGGCGATCGCCTCAAGGAACGCTGGGGTGCGCGCAAGGTGGTCGGCTTCGGTTCGTTGCTGGCGGCGGTGGGCGTATTCATCGCCGTCGCGGCGCTCGACATTCCGATGGCCATCTTCGGTTTCGCGATTGCCGGCACCGGTGTGGCGATGGTGTTTCCGTTCGTGTTCAGCGCCGCCGGACGGCATGGCGCCATCGCGCTGGCGGGTGTCGCCACGCTCAGTTACAGCGGCGGCCTGATCGGGCCGCCGGTGGTCGGTTTCCTGGCGCATGGCTTCGGCCTGCAGGCTGGCCTGGCGTTCATCGGCACGCTGTGCATCGCGGTGGCGCTGGCGGCCAGCCGGGCCGAATGGCTGGAATGATTTTCCAGATTATCCACGTTGAGGAGGACACAGGATCATGAAACGATATCTTGCAATGCTGGCGGCGCTGCTTGGGTTGGCAGGCTGTGCTTCGCAACCTGCCGGCACCGACGGCGCCGCGCTGACAAGTGTGCGCTGGGAGCTGACCAGCTGGCCGGGCCACGAGATTCCACGCGGCGGCGAGGGCAGCGCGCCGGTGGTCCTGAGTTTCCAGGACGACGGCGTGCAGGCCAGCGTCAGCGGCCGCGCCTGGTGCAATCCGTTCAACGCGCCCTACGTGCTGCGCGACGGCGGTCGCCTGACCATCGGCCATGCGGCGGCAACCCGCATGGCCTGTCCGGGCAAGGCCATGGCGTTCGAGGCGGTTTTCCTCGACTGGCTGCAGGCGCTGGAGCGTTACAAGATCACCGGCCGCACGCTTGAGCTGTTTGCCGCGGACGGCGACGTCATGACACTGCAGGCGCGCGAGAAGCCGGCAACATCAAAATAAGTTGATTGGGAAGAGAACAGCAACATGCGCGATCTGGTTTTTCTACCGGGCTTCATGCTCAACGCGTCCTTGTGGGACGACATGCGCGGCGATCTCGCCACGCTTGGCACATTGCATTTCGGCGACCTCGGCCAGGACAGTTCGCTGGACGCCATGGCCGAGCGGGTGCTGGCCAACGCTCCGGACAAATTCCTGTTGTTCGGTTTTTCGATGGGTGGTTTCGTGGCCCAGGCGATTGCGCTGAAAGCGCCGCAACGGGTGCTCGGTCTGGGTTTGCTGAACACGTCTTCGCGTCCGCAAAGCGCGCAGGAATCGACCTCGACGCTGGCGCAGATCGCGCTGGCGGAAAAGGCGCCGTTCAAGGGCCTGACTTCGCGTGCGCTGGCGTCGTCGTTGCATCCCGACCGCGCCGCCGACACGGTGCTGCTGCAACGCCTGCAAGCGATGGCGCTGCAGAACGGCAAGGAAGTCTTCCTGCGCCAGCTGTCGACGTTGCGTGACGGCAGCTATGCCGATCTGCATCGCATCGCCTGCCCGGCGCTGATCGTGGCCAGCGATGCGGATCGTTTGCGTACGGTGGAAGAATCGGAAGAAATGGCGCAGCGCATTCCGGCGGCGCATCTCGAGATCGTGCGTAATTGCGGGCACATGACGCCGATGGAAAAGCCGCAGGAATTGTTTGCCGTCATCCGCGACTGGATTGCGGCATCGAAGCTGTGACGCCACGGCGTTGACCGCAGCAGAACCGCATCGCCCAAATGCAATACGCCGCTAAGCAGCGGCGTATTGTTTTTTTGCGGTGGGGCAGCCGGGATGCGGCGGCTTGTTCAGGAAAATATCGTCTCTTGATTTTCTGTCAATGCGCGCTGTCCCGCGCTGCCGAGTACGGCGATTGCACGTTCAGGACTTAGTTTCAAAATTCAGTTCCAAGGCGCAGTTTCAGATTCAATGCGACTTGTCGAACGGGTCGTCCTTGCGCGGCGCTTCGCTGGCGCGTTTGCCGGCGCCCTTGTTGATTTCGTCGAGACCGCCGCTGCCGCGCAGATCGGTGTCCACCTGGCCTTCGCGGATGTCCTGATAGGCGCGTCGCATTTCCTTCTGGTCGACGTCGCTGCGCTGGCTGTCGCCGGACTGGTCGTGCTCATGGGGCAGGCGTGCCTTGTTTTCCGGCTTCGGGTGGCGGTCTTTTCTGGTGCGGAGAAAACTGGTCATAAAGTCCTCACGTTGTATGGAGTTCGAGACCGTACGACATACAAGTGCGCGAGAAGTGCCGTTAGTTACAAAGTCATTTGCAAATAGCGGCGTTGTCCGACAGAAGCCGTCTGTCGGAGCCGTTTCAGGGCAGCGTCGGACCTGCCTCCGGACTACAGCGCCAGGCGTTGGCGCGCAGCCGCATATTCGGCTTCCAGCCGGTCCACCATGTGCGCCACGGTCGGCACATCATCCATCAGGCCGACCGCCTGGCCGGCGCCCCAGATGTCGCGCCAGGCCTTGGCCTTGGTGTCGCCGCCCGAGCCGAAATTCATCTTGGTCTTGTCCGCTTCCGGCAGGTTCTCCGGATCGAGTCCGGCGTTGACGATGGACTTCTTCAGGTAGTTGCCATGCACGCCCGTGAACAGGTTGGTATAGACCACGTCGGCCGCGCTCGAGTCGACGATGGCCTGGCGATAGTCGTCGCTGACGTTGGCTTCCTGGGTCGCCAGCCAGCGCGAGCCGATGTAGGCCAGGTCGGCGCCCATGGCTTGCGCCGACAGGATGGCGTCGCCGGTGGCGATGGCGCCGGACAGGATCAGCGGTCCCTTGAAGAACTTGCGCACCTCGCCCACCAGCGCGAACGGCGACAGTGCGCCGGCATGGCCGCCGGCGCCGGCCGCCACCAGGATCAGGCCGTCGACGCCGGCTTCCAGCGCCTTCTGGGCGTGGCGGATCGAGATCACGTCGTGCAGCACGATGCCGCCGTAGCTGTGGATGGCGTCGAGCATTTCCTTCGGCGGCGCACGCAGGCTGGAAATGATGATCGGCACGCGATGCTTCACGCAGACTTCCACATCGTGGGCAAGGCGGTCGTTGGACTGATGCACGATCTGGTTGACGGCGATCGGACCGATGATGGCGTCGGGATTGGCCGCCTGATGCGCCGCCAGTTCCGTCTGCAATTGCGTCAGCCAGACGTCGAGTTGCTCGGCCGGCCGCGCGTTGAGGGCAGGGAAGGAGCCGACGATGCCCGCCTTGCACTGCGCCGCCACCAGTGCCGGGCTGCTGGCGATGAACATCGGCGAAGCGATCACGGGCAGGCGCAGGTTCTGCAGCACGGCTGGAAGGGCGGAAGTAGGCATGGCGTCTCGTCGTTGTAGTAGGTAATGCAAAGATTATAGGATAAAAATATTACGATCGTGCTTTTTTGTGTTGTTGCTTCAAATGTTTTTTGCTTTTGCCAAGACTTTTTATTTTGCAAATATGTTATGTTTTCTACAAGTCAGTCGAAGACAGTTCTACGCATCCGTACTGGAGACTATCTGCAGGTGCGTAGCAGTGCCGTTCTGGCCTATACAAGGTGATCTTTTTCCTGGGGGGATATATGGATACCTTACTCATCGTGGCCGCCATTGCAGGCGGACTCATCGTCGCGGCGATCGTTCACAGTCGCCATCTGCATGCACGTCTCCGACACGTACGCGCGCGCAGTCACTACAAACACTGACGTTTTTTATTTGATCGCCATCTCGCGTGGCGCCGTGTTGCACGGCGCCACGATGCCTTCACACGCCCCTATCCTTCGGTGGGCGGAATCTCTCACGGAAACAGGGGAACGGCAATGCGCAAATTGTTTACGCTCAAGCGGAGTTTTTTCTTCTTCTTCATCATCTTGGCGGCGCTGTCGCTGCTGATGTTCGGCGCATTGCAAATGATTTTGCGAGCACAACACGAAATCGAAAGAGCCGGTGACTCGCGTTATGACTCCTACAAACTGGCCAACGAAGTACGCAACAACTCCGAGCACCTGACCCAGTCCGTGCGCAGCTACGTCGTTACCGGCGACCCGCGCTTCGAGACCATTTACTGGGACATCGTCGCCGTCAGCAGCGGCAAGAAGCCACGCGCAGACGGCCGCACTGTGCCGATCACCGACCTGATGAAACAAGCCGGCTTCACCGACCAGGAATTCGCCAGGCTCAATGAAGCGCAATCGCTCTCCACCGCGCTGATCAAGACCGAAGAAGTCGCCATGCACATGGTTAAAGGAGAGTACGACGACGGCACCGGCAAATTCACCAGGAAGGATGCGCCCGACCTGGAGAAGGCGCGCAAGCTGGTGCACGACGATGTCTATGAAAAGAACGCCGCTTCCATCATGCGTCCCATCAATGAATTTGAGAAACTGATGGATCAGCGCACCCGCGGCGAACTGGACAAGGCGCGCCGCGACGGCAGCATTGCCTATGCCGTCGGATTGGCCATGCTCGGCGTGATGCTGGCGATCTCGGTGGCCGTGCTGTATGCGCTGTATGTACTGATCAAGAAACAGCTCGACAAGAGCCTCGCGGTTGCCGAACGCCTCGCCACCGGCGACCTCACCGCTGAACTGGAAGTGGAACGCGACGACGAAATCGGCCGCCTGATGGGCGCCATCAACGGTATCGGACACGGACTGGCCAGCGTGGTCGGCAATGTACGCACCGGCACGGAAACCATCAACGTCGCCTCGCGCGAAATCGCCACCGGCAACGCCGATTTGTCCAACCGCACCGAATCGCAAGCCTCCAGCCTGGAAGAAACCGCCAGCTCCATGGAAGAGTTGACCTCGACCGTGCGCCAGAACGCCGACAATGCGCGCCAGGCCAATTCCCTGGTGACCTCCGCCTCCGAACTCGCCGTCAAGGGCGGCAAGGTGGTCGGCGACGTGGTGCATACCATGGGGTCGATCAAGGAAAGCTCGAGCAAGATCGTCGACATCATCAGCGTGATCGACGGCATCGCCTTCCAGACCAATATCCTGGCGCTGAACGCGGCGGTGGAAGCGGCGCGCGCAGGTGAGCAGGGCCGCGGCTTTGCCGTGGTGGCGTCGGAAGTGCGCAGCCTGGCGCAACGCTCGGCGTCAGCGGCAAAGGAGATCAAGGAACTGATCAGCGACTCGGTCGGCAAGGTCGACGCCGGCGGCAAGCTGGTCGATGAAGCGGGCGCAACGATGGGCGAGATCGTGACCTCGGTCAAGCACGTCGCCGACATCATGGGCGAGATCACCGCGGCCAGCCAGGAGCAGAGCACCGGCATCGAGGAAGTCAATCGCGCCATCACGCAGATGGATGAAATCACGCAGCAGAACGCCGCGCTGGTGGAGCAGGCCGCTGCCGCCGCCGAGAGTCTGCAGGAACAGGCCGACTTGCTGGCGAAGGCTGTCAGCGTCTTCAAGTTGTCCGGCACCGACCGTGGGCATGGTCATGTGCAGCCGGTCAGGCATTCCGCTCCGGTTGCAGCCGCAGCAAAGACATCTCCAGCAGCGCGGAAATTCACGTCGGCGCCCGCGGCCAAACCGGTGAAGGCGCCGGCGTCGGCGCCAAAACTGACGCAGAGCAAAGCAGCGGCATCGTCAGGCGCCCGCAAGCCGGCTGCGGCAGGCGCGGATGACGGCAATTCCTGGGAAGAGTTCTGACGCCGGCGGCGACATGAAAAAAGCGGCATGGTCGCATACCGACCATGCCGCTTTTTAACGTCCGGCGTCTTGTCGCCTATCCCAATCGCTTCGCCGCAATGGCATTGCCGGCACGGCTGACCGCCTTGCGTCCGAGATGTTGTGAAATGAACTGGCCGGCGTCCACCACGACGTCGAGGTCGATGCCGGTGTCGATGCCGAGGCCCTGCATCATGTACAGCACATCTTCCGACGCCACGTTGCCGGTCGCGCCCTTGGCGTAAGGGCAGCCACCCAGTCCGGCGACGGACGAGTGGTAAATCGTGATGCCGACTTCCAGGCTGGCGTAGATATTCGCCAGCGCCTGGCCATAGGTGTCATGGAAGTGTCCCGACAAACCGTCGATGTTGAATTCGCGGATCGCCGCCTGCAGCACCGGCGCCACCTTGTTTGGCGTAGCCACGCCGATGGTGTCGGCGATGTCGATTTCATCGCAGCCGAGGTCGCGGAAGCGACCCACCACGTCCGACACCGACGACAGCGGCACCTCGCCCTGATAAGGGCAGCCGAAGGCGCAGCTGACCGCCGCGCGTAAACGGATCTTGTGCTGTTTGGCCGCCAGTGCAACTTCGCGGAAACGCTCGATCGACTCGGCGATGGAGCAGTTGATGTTCTTTTGCGAGAATGCTTCGGATGCCGCACCGAAAATCACCACCTCGTCCGCACCGGCTTCCAGCGCTGCCTCAAAGCCTTTCATGTTGGGCGTCAACGCCGAATAAATCACGCCGGGCTTGCGCGCGATGCCGCGCATGACTTCGCCCGAGGTGGCCATCTGCGGCACCCATTTCGGCGAGACGAACGAGGCGGCTTCGACGTTGACGAAGCCGGCCGAAGTCAGGCGATTGACCAGCTCGATCTTCACCTCGGCAGAGATGGTTTCCTTCTCGTTCTGCAAGCCGTCGCGTGGGCCGACTTCAACGATTTTCACTTTCTTGGGCAAGCTCATGGGGTGTCTCCTTTACCTAAGCTTCGGCAGTTTTTGATGATATCAGTTTGGGGTGGGGACGTCGGTTGCGGTCAACGCCACATCGGCTACCGGGGCTCCGGTCATCGCCTGCAATTGCTGCGCCGTCAGATTGAAGACGGCATGCGGATGTCCTGCCGCCGCCCATACGCTGTCGTAACGGAACAAGTCCCGGTCCAGCAGCATCAGCGGTTTGACGGCATGGCCGATCGGGCAGACGCCGCCGATGACATAACCGGTTTTCTCGCGTACGAATCTGGCATCGGCCTTGCCCAGTGGGCCGACCTGCGCGGCCACCTTGGCTTCGTCGACGCGGTTGCTGCCGCTGGCGATCACCAGTACCGGCGCATCGTCGGACAGGCGTCGGAAGATGATCGACTTGGCAATCTCGGCGACGCTGCAGCCGAGGCCTGCGGCCGCCTCGGCGGACGTGCGTCCGGCGCTGGGCAGCATGATTACCGGTTTGTCGTGTTGCAGCGTCTTCAACAGATCCGCCACACGGCGGGCGGAATCGGGAAGCGCGTCGGATTGCTGTTGCATGTTCAATATCCCTTGTTACGATCGACTAGTCCGACTACCGCCTCGCCGCGTTGCAAGGCGGCGATTTTCTCGGCGATCTGGCGAGCTGCCTCGCTGCGCACGGTCAGTGCAGAAATGTGCGGCGTGATGGCAATGCGCGGATCTTTCCAGAACGGATGCTGCGGCGGCAAGGGTTCTTCCTGGAACACGTCCAGCGTGGCGCCGGCGATCTGGCCGCTTTCCAGCAGAGGGGGAAGATCGGCTTCGACCAGATGGCCGCCGCGCGCCAGATTGATCAGGTACGCGCCACGCGGCAACTGCGACAAGGTGTCGCGATTGAGGATGCCGGCGGTGTCGGGCGTCAGCGGCAGCATGCAGATCAGCACGCGCGCATTGCGCAGGAATTCATTCAATTGCGCGCTGCCTGCATAGGCTTTCACGCCGGGCAACGTCTTCGGGCTACGGCTCCAGCCGCTGACTTCAAAACCGAAATGCTGCAGGCTCTCGCAGATGCGTTGTCCCAGCACGCCCAGGCCCAGCACGCCGATGCCGAACCCGCTGCGCTCGAACGGCGGCAACGGCTTCCACTCGCCGCCGTTCGAGCGGGCCTGCCGTTCGTACTGGTCGAGGCGGCGATAGTAACGCAGCACCGCGTGCGTGGCGAACTCCGCCATCTGTACCGCCATGCCGCCGTCGTCGATGCGGATCAGCGGCAGAGTGTCCGGCACCACGTTCAATTTCAGGATGGCGTCGACACCGGCGCCGAGATTGAACACCGCCTTCAGTTCGGGACGGCCTTGCAGCATTTCGGCCGGCGGCTTCCACACGATGGCGTAATCGGCCGCCGCGGTATCGCCGGATTGCCAGACGCGAATCCCGGCATGCGGCAGGGCGGTGCGAAGATCGCGTAACCAGGCGTCCTGGTTGGCGGGGTCGGCGGTTTGGAAAAGGATGCGCATCGGAGCGGGTGAGAGGAGTGAAGGGAGTAAGCCGGTGATTTTACCTGCAACGCAAGGCGCTCGTCGTCAGCCGGCGTTCAGCAGGGACACGCCGTCGCTGCTGGCTGCACCGGCCTTGATCAGTTGCGCGCTGGCCCACTCCGCCAGTGCATCGTCGGAGAGATGGAAGTAGCGACGATTGCACAGCGCCAACAAGGGAATGCCGGCCATCATCGCCGCCACCTCCGGCAGGGAAATCGCTTGTCGTTCCAGCAGCAGGAACTTGAGCATTACCTTGACGCAGTTCTGCGCATTGCGCATGGAATCGGCCTGCAGATAGTCGAGGCGCGAATACGCCGTCGCCAGCGCCCGTTTCACGTCCGTGAACGGCGCGCCATGTCCGGGAATCACCACGCGCACATCAAGTCCCGCGATCAGGTCCAGCGTCGCGCGTTCCTCGGCAAAGCCGGATTCGCCTTCCAGCTCGGGGAAGATCACGCCGAAGCCGTTCTGCCACAACGCATCGGCGGAGATCAGGATGCCCTCCTGGGCGCAATGCAGGATCAGCGAATGCGGATCGTGTCCCGGCGCGGCGAGTGCGGTCCATTCCAGATCGCCCAGCACCAGCGTGTCGCCGTCCCGCAAGGTGTCGTCGAAACGGAAGCGCGGACATTGCTGGCCGGTGGCGCGATAGCTCAGTGCGTCTTCGTCCCAGCGCGTCACCTTGTCGGCTTCGGCGTGTGGAATGCTGGTGCGGCAACCATAGCGCGCCTGCAAGGCGGCGTTGCCGCCGCAATGATCGGAGTGCAGATGCGTATTGATCACGCGGTCGAGCTGCGGCGCGCGGCCGCGTTCCTTGAGCACATGGTCGACCAGCGCCAGGGTTTGCGCCGCGTGGGTAACGTAGCCGGTGTCGACCAGCGCCGTCTCCTGCGTACCCAGAAACAGCACGTTGTTGGAGGATAGCCAGCCGCGTTCCAGCACATATACGCTGGACGGCAAACCGTAGGGATGGGCTCGCATCAGTGATTAGTGATCAGTGACCGTTCAGCCCGGCGTGAACGCCAGCAATTGCGCGCCTTCCGTCACCTGGTCGCCGACTGCGTACAGCAGCTCGTCGATGACGCCGTCAGCCGGCGCGGCAATCGTGTGCTCCATCTTCATCGCTTCCATGATCAGCAACGGCGCACCCTTGGTCACGCCATGGCCTTTTTCAACGAGCACGGCGACGATCTTGCCTGGCATCGGCGCGGTCAGGCGGCCGCCTTCGCTTTCAACGTGGCCGGCGTGCGCCAGCGGATCGTCCCAGGTCAGCACTGCGTGCCGGCCCTGATGGAAGACGTGGAAGATATCGCCGTCGCGCACCACGTTGCCGGCGACGATGTTGTCGTCCAGCGTGACGCGCAGGTCGGTGTCGCCCTGACGTTCAAAGCGCAGGCCATGTTGCGCGCCGTCGCGATGCAGGATCCATGTCTGATCGCCGCGATACTCGACGCCGATCCTGTACTCACCGGCGTCGCCCGCCTCATCGGCAAACCGTAATACGCGCAACAGGCTGCCGTTCATGCGCCAGCCGCTGGTCTGCGCCCATGGATCGCGAGCGTCGCCGGCGTCTCCGGCTTCCTGCGCCAGCAACAACGAGGTCGCCAGCGCCAGCGTGGCAGTCGACGCCGGCTGCAGTGTCGGGAACAGTACATCGTGATTGCGTTCGATCAGTCCGGTGTCCAGATCCGCGGTGGAGAAGGCTTGTCCTGCCACCAGTCGTTGCAGGAAGCCGATATTGGTGGCCAGCCCGACGATGCGGTACTGCGCCAGCGCCGCTGCCATGTTGGCCAGGGCGGCGTCACGATCCTTGCCCCAGACGATGAGCTTGGCGATCATCGGATCATAGAACGGCGAAATGGCATCGCCTTCGCGCACGCCGGAATCGATGCGCACGGCAGCCGGCGTCTGCACATGGCTATCAACGCGGAAGTGGACTGCCGGCGGCGTGTGCAGATAGCGCAGCGTGCCGATAGCCGGCAAGAAACCTTTCTCCGGATTCTCCGCGTAAATACGCGCCTCGATGGCGTGGCCGTTGAGTTGCAATTGTTCCTGGCGCAGCGGCAGGTTTTCGCCGGCGGCCACGCGCAATTGCCATTCGACCAGATCAAGGCCGGTAATCATTTCGGTGACCGGGTGTTCGACCTGCAGGCGCGTATTCATTTCCATGAAATAGAACGAGCCATCCTCGCCGTTGGAATAATCGGCGATGAATTCGACCGTGCCCGCACCGACGTAACCGACTGCCTTCGCTGCGGCTACGGCCGCGTCGCCCATGGCGCGGCGGCGTTCTTCGCTCATGCCCGGGGCCGGCGCTTCTTCCAGCACTTTCTGATGACGGCGCTGTACCGAGCAATCACGCTCGAACAGGTAGACGCATTCGCCGTGGCTGTCGGCGAAGACCTGAATCTCGATATGGCGCGGGCGCGTCAGGTAGCGTTCCACCAGCACCTTGTCGTCGCCGAAGCTGTTGATGGCTTCGCGCTTGCAGGACGCTAGCGCAGCCTTGAAATCTTCCGATTTCTCGACGATGCGCATGCCCTTGCCGCCGCCGCCGGCGCTGGCCTTGAGTAGTACCGGATAGCTGATGCGGTCGGCTTCTTTCTGCAGGAAGTCAGCCTCCTGGTTGTCGCCGTGATAGCCAGGCACCAGCGGCACATTGGCTTTTTCCATCAAGGCCTTGGCCGCCGACTTCGATCCCATCGCATGGATCGCCGACGCCGGCGGGCCGATGAAGACCAGCCCGGCCTTGGCGCATGCTTCGGCGAAACCGGCATTCTCGGACAGGAAGCCATAACCGGGATGGATCGCCTGCGCACCGGTGGCCAATGCCACCGCGATGATCTTGTCGCCGAGCAGATAGCTCTCCTTGGCCGGCGCCGGGCCGATCAGCACGGCCTCGTCGCAGGCCGCGACATGCTTGGCGTGCGCATCGGCTTCGGAATACACGGCAACTGTCTTGATGCCGAGCTTGCGCGCAGTCTCGGCCACCCGGCAGGCGATCTCGCCGCGATTTGCGATCAGAATTTTGCTGAACATCTTGTCTCCTTTTTTGCATCTTCTGGATAGAAGAATTATTTTCCCGGTTCAGTCGGGGGCATTATTTTTTGTGCCGCCGCCGTCTTCGTATTTCGATGAGACGCAATTTCCGCCAATAATTGCCGACGCATCAGCTCCCGTTCGGCGGCATCTGTTTTCCAGACGATGTGATCATCGATTGCGTAGGGATAGCAATTTGATTTCGCCAGATTCTGGCAAGTGATCAGCGCAGAAGCGAGCGCGTCTTTTCCCGTGCGATACGCCCAATGTCCATTCTCGGAAATGACAAAGCTGCGTGGCAAAGGACGTGTGAGATAAAGGGCGTAGCTGTCTTTGGCAAATTGACCGACATAGGGGATGGCCTCGGCGTTGGCCAGTTCAGCAAAGCCGGTATCGAGAGGAAGTGCGAATTCGCTTTGAAGCGGTTGTTTCGCCGCTTTGCGGCTGGCCTCAATCTTTTGCTTGTTTGCCTGGCGGATATCCGTGAAGTCGGTCTTTCCCATCATCTCGGCAACGGCCAGTTCCGTGAACTTGTTGTAGAGCCAGTTGATGCGTGTACTGTCTCCTCCAGCTATACCACCCAGGCCATACGAGGCCGTAACGTCGAAGGCATGGACTTGTTTATTGCCGCTGTCGAAGATGCGGACCTTGCCGTCGATCGAATCCGCCCCTGCCATGATGCCCCACATAATTGCGTTGAACGCAGAGCGGATCCGGAAACGGTTAATGGTGATTTCTGCGCGATAAGGCGAGTCAGCTTTCACCAAATCCAAGCCGCCGAGTTTGCGTTCGATGAAATCCAGTAACTCCTTCTGGCTGAAAATAGGATTTTCGGCTTGCAACAACGTTGCCTCTTCCGACAATTTCAGTTCCACGGAATTGATGGAGGTCGTAGCGAAAGTAGCTTTCATGGAGCCGTTTTCCCTCTGTATCGTGCCGGCGCAGCCGGACAGCAATGCGACGCACAACAAAATCAGAGCCCAGTAATTTTTCATTTTCCCCTGCCTTTGTTATTGGATTTTGAGTATTCATTCTACATACGAAACACACCGAACTTCGTCTCTTCAATCGGCGCATTCAACGCTGCGCTCAGTCCCAGCCCAAGCACCGTGCGCGTATCGGCGGGGTCGATCACGCCGTCGTCCCACAGGCGCGCCGAGGCGTAGTAGGGATGCCCCTGGTGTTCGTACTGTTCGCGGATGGGCGTCTTGAAGGCGGCTTCCTCTTCCGCCGTCCAGCTGCCTCCCTTGGACTCGATGCCGTCGCGCCTGACGGTCGCCAGCACGCTGGCGGCTTGCTCGCCGCCCATCACCGAGATACGCGCGTTCGGCCACATCCACAGGAAGCGCGGCGAAAAAGCGCGACCGCACATGCCGTAGTTGCCGGCGCCGAAACTGCCGCCGATGATCATCGTCAGCTTCGGTACGGCGGCGGTCGACACCGCCGTTACCATCTTGGCGCCGTTGCGCGCGATGCCTTCGTTTTCATATTTCTTGCCGACCATGAAGCCGGTGATGTTCTGCAAGAAGATCAGCGGGATCTTGCGCTGGCAGCACAGTTCGATGAAGTGCGCACCCTTGAGGGCGGACTCCGAAAACAGGATGCCGTTGTTGGCGATGATGCCGACCGGCATGCCGTACAGATGCGCGAAGCCGCACACCAGCGTGGTGCCGTAGCGCGCCTTGAATTCATCGAACTCGCTGCCGTCGACCACGCGTGCAATCACCTCGCGCACGTCGAAGGGTTTGCGCGTGTCGGTCGGGATCACGCCGTACAGTTCGCGCGCCGGATACTTCGGCTCACGGATTTCGCGCATGGCCAGCTGCTGCGGCTTGGTGCGATTGAGGTTGCCGACGATGCTGCGCGCAATCGACAGCGCATGCAGGTCGTTTTGCGCCAGGTGATCGACCACGCCCGACAGGCGCGTGTGGACGTCGCCGCCGCCCAGATCTTCCGCCGTGACGACTTCGCCGGTGGCCGCTTTCACCAGCGGCGGACCGGCCAGGAAGATGGTGCCCTGGTCCTTGACGATGATGGATTCGTCGCTCATCGCCGGCACATACGCGCCGCCGGCGGTGCAGGAACCCATCACCACCGCGATCTGCGGGATGCCTTTGGCCGACAGGTTGGCCTGGTTGAAGAAGATGCGGCCGAAGTGATCGCGGTCGGGAAATACCTCGTCCTGGTTCGGCAAGTTGGCGCCGCCGCTGTCGACCAGGTAGATGCAGGGCAGGTGGTTGAACTCGGCGATCTCCTGCGCGCGCAAATGCTTCTTGGCGGTCATCGGATAGTAGGTGCCGCCCTTGACGGTGGCATCGTTGCAGACGATCACGCATTCCTGGCCGGCGACGCGGCCGATGCCGGTGATGATGCCGGCGGAGGGCGCCGCATCCTTGCCTTCCTTCTCCTGATACATGGCGTAGGCGGCCAGTTGCGAGAACTCGAGGAAAGGCGTGCCCGGATCGAGCAGCATCTGCACGCGGTCGCGCGGCAGCAGTTTGCCGCGCGCCAGATGTTTGTTGCGTGCGGCCTCGCCGCCGCCTTGCGCGATGACGGCGATTTTCTCTTTCAGATCGTCGACGATGACTTGCATCGCCGCCATATTGCTCTGGAAATCTTCACTGCGCGTATTCAGTTTGCTGTCGAGTTGCGGCATGGTGATCCCTTTGTCTCAATATATTCTTATTCGTCGTCGGGAAAGGCGCCGTCGACGTAATACCAGCGCGCCACGCCGGCGGCGTCCGGCTGGCGTACAAAACTGCTGACTTCATGCAAACGATGTCCGCGGCCGCCGACCTTGAAGCGGGCGACGAATTCCACCGTGGCTTCATCGGTGTCTTTCACATGTTTGTGCTTGATCACGTCGAGCCCTATCCATTTGACGTCGCTCTCGGCGGTGATCGGCTCGTCCGGCAGCGTGTCGGGATGCCAGGTCGCGCGCAGATATTCTTCCTCGCGCAACGAGAACGCCGTATAGCGCGAGCGCATCAATTGCTCCGCCGTCGCCGGCACCGCTTCACCTGCAATGAAGCGCCCGCAGCAGGCGCCGTAGACGCCTTTGCCGCAAGGACAGGCTTGTTTGTCTGCCTTTCCAGCCATCAGATTTTGCCGTTCTTCAGGAATGCTTCGAGCTGGTCGAAGCGGTCGAAGCCCCAGAACGATTCGCCGTCGACGATCACGAACGGCGAGCCGAACACGCCGCGTTCGATGGAGGCGGCGACTTCCGTTTTCAGCGCGTCCTTGACGGCGTCGTCATTGAGCGCCGCCGTCAGCTTGCCGATGTCGATGCCGTTATCGCCGGCGATGCGCACGACGGTCTCGAGTTTGCTGATGTCGATGTTTTCGGTGAAGTAGGCGCTGTAGAAGGCATGGATCAGGTTGATTGCTTTGGCCGCTTCGTTTTGCTGCACCCACAATATTGCGCGCGCCGCATGTTGCGTGGCGATCGGCATGACGTCGGGATGGCGGAACAGGATGTTGTGGAAGCGCGCGCTGCGCTCCATGTCGTGGCGCGCATAGTCGCCTTTCAACGGCACGTTGGCGATCGGCGCGATGTTCATGGTCTTGAACACCGGGCCGAGCAGGATGGCGCGCCAGTTGACCGTACGGCCATATTTCGCCGCCAGTTTTTCGATCTCCAGGGAGGCGAAATAACCGTACGGCGAGCTGAAGTCGAAGTAGAAATCGACGGGTGTTTTTTGATCGCTCATTGTTGGTCCCGGAGTGAGTTACAGCAATTCAATCGCCAGCGCCGTGCCTTCGCCGCCGCCGATGCACAGGGAAGCGACGCCGCGCTTGCCGCCGGTTTTCTTCAATGCGCCGATCAGCGTGACGATGATGCGCGCACCGGAGGCGCCGATAGGATGGCCCAGCGCACAGGCGCCGCCGTGGATATTGACCTTGTCGTGGGGGATGCCGAGTTCCTTCATGGCGGCCATCGGCACGGCGGCAAAGGCCTCGTTGATTTCAAACAGATCGACGTCGGCGGTGCTCCAGCCGATTTTCTTGTACAGGTTGTTGATGGCGCCGATCGGCGCGGTGGTGAACCAGTTCGGTTCCTGCGAGTGGCGCGCATGGCCCACGATGCGGGCGATCGGCGTGCTGCCGAGTTTTTTCGCGGTCGATGCGCGCATCAGCACCAGCGCGGCGGCGCCATCGTTGATGGAGGACGACGAGGCAGCGGTGATGGTGCCGTCTTTCTTGAAGGCGGCTTTCAGCGTCGGGATCTTTTCGATCTTGGCCTTGCGCGGACCTTCGTCGGTGTCGACCACGACGTCGCCGGCGCGCGTGGCCACGGTGACGGGCGCGATTTCCCATTTGAACGAGCCGTCGGCGGTGGCTTGCTGCGCGCGCTTGACCGAGGCGATCGCGAACGCATCCTGGTCTTCGCGCGTGAAGTGATATTTCGCCGCGCAGTCTTCGCCGAAAGTGCCCATCGCACGGCCTTTGTCATAAGCGTCTTCGAGGCCGTCGAGCATCATGTGATCGTAGATCATGCCGTGGCCGATGCGATAACCGCCGCGTGCTTTCGGGATCAGGTAGGGAGCGTTGGTCATCGATTCCATGCCGCCGGCGACGACCACGTCATTGGTGCCGGTGAGGATGGAGTCGAAGCCGAACATGGTGGCCTGCATGGCCGAGCCGCACATCTTCGACAAGGTCACGGCCCCGGCCGAGACGGGGATGCCGGCCTTGATCGCCGCCTGGCGCGCAGGCGCCTGGCCTTGTCCCGCCATCAGGCAGTTGCCGAACAACACATCCTGCACCTGGTCCGGCGCGACGCCGGCGCGTTCCAGCGCGGCCTTGATGGCGGCGGCGCCGAGATCGCCGGCGGTCAGCGCCGACAACTCGCCCTGGAAGGCCCCCATGGGAGTGCGCGCGGCGCCGACGATAACGATGGGATCTTCAATGCGGTCTTCAATACGGTCTTGCATGTTCTTCTCCTGCTGGAATGGATGAGTCAAAAAAAGCTTACATGGTCTCGGCAAACAGTTCGCGGCCGATCAACATGCGGCGGATTTCACTGGTGCCGGCGCCGATTTCGTAGAGTTTGGCGTCGCGCCACAGGCGGCCCACCGGGTATTCGTTGATGTAGCCGTTGCCGCCCAGCGCCTGAATCGCTTCGCCGGCCATCCAGGTGGCTTTTTCTGCTGAGTAGAGGATGGCGCCGGCGGCGTCCTTGCGCAGCGCGCGCACCGCGTCCGGCGTCTTGGCGCGATCGCAGGCCTGGCCGACGGCATAGACGTAGGCCTTGCAGGCCATCATGGTCGAATACATGTCGGCGATCTTGCCCTGCATCAGTTGGAACTCGCCAATCGACTGGCCGAACTGCTTGCGGTCATGCACGTAGGGCACGACGACGTCCATACAGGCTTGCATGATGCCGAGCGGTCCGCCGGACAGCACCGTGCGTTCGAAGTCGAGACCGGACATCAGCACGTTGACGCCGCGACCGATGCCGCCCAGCACGTTTTCGGCCGGCACTTCGCAGTCCTGGAACACCAGTTCGCCGGTGTGTGAGCCGCGCATGCCGAGCTTGTCGAGTTTTTGCGCGACCGAGAATCCCTTGAAACCCTTTTCCACCAGGAAGGCGGTCATGCCGCGCGCGCCGGCTTCCAGGTCGGTCTTGGCGTACACCACCAGCACGTCGGCGTCGGGGCCGTTGGTGATCCACATCTTGCTGCCGTTCAATACGTAGCGGTCGCCTTTCTTGTCGGCGCGCAGCTTCATGCTGACGACGTCGGAGCCGGCGTTGGGTTCCGACATGGCGAGCGCGCCGATGAAGTCGCCGGAGATCAGCTTCGGCAAATACTTGTTCTTTTGCTCGGTGCTGCCGTTGCGCTTGATCTGGTTGACGCACAGGTTCGAGTGCGCGCCGTAGGACAGGCCGACCGAGGCCGAGGCGCGCGAGATTTCTTCCAGTGCGACGATGTGCGCGAGATAACCCATGGCGGCGCCGCCGTATTCTTCGTCGGCGGTGATGCCGAGCACGCCGAGGTCGCCCATCTTCTTCCACAAGTCCATCGGGAACTGGTCGCTGCGATCGATTTCCGCTGCGCGCGGGGCGATTTCAGCCTGGGCGAATGCGGCTACGCTCTCGCGCAATGCGGCAATGTCTTCACCGTGATCGAAGGTCAAACCTGGCAGATGGATCATGTTGTGTCTCCTCGTTTGGATAATGTCGTTATGGTTTGGATGCGGTACGTGGCGCTTTACGTTAACGTCAATTCAATTGCGAATTATGCCTAAATAATGGGCAATGCGTATTCATGGGGTCAGGCGGATTTTCGTGCGGCGGCGGTGCGGGCGCTGCGTTTTGCCGGCGCTTTGAGCGGCAGGTCGGTTTCCAGCAAGTGCAGGCATTCGGCTTCGTGCGCTGCGATTTCTTCCAGCGTCACCTCGAGGTCTTCGCGCTGGCGTTCCAGCTTTTCGCGATGTTGCGCGAGCACGCCGAGGAAGCGCTGCAGTTGTGCTTCGGTATCCTTGGGCGACTCGTACATGTCAACCAGGTTCTTGATCTCCGAGAGGGTCAGGCCGAGACGCTTGCCGCGCAGCGTGAGCTTGAGGCGGGTGCGTTCGCGCGCGGCATAGACCCGGTTGCGACCGCCGCTGCCTTCGCGCTTCGGGCTCAGGAGGCCCTGGTCTTCATAAAACCGGATCGCGCGCGGCGTGATGTCGAATTCCTTGGCCAGCTCGGTAATGGTGTAGGTCGGCATGATCTCTTTGGGATGACGCGTTGCGGTTTCTGGATCGGTCGTGGCACTTTACGTTAACGTAAAGTATATTGTAGGCTTGTCTGCAAAAAATGAAAATATTTCTTCGTGTTTTGCCAGTTTGATAACGCCGGGCAATCTTCCGATCACAGTCAGGACCCCATGAACGCTCTTGAATCCCAGCTTGAATACGCCTTCGGCGACACCTTGCCCGCCGTGGGCGCCACCCTGGAAGTCGCGCCCGGCATATTGTGGCTGCGCATGGGCTTGCCGTTCGCGCTGGACCACATCAACCTGTGGCTGCTGGAAGACGAGATCGAAACGCCGCCCGGACGCGTGCGCGGCTGGACTGCGGTCGATTGCGGCATCGCCACCGACGCCACGAAGGAAAGCTGGGAAAGCATTTTCGCCACGCAATTGCGCGGCTTGCCGATCATCCGCGTGCTGGCCACGCATTGCCATCCCGACCACGTCGGCCTGGCGGACTGGCTGTGCCGGCGCTGGAATGCGCCGCTGTGGATGAGCACCGGCGAATATGGTTTTGCGCGGCTGATGTCGGCCGGCTTGCCGGGTGCGGACGGCACGTCGGCGGCGCCGCATTTCCGCCGCCACGGCTTGGTCGATGAAGAGTTGATCGCCAAGCTGTCCGGTCGCAACAACTATTACCAGAACCTGGTGCCGAGCGTGCCGCTGGCATACACCCGTATGCAGGACCAGCACACGGTGCGCATCGGCGCACGCGACTGGCGCGTGATCACCGGCTTCGGCCATTCGCCGGAACATGTTTCGCTGTACGCCGACGAGGCGCGCCTGCTGATTTCCGGCGACATGGTGTTGCCGCGCATCTCGACCAACGTGTCGGTATTCGCCATCGAGCCGGAAGCCAATCCGGTGCAGCAATATCTCGATTCATTGAAAAAATATACCGGCCTCGCCGACGACACGCTGGTGCTGCCGTCGCACGGCAAGCCGTTCCGCGGCTTGCATACGCGCATCACGCAACTCAACGATCATCACCGCGCGCGCCTGGCGGAAGTGCTGGAGGCATGCGCCACGCCAAAGACGGCGGTCGAGATCTTGCCGGTGATGTTCAAGCGTCCGCTGGATACGCATCAGCTCAGTTTCGCGCTGGGCGAGGCGGTGGCGCATTTGCACAAATTGTGGTTCGACGGCGTGCTGCAAAGACGGCTCGGCGAGGACGGGATTTTCCGCTTCAGCGTCGCCTCCTGATGCAATCAAAAACGGCCCGCAATCTGCGGGCCGTTTTGATGATGCGCTGACGCTCGGGTGAAGACCCGAATCCTTATCCGCGCTTCAGTTCGCGCTCTTCCTTGAGCATCTTGGTCTTGATGCGATTGCGCTTGAGCGGCGACAGATATTCCACGAAGACCTTGCCCTTGAGGTGATCCATTTCATGCTGGATGCAGACTGCCAGCAGGCCGTCGGCTTCCACCTCGAACTCCTTGCCGTCCGCGTCGAAGGCGCGCGCCTTGACGCGTGCCGGACGCTCGACGCCGTCGTAAATTCCCGGCACCGACAGGCAGCCTTCGTCGTAGACCTGCTTCTCGTCGCTGGCCCAGGTAATTTCCGGATTGATGAACACGCGCAGTTCGTTGTTGGTGTCGGACACGTCGATCACGAGCACCTGCTCATGCACGTCGATCTGAGTTGCCGCCAGGCCAACGCCGGGCGCGTCGTACATCGTTTCAGCCATATCGGCGACGAGTTTCTTCAGCCGCTCGTCGAATACGGTGACGGGCTTGGCGACCTTGTGCAGGCGGGGGTCCGGGTAACGGAGGATATTCAATAAGGCCATACTTTTCTGCTCACTGCGCTATCTGCGCTCTACAGCGATAGCTGAGGGTTGTTCTTGCCAGTTCAAGGAATTGTCGGCAGAATCAGTGTTTGTTGTCTTTGTGTCAACATTGTCGTGTAGACCGATTCCTCTGATTTGCCGCGATTCGTCGCTTTTTGGGCGCGATTTTTGAAAAATTTTATCATAGCCGCCGTACTCCTCCTCTCGCCGGGCCTGTCCGGGGCGGTCGCGGTCACGCTTTCGGAGGACGATGAAACAGTCGTGTGGCTGACGCCCGCGGTGCGCCCAAGCGTGTTGCCGCAGATCGCGCAGGGTGTGCGACACCCTGTTCCCGTGGCGCCGCTGCTGATCGACACCGTGCAACTGGCGCAAGCCCCGCGCATCGTTGCAACGCCCGACCGGCGAGCACTGATGGGCAAGGGCGACCGCATCGTCGTGGAAGGCGATCTTCACGGAGTCGCCGAATTCCGCATCGTGCGGCCGTCGCTGAAACTGCGCGATCCGCTGAGCGGCGAGCATCTTGGCGATGAAGTCATCCCGCTCGGCAAAACCCTGCTGCAACGTGAAGGCGCAGGCGGCGCGCACAGTTTCATCATCACATCATCGACACAGGAAATTACGCCGGGCGACTTGCTGATCCGGGATGCCGCACCAGTTGCAAATTCCATCGCCATCCGATCCGGCGCGACGGTGGATGCACGGATTATCTCCATAGCCGGCGGCGTTGTGCATGCGGCGCAGAATCAGGTAGTGGGCATCAACAAAGGCGGACGCGACAACGTCGCCGCAGGCATGTCGCTGGCGTTGTACGCAACACCGGAGCCGCAGCGTGCGGCCGCAAAAAATGCGCAGCAGCAAGCATCAGGGCCGCCGGAAAATGAGAGCGGCCGCTTGCTGATCTTTCGCGTCTACGACCGCGTTTCGTACGGGCTCATCACCAGCTCCGTCGAAGCGCTGCAGGTAGGGGACAAGGCGCTCGCGCCATCAACGGAATACACACCACATTGACCATTGCCAATCTCAATGACGCAGCCGAGCTGCGTGACTGGATCCGCTTCATGCAAACCGATGGCGTCGGCGTCGACATGGCGCGCAGATTGCTGTCCACCTTCGGCCTGCCGGGAGACATTTTCAGCGCCGGCTTCGACGAGCTGCGTGCGGTCGCGCCGGAACGCATCGCACGGGCGTTGCTGCAAGCGCCGACCGCGATGATGCAGAACCGGCTTGAACTGACGCTGGACTGGGCCGCTCAACCGGGCAATCGCATTCTCACGCTGGCCGATGCCGATTATCCGCAAGCCTTGCTGAATATTGCAGACCCGCCGATCCTGCTCTATATAAAAGGCCGCAGCGAACTGTTGTCGGCGACGTCGCTCGCCGTGGTCGGCAGCCGCAACGCCACGGTGCAGGGCGTACAGAACGCCGAGCGATTTTCCGAAGCGGCCAGCCATGCCGCGTTGACGGTGGTGTCGGGGCTGGCGCTGGGCATCGACGCGGCCGCGCATCACGGCGGCCTGCGCGGCAGAGGTTCCAGCGTCGCGGTGATCGGCACCGGCATCGACATCGTCTATCCGATGCGCAATCGCGGGTTGGCGCAACGCCTGGCGGACGAGGGTTGCATCGTCAGTGAATATCCGCTCGGCATGCCGCCGGTGGCGGCCAATTTCCCGCGTCGCAATCGCATCATTTCCGGACTGGCGCGTGCGGTGCTGGTCGTCGAGGCGGCGGCGCAATCGGGTTCGCTGATCACGGCGCGCACGGCGGCCGAGCAGGGCCGCGACGTGTTTGCGATTCCCGGTTCGATTCATTCGCCGTTGTCCAAAGGATGTCATCAACTGATCAAGCAGGGCGCCAAACTGGTCGAGTCGGAGCAGGACATCCTCGAAGAACTCGGCAAGCTGCCGCTGCTCGCGCGGCAGTCACCGGCGCCCGCCATTACATCTGCAGACAAGCACGCCGACGACTTGCTCGGCGCCATGGGTTTTGATCCGGTCGATGCGGATGCGCTCAGCATGCGCAGCGGTCTCGACGCGGCTGCGTTGAGCGAACGATTGCTCACGCTGGAGCTCGACGGGGCGGTGGAATGCCTGCCGGGAGGACGCTACCGGCGCGTGAATTGAAGCGGATAAATCGCGCTGACATCGGCGCCAAAAACCGACGTCAAATAATGACTCGCACAATCAGATAACGGTCAGACAACAACTCACAAGATATTCTGCGCAAATCTCAAAATCCTGCCATACTGGATTCGTAGACTTGTGTTGTGTCAACCTTCGCGATAGAGTAGAGCCATGTTTGACGTCCTTGTTTATCTGTACGAAACCTATTATCGCCCTGATGCCTGCCCTGAACCAGCGGCCTTGGTCAAGAAATTGACCGCCATTGGTTTTGAGGACGAGGAAATTACCAGGGCGCTCGGTTGGCTCACCGATCTGGAAGAAGCCAATCACGAGTTCGCTGATCAATATCCGCAGCAAACCGCCTTCTCCTTCGGTATCCGCATTTACGCCCAGCAAGAGATGGATGTGCTCGGCACCGAAGCTGTCGGCTTCATCCAGTTCCTCGAATCCGCCAAGATGCTCAACGCCGTGCAGCGCGAAATCGTTATCGAACGCGCTCTCGCGATCGGCGATGCGCCGGTGTCGCTGGAGAAGCTCAAGGTCATCGTGCTGATGGTCTTGTGGAGTCAGGGCAAGGAACCGGACGGTCTGATGTTCGACGAGCTGTTCTTGGACGAAGACGACGCCGAACCGCGGCTGTTGCATTGAGTCTTTTCTCGCCTTGCATTGAATGCAACAAAAAGACAGCGTCCATTGCGGCGCTGTTTTTCATGGTGCGGGCGCTTCATGCGCCGGTTGCAAAGCACATTGGCGGATGTACAGCGCCGCCTCGGATCGCGCTTGTTTTTTGCGGATTCGCCTGCAGATTGTCCAAAACCTGCTCGTCCCCGGGGAACCACGGCCTCACTGCGGCGCTTGCCGTTTGTTCTGCAACGCGCTTATCATTCCCCCGCACTGCTCAAATATTAGCTACTATATAAAAAGCATATTGCCAATATGCAATAGAAATTGCGCTTCAGCGCCACATTTTGGCGCGGCCGGGCAGCAGCCTACGACCCCTTTGCATCCTCTTTTGAGACCACATTTATGAGCAAGACCCTCATCATTGCCGAGAAGCCCTCTGTCGCGAACGACATCGCGAAGACGCTCGGCGGCTTTACCAAGCACGATGAGTATTTCGAATCCGACGAATACGTACTGTCCTCCGCCGTCGGTCACCTGCTGGAAATCGCGGTGCCCGAGGAATACGACGTCAAGCGCGGCAAGTGGACCTTTACCCATTTACCGATGATTCCGCCGCACTTTGCGCTCAACCCGATCGCCAAGACCGAGTCGCGCCTCAAGGCGCTGAACAAGCTGATCAAGCGCAAGGACGTCACCGGCCTGATCAACGCCTGCGATGCCGGGCGTGAAGGCGAACTGATTTTCCGCCTGATCGCGCAATACACCAAAGCCAAGCAGCCGGTACAGCGCCTGTGGCTGCAGTCGATGACGCCGGGTGCGATCCGCGACGGCTTCGCCAACCTGCGCAAGGATGAAGAGATGCTGCCGCTGGCCGATGCCGCCCGTTGCCGCAGCGAAGCGGACTGGCTGATCGGCATCAACGGCACGCGCGCCATGACCGCGTTCAATTCGAAAGAAGGCGGTTTTTATCTGACCACCGTCGGTCGCGTGCAAACGCCGACCTTGTCGATCGTGGTCGAGCGTGAAGAGAAGATCAAGAAGTTCGTCTCCCGCGATTTCTGGGAAGTACGCGCCGACTTCGTCTGCGCCGCCGGCATCTACGAAGGCCGCTGGCTCGACAAGCAGCACAAGAAAGACGAGAACGATCCGGAGAAGCGCCCCGAACGCCTGTGGAGCAAGGCTGCCGCCGAATCGATCGTGGCCGCCTGCCGCGGCAAGATCGGCAACGTCACCGAAGAATCCAAGCCGACCACGCAAATGGCGCCCGGCCTGTTCGACCTGACCAGTCTGCAACGCGAAGCCAACTCGCGCTTCGGTTTCTCTGCCAAGAACACCCTCGGCCTGGCCCAGGCTCTGTACGAAAAGCACAAAGTGCTGACCTATCCGCGTACCGATTCGCGCCATCTGCCGGAAGATTACGTGCAGACCGTCAAGGACACGCTGGACACCCTGTCCGAGAGCAACAATTATCATCAGTTCTCGAAGCAGATACTCAAGCAGGGCTGGGTCAAGCCGAACAAGCGCATCTTCGACAACGCCAAGATCAGCGATCACTTTGCGATCATTCCGACCACGCAAGCACCGAAGAATCTGTCCGAACCGGAACAGAAGCTGTACGACCTGGTGACGCGCCGCTTCATGGCGGTGTTCTTCCCGGCCGCGGAATTCCAGGTCACGACGCGCTTCACCGAAGTCTCCGGTCATCAGTTCAAGACTGAGGGCAAGGTCATGACCAACCCCGGCTGGCTGGCGATCTACGGCAAGGACGTGGTCGACGAGAAAGACGAAAACAGCGGCACGCTGGTCGCCGTTGCCAAGGACGAAAAGGTCAAGACCGACAAGATCACCGCCAACGGCCTGGTCACCAAGCCGCCAGCACGCTACACCGAAGCGACGTTGCTGTCGGCCATGGAAGGTGCCGGCAAGCTGATCGACTCCGACGAGCTGCGCGAAGCGATGGCCGGCAAGGGGCTCGGCACGCCAGCCACGCGTGCGGCCATCATCGAAGGCTTGATCAACGAAAAATACCTGCTGCGCGAAGGCCGCGAAATGATGCCGACCGCCAAGGCGTTCCAGCTCATGACGCTGTTGCACGGCCTCGGCGTGGACGAACTGACCGAACCTGAACTGACCGGCGAGTGGGAACAGAAGCTGGCGCAGATGGAACGCGGCAAGATCAGCCGTGAAGAGTTCATGCGCGAGATTGCGCAGATGACGCAAATCATCGTCAAGCGCGCCAAGGAATACGACAACGACACCATTCCCGGCGACTACGCGACGTTGAAGACGCCGTGCCCGAATTGCGGCAGCGTGGTGAAGGAAAACTATCGTCGCTTCGCCTGCACCAAGTGCGAATTCTCGATGAGCAAGACGCCCGCCGGGCGTCAGTTTGAAATCCCTGAAGTGGAAGAATTGCTGGCCAATCGCACCATCGGCCCCCTGCAAGGTTTCCGCTCCAAGATGGGCCGTCCGTTTGCAGCGATCCTGAAGATCTCGCGCGACGAAGAAATCAAGAACTTCAAGCTGGAATTCGACTTCGGCCAGAATGACGACGAAGGCGGCGAACCGGTCGACTTCAGCGAGCAGACCCCGCTCGGCCCTTGCCCGAAATGCGGCAGCGGCGTGTACGAAATGGGTCTGGCCTACGTCTGCGAAAAGCAGGTCGCGAAACCGAAGGCCTGCGATTTCCGCAGCGGCCGCATCATCCTGCAGCAGGAGATTCTGCCGGAGCAGATGGCCAAGCTGCTCAACGAAGGCAAGACCGACTTGCTGCCGGGCTTCATCTCGCAACGCACGCGCCGTCCGTTCAAGGCCTTCCTGTCGCGCGGCAAGGACGGCAAGATCAGCTTCGAGTTCGAGGAGCGCAAAGCCAAGGCGCCGGCCAAGGGCAAGGCGGCTGCGGCAGAAGCAGAGGGCGACGACGCTGCAACCGCGACCAAGGCGAAGGCCAAGCCGGCAGCAGCTGCGAAGAAGCCAGCCGCCAAGAAACCTGCGGCTAAAAAGCCGGCCGTGAAAAAGGCCGCGCCCAAGAAGACCGCCGCCGCTTGATCAAACATCGGCGCACAAAAAAGCCCTCGGCGACGAGGGCTTTTTTACGACCGTTGTGAACGCAAACGTTCATGCCGGAGCCGGGTTCACTGCTTGTAATCGATCGTCAGCGGAGAATGGTCCGAGAAGCGCGCGGTCTTGTAGATCGCCGCCGTCTTGGCCTTCTTGGCGATGCCGGCGGTGGCGATGTGATAGTCGATGCGCCAACCCACGTTGTTGGCCCAGGCCTGGCCGCGATTGCTCCACCAAGTGTAGGCGTCGCCGGTGGTTTCCGGATGGATGGTGCGGTAGACGTCGACCAAGCCTAGTTCGTCGAACACGCGCGTCAGCCAGGCGCGCTCTTCCGGCAGGAAGCCCGAGTTCTTCTGGTTGCTCTTCCAGTTCTTGAGATCGATTTCCTTGTGCGCGATGTTCCAGTCACCGCAGATCACGATCTCGCGGCCGCTGTTCTTGAGTTCCTGCAAATGCGGCAGGAACACCTCCATGAAACGGAACTTGGCTTGCTGGCGCTCTTCGCTCGACGAGCCGGAGGGGCAGTACAGCGAGATCACGGTGAGGTCGCCGAAGTCGCATTCCACGTAGCGGCCTTCATCGTCGAACTCTTGCACGCCGAAGCCGATGCGCACCGCATTCGGGGTGCGCTTGCTGTAGACGCCCACGCCCGAGTAGCCTTTTTTCACGGCATAGTGGAAATGGCCGACGTAGCCTTCCGGGGCGAGGAACTCCGGCGACATGTCGGCTTCCTGCGCCTTCAGTTCCTGCACGCAGATGAAGTCGGCGGATTCCTTGGCCATCCATTCGAAGAAACCCTTTTTGGCGGCGGAGCGGATGCCGTTGAGATTGGCGGAGACGATTTTTGGCATGGAGAAACTCACGTAAAAGTCAGGCGCGTAGCATACCTGATTCATTTAAAATGTGGGTTTTGCAGGCCGCTGCATGCATTTGAAGCGCTTCTTCCCCGCAGAGCCGGTTTGCATATCATTTTCCAGGAATGTATTTTGAGCAACTTACGACAAGAATTCATTGAGTTTGCCGTGTCCGCAGGCGTATTGCGCTTTGGCGAGTTCGTCACCAAGGCCGGCCGCACTTCGCCTTACTTCTTTAATGCCGGGCTGTTCAACGAAGGCGCGGCGCTGGCCAAAGTGGCGCAGTTCTACGCCCAGACCCTGCAGGAGTCCGGCCTGCAATACGACATGCTGTTCGGCCCCGCCTACAAGGGCATCACGCTGGCCTCGGCCACCGCCGTCGCACTGGCTGGCCAGGGTCGCAACGTGCCGTTCGCCTACAACCGCAAGGAAGCCAAGGACCACGGCGAAGGCGGCACCATCGTCGGCGCCAAGCTGCAGGGCCGGGTGGTGATCATTGACGACGTGATTTCGGCCGGCACCTCGGTGCGCGAATCGGTGGACATGATCCGCGCTGCCGGCGCCACCCCTTGCGCGGTCCTGATCGCGCTCGACCGCATGGAACGTTCGGGCAAGGACGACGCCCTGTCGGCGCTGTCGGCGGTGCAAGAAGTGGGCAAGGCCTACGACATGCCGGTGATCTCGATCGGCAACCTCAACGATCTGCTGCAATACCTGGGGCAGGCCGGCGCCGATGCACAGCTGTCGCAGTACAAGGATGCCGTGGCGGCTTACCGCACGCGTTACGGCGTGCAATAAAAGCAATTCACGCCATCTGCGGGAAATAAAAAATGCCCCGGGTCATTGCGACTCGGGGCATTTTTATTGAAGGCTTTTGCGGCAGCGTCAGACGGTGCTCCCGACTACTGCCGTCGTACCGACGCCCAGGCGTTGCAGGCGATCATCCAGTTCGCCGATCTGTGCCGCCACCGCGTTTTCTGTCAACTGGCCGCGTTGCTGGATATCTTGCTGCACCGATTCGATCTTGTTGGTCAGCGCGCTCAGATGGGCGTTCTGGCGTTGTTGCAGCTGCTGCAATTCGCTTTGCAGGTAACCGCGCAATTCGATGAAGCGCGATTTTTCGGCCTGGTCGGCCAGCTCGCGCTGCGTATCAAGCTGCTTGGTCAGCCGGCGCGCTTCGAACAGCGCGCTGGTTTGCAGCGCCATCACGTACAGCAGGAACGCTGCAGTGAGGACCACCACCACGCCCAGCATCACCAGGCCCAGCGGCGCCTGGAAGTCGGTAAACACCAGCGTCAGCGGCGTCGGCGCGAGGAAGGCTTGCCAGTTGACGGCGGCGAAGATGGCGACCAGCGCCAGCACCACGATCATAAAAGTTGTGCGGAATTTCATGAGCATTCTCCTGTTGTTGTTCGAATAAGAGGCGCCCGGGCGGATCGGGCGCATCGTCCAGGGTTTGGACCTGCGACGCGCGACGCCGTTCCTTATCGATTCGAAACAATGCCGGACGGGCAATAAAAAACCCTCCAGCAACTATGCCGGGTAAAACATATAATATTTATGATGCAAGTGAGTGTCTCCGCGGGTTACATGGGATTTTTTATTTGTTATATACAATAATATTTGTACACTTTGATTTTCTTTCAAGTTCGACTGCACGATGGGGGAAATCTTCGATTTGGCGCAGTCTTACTGCAGGCGATGGTAGATTCTGGATGTGATTGAGTCGAAATCTGACTCTATTATTTGACGCACCCATCAGATCCAATTTTTAGAAGTTGCTAGGCGATCAATCATCCATTTTTAGGATTTTTCTGATGCCAGCTTCTCTACGGCTAAGATAGTCTGCCGTAAATCCTTCAGGCTTAAGTCACCCGCTAGCAGAATTAATTTCGCTAAGCGGTCGTTAGGCTCGAATAAATAGCTAACTGGAATTTTGAGTGCAGATGCAATACGAATAACTAAACCAAAATCTGGTTCATGCACTCCTTTTTCATACTGATTCATTCTGGCGCTTGCCGTAAACTCATCAATTCCAGCCAACACTCCCAGCTGAAACTGCGAAAGCTCAGCACGTTTTCTGGCCTGCTTAAGGCGCTTCGAGAATATTGACGGACTCTTAGTAGGAGATTTCATACTAAGAGTCTCTTAATAAGTTCTTGACTGTGTACTAAGAGTTACTTAGTATTTTCGTCCATAAGAGGCCTGAATCGCTTATTATTCGGGGCTTATGGAAGAGATAGAGGTTTTTTTAGCTGAAGGTACGGCGCTGGACTCAGCAAGCATTGAGGAATGAAAAAATGAAGAAAAGCGACATTCGGCCATTTTCCATCTACATTGGACATGGCGGTGTCACTAGAAAAGTGAAATTCATCTACATGGCGGTAGATGGAAGTCTGTTCGTCCAATGGCGGCTGATCCGGTCTCGAGGCCAATCGGAAGAACAAAGTGAATCCGTACAGCCGATTGATGAATTCGCCAGATGGGCTAAGGCATTGAAGCAGACACTATCAAGAGATCTCGAGCATCACCTGAGCAAGCAATAGGTACGCCTCAACACATGCTCATACGCCCTAGGAAAGTGACCAAGAAAAATGGATAAGACCCAATGCCCGCATTGTGAGAAGAATTGCGTTCCCAAGCTATGGCACTACCGCCCGGCCTTTGACGCCCTCCGATACATGGCAACACAGCATCTCTGCCCGTTTTGCGGCGGCGTCATGTATCAGTCTGGAGGGCAATTGACGATCTTTGGCTGGCTAGTGGCTTTAGTGGCCGGCGCTATCTTCGGCATAGGCTTCATCGCTCAGTTATTTAAAAGTCGGGACATTACCGAGGTATTTATTGGCTTAGGCTCGTTAGCCTTCTGGGGGTTTATCGCCTACCAGCTCCATAAGCGATTTTCGGGACGCAGACGGTAGGGAGCAAGACCTGTGAGGCTGGAAATTACTCCAACTGCGAGCGGACTTAGTCTGCGGCCGCCCAATCAACAATTGACGAGCCTAATAACTCACCACCAGAGCATGATGAAAAACATAATGTGTCGCCTACTAATGTGCACCGTTTGCTTACTTGCGGTCACTGCTTGCAAAAAAGACGGCAAACCATCCGACGATACTGCAAAGCTGACTTTGGATCAGTACTACGCAAAACGCGGCGATCTTTGTCTCTATGTCGGTCAGTTCCCGGTCGATATCAGTCCTCGAGACCTAAATCCTTCCATTATGGAGATCATGAACGATGGCTTACCCGCACAACTAAGCGCATTGGAAAATGCGGGCTTAGTGGGTCGCAATTCGACGAGCGTCAGCGCCGGCGGGAACTTTGGTGCTCAAATGTCGGTGGTGCGCTTCACGATCACGGATCTTGGGAACAAGTTTTTCGGTACGAAACCTCGTGAAGCCTACGCGATGGGGGCATGGATTGATGTGAATCGACCTGAGTTCTGCTACGGTAAGTTCGTCTTGGATAAGGTCGAATCAATCACAGAAACTGAGGGTAAGGACGGTAGGAAAACGGCCGAGGTCAAGTACATCGTTCGTACTGATGGCGTGGCCGGCTGGACATCCAATAAGAAAATTCAGGATGCCTTTCCTGAAGTCAAAAGCTTGCTGAAGAGCGTCACAGTTGAGGTCACTAAAACACTCGTCCCAGTTGACGGTAACTGGAAAGTCGAAGATTAATCAGTGCCCAGTTCAGCCCAAAGCTCCGACCTTGACCCAATACATTTCATTTACATAGGCACTTGGGTCCGCACCTGAAACAGGCATTTATTAGCGTGGTTTTCCTATGAACATCCCATATGTAGCGCCAGAGGTGCGCACTACACTTCCTGTTTCAAGATGGGCTGTTAGCGAGTTAATTTTGCGTATGCAGAATCACGGAAGCAATGGTGACGTCCTAGGCGCGCTCGAAGCTCATTGCTTATATGGGATACAAAAACATGGCGCGGATGTCATCTCCGACTTCCCTGCATGGCAATTTATTTGGCCGGCGCCTTACTTGATCAAAAAAGTCTTGCCTCATCTTTCTGAAAAGCCAGGATCTGAGATACACATATTCTGGACCGTTCAACGCGATGAACTCAACGAACTGTCGCCGGCAGAGGTTCTCGCCGGTATGCCATATGAAACGCGAGACTCTGTCGATGAATGTCAAAGAAAGTACATGGTGCAAACGAGCCAAGAGCGCATAAAACGCCTACTTTCCGTGATTAAGAACTTAGACGTCTATTTATAGAAAGGAGGCTGCATGAGGCACTTCCAGCTTGAAGATAGCTGCCGTCAATCCAATCGAGGACACTATGGATATTGATTTGGACATCGCTTTTAAGAAGCTGCGCCAATTGGAACTACAAGACGGCGACCTCGGTGCCGTCTACTGGCATGAGGTAGCAATGTTGTTACGAGATGCCAATCAGCATCGCGAGCGAGCGCTTGCAGCGGAAGAGCAAGTCAGGAGAATGCGTAGCCGGAAAACCAAACCTGTACTCTGTTCACGTTCTGCCCCGCCCTTAGGATCCGAACGCTATTTGCTTAAGCGATTTTCACCGTAAAACGAGGATTGTCAGCCATATGCACTCTGTGGATTTATTCTTGTATTAATGACTATAAGAAGAGTTCGACCGCATCCGGGGCGTATTTTCCGTGATTGGACACGCAGATCGGCGCCGTGGACACTTCAGTTGACCTTCCTGGCTATCTGAATGTATCAAATAAATTAGCCCGCATATGCGGGCTAATTTATTTGTTCGAACGTCAGTTTCTGGCCGATTGCGAACCTCGGCGCTTCGTTTGTGGCGCAACCCGATCAAGAACAGCTCCGTATTCGCTAGGACACCGCTCCGACAATCTGGGTAGCCCATCCGGCCTGACCAGCGACTTCCTCCCCTTAACCCACATTACTGAACAGCTTGGCTGTCCAATCAGCGAACGCTCGCATCGCCGGAGAGAGAAAGCGGTGATGAGGGTAGACCAGAGATACCGGCACAGGTGCCGGTCGCATGCCGGCCAGTACCTCGACTAATTCTCCGTTCCGCAAATGGTCCGCCACCAAAATCTCAGCCACCTGTAACAGGCCAAGTCCGTCGAGGCCCAGCTTGATGTACAACCCAGTCTCGTTAACGGCAACCGTGCCGGGAACCGGAACATTGACGCTGTCTCCGGCCTCCATGAAATGCAACTCGCCTCCCCGCCGCGTCGTGCTGGAAAAGTAGTGAACCGCCCGGTGACGTTGCAGATCCTTCAGATCCTCGGGAATACCCTTTTCGTCTAAGTAGGACGGTGATGCGCAGGTGATCCAGCGCAACTCGCCCAGGCGGCGTGCGACCAACGTCGAGTCATGGAGGCTGCCGGTACGAATCACGCAATCGACGCCGTCCTGGACCAAGTCCACCTGACGATCATTTACGCCGATCATTAGGTAGATATCGGGGTAACGTTGTTGGAATTTCTCCAACTGAGAAAGGATGACGACATGTGCAATGCCGCCAGGCATATCCACTCTCAGTCGCCCTTGCGGCCGCTCAGCAGACCCTTGCAGACTGGATTCCGTATCGTCAATCAGGTCAAGTATCTCGCGGCAGCGGTAAAAGTATCGCTCACCCTCTGGCGTCAAGCTGAGGTTTCTGGTGGAACGGTTGAGTAGGCGTGTTTGCAAATGTTTTTCTAGCCTCTTGATGATGCCGGTGACTGATGACGCCGGTAAGCCCAGGGTCTCTGCTGCGCGGACAAAACTCCTGCTCTCCACCACGCGAAGGAATACCTGCATTGCTTGTACGCGATCCATGCATTGCCCTAGTAGCGATAGATAAAACGGCACTATAACCCAAGATTGTTCGCGTTTTTTGCATGATGAAAACCTCCAGGGCTACTTTTCCCGCGTCATCAAAATAGCTACAGTTCAGGCACTCAAACTTACAGGAATAATCAACCATGTCTAATCAAAACCGCCAATTGCTTGTACCGCTAACGATGAACCAAGCAGATCCTAACGCCATGTCTCAAAACATTCTCGTGCTCGGTGCCGGTGAACTCGGCCTACCGGTGCTACGCAGTCTTGCGCACCGCGCGAAGGGCATCGACGGTGTGAAGATCAGTGTCCTGCTGCGCGCAAGTGCCGTTGAGTCCAGTGCACCAGGCAAGCAACGTGATATCGCGGAGATTCGATATCTTGGGATCGAGATTGTCGTAGGAGATCTTGTGAAGAGCTCCATTGATGAGCTCGCCGTAGTATTCGCACAATATGACACAGTACTCGGTTGCGCGGGTTATGCGGCGGGAATCGACACGCCAATGAAGTTAGCGCGCGCTGCCTTGCAGGCACGAATCCCAAGATATTTTCCATGGCAGTTCGGCGTGGATTTTGACGTGATCGGACGCGGCAGTCCGCAGGACATTTTCGACGCACAGTTAGACGTGCGAGAGCTTTTGCGTAGTCAGCATCAGACTGAGTGGGTGATTATTTCGACCGGCATGTTTATGAGCTACTTGTTTGAGCCCGAATTCGGCGTTGTTGATCTACAAAACCATGCAGTCCATGCACTGGGCAGCCTCGACACCGCTGTGACACTGACGACTCCCGATGATATCGGAGCGCTAACTGCCGAAGTCATGTTCGCAAAACCTCGAATCCAGAACGAGATTGTCTATCTAGCCGGCGATACCGTGACTTACGGAGAGGTCGCCGACAAGTTGGAAGTGTCCCTCGGCCGCCCCTTTACCCGTTCGGAATGGAGCGAGGAGTATTTGCTGGGCGAACTGGCCCGCGACCCGCACAATATGATGCGCAAGTACCGTGCAGCCTTTGCTCAAGGACGGGGTGTCGCTTGGGATAAGAGCGGCACGTTCAATAGTCAACGCGCCCTCGCAGTTACCGACGTGGCGTCGTGGATCAATGTAAACCTGATTTCCGGCCGCAGCAAGTAATCGTCATCCAGAGGGCTAGACTCCTGGCCCTTCCTTTTCTTAGAGTTTTCCCAATGTCAGCAACTGGCCGGAAGCTGCCATCCGCTAATTAACTTGTTGCCGATAATCTCTACTGGAAATAGCTACTGAGTTTCCATCTGGGTCTTTAGCGTTAGCGAATTGATAGCCATTTGCCTGATGGATGCTGCCAAACTCCAGACCTCTTTTCGCAGATTCGACCTTGAACGATTCAACGTCGGAAACACTGAACATCAGTTTGACTACCGCCTGCCCAAATTTCAGGGATTTGGCGGCCTGATGAACCAAGAGGTTGATGCCGACGGCGGGACTATTCAATTCAATGAGGCCATCGTGCATCTCACCAGTCGTCTTAAATCCAAAATGTTCTTTGTAGAAAGCACTGGTAACTGCAGGATTGCGGGCGTATATCAAAATCGTATTGAGCGATGCAGTCATGGGTTTTAGTAGAAGAGTCAAGCAGGTGAAAGTTCAGGGGGGCACTGTATCAAAAACCGCTATTTTTTTCAGTGAATCTTCGACTCGCCATGGAAGACTGCTTCTGGCCGATTGCGGTCGTTGAGACTCTGGTGCACTGGATCCTGCATCAAGTTGCATCGTTTTTTGAAATACATAAATTGGCAGATGAGTTCTTTCTCAGGCGGGCTTCTTTCAGAGATTGCAAAGTCTCTCGGATAGAGGCCGATTTCTTATCTGATATACCCACGATTCTTCACGAAGAGTTATACGGGTATCACTCATGTTTTCACTTACGATCAGAAGCGCGAGATGGACTACGAACCGTGACGCAAGTCAATTGCGTCACCCGATGTTTATAAAAAAACCGAGTGCGTTTAGTTTATACAATTTACTTGACACGGTATTTTGTTGGAACGATACTAAAACCCATATTAATTTTGTGACTATAGAAGTTACGAAATTTTCACTCTGTTTTTTGGCAGCAATATTGCTGCATAAATAGTGGCTATACAGCCTTCGATCTGCGCGTCAGCGCATCGAAGGCTTTTTTTTTCAAATTCACGGTTGTGGCAGCAGTACTGCTGCTTTACATATACCGGGCTATAAAGCCCCCGCTTTGCGCATGCGCGCATTCGGGGGCTTTTTTTTTGCGTTAAAGGCGGCTATGGCAGGGCATGGACAAAAAATCGAGACAGTAAAAATCGCTTGCATACAAATGGAGCCGCATATCGGCGACGTCTCCGGCAACCGGGCGGCGGGCATCTGGCTGATTGAGGCGGCGGCGCGCCAGGGCGCCAAGGTGATCGTGCTGCCGGAGCTATCCAATTCCGGCTATGTCTTCAACAGCACTGAAGAAGCGTTCGGTCTGGCTGAAGAGGTGCCGGACGGGGCCTCTTGCGAGGAGTGGATTGCCGTGGCGCAGCGTCTCGGCGTGCATATCGTGGCAGGTATCGCTGAGCGTGAAGGAGGCGTGCTCTACAACAGCGCCGTGATGATCGGGCCGGATGGCTACATCGGAAAATATCGCAAGCTGCATCTCTGGAACCAGGAAAACACTCACTTTTCGCGCGGCAATCTCGGCGTGCCGGTGTTCGACACGCCGTACGGGCGCATAGCCGTGGCGATCTGTTATGACGGCTGGTTTCCCGAGGTTTATCGGCTTGCCGCGTTGCAAGGTGCGCAGCTTGTTTGCGTGCCCACCAACTGGGTGCCGATGCCGAGTCAGCCCGCCACGCGCGATCCCATGGCGGTCACCCTGACCATGGCGGCCGCGCACGCCAATTCCCTCTTCATTGCCTGTGCCGATCGTGTCGGCGTCGAGCGCGGTCAGGAGTTCGTTGGCCGCAGTCTCATCACCAATTGCAGCGGCTGGCCGGTGGCCGGGCCCGCCAGCGTCGCGCAGGAAGAAATCATCTACGCAGAAATCCGGCTGGCCGATGCGCACGAGCAGCGCCGCCTGAACAAATTCAATCAGCTTTTACAAGATCGACGCGACGATGTCTATGGCAGTTATGACATCGCTGACGCGACAATCGCCGCCGCCGAAGTATTGAAACAGACATTCGGAAAATGAAATGTCGGGGCGAGGTGGCATGCGTGGGGACGGAAGTGGTTTGAAGGGTAGCGAACAGGGAGTTCTTTCATTTTCAATCATGGGGAAAACAATGAAAAGTTTCATGAAGAAAAAGTCGGCAGGGATGGTGCCGGCAGCAATTGTGGCGGCAATGGTCGCTGGCTTCGCATCGCCGACGAAGGCACAAAGCAACGTGACGATCTATGGCAATCTCGACACCGCCATCGGCAAGACCAGCAACGGCGCCGTGACGATGGGGCCGGGATATTTCAACTGGCTTGGCTTCAAAGGCACGGAACAACTCGATGGGGACCTGAAAGCCGTGTTCAATCTGCAGATGCGTTTCAATCCCGACACGGGTGGCTTGTCCAATCCAGGTACCTTTTGGCAAGGCGAGTCTACCGTCGGCCTGCAAAGCGCCACGTTCGGGACGGTGCGTCTCGGCCGGGCGATGACGCCGATGTGGAATTCGCTCTGGTTGTTCGAACCGTGGGCCAATGGCGCGACTTTTGCTACGTTGTCGGGATACCAGACGGGCAGCTACAGCAGTGATGGGGTAACCGACACGGCACAGAATTTTGCAACGTTTGCGCGTATTAACAACGGCGTCTTTTACGATTCGCCGAGTTGGTCCGGCGTCCACTTTTCCGCTGCGGGCGAGGCGGAACTGGCGCAGGGCGCGCGTGCGCGCAACAAGGGCCTGGCGTTGAACTATGACGGCGGGGCGTTGACGGCAATGGTGTCGTACGAAAAGAACCACCAGTACGATGAAATTGCCTATGCGGGCGCCACGTATGTGCTGGGAGGACTCAAGGTGTTCGGCAGCTATGCGCATACCAAAGTATTGAACGTGAAACCGGAAAACCTGTATCTGCTGGCCGCGACTTATGCCCTGAATGCCAGCGATTCGCTGCGCGCCGGCCATGGTCGCAACAGCGGACTGCGCAGCCACAAGACCAGTCTGGGTTACGTACATGCTTTCTCGAAGCGCACCAGCGTGTATGCCGACGTGTGGAATGAACACATCGCCACCGGCGTCAACGGCTACGTAGTTGGTATCAGTCATTCGTTTTAAGACCGGCGCAAACGGTCGGCGAGGCAATTAATGTTCAACGCTGCTTGCGTCACATGCGCAAGAGGGCGTTCAATGAAATCATCTTAGGGAGTTACATCATGTTCAAGCACATTCAACGTCACACGCAACTGCATACCCTTGCCCTTGCCGTCGCCTGTCTGGCGGCAGGTTCCCCGGCGCTGGCGGCGGACGCCATCAAGATCGGCGTGCCAATCGGCCTGTCCGGCGCCAACAGCGTGGTGGCGCCAGGCGTGGTGCAGTCAGCACAATTGGCGGTCGATGAAATCAACGCCGCCGGCGGCGTGCTCGGTCGCAAGCTGCAGCTGGAAATCGCCGATGACGGCTCCGGTGCCGTCGGCGCACAAAAGGCCTTCGATTCGCTGGTGTTTCAAAAGAAGGTCGACGTCGTGATCTCGATGGAAACCAGCGCCGCCCGCAATGCCGGTCTGCCCATCGTCAACCGTGGCAAGGTGCCGTACATCTACACCTCGTTCTATGAGGGACATTCGTGCAGCCCGTGGTTGTTCGTCAATGCCTGGGTGCCCGAGCAGCAGGTGCCGCCGGTGGTCGATTACTTCATGCACTACAAGAAGGCACAAAACTTCTTCCTGGTCGGCAGCGACTATTCCTTCGGTCGCGGCATGCTGGCGTTCACCCGCAAGTTCATTGAAAGCCAGGGCGGCAAAGTGGTCGGTGAGGAATATCTGCCGATGGATGGCACCGACTGGACCGCGATCCTGAGCAAGCTGCGCGCCAGCAAAGCCGATGCACTGATCACCTCGACCGCCGGCGGCGCACCAAACGTGTCGCTGACCAAGCAGCTGCGCGCCACCGGCCTGAACATGCTGTATGGCAATCTCGCCGTGGATGAAGGCACGGCCAAGAGCATGGGGGCGGACGGCCAGGGCTTGTATATCTCGGCGTCCTACGTCACTGGTATCGACAGCCCACAAAACAAGAAATACCTGAGCGACATCACGAAGAAGTTTGGCACTGACCTGAAGGTGCCCAATGACTTGTCCGTGCCGCAATACGAAGCCATCTATCTGTACAAGGCAGCGGTTGAAAAGGCCGGCGGAACCCAGGCCGACAAGGTACGCCTGGCGCTCAGCGAAGTGTCCTATGACGGTCCGCGCGGCCACGTGCAAATGTCCAAACAGCATCATGCGCCCTTGAACATGTATCTCGGCCAGGTGCAGGCGGACGGTAGCGTCAAGGTGATCCAGAACTTCAAGAATGTCAGCCCCGGAGAGCAATGCCCCAGTAATTGAAGCAGTGCAGGCTGCATGGTAATGACGCAGGTTCGCGCACCGGCCTGGCCGGTGCGCGGCGGCAAACCGGCAAACAAGTATAAGGAGGAGAGATGTCGTTGTTTTTGGATATTGTGAGTTCAGCCGCGATTTTGTATCTGGTGGCGGCGGGGCTGCTGATGATCTTCGGCGTGATGAAGATCATCAATTTTGCGCATGGCGCATTTTTGACGATCGGCGCCTATGCCAGCCTGGTCGTCACGCAACTGGGACTCAGTCCCTGGCTGGCGCTGCCGGCGGCGATGGTCACCGGCTGGGTGTTCGGCATGGCAATCGAGTATTGCATCGTGCGGCCCTTGTATGCGCGTCCGCTGGACGCCATCCTGGCGACCTGGGGATTGGGCATCGTGATTGCCCAGGTCATCACGCTGGTGTTCGGCCGCGAAGGGCAGTTCGTCAACAGTCCTCTGTCCGGGCCGCTTGACGTTTTCGGTACCGATTACTCTGCCTACCGTCTGCTGCTGATCGTGTTGGCGGCGATCCTGGCGCTGGCCATGAGCCTGCTGCTGACCAAAACGCGCTTCGGCCTGGTCACCCGCGCCGTGATCATGAATGAAGAACTGGCACGTGGACTCGGTATCCACTCGGGCCGCGTGCGTTTCTTCACGTTCAGTCTGGGTGCTGCGCTGGGTTGCCTGGCAGGCACGCTGATTACGCCACTCTCGGGCGTAGATCCGAATATGGGCATCCCTTGGCTGATCAATGCCTTCATGCTCGTGATGGTGGCGGGTTCTTCCATGTTCGGCCTGGTGGCGGCAGCGTTGCTGTTCGGCGGCATCCAGATTTTGTTGAGCACTTACGTCAGTCCGGTGCTGGGCGGGATCGCCATTGTGCTGTTGTCGGCGATCACACTGCGTATTCGTCCCAAGGGTTTTTCTCATGACTAACAGTATTTCCACGAGCGGCCTCACACGCCAGGCACGAGCCAGTCGGTCCTTGTTGCCGGTGGCAGGTGTCTCGATCGCAGCACTGGTGCTGGTGGCAGTGATGCCGTCCGTGTTGGACACTTACCTTCTCAACATTCTGATCCGCGCCTTTTGCTTTGCCATGGTGGCGCTGACGGTCGACATCCTGTGGGGCTATACCGGCGTGCTGACTTTCGGCCAATCGGCGTTCTTCGGCATCGGTGCTTATGCCGCCGGGCTGGTGTTTACCCACATGGGCTTCAGCCCTGCCCACGCCTGGCTAGCGCTGGGCATCGCCGTGGCAGGCGCTGCAGCCGTTGCGGTGCTGGTCGGCTGGCTGTCGTTTTATCAAGGCGCGACGCCGCTGTATGCCTCGGTGATCTCGCTGGTGTTGCCGATCGTGATGACGCAGTTGCTGTTCTCGGGCGGCACCTTCACCGGATCGAGTTCGGGTCTGACGGGCTACACCATGATCGACCTGTCGCTGGAAGCCTGGTTCTGGATCGCCGGCGTGACGCTGGTGCTGGTCACCGCCGCGGCCTGGGTGTTCGTGCATAGCGACGCCGGCAAGATCCTTATCGGCATTCGCGACAATGAATCGCGTTGCGAATACCTTGGTATCAATCCCTCGCGGGTGAAGATCGGCTTGCTGGCCGTTACGGCCGTGGTCGCCAGCGTGGCCGGTTTCGGCTACGCCTCGTTCAGCGGCGTGGTCGCGCCGGAACTCTCGGGCTTTGTGTTCGGCACCGAAATCATCATCTGGGTTGCACTCGGTGGACGCGGCACGCTGATCGGGCCGGTGCTCGGCGCAATCTTCATCGAAACTACCAGCGCCTACCTGAGCGGCAGTCTGCCGTTCTTGTGGAAGTTGCTGGTCGGCGTCGGTTTCGTGCTGGTCATCATTCTGTTGCCGCAAGGGCTCATGCCGCTGGCGCTGCGACTGCGCCGGTTCTTGCCGCGCCGCCTGGCCGGTGGCGTCAACGCGGCGGCGCCGACATTGCTGGAAGCGCCTGGACAGAAACCCTACAGCATCGATCGTTCCACCCCGGCCATGCGGCTCGAACATGTCGCCAAAAATTTCGGCAGCCTGAAGGTGCTGGAGGGCATCGACATCGTGGCCTATCCCGGTGAACTGGTCAGTCTGGTGGGCCCCAACGGCGCCGGCAAAACCACCCTGATGCGTTGCATGAGCGACGGTGCAGAGAGAACTTCCGGCACCATCAGGATCAATGAACATGATATCCGCCGGTTGCCCGCCTACCGCTGCGTGGGATTCGGTATCGGCAGGAAATTCCAAACCGCCAACGTGTTTGAATCGCTGACGGTGGCCGAATGCCTGCGTATCGCCAGGGCCAAAGTCGAGCGGCCGTCGTTGCTGCGGCAAAAAAACACGCTGTCGCTGCCGTCGTATGCACTGGCGGTGTTACGCGCCACCGAGCTGGATCGCAAGCTTGATCAGGTCTGTCGCAACTTGTCGCACGGCGAGCAGCAGGCGCTGGAACTGGCGATGGTGCTGGCGCTGGAGCCGCGCGTGATTTTGCTCGATGAGCCGACGGCGGGCCTGACCAAGGCCGAACGCACGAAGATCGGTCATATTCTTATCGAGCTGTCGCGCGACTACGGTCTGTGTTGCCTGCTGGTGGAACACGATCTTGATTTTGTGTGTGAAATATCGTCGCGCGTGGTGGTGCTTCATCAAGGAAAAATCGTCATGCAGGGCACCGTGAAAGAAGTGGTCGAATCCGAACTGGTGCAATCGGTGTACGCGGGTAACGCAACGCCGGTATCCCAAGCCTTGCAGCCGGCAACAGCATCGAAAGGAGCGACGGCATGAGTGAAGCAGCATTGACCCTGAGCGACATGTCGAGCGGTTACAAGGATTCCATCGTCGTCAGAAACGTGTCCTTGTCGGTTCATCCTGGCGAAATTGTCGCGCTGGTAGGCAAGAACGGCATGGGAAAAACCACGCTGCTCAAGTCCATCATGGGCTATTTGCCGAAGCAGAACGGGTCCGTACGCCTGTTCGGCAAAGACGTCACCAGACAGCCCGCGCATCGGGTGGCGCGCAGCAACATCGCCTACGCTCCGCAGTCGAGATCGCTATTCCACGATCTGAATATCCGCGACAACCTGCGCCTGGGGCTATCGAAGGATAAACTCTTCGACGAGCGCTTTGCCGAAGTGGAGGACTTGTTTCCTTTCCTTAAGGGGCGCATGGCGCAACGGGCCGGCACCCTGTCCGGCGGTGAACAAAAGATGTTGCTCATTGCCCGCGCCCTGATGGTGCGTCCGGCGCTGATTCTGATCGATGAAGTGACCGAGGGCATGCAGCCGTCGGTGATTGATCGGGTCGCCACGGCCTTGCTGCATCAACGCAAGACGCATGGCACCTCGATACTTTTCGTGGAACAAAACGTGCCGTTTGCGGTGGCCGTTGCCGATCGTTACACGGTGCTCAAGCTCGGTGAAATCGTGGAAACCGGTGACACCGCCGGTGCCGACTGCCAGCGCGATATCATGCGCCATTTGAGCGTATGACGCCGCTTTGAAGGGAATAAGGACGATGGAAAAAAATTCAGGAGTGCAGCTCGCGCGGCGCATTGCTGCCGGCGAGTTGCCGGCGCAAGACGCCATGGCCGAAGCTTGTGAACGGATTGCCGCATCGGAGCCGGAAATCCAGGCCTTTGTGGCGACGCTTGACCGCGCTACAGCGCTGTCCCATGCGGCACAGGCGCGCGGACCTTTGGCTGGTCTGGCGGTGGCGGTCAAGGATATTTTCGACACTGCCGATCTGCCCACCGCCTATGGCTCGAGCATCTATGCCGGCTATCAACCGGGCAGCGATGCCGCCATCGTGTCCTTGATCCGGCGTGCGGGGGGAACCGTGATCGGCAAGACCGTGACCTGCGAATTCGCCTACATGGCGCCGACGCAGACCCGCAACCCGGCAGATCTGCGGCGCACAGCGGGGGGCTCCTCGTCCGGTTCCGCCGCCGCTGTTGCCGCCGGCATGGTGCCGTTCGCCATCGGCACCCAGACCGGCGGTTCGACGATCCGGCCGGCCTCATTCTGCGGCATCGCCGGTTACAAGCCGAGCTACGACTTGTTTCCCACACCGGGCATGAAATATTTTTCGTGGTCGCTCGATACGGTAGGCTTGTTCGCCGCCACGGTCACGGACGTGGCGTGGTTTGCCGAGGCGCTGATTGGACGGTCGTTGGCACGCTCCCCGCTGGACATGCGCCAGCTGGTGGTCGGCATCCCGCAAGCCTATCCCTGGGAAGCGCCGTCGGCCTCCGCCACACAGGCCGTGCAGCAAGCTTCAACAGCGATTGAGGCCGCCGGCGGCAAGGTAAGGCAGATCGCGCTGCCGGCCTGGATCGGCGAGCTCTACCGCGCTCACGCGCCCTTGCAGGAATACGAGGCGACGCAAACGCTGGCGTTTGAATTTGACCGTCATCGCGGCAGCCTGTCACCCATGCTCGGTGACTTCCTGCAACGTGCGCAGCGCATCTCGGTGGTGCAATACGACGCCGCGCGCAAGTTGATCGATGACGCCAAAATGCAGATGGATAGTCTATTCGAGGGTATCGATGTCTTGCTCACGCCCAGCGCACCTGGAGAAGCACCGATGGGATGGACTTCAACCGGCGACCCTGCCTTCAACAAGGTATGGACATTGCTTGGTACGCCGTGCGTCAGCGTTCCCGGTTTGTCGGGCCTGGAAGGATGCCCGATGGGCGTGCAAGTGATTGCGCCCCCGTGGCAAGACCAGCGCTGCCTGGCTGCAGCCGCCCTGGTGGAGGCAGCGATCAGGACATGCCGATTCTGACGCGTGCGCCGGCAATCGCCCGCAGCGGGCGCGATTTGATTTGAAACGAGCAACCAATATGACGGCCATGCAGAGAACCACAGAGAACGCAGCAAGGGAAACACCGTTGTCGGAATCATCCACCGAGCCGTGGCGTGTGGGCATCCTGTTTTCACGCGCCGGCATTACCTCGGTCACCGAGTCTGAGCATTTCTTTGGCACCGTGCTGGCCATCGAAGAAATCAATGCGCGCGGCGGCGTGCTGGGACGCCCGCTGGTCCCGGTTGCACTCGACCCCAAGGGCGACCTTGCGGAGTATCGCCGGATGGCGCATCAGATGCTGTCGCGTGAAGATGTCAACGTCATTTTCGGCTGCTCGACTTCATCCAGCCGCAAGGCGGTGCTGCCCGAAATTGAACGCAAGAACGGCTTGCTGTGGTATTGCTCGCTGTATGAAGGCTTTGAATATTCGCCCAACATCATTTACACCGGCGCGGTGCCGAATCAGAACAGCTTGCAGCTGGCCGCCTACCTGCTCAAGAATTGCGGAAAACGCATCTACCTGATCGGCTCGGATTATATTTATCCTAGGGAATCGAATCGCATCATGCGCGATATCGCCGAGCAGCATGGCGGCGAAATCGTCGACGAAATCTATTTGCCGTTCAACGTCAGCAGCGCAGAAATAGAACTAGCCGTCCGGGAAATCAACAAGGCGCAGCCCGAGGCCTTGTTTTCCACCGTTATCGGCAGCCCCTCGCGCGAGTTCTATCGCGTGCTGCACGATCTGCGCATCGATCAGAAACCGTTACCCGTCGCCAGTCTGACGTTGGGCGAGACAGAACTCAAGCTGATCGGACCGCAATTTTGCAAGGGCCACATCGTGTCGGCTACCTATTTCAGTTCCTTGCCCTCGGAGGAAAATCAGCGCTTCGTTGCCTCCTATCGCCAGCGTTTCGGCAAAGATGCCACCGTCAGCGCATGGGGGCAGGCGGCCTACGGCCAGGTCTGTTTGTTCGCAAAAGCACTCGAACGGGCTGCATCGATGGACACGCAGAAATTGGTCGAAGCCGTTCTTGAAGAACGCTACGATGCGCCGGAAGGCGCCATCTCCGTGGAACCTGAAAATCATCACCTATGGTTGCAGCCGAAGATAGGCGTGGCGCGTGAGGATGGTAATTTCGACGTGGTCTGGCAGGCAAAAGAGGCTGTCAAGCCCGATCCTTACCTGACGACCTATGAGTTTTCTGAATTCTGGCTGGAGTAGGAACGCGACATGAGCAGACTGTTTGAAGACTTGCGCCATTTGCGGGTGGCGGTGATTCATCCCCCCGGGGAGGATCGCGATATTTTGCAAGGTCAGCTCAAGCGCATCGGTTGCCAAGTGCGTTGGATATGGCCGTTTTGCGCGACACGTCCGGCCGATACCGACGTCATATTCTTTCTGGTCGACAGGGAACAAACCGTCACCGCCGAATGGTGTTGCACCGAGACGGATGCGGCATTGATTGCTCTGATCGACTATGAGAATCCGACAGTACTCAGCGCCTTGCTGGAAACCAATGCCAGCGCCGTCATCACCAAACCTTTCCGCTCGTTCGGCATTCTGAGCTCGCTGGTGCTCGCGCGCTCGTCCAACGACTACAAGAAGCGCCTGAACAATAAAGTGAAACGGCTGGAAGACACCTTGCGCTCACGCCGTGAAATCGAAAAAGCCATCGGCATCCTGGTGGCGCGCAAGAGCATCACTGCCAGTGAAGCCTACGAAGCCATCCGCAAACAGGCAACGTCGCAGCGCATACCGGTCGTGCAGGTGGCGACCGATTTGATCCGTGCCAACGAAGCCTTCGACAAGATGGGTTTGCTAAGCGGGGATAAAAAAATCTAGTTGTCAAGCCGTACCGGCGCCAGGGCTCATTGCCGCGGCAATGAGGGGGGACTGTTGCGTCCGTAATTTGCAGCGCAAGGCGGCTGCGTGCTCATGTGAGAATCTGTGCCATCGTGCACTTTTTGGAATCGGGATGCTATGAAAATGATATCTGACATCAAGATCGGCGTGCGCCTGGCTTGTGGATTCGGGCTGGTGCTGCTGTTCGCCATCGGCTTGCTGGCGCTGGGCATGCTGAGGATGAGTCAGCTGCAGCACTCGACCGACTTCATCGTCAACACCAAGGTCGCCAGCCTTGATGCGGCAACCGAAATGCGCGAGCAGGGCCGCGCCCTGGTGCTGGTGCTGCGCAGGATCACCACACCCGTCAATCAGGCCGAGGCGGACCGCGAAGCCGCCAACCTGGCGCTCACGCTGGCCGCCTATGCCCGGGCCGAGGCGCTGGCGAAAAAACTCATTGCCGATGAAGCAGGGCGCACCGCATTGGCAAAAACTGTCGCCGACAAGAGTTCCGTGCTCCAGGTCGTTGACAAGATCCGCAACATCGTCTCGCAAGGAAATACCTTCGACGCCGCCACGCTCTTGCAAAATGACTTCGACACACCGCATGGAAAATGGATGCAGGCATTGGGCACGCTGGCGCAAGAGCAGCACGGTGCAATGCAAGTTGCCTACGATGAATCGCTGCGCAACTATCACAGCGCGATGATCGGCATGGCCGCCATCGGAATTGGCATCGTGTTGCTCGGAAGTCTGGCGGCATGGATCATCACAAGGACCATTTCGGGGCCGATCAAGCGCGCCGGCGTCATTGCCGACCACATTGCAGGTGGCGATTTGTCGCATCGGATCAAGCTCGAAGGAGCCGATGAAATCACCGATTTGCTGCGCTCCCTGCAGGCAATGCAGGCCAATTTGCTGATAATGGTATCCAACATCAAATCGAGTACAACTAACATGGTCGTCGCCTCTCAGGAAATCGCTGCAGGCAATCTGGATCTTTCGCATCGCACCGAGTCGCAAGCCAGCTCGCTCGAAGAGACGGCCAGTTCAATGCATGAGCTGACCAACGCAGTCCGCAAAAACGCGGACAGTGCGCAAGCAGCAAATCAACTGGTCCTGTCTGCCAGCGATGCTGCCGCTCAGGGTGGCGTGGTGGTGGGTCGGGTGGTGGAGACCATGAGTTTGATCAAGCAACATTCCCATAAAATATCCGACATCGTGGGCATGATCGACAGCATTGCATTTCAGACCAATATTCTTGCGCTCAATGCAGCGGTAGAAGCTGCGCGTGCAGGTGAGCAAGGGCGTGGTTTTGCCGTGGTCGCGGCAGAAGTACGTAACCTGGCGCATCGCTCCGCCAATTCCGCCAAAGAAATCAAAGACCTGATCGGCAACACGACAGGAAAGATAGACCAGGGCAGCAAACTGGCGGAAGAGGCTGGTGCATCGATGGCGCGCATTGTGGTCGGCGTTCAACACGTGGCCGACATCATGACGGAAATTAGTTACGCCAGCCGCGAGCAAAGTGAAGGCATCGAACAGATCAATCTGGCGATCGGTCAAATGGATGACATGACACAAAAAAATTCGGCGTTGGTCGAACAGGCTGCCGCTGCAGCCGACAGTATGGAGAAGCAGGCTGCCGGGCTTGGACGTGTTGTGGGTACGTTCAAAATCGCGATCGATGGCAAGCCGGATACAAGGTCAGCCGTGTTGTTATCGCTGCCATAAATTTGCGCTGCAATGGCTTTCCGGTTAGAACCATTTCCGGGTATACGGCAACACTTGCGGCCAGTAATGTTTCTTGTTCGATGGCTGCTTCTGGCCGATTACGGACACTCGTTGTCTAGGTTTTTCCATTGTTTCAAATGTTCATCAACCGACGCCTCAATGAATTCTGAAAAAGATTCCCAAGGTTTAGTTGCCACACTTTGTCCTTCAAAAAACTGAAACACGGGCGGATCATCAGCTACAGGGGAAAAGTAGTTAATTTCATAACCCTGATGCATGCAGAATACCTTCGCATCCGCGGGGATGACTGAGGACTTTTTAAGTCCTTGAAGTAGGATTAGCGCCTCTGACTGAAGCTGCAATACACGGGGATAAAATATATCGGTTCCAGCGAACAATTTTCCAGCCCGCCTTCCAGCGATGGCGATGAACTCCCTGTACGTTGCTGGCAACGTACAACCAAAATGGCGCTCTAATGCGGCAATTTCCTGATCTGTGCAACCTAACATACTCGAGGACAAAATAGTCCCACGCTGCACTAATCCATCAAACAACATCCCCACGGTACGTTTCTTCAAGATTCACCATCATAGAAATTTTTTTATCAGCTTCCGCCGATTACGGACCTCGGCAGTCATTCGTAGATTTTCCCCATAAAAAGGATATCGGCAAATCTACGCCAATGATTTGACGGCACATCGTAGAAGCGCAGTCCATTCTTTGAACTCTCTGCCCAACTGGCAGATGCTTCTAAAAAAGCACCAATATTGCCATTTTCCCAGCCTAATGCTCCCGCAGAATATGGGGCTTGAGGCGGAATAGCGTGCAATTCATTTTCTGTAAACCAGTCTGTCGATAGCACATTTACAAAATGAATAAAGCTTGCTTCGTCAACCACAGCATCTCGAGCAAGTTCAAGCTGCATTGCCATTTCTTCCTTCATATCTGCGTGAGGCATCTAGTATTTTCCTTTATCTTCCTCAGGAATTTGTCTCTCTTGAAGTCTGCTTCTTGCCGGTGCGGACTATCGAAAACTAAACTCTCGCGATAATCTGCTTTATCTCGCATCCTAGTATTTGGCTCAATTTTTTCAGGGCATTGTCTTCAATGCCAACGACATTGGGATTCATAACTTCCAAAACGTATTTAGCAAAGGCAACTGGCCATATGTAGTAAAGTTCATTAAGGGATACGTTCTTGTCGCAACATTGAGTACGAATAATTAGGTCTGAAAATTTATTGCTGTGCACTTGTGACATTGCATCACTCCACCACGGCTCCATATCCGTGTCGCAAATTGGGCAGCGAACTCCATCCCAATTCTCCCCTGCATCGATAAATGAAACCTCCAAATGCTGAGTAGCAATAATCGACTCGGCTAGTGGGAATAGCGACGCCAGCATTTCTTTTGCCGCTAGCGTGGCCTCGTCATCAGGAACGTAGTGCGGGTCAGCCGGAACAAAACACAGAAAGCTATCTGACATGGGTGAGCTAGAGTAGAAGAAATAAGGCTGTTCTTGTCGGGAAGCGAAAATGGCAAGCCGAATTGCGTTAGCAAGCTAGCGCATGCACAGATAACAGTTTGTCTATCTGAGATGCCTGCTCCTGGCCAGACGCTACCAGTCAATGTTCGAACCGGCAGGGTCGTAACGCCCTTGTTTCAATCTTGGCCACCTGAAATCGACAGAAAAATCCAACAATCCGCAAGGGACGAACGATCGAGAGAGATTACAGCCCGTGATTAATTGCTATTGAATCTATGATGGTCTTTGTGAAATTTTCGTCGTAAGATTCTTTCGCATCGAAGGACTCTTTCGGCGCAACTACTACAAAACTCACCTGCTGTCGATTTACTATGAATTGGAATGTCGTATGCCTCCAAACCACATTATTTTCTAAATTCAGATAGTCCACAATATACTGGCACCCGTTGATTGAGCCATTATCGTAGGGATGTATATCGATCAGAGTAAATTGGAATTTCTCTGACCGTCCGGGGCTGTTAAATGGTGGGAGGCAATTGCGCACAGTTCCTGGGGTAACTGGATGAACTTCATAAAACACTGTGTCTAAACCAAACTTATAGGAATTTCGAGCATCCCTTTTCCACCCCTGAGGAATAGCGAATGTAAACTGCCTTCCGGTTTCAGTGACCGACTTGAAACCTTCTGGAATTGGTCCGTCTGTTGCGCAGCTTGCCAAGAAAAGCGATAACGCAGAGATAAATATGACATTTAGCAGACGCATAGATAGGTTTACTTTTTAGTTTGAAAATAGATTTGAAAACGATCATCGTAAGGCCACAGTTACGCGGTCGATTCGGTATTGCAAATAAGCGAGAATTAACGCGAAACCGCTAAATCCGAGAGACCAATTCCTGAGTTGCAAGAGCGACGGTTCCATTTGAACGCCGTGCAGCAAAAAGTATTTGCATAAATATGTTTGTAGCAAATACACAGCGAAAGTGATCGCCAGGATGTTTAGTCGCGACAAGGCCCCGGGACTTTTCCCAACCCATTCCGCAATAAGAATGACCGGCAAGGCAAGAAACGCAAGTTTGTCGCGGCCAACTGTCTGGGGATAAATCACGGTAATCCCCAAGACAACCGCGTTAAGACTCCAGAATACAAAGACGACGGCCAATAAATATAAACACCTACCGCATCGTCGTCTGTTGGATGCTCTCGGACGTCGCATATTGGCAGATCTGAAGTAGCTCTTGGCATCATCGCAATAGAGAAAATAAATACATACCGCAAACAGCGGAACACAAATCAGCAGTTGCGAAATGAAGTTCAATTGAGCTTTCCAATTCAGGAAGGTAATCAACAAGAGGCCCGAGGCTCCCCAAATGATGTAGGCAACACGAGCCCATCGATGCGCCCAAAGAAGCCCCACCGAAGTGAAGAAAGAGGCGCAGCATATCGCGGTGAACAATTGCCATTGCACCTCGGCCGATACAGGTGCATCCGGGATAAGCGCAACCTGCTGCAAATAGCGTCCAAACAGTAGGAAGTAGATTGCGAGGTTGCCTAGTCCAAAGAGCTGCAAATAGACAATTATCGTGATGCTCGCGGGGCGAGGTGGAATCGAAACGTCGGCATTGGGTGCCGCCGGTACATCCAAATGTTGAAAGGGGAAATTATATTTTTCTGATGTCATGTTAATGAACCCGCACTTGCACTTGCATCAAGCCTGAATCGGCTTCCATCTCAAACCACACAAAATAGTGACGAACCGTCGGCGTACGCTACCGTCGTCGTCATGCCACTCTCGGTGAGGGCGCCTGTCGCGTATGCGTTTGATATTTGTATAAATACCGTACACAAGGCTATACGCCTAGAGCAGATAAAAGATGAGGACCCCGTCCCAACTTCCTAGATTATTTCTTGTATGACTTAGCTCTGGAAATTCGCGCAGGTAGAGCCGTAATTCTTCTCAGGAAACTGCGGTAACTGCAGCTCTCTTTTTGTCAAAAACCAAACGTGCAAAGTTGGCTTTGTTTATACAGAAACATTTTCCGCATGGAAATGCCTGAATTGCAAGAAATCGCAAGATACTAAGAATATGAAGCAAACTACATCGCTACTTTTTATCTGACTTTGGATATCTGAGTAGTCCCGCGGCCAATCAAGAAAAACGGATCAACGTGCCTTTATGTGATATTGGGCGACCGCTTCCGGCCGATTGCTGCCAGTCAAACTCCTCAAACTCCTTGCACAAAACTCGGTGAGATCAATGAAACTTTACGTAGTGAGCCATCCTTGGAGAATTCAAACCGAATTGAATAGAGTTCGTTCTCATACTTTAGCCACTTGTGCATGTATCCCAAGAGGGGCATGTTTTTCCCTCCACCCGAACTGAAAGGTAAGCCCAATGCCGCAACGACTGTTGACTCTATTGAATCGAAATTAAAATCGTAGGTAATCGGCCCCGCATAGCATTCGTATTCATCCTCAGCTTGGACAAAGAAATGGATGTGATGTAGTTTTTTCTCTCTCCAACCAATTTCCACACCCGATCTCTCAAACTTGTAAAACGTTGTTTTACCTAAAGGGTCGCTATCTTGATCGGGTGAATTTGTGACAACTGGAACTTCAGCTATCTGAGAGAGAAGAGAGACAACAGAGGACTCTGTTTCCATCTTTCCAAGCGCCTGAGTAAATGAATCCCAATTTAAAAGCATTTTGTAATCTATGGTTGAAATTTAGCAAAAGCGCTCTGTAGACGTCTTCTTCTGGCCGATTGCGGACTTTTCGAGTCCTTATCTTTTTTGCGGTGAAGTGACGGAATCCGGATTTAATTTTTTGAAGCGGATTGTATAGAAATACTCCGCCGTTCCTGTGGGTATTCCCAAAAGTGCGTTCATATGTACTTGGGATATTTGCTCACGGACTAAATTTCCATCTTCGTCTTTGTATATCTGATACATCCCGCTGGAATCGTTTTTCCCCCATTCTGAACTACCCGAATTTTGACTGCGTCCTCCGCCAATCAGACGATTGTTCATGCAAACAAATTTAGACTTGTCTGTCAGGTCAGTATGATATTCGCCAGCAAGGCCGTCGTCGTAGAACACACTCAATAAATAGACTCGCTCGCTTATTTGCGTAATTTTCCCATAGCGCGGACGTTCTTGAAAACGAGTACCTTCCTTCGTCCGATAGCCCCGAATCATTTTTGTCCACTCGGTCGCGTATCCAGAAATTGGGAGTACAGAGTCAAGTCCATGGGTTCTTCCATATATTTTTTCGTTCTGGTCGCCTTTTAGAAGCGAGGCAATGAACTCATACTCACCACTTAAATCCGGGCACGGAGAATTCGAATTAGCTAGCGGGTCAACTCCGGAGGCCGGAGAGCCAGGATAAATTTCCCGGTCGTGCACACAACCTGTCAATCCAACCGCCACCAATATTAGAAACAATAAATTCTTCATTTTGTATTTATGCGCTAAATGAATACTAAGGAAGGAACGAGTAATGTGGAATCAAATTAGGGTCGTCAACATCAGCTTCTGGCCGACTACGGACTTCCGTGCAAGTCAGTGGGAGCCATGCCGTGTGGATCATCGACTCAACAAGGTGACGCAATCGCTTGTGCATCGCTCTAAAAAAGAGCTGCGTGCTAATCTAACCACGCCTATGTAATCGGAACGTTTGGCATTGGTGTACATGATATGAATTTCTGAACCATAAGGAGGCCCACCAAAGTCCCAAGCCCAATATGTTCTGCCTTGATTTGCCTGAAATAAGAAAAATTCCCCTTGCTTTGGAAGCGTGATTGTTTGCTGTAGCTGGGAGCTCAGCGTGGCGCTTTGCTGATTCAGAACATTACTCAAACGCTCATGTTGATGCCCGGGCAACACGCGTCGACCGGAGCCCTTTTCCGCTTCAGCGTGCAATTTCTGATCAACTGGCGGCTTTTCCTCGCCTAGTCCTAGAAAATCCCAGTATATATTCTCGAATGCATAGTCTTCTCTGCCAATGCGCCATATCGTAGACGATTGCCCGGTGTTGTCGAAATCTCCATCTGCCTCTTCGAAGTAGGTCGCCAGACCGGCCGGCGCAAAGTATTTGTGCGGCCATTCCACGTCGATAAATCTCGCATTCGAACTCTTGTTGGCCATTTGGTGTTGCAACTCCTTGCAGGCCGGATGTCGGCACTGCGCATCCGGCGTCACAACAGTGGTCATATTGCAAAGCGTTCGCAGCTGATACTCGCCGTTTTCAAGTTTCTCTATCTGACTCACGCGCAGGCCTTCCTGGTCGCCGGTGTCTGTCGACACCAGGTAATTCACGCCTTTGAAGCGTATGAAATGCGGTGTCACAAGAACGCCGGAAGAGATGCTGCCCTTGGAAACGAGGTGATCGATATGGCCATTTTTCTCCGACGTCATCTCGAAGATCTCTATTGTTGCAAATCGCCCCGTTCCATCGACATTCCATACAAAAATCTCGTTCTTTCCATCGTTATCGGTATCGACGACAGAAGCGCCCATGTCATAGTCAGTACGGGAAAGCAACTCGATATCCGATTTTTTAATGAGTTGCTGTTCTAGCGGGTTTGGCGTGCGAGCGGGATCCGGCAATGCCAATTTGCCCGGATTTGCCAGGTATTCTGAAAGCCCCGAGCAAATTCCATTTGCGGAAGCAGCCAACGCAGGAGCCGCACAGAGGGTCGAGAAAAATATCACAATGATTTTTTTAATTGTGTTATTCATTTTGATGAAAGATGTGCGTTATGCGGTTGCAACAAATGTTGATGTCTGGCCGTTCACAGTCAAGCAATTTACGTTGCTGAAATTCGCGTTCGCACAAATTTTCCGAATCATCGCTAAAGCCAGGTGATGCCCATCATTTTCGATGTCGGCTTCTGGCCGATTGCGGACCTTGAGCGCTGATTTAGCGCTGTCCGATTTTGGCATGGCGTGTATCCAGCCACCTAACTAATTCGCACGTTGCTGATTAGTCTATTCCCTGTTTCATGCCGCCTCAAAATCCAGCTTCACGCCACGCCACCGAAGCCGCAGTACGCAAGAATCTGAGCGCCGGTACTTCCCATTTGCCGGCGATCGTCACTTTCCCACGCCATTCCTGTTGTTCGGCCGGGAGCGGTTCCGCGACGTGAAGCGCCACCCGGAACACCGCCTGTTCGGGATAAATCACACCGCTCTTCTCTCGCGCCAGGACGTCGCCGCCGAACATGGTCGCCAGTTCCGGCTCGCCCAGCGTGCGGGTGGCGTCGCGGTCGATGCTGGCTACCGTCAGAGACAATGTGCGACTGCCAAGTCCATCCGCGATGAACAGCGCCCGGTCGCCCGGCGCGATGCGATGCACGGCGTCTTCGCCGACGTAGGTGACGACCTGCCACTTTCCTGCCGCGACCAGCGAACCGAGGTACTCGCGATTTGTTAGCCATTGGCCCACGCGTAAATCGGGATCGACGTCGACCAGCACTCCGGCATACGGCGCGGTCGGCCGGTAGCGTTGGAAATCGGCGCCGACCGCGGCTTGCTCGGCCTGTGAAAAAACCAGCTGATCGTTGAGCACCTGCCAGTCCTTGCGCGTGGCGGCGTCAAAACCGGCTGCCGCCGATTGCCACGACAAGGATTGCTGGCGCGCGTCAGTCTCGCCGGTGCGCAAGTCCAGTTCCGCAGAACCTAGGCCCAGCAAAGTCTGGCCGGCCGGCACCTGTTGCATGTTCGAGACCGGCAGCGACTCGACCTGGGATTGCGGCGGTGCATACAGCGCCATATGCGTCTGCGGCTGCAGCATGCCGGACGTGCGGATGCGATCCGGCCACGGCAGCAGGAACAGCAGCGCCAGCGCTACTGCCAGCACGGCGCTGCAGCGTGCCCGGCGGCTATGCCTGAGCGCCGACCTACGCCGACGCCAAGCCTGCATTTCGTTCCAGAGCGGCAGCGACACGAACCAGACCATTTCCACGATGAACAACAGGATGCCGACCGCCTTGATGAAGAAATGGTAGACCAGCGCGGCGATGCCGAGAAACAGCACCAGCCGGTAAATCCACACCGTCCAGGCAAACAGGATCAAGCCGATCCGGCGGTGTGGCGGGAACACTTCCGGCGGCGGCTCGCCGAGCGCGAACAGGCGCTCGCGCAGATCCCAGCGCGCCAGCGCGAAACAGCGATTGTGTAAATTGGGCAAACCCAGGTAGTCCGACAGGATGTAATATCCGTCGAAGCGCATGAACGGACTGGCGTTGATCGCCAGCGTCGAAATCCATGTGGTGGTGGAAAGCAAGAAAGCCGCTTGGCGGATGCCGCCTTCAGGCAGCCAGACCCAGGCCAGCGTGGCCCAGGCGGCGATGCCCATTTCGGTGACGATGCCGGCGCCGGCCACCGCCAGACGCTGTCCGCGGCGCGGCAGTTTCCAGACCTCGTTGGTGTCCGTATATGCCACCGGCCACATTACCAGGAACGCCAGCCCCATGGTCGGCACGCGGCAGCCATAACGTTTGGCCGTCAGCGCGTGCCCCAGTTCGTGACAGGTCTTTGCAAACACTACGGCCACGCCATACATCGCAGCGCCTTCCCAGCTCAGCGTATCCATCAGCGTGCCGGCGAAGCGATCCCATTCGCGATAGGCGCCGAGCAGTCCAAAGATGCCGGCGGCGACCGTCAGGCGACGGAAGGTCGGGCTGAACAGAAAGGCCAGGCGCGGTTGCAGCCAGGTCAGCCAGGCATCCGGGCGCACCAGCGGAATGCGGAAGAACAGGTAGTTGTGCAGCAGCCACTGGAACAGGCTGCCGCGCTGTCTAGCGCGCGACGCGGCAAAGGCAGCAGCCGATCCGGGCGTCACCTGCAACAGGTTCTGCTCGCGCAAGAACAGCAGGAAATTTCCGAATGCCTCGTGGTCGAGTTGCAGGGCGGTGTCGCGATTGATGGCGTCGACGATGGCTGCGGCGTCGTTCAGATGCCAGCGGCTCAGCATTTCGAAACTGGGCCAGTCGAGCTGAAAAAAAACATTGCGCACCGGATCGTGCAAGGTCCAGCTCGGCTGGCCGTCGAACAGACGCGGCCCGGGGCTGATCGATAATTCTTCCCGCAGGTCGGGAAGCTTGCCTGGCATCACGGTCACAGGGCAAGAAACTGCCGGATGCTGGCGAGCGGCCGTCGCAGCATCCAATACACCAGCGGTACCCGATCGCCCACCAGCTTTGCAGTGCCTTTGAGGCCGATGCGCTGCGCGGTGGCACCGTCAATTTTGGCGCGCACCCGGTACGCGTAGGTGCCGTCGGGACGCGCGGTGGCGCGATGTCCCATGTAGCGCAGCGTGCCGGATAGCGGCGTCATCGGCGCCGCGGACAGATACAAATGCAGCGGCGCCTTGTCGGGCAAGGGAATGGCGTCGCCGATCGGCACCCAGGCTTCGATTTCGACATCGTTGGGCGCGGCAATTTGCATGATGCGCTCGCCGGTCTGGACCGGCCGGCCTATCCATTCGGAAGGATCGTCGAACAAGGCAATGCCGGCCTGCGGCGCTTGGACCCGCGAGCGTTGGGCCTGGCCTTCCAGAAATGCCGCCTGCGCCTGCTTTTCGGCGACCCGGCCGAGCAAGCCTGCCAGTTGCGCCTTGGCGCGCGGATCGTTGAGCACCAGCTGGGCCGCTTGCCGGTATTCGGCTTGCGCAGTCGCCAGCGCTTCGCGCGCGACGTCCAGCTTGCTCGCGACCGGCGCCTGATCGAAGGAAAACAAGGACTGGCCTGCCGTCACCGTCTGATTGGGGCGCACTGCAAACTCCGCGATCACGCCATCCAACGGCGCGCGGATGGTCGCCGGATTGGCCGCGACCAGTTCACCCGGCGCCAGCACACTCAGATGCACCGGGAACAGTAAGATGCCCAACACCGCGGCAGCGACCACCGCGCGGCGACGCCAGCGGGTCGAGCGCAGCGGCACGCGCCACCAGTTGCGCAGCGCTTGCGGCAAGTCGGCCGCCGACCAGCGTGCGGTCTCGGGCGAAGTGCGCCAGGCATGCTGCCAGATGTCCATCCATTCGGCCAGCAAGGCCAACTGCTCGGCGCCGAGCGCGCTGTCGCCCGCCAGCAGCAAACCGGCGCTGCTGGAAGCATCCACAGAGGCGGTTGCACCACGCACGCTCCGCAGCGGTACCCACGCAACGTATTGCGGCAGCCACTCGTCCCACGCCGCGGTCACGGTGGTCGGCAACTGCGCAGGATCGACATTCACCGGCGTCGCTGAACCGTGCTGCTCCGCCAGCGCGCGACACAGTTGTGTGAGCCATTGCACGTAGGGCGCATTCGATTCGACCGCGACCACGCCGGACAGGGTATGGATGCCGCCGACGCCAAACCACAACGCCGACTGGCGATACGGCGCCAGCGCACGGCTGTCGTTGACGGCCAGGAACGCCAACTCATTCACGCTGCCCGCCGCACGGGCGCGTTGCGCCAGTTCCAGCAAGCTCAGCAGTGGATTGAAGACCGGACCTGCGTTCATGCGCGCAATCTCGCCGCTCCGTGCTTGGACGATAACAGCGCCAGACGGTCGGCGCCCGCAGCATGCGCCGATCTGAGTTGTTCGCTCAGTCCAGCGCGACCAACGGGTTCGGACACGCCGCGTTCCAGCTGCGCCCGTTGTCCGCCGCGCCCGTCTTTGCTCACCACAATCTTGAATACCTGGACCGCAACGCGGCCCTGGGCGTCGCGCGCAGTGACCGAGAAACTCAGCGTGCCCTCGAAGCCAATAGGCGGCGTGCCTTCAAAACGCCTTTCCTTGGCGTCGAATTTGAGCCAGCCGGGCAAGGGCTTGCCGTCCGCCTGGACGGCGCTCAATTGCACGCTGCCGGCGTCGCCGCCGTAGGTGAAGGCGTCAGCCGCCACCTGATAGGAAATGCGTGCGCCGCTCGACGCACTGAGGTCGGGCAGCGGCGTGTTGCTGATCAGTACACGATCGTTGCCGATCAGATCCGCACGACCAGTCGCAACATCCACGATATCGGGCAGCGCTGCGGCATCAGGCAAGGATGCTCCCTGTCCCAATCCACTGCCCCAACCGCCCGGTGACATCGGCACAGAGGTGAGGACAGAGGCGGCCGTGATCGGGGGCACAGGCGGCGTATCACCCAAGCCTGTCGTTGACGGTAATTGTGGAAGTTGCGTCTGCGTGGGCAGTGGCGGCGGCAACTCAGGGGTCGTCGATGGCGGCAGCGCTTGCGCAATCGTCCCCACAGTAAGTTCATTGGCACTGGCGTCGCTGGCGACGTTTCCGGCGAGGTCGGTGACGGTGGCCGTGACCTGGTAGCGGCTGTTCAGCACCAGTCCCAGCGCACCGCTGGCAGGCACGGCGGTCGCCAGATCCAGGCTCCAGCTGCCGGCCACCGGCACGACGTCATAGGTGGCGCCGCCGACGGTGACCGTCAGGGTTTCGCCGGCGGCCAGTGTTGCGTGGCCGGTCAGTGTGGGGGTCAGGCTGCCGGTCTGCAGTGTGTCGACCGTCGGCACAGTCGCCACGGTATCGTAGACATAAGCCTGGCTGCTCACGGCGCCATCGTTGCCAGCGGCATCGGAGACCTTGACCAGCAGCGTGTCGCTGGCGGTAAGCGTCTGTCCGGCCAGCGACCAGGCACTGGTGCCCACCACGGCGGTGGCGGCGGCCCAGGTGGCGCCGTTGTCGAGCGAGACCTGGACGGTTTCGCCAGCCGCCAGGTTGGCCGACAGCGTGCCGCTGACGGTCTGCGCGGCGGTTTTGGTGATGAAGTCGCTGGCCGACGCGCCGCTGTCGGCCGAGAAGACGACGCTGGCGACAGAGGTGACGGGACCGGTGGTGTCGAGCACGTAAGCCCGGTTGGTGGCGGCGCCATTGTTGCCGGCGGCGTCGGTGACGCGCAGCTGCAAGGTGTCGCTGGAGGCCAATGTGACGCCGTTCCAAGTCAGCGTGGTGCCGCTGACTTTGCTGGTGACGTCGGTCCAGGTGGCGCCATTGTCGAGCGAACCGTATACCACATCGCCGGCGGCCGGTGCGCTGCTCAGCGTGGCGGTGATGGTTTGCGCCGCAGTGTTGGTGATCAGGTCGCCGGCGACGCCGCTGTCGGCCGACAGCGCGATGCCGCTGAAGCTGATTGTCGGCGCCGTGGTGTCGAGCACATAGGATTGGGTATAGGCGGTGCCCTGGTTGCCGGCGTCGTCGCTGACGCGCACCTTCAGCGTGCCGCTGCCGGTCAAGGTCACGCCGGCCAACGACCAGCCCTTGGTGCCGACGGTGGTGGCGGCGAGATTCCAACTGCCGCCGTTGTCGAGTGAGACATAGACGTGTTCGCCGGCCGTCAGGTTGGACGCCAGCGTGCCGCTGACGGTCTGGGCCGCGGTCTTGGTGATCAAATCGGTGCCGGAGGTGCCGGTGTCGGCCGAGAAGATGGCGGCGTCGACGACGTTGGTGGGCGCCGTGGTGTCGATGATGATGTCGCGGTTGGCGCCCAGCGAGCCGGCCGCGCCCGGCGTGAGCAGCGTCACCGAGGCGTTCTGGTGGGCGCCGCCGGCTTCAATGATGGTGGCGCCGTTCAGCGACAAGGCGCTGGTGCTGCTGACATCGAGGTCGGCGCTGTTCTGACCGGCGCCCACCACGTAGGTAAAGCTCAGCGTGGTGCCGCCCGAGCCGCCGGTGTAGGTGGCGCTGCCGCCGCCGTTGAGCGCCAGGGTCGGCGTGCCGCCGGTGGTGTCGACATTCACCGCGCTGCTGAAATCAACGGTGATGGTCACCGTCTGGCCAGTGCCGTAGGCGCCGTCCGAGGTGCTGGCGCTGACGTTGGTGATGCTCGGTTGCGAGCCGTCGACATTGACGCCGGTGGTGGCGCCGACCGCGTTGAGAGTGGTCACCGCGTTGTTGCCGGCGGTGTCCTTGATGCTGCCGCTGTTGAGCGAGAGCGCCCCGATCGTGATGCCGTCGGCGTCGGCGTCGCCATTGACCACGGTGTAGCGGAACAGCAGCGCGCCGGTGCCGGAACCCGACACGTACACCGCCTGACGGGTGGCGCCGCCAACCGTGATGGCGATGCTGGGCATGCCGCTGGTGGTGTCGACGGTGACCGCCTCGTTGAAGTTGACCGTCAGGTCCAGCGCACCGCCGGTGTAGTAAGTGCCGTTGGTCGGCACGCCGACCGTATTGACGACCGGCGCGGCGGTATCGACCGTGATGACCAGCGCGGCGGAGGCGGCCGAGGTGTTGCCGGCGGTATCGGAGGCGACCGCCGTGATCGTATGGCTGGCGTTGCTCAGCGCGCCCGAGGTGAAGCTCCAGTTGCCGGCGGCGACGGTGGCGGTGCCCAGCAGCGTGACGCCGTCATAAATGGTGACGGTGCTGCCGTTCTCGCCGGTGCCGGTGAAAGTGGGCGTGTTGTCGCTGGTGATGCCGTCGCTGTTCGAGGCGCCGCTGTCGCTGGCGCTGGCCAGCACCGGCGTACCCGGTGTGGCCGGGGCGCTGGTGTCGAGCACATAGGCCTGGCTGCGCACCGCGCTTGTATTGCCGGCGGCGTCGACCACCTTCAGTTGCAGCGTGTCGCTGCCGGTCAGCGTGACGCCGTTCCAGGCCAGCGTGGTGGTGGAGACCTTGCTGGTGATGTCGGTCCAGCTGTTGCCGTTGTCGAGCGAGCCCCACAGCACATCGCCGGCGCTCAACGCGCCGCTCAGCGTGGCGTTGATGGTCTGGCTCGCGACGTTGGTGATGAAGTCGCCGGCGGTGCCGCTGTCGGCCGACAGGGCCAGGCCGCTGAAGGTGGTGGTGGGCGCGGTGATGTCGTAGACATAGGCCTGGTTCTTGACGGTGCCGTCGTTGCCGGCGGTGTCGCTGACCTTGACCTTGAGCGTGCTGCTGGTGGTCAGCGTGCGGCCGCCCAGCGACCAGGTGCTGGTGCCCACCGTGGCGGTGGCGGCGGCCCAGCTGGCGCCGTTGTCAAGCGAGACCAGTACGGTTTCACCGGCCACCAGGTTGGCCGACAGCGTGCCGCTGACGGTCTGCGAAGCCATGTTGGTGATGAAGTCGCCGGCGGTGCCGCTGTCGTTGGAGAAAGCGACGCTGGCGATGGTGGTGGTGGGGGCGGTGGTGTCGAGCGTATAGGCCTGGAGGCTGACGCCGCTGTCGTTGCCGGCGGCGTCGGTCACCTTGAAGCGCAGCGTCTGGTTGGTGGCGTCCAGCGTGGCGCCGGTCCAGGTCAGCGTGGTGCCGCTGACCTTGCTGGTGACGTCGGTCCAGGTGTTGCCGTTGTCGGTCGACCCCCATACCAGGTCGGTGCCGGCCGGCGCGCCGCTCAGCGTGGCGCCGATAGTCTGGCTGGCGGTCTTGGTGATCAGGTCGGCGGGGGTGCCGGTGTCGGCCGACAGCGAGTAGCCGCTGAAACTGGTGGTGGGCGCCGTGGTGTCGAGCGTGTAGGTGTGCGAGTAGGCGGTGCTGGTGGTGCTGCCGTTGGTGACGCGGGCAATAAAGGTGCTGCTGCCGGCAAGCGTGGTGGTGGTGCTCCAGGTGTTGCTGCCGACCGTGTAGGAGGTGGCGTCGCTCCAGGTGCTGCCGTTGTTATACGATACCTCGACCTTCTCGCCGCTGCCGAGGCTGGCCGACAGTGTGCCGCTGATGGTCTGCGCCGCCGTGTTGGTGATGAAGTCGCTGCTGGTGCCGGCGGCACCGCTGCCGCTGTCGGTGCTCAGGCTGGCGCCGTTGACTTTGGCCGTCGGCGGCAGCAGCTTGACGTCGGTGATGTCAAAGTTCTGGAACAAGCCGAACTCGCTGGAGCTGAACACAACCTGCTTGACGTCATTGATCGGCTTGCTCAGGCCTGCATTGGATAACGTTTGCCAGGCGCTGGCCAGCGAGTTGACCGTCAGGGTGTCCGTCGTACCGTCGGCATACGTAAAGTCTATCTTCAGGCTGTGGGACTCGACGCCGACATCAAATGAACTGAGGTCAAACGAGTAGCCGGCTGCGGCGGTAATGGTCAGCTTGACCTCGTTGACGGGGCCGTCATAGGCGTACACGCCGTCTGAACCATAAGAGCTATCTACGCCCAGGCCGCCGGCGGCGCCACCGCCTGAAAAGGTGATATTTTGGCCGTTGACCTGTTTTACGATAGTGGTCGAGGTGTAGTCGGCATCGGCGCCGGTGAGGCTGATCAGGGTGAGTACATCCTGATAGCCGGAAATGTCCAGGGTTTTGGTGTCGATCTTGCCTTCATGCACCTCCAGCGTCCAGTTGCCGCCTTTGGCCGCCGCGCCGGTCGCATCGCGGGACGCGGCAACATCGGCGCCGGTGGCGCGCGCCAGGTCGGCCAGCAGCGCGTTATGGTCGCCGGCGGCGACGTCGCAGCCGTACAGCATCAAGTCGCCGTCGGCGCTCAGCGCTTGTCCCAGTTGCGCCAGTTCCGCTTGCACGGTGGTCGACGACAGCGACGCGTCGGTCAGGCGCGCGGTGCCGAGGTTGACGGTGCCCTGCGAGCCGTGCGACAAAATATGGATCGCGTCCAGCCCGCTTTGCGTCGCCGCCCATTGCGCAATCTGCGCCAGGCCGTCCTTGCTGCCGTCGAACTCGACGATGCCGACGCCGTCGCGCACACCGGCTTCCAGGGTCTTGTAATTGGCCACGGAGGTATCGACCAGCACCACTTCCTTCTTGCCCTCATCCTTGGCCGGATCGGCGGCGCGCACGGTCACTGCCGGCGGTACCGGTGGCGGCGGCGCATCGTGCGCTTGGGCAGCGTGCGCCGCATCGGCGACGGCGCCGTCGAACATGAAGCGCTGCTCCAGCGACAGCAACTGCGACGCATGACGCAAGGGGCGACGGGTGGCGGCGGTGCCGGCGGCGCGACGCAGGGAAGAGATCACTGATTCCATGGCTTGCTCCTGAAAGAGGCGCATTGAAACTACTGAAAACGACGACTGAAAACCTAGACAATCAGCGCTGCGGCGGCGCCATCAGTACCTTGCCGCTCATGCCCGCGATCAGCTCGCTGAAGCGACCATCGATCACCGCCGTCAGTTTGACCGACTGGCTGACCGGATCGACGCGCGCGCCGATGCGCTGCACTTTGGCCGGATAGGTCTTGCCGGTCTCATCGATGTTGACCTGGAACACGGCGCCGTTGCGCAGCCATGCCAGCCAGCGCGACGGCACGATGAATTCCAGTTCCAGCTGGCTGTCGTCGATGATCTCCAGCAACGCTTGCCCGGCTTGCACGTACTGCTGTTCGCGCACCTTCTGTTCGGCGATGCGTCCCGCAAACGGCGCCGCGATCTGGCATTTTCCGATCAGCGTGCGGTTGGCGTTGACTTCGGCCTGCGCCTTGAGCATCTCGGCTTTGGAGATGTCGAGTTCCATTTTCCCGACCGAGTTGAGCTCGGCCAGTTTTTGATTGCCGTGCCACGCGGTATCGGCCGCCATCAGCGCGGCATTAGCCTTGGCAAGTTGCGCCTGCTGAAGCATGCAGTCGAACTGCACAAGTAGCTGCCCCTGTTTGAAGGCCGCGCCTTCGGTCAGCGGCAGGCGATTGATCTTGGCACCGACTTCCGCAGCCAAGGTGGTGTAACGGCGTGGAGACAACTGCGCGCGGATTTCCCGATTTTCCAGCGCGGTGCCGGTGGCGGCCTGCGGCGCAGCAGCAAACGCGGAGACCGAACATGCCGCCACGCAGGCCAACAGGCAGAGGGCACGCGGACTGGCTGAAGCCCGCATCATGGACGGCTTCCGGATTCAGGCAAGACGCCCTGATCCCAGGTTTGCAAGGACTTACCGATGGCGGCGGTCAGGGTGCTTAGGGGCATGTCGGCAGTCGCCTCTACGGTGGGTTCCATCCCCAGCGTGGCTTGCAGGCGAGATGCTGCCGCCTGCGCATTGGACAAGGCCTGGTAGCGGCGCAACTGCGACAGCACTGCGGTGCTTTGCTGCGAGATTCTGTCCAGCGCCGACTGCTTTTGCGCGCTGGCCTGATTCGCGACATGTTGCGCAAGACGCACGTCGACCTGGGCGATGGCGTCCGATCGTTCATACTGGCGCGCGGTGTTGGCATATTGCAGCCGCGCGATGTGCAGCTGGCTTAACACCGCCATCTGTATCGCCATGCGACGCCGATCGGCCAGCGCCACGCCGGCATCGGCCAGGCGCATCTGCGCCGGCGCCGACAGCAGCCCCAGCAGATTGAACGAGATCTGCGCGCCGGCCTCGGTCCAGTTCTGATGGATCAGGTAGTCGTCGTCGCTGCGCTTGTAGCCGTAGTTGAACGACAAGCCGGGGAAGAACTTGAGCAGCGTGCGCCGGGTTTCCTTTTGCGCGATGCGGGCGTTGTAGATCCCCTCGCGCAAATCGGGATTGCGCAGCAAGGCCACTTCTTCCATCTTGTCCATCGGTTGGCTCAGCCAGGCGGTGTTGATGTCCGTGGTTTCTTCCACCACGGTGTAGTCGGTGGCCAGCGGCAATGCGGTCAAGGTGGCGAGTTCAATACGCGCCGTCGACAGTTCCTGCTCGATGGTTTCCAGCAGACGCAGGTTTTCCAGCAACTGGCGCTGGTAGCGCAGCGGCTCCAGCGGCGAACGAATGCGGTCGTCTTCGGCTTTGCGCGCGTCCTTGAGCGCCTGCTCCGATTCGGTGATGGTGGCGCGCAAGGCCGGCATCAGTTTTTGTGCAGCGACCACGCGCCAATAGGCGGTGCGAACATCGAGGATCAGATTGTGCAGCGCCTTGCGCCGGCGCTCGCCGGCAATCAGCACGCGGTCGGCGTTCTGGCGGGCGGCGTAATAACTCTGGCCGAAGTCGAGCAGGCTCCAGGAAATCCCGACTTCGCTGGTGATCGCCGTGCGGCTGGAAGAAATATAGGGATTGGCCAGGGACGGACGGCCGGTGACGGAATCGGTGCTGCGGGTAATCAGATCATTGTTGCGGTTGCGGTAACCGGCCGAGGCGATCAGCTTGGGCAGCATGTCGAACTGGCCGGCTTCGAAGCTACCCATGGCGACTGCTTCCTCCATCGCCCGATAGCGACGATCAGCATTGTATTTGAGGGCGCGGGCAATCGCTTCGTTCAAGGTCAGCGGACCGGTCAGCGGCTCGACGTCGCGCGTCAGCACAGCCTTGTCCTCGGTCAACGTGGCCTGGATTTCCGCCGTCGACAGTCGCGCCGACTCGACATCGAACGTTGAACAACCGCTGAGGATCACCACGCTGATGGCGCCGGCTATTGTCGTTTTTAACAAAGACGCGCGATTGAATCTTGCGACGAAAACAGAGCGTCCACATACATGCTGCATACCATCTCCCAGTTTGGCATCATCAACAAACCATGTGCTGCTTGTGCCGATTTTTTGAATTTTACTGATCATCGCCCGCAGGTAATTTGCGGGGAAAACGCGAGGAGTATATGAATTTCAACCGTGTTTGTCTGTACTACAAACGTAGTACAGACGGAGGTCGTGTTTAAGAAAATGCAGAGTGAATTTCCCCTGTCGCCCGCTCCCCATACCGCTTATCGCCGCGATCCGTTCGACGCGCATTATCGCAGGAGGAACGGGCCGTAGTTGACCGCATGTCTCACTTTTTTAAAAAAAAAAATGAGTCATGTTTTTTTGACATCGCGAATCAGGCAATGATTAACAAATCGTCATCATGCAGTCATCGCACGGACATGGAGAGGAAAGCGATGCCGGTATAGATCGTTGACCTGCATTAGTCAGCCATACTGGAAAGGCCGCTTTTGGCCGATTGCGGGCTTTCTTTTTCCGTTAGCTTGAGAGCCCAATCACTCAGTCTTGACCACGTTGGGAGTCTTTCACGCAGAACAAACGATGATGTTGTTTTGTTTCGAAATAGATCCAGTCGTTCTATTGAGCTCCATCGACATGCGCCCTCAAGAGAATAAATTATTCGTTCATCAAAAACAAATCATCGGATTTTTATTTCACATACTAAGTAGTATTAGAATTTATTTTCCAAATGTTGTGCCTCATGCATAAAGTTAGTGCTATTTCTGACGTTGAACTGACAGCTGTCTTTTGCAACTAGCCCCCTTATCGCTCGCAAATCTTCGATCAGAGATGGCGGAATTGCTCAATAGTTGGAGACTTGATGTCTATTCAAATTGCCTCAAAAAATACTGAATCTACGGCCACTATTAAGGTGACTGGCGATAAGAAAGCTTCGAGCAGTCTTGCTGCGGGTCAAAATACATCCGAGACTGTAGCGGTTCAATCGGCTAAGGTAACCCTCTCCAGTCAAGGTATCGAGCTGGCTACGTCTGCCGCCAATGAGGGAGTTGAGCTTTCAAAATCAGTTGACGAAACAGCCGCCAAGCAAAAGTCGGCCGGAGTTTTACCTCCACCTGACATGGCGGCATTTGAGGCCGATGCAGCGCTACCGCGAGGAGAACTGTATGCCAAGTATGAGAAAGCAGTAGCAAGTTTGACTTTCCACAACCAAGCGGAGTTGGATCGTGCGAATGCGGAAGTGCCAAAGAGTGATGATTCTGCGCGGCTTGCGCAAGCGAAGCAAGCGACCGCTTATGTCATTGGCAAGGGGCCCAGCCCGTTTCCCGCCCTATCTCATAACGAGCTTGCGGCCATTTACTATGATTACTCTGGCCGCTACACGTCAAATGAGCGCCTTGCGGCGGCAGGTCAAATGAATGAAATGGACAAGAAGTTTTGGGACCCACTCAGTGTTAGGGCCGCCCAAACTGGAGATTGGCGTGCTGTGATGGAGGCAGGGTTGGCAGTATATGATGCCGCGCTTCCTATTGAGCAAATGAAATATCCGGCTAACTTTAAACAGTTGGCGCAGGAGCAGTTAGATGCGGATAACAATAAAGCGCGGCATCCAATAGATGAAAAGAAAAAGGAAACGCTTCTGGAAATGCTTAACGCTCTATATCACAAGCAAGGCCAGACTAAGAACGAAGGGAAAGTGCCAGGGACAGAACAGACCAAAAATTGGTCCGAGAAGCTCGCCGAACTAGCGAATGCACAATAAAACCAATACCAGAGTGGATCATCACAGAATTAGAAGAAATAGCCGATGCTTGAGCGAGTTGTAAGGAGAAAGTCTGCTCCTGGCCGATTGCGGACGCTCCGCATAAAGACTTTCCTGCTGTGCGTTTTCACTGCTAAATTAAGCGGCGATAGAAAAAGTCAGTTTCTGCTAAGAGATGAAAGATCTTGCAAAAACAGACTTTATCGCTTCAGAATTTTGGCCGCAACTCGAAATTCACGAGAGGAAAATGTAATGACTCTAAAAGAGAATCTGTTAAGTTTTTCCGGTTCGCTTTCCATCGCTACAACTGATGCTCCAGATGACTATCCCGAATGGCGATACATAACATATGAGATGCATATGGCAGACCTAAAAGAACTTTGGTCAAAAATTCGACCTGAACTTACAAAGGATGCGCACAGAATCGATTTTATAGATAAAAAATTACAGGAAGCATTTGCTGCTTTTGATGCTGGAGAAAAAAAGAAAGGGCGCGATGCAGTTTGGGAACTTTATAACTTGAAAATAGAAAATTTTCATTGATAGTCTGCATGCCAGAAACATCTCGAACGAGCCAAGATTTCACTTGGTCTGTTGTCTGCTTCTGGCCCATACTGCTATTTAAGGAGCGCGACTATCAAGCGACGACACTCGTTTTGCCAAGGATTCTGATTGAGATAAATGCTTAAAAAGAATGTGCACACAGGCTGCAACATCGTCAGTTCTGAGGAGCGTCATGTTATCTTCGTGCGTCAATTCGTTCTTCAAAGACGACGGTGATAATTCCGATGCTAGCTTACGAGAAAAGCCCCCAAAGCCACCGATTAAAAAACGTGGAATTCCTTTTTTTCTGGCAAGTTCCATTTCTTCGCCAACACCGGCAATTTTTCCATCATCGCTATGCAGCTTCCCTCCAACAGCAACCATAATGTTCTGATAACCGATCAAAACCTCGCGCATCGTAGATAAGCTTCTATTCCGAGTGTCTATGTCGTCGACGGCCCCGCTACCAATCTGCTTTGTGACAACGAATTCCGCAACATCGGTCATAGATTTTTCTTCATTTTCATTCAGATTTTTCGCCCATAATTCAGACATCACCAATATCACGGGCTTTCTTTTTCGGTCTCCAGCGTGCAATCTAGCCTGGCGTAAAATGATAGGAGTGAATGTTGGATGGCAGCCATGAACTATTCGCCCTCCATATTTGAAGACGAGACCACTTAAAAGAGCTACGAACTCCAAAATCCCTCTATCCATGGCAGCCTCTGTCCATTCTTTGCGATCGGGAATTGCGCCACTGATGCCAATAACGTATTGCTCCAACGAGACGTTAAGTCGATGTAAGCTCATGTAATCCCCACAGTGGTGAAGCCAGAAGATATGAGCGTCGACAGCTCTTGGTGATGCAAAACAATCATATCTGCATCATAGAATTCATCAAGCTGACGCGCGGACAAAAGTTCGCCGTCATATATGAACAACGAGTAGTTTTTTCGTCCAGTTACGTTGAGAAAATTAATGAATCTTTTTAGTGCGGGAGTGTATATCTGGTCAAAAATCGAACAGTGACTAAGTACAGTAGTGGTGATACGACGCTCCCCTTGTCTGGCTGACGAGAACATCATCAACTCCTGATCGAGGACGTTCCACTTAAAGCCATTTGTTTCAAATTCATTCTTGACGAGAAAAGGGACTCGACATTTTCGTCGGAATATTTCGCAAAGATAGATTTCAATCTGAATAGCGATCTCATTGAGCTCACCATCGCTCAGAGGATCTTTAACAGGAGGCTCGACAAAGGGCAGCCGAATATCTCGTTGTAGCTCGACTAAGGACCGGAAACGCGACCCTTTCTTTGTTTCCGCAGCACGCCGAAAACACACTGGCAATATTGGAATTAACATGGAATCGGCTGTGTCGACCTCGTGTTGAATCCACTCTGAGTCAGGTGCAGAAGGAGTGTCGATAAGCAAAACCAAACTCGCATTGCGCAAATTGACATCGATTTCTTTTTGAACGGGAGTGCCGGGAAGAATGGCCGTGTCCCCATCTACATCCTTCGCCTCATCTAGCCATGGGCGGTAACCTCGCGCTGTTAAATAGGCGTCTAGCTGATTAGCGATATATGTACCATCTGTCGCGCGATAAGAGATGAATATCTTGCTATCGCGTCCTTGTAAGCGCAGCCCCAACATTGCGCCGACTCGATGGACAAGCTTTCCATCGGCCCCTGGCGCATCGACATCGTAGGGTAATGCCTTAATAGCTGCTGCAGCTTCAGGTGGCTTTCGAAAAGCAATATTGGCAGCAACCGGAAGCAATAAGCTCGTATCCGGCCTCTTTTGAATATAGTCTTGAATGAACTTATTTCCGGCGTCAGGAAACGCAGGGCTGTCATATAGAACGACCAAAATGTCATCCCACTCAACATCGCCCGGCCACGCAGTAGCAGTCACTGCTGAGACTAAGACAGTTTGTACATGACCTTGAAACGCCGCCATGAAATCAGTTTCGGCGGCTTGCGCAATTGCTTTGCAATTTTCATCGTACAGGATAACTATCATTTTTTTATATCCGTTTAGTAGTGATGGCGATTTAAGAAAACCGCATCTCGTTACGGCACACACTAACCGCTGCCGAGAATATTGATGCCCTCAGTTACAGTGAATGATTTGAGGCAGATCGAGATACCTCTACATCTATCCCAATTTATGGAATTTGCTTAGTAATGCTGTATGAATCGATGTCATCGCGAATGGCCAGCGCAAGATCAATGTATTTATTCGGATCCGCCGTAAAGTCACTCCATTTAACAGAGTGAATGTATGACGAATTACCGGAATAAACTTTCGAACCACCGGCGTGATTGTTGCAGTCGACATAGTTCGGTGCTTTAACGTTGAACATATTTAAAGCCAGAATCTTAAATAAGAAATTTGTATCCAGACTACGACATTTACAGGCCTTGCAAGACTCATCTTCTATGAAGAAGTCATAATCACCGTGCTCGTCGGGTAAGGTAACAACGAGAATCCCATTCGGCTTAGCCGTTCTACCATCACGCGTTTTTTCTCTAAGGGAATACGATATTTCCCACGGCATCCATTGATCTGCCTCGCTGTCGAAGATGCTCTTCATCCCTCTCGAGACAAGCACAATTGTCAGGCTGCTGTCGTAAATCTTTTCGCGTAAGCTAGACTCAATAGTCGAGTCCTTAAAGGCGCTCAGGTCTGTCCCGTCTTGTTCACCTTTGTTAATGTGGTCTTCTTCGTCCAGAATTTCTTGAAGCTTGTCTACATAGTGACGTGCCGTCGTCGTTCCAACATATCTCAACGATTCAACACGTTCATCTCCATATTTATAAGAGATGAAGATCTTTCTCCCCATTTCACACTCCCATGCACTTCTATCTTGTATTTCTTATTTGAGTAAGCCGCTCTTCATTTTTATTACATTATTTTTGACTTCGAATCCGGCTTACACATTAGCCGAAATCTACAAATCGCGTATCGACTTTAAGTCTTCAAATTTAAAAATAATGGCCGCACTACATTCGTCACGGTAGGATGAATTGGGTGACCATTTTCCTGGAGTAAAGTGGGTTTATTAAGGAATAAAACTTTGCCTTCGAAGACTGTCTAGCATGTCGATAAGCGTCGCTTCCGTGTTCATCGGTTCAGTAAAACCCGCACGCCTAATTTTCCCCATATCCGATAGCAAGTCTTGATCAATATTAAAGACGAAGTCGCCGAAACCAAATCCCTCCACTTACCATTAATGTCGAAGGTTTAAAACGCCACGCGCCTCTCGCTCTCTTCATTCCAGATCCAAGCTTGTCAGAAGAAGATAGAAAACTAAGAATCTGGCTGCTGCACACAATAACAACTGCTGCAAGACACTATACTGAGGCCAGGAAGCTTGTTGGATTGCAGAACTCCACCGATCAATTACGGGATGGTGGGATTGTTCTTCATATTTTAGATGTGTATGAGCAAATAGAAGGATCCGTGATGGCAATTCATCGTGCGTGTATGGCGATACGCCGCCTGCGCGAGAGACAGTTAGAAGCAGCGGAATTTATTGCGGTTCATGAGGCATCATTAGGAAGTCTCATCGCCATACGCAACCAGTACGAACATATGCATACACAAATAGTTGCCAGTCAAACGGGCACTGGACCTATATCCATGACATTTGGCGATTCTGGAAAGAGAATAAAAAATTCCGAAATCTGTCGCTGGATACGGCCTCATTGCATGGACTTATCGAAGGAGCATATAGGTTTATTGAAAAGATGTATCTGAAGTTCAGCCCCAACTCAACTCCCGAAGCTGTCGGCCCGGCAAAACTGTCGGCCACTGCGGTATCCACTGTTATTAATGGGGTTCCGCCCCAAGAAAAATAGAAAAACAATGGTGCTTAAATTTCCGCTCAAACTGCTCGGAAAAGCTTCCGCGTATAGGATCCATCTGTTGCTAGTCCCGGCAACAGACCATGCATACGGAGCCGAAGTGTGACTGCAAATCTCATTCCCCGCCATGAAGCATGGAGGCAAGCCTACCGTGCTAGCAGATATTGCCAACATCTTAATCAGCAAGAATTAAATCAACGCGTTAGAGATGTGTTTCTTAATATGCTTCGCCTCACGCCGGAGGCAAAGATCGGACTTCCTCCTATAACTCCAGCGGATGTTATTTGGATAGAGCTGTGGACCCACGTGCTCGAAGAAATGAAACTTCGGCATGGCCCTTATCCTAATGGCTTCACCCGAGAGATCTTGCATTCTGAGCCTTTTCCCGATTTTGTTGGTGAATTGGGAAGAAAGTCTGCCAGTGTGTTGGCAAAACGAAATCTAAGATCCGGAGATGTTCTAATAAAATTTGGAAAAGCGGAACACATGCGGGCGCTCTACGAGCGGGGCGCCATGAGAGTTCAGCCGGCAAGCTACTACGCTGCCCCCAGCCATAATGGCGCAGTCCGCGACGATGAACAGACGCTGCCATTGTCGCTCTACCTGACCCGTGCAGAGCTCATGAAAGTGGTGCGTAATCCGCAAGACGTACCTGACGATGTCGGGGGACAACGGTTAGACATCGTGCACAAGTCTCAGACAGACTATTGGCTCTATTGCGTTACTACTGCAGTCGAGCCCCGCCTTTTTGTTGATTTTCATGCTGACGCATGCGTGATCATTAAAGACCGAGCGAAATTCGAACAGCTCATCACATCACATAGCGCTAGAAATTTCCCGGCAACTACTTGTTTTCACGGTGATGTGACGTACGTTGATCCACTATCTCCAACATCCGTAATCATTGACGTCCCTATGAGCAAACATTTTCGTTATGGGTACCAAAAAGAGTACCGTTTCATTTGGCGCCCAGCTGGCCCTGCCAATAACTTATCGTATATCGATCTTGAGGTTGGCAGTTTGGAAGGAATCGCAGAGATTGTCGTTGTATAGTGCGATGGTCAGCAGCCAGCTACAGTGTATGAGCGCAACTGTTTTTCAGACGAAAAGGAAACGAACATGTCCGATGGAAGCGTCCCCACAATTCCTGGAAATATGCCCACTCCGCCGATTGAGATACGCAATCTTGGCGAGCCATTGCGTTTTTCCAATGTGGAAGATCTCTGTGGCTTTTCTGGGGGCCCGTCGCGGCCCGATGGAAAGGGCGGGCAAATCGTTGATGTCATTGAGCGAGCCGATTTTTTGTCCAATCAACGATCTTTTCATATCCTGGCAGAAAATTTCGCTGCTGTTGTTAGTCACATGGCTCGACAGGCCGGCGTCGCGGTTGACATAAGGCACGCACACACTGTTTTAATGGTTTTGAAGCCCGATATGAGTGCTGAGCTTTGGGTGGATACTGCCGCTGTTGTTATTGAATGTGAAACCAAGCGTTCCTTGGTTGCTGGATCCGCGGTTTTTGCAAAGGATATTGCAGACATAACCAAGATGGCCTTTCCTTGCGTTTCAATAAATGATGACGATAAAGTTTTATGCATTTTCCGAGAAGCATGGCAATTCGGGCTTGCTTTCGATCTAAATCGCGATAAGAAAAAATTGGATCTCAGTGGGTTCTACACCACACTAGGGTATCTTTATAGATCTATGCGTTATTGGCATCTCTATGAAGCTGTTGGTGACCCTGTACGTTTTAACAGACTAATCGACGCGGGTTGGTTCCCTTTCGTTGAAATCATCAACTCTGAGTTCAAGGACATTTTGAACCACGCGGACTCCGGCCGCGATATGGGGGAAATTGAAGCAAAGGTTATCGCCAATTTCGATGAAGCGCGATTAATACACATGTTTGAGCGCTGGATAAAAAAAACTCATCTCGCAGCAAAATCCGATCTCCTTCGCGAAGCCATCGATTCCTTCGTCAAGGGAAAGCCTATTTCTGTGATCAAAATTCTTCTCACAGAAATTGAAGGCATCATTAATGATGCCTATAGGGCCCAGCACGGAGGCAATGGCGCAAAGCTCAAAGTACTACTAGCATTTGTCGAGGCATCAGCAACACAACGGGCTGGAAGCTCCGATACGCTCTGGTTGACCGCGGAGTTCGGACGCTATCTCACCAAGCAGACGTTTGCCAACTTTGATCCGGCGACCCAAACCGGGAACGCTGGCTCTAGACACGCTGTTGGGCACGGAGCTGCGACACAAAAAAGTTACACCATGACCAAGGCACTGCAAGCACTTTTAACACTAGACCAGCTTGCATTTTTTACGTAACTAACTAAGTGTTGAAATAGGCATTGTTATCTAAGCGATGAGGCTCTTAGTGCGCAGTTTCTTCAAAGAGAAGCGTCTCCTGGACTTTGTACAATCGGCTCCGCACAACGAAGGTTTTGTTCAAAACAGAAATATCCAAACTTCATCGCAGTACGCTCCATTCAAGCGTCGTTTCTGAGTCGATTGATAAATTTTATGGTTCGATCAGCTATATCCTTCGCGCTACCGGCTTTGGACAGCGCCATGAAATCTGTTTTGTAATTTTTGTCGTAGTAGCGCGAAAAATCCGCAGCAATCATATCGTGCAATGTTTTAGCTGCTCCGCCAGTACACCCAATCGGGACAACAAACATTTTATTCTCAATGGCGAGATTAAACTCCTCCAGAACGCCGTCCGCATCGATCAGTTGACCATGATCATCGTACTTATTTCCAAAGACAAAAATCGCTACTCCTGCATTCTTCAAAATATCTTGACGATAAGCTCGCCATCTTTTCTTTCGCTGCACAGGATCTGAAATGGAAATTGGAAATGGCCGTAGTACTAATCGCTCGTCCAGCTCGCGAGTTACCTCTCGCTCTAACTGCTCGAGAACACCGTTTACAACATAAGGTCCGACGCCAACGCCGAAGCCTGAAACAACAGTGAATCCGTTTTTGGCCAGCCCTCCCGAAATATTTTGCACAACTTCCTGGGATTTGTTTTCGGTCCACGGTGCATAAGAAGCTGCGCTGCCAGATATAAACACGCGCCCCATGTTGTATTTTTCTGAAATACGCTTGAGGACACTAGCGTATTCATCATAACTGTCGACCAAGACTCCAATTATTCCATAGCGCTTCAAATCTCTTACTTGCAACTCTTGGCGCGCAACAGCGTAGTGATAATCTTTAATTGTCTTAAAGTCTTTTTTATTTACACGCCGCATCAGGCTATAGTGTTCACGGCGATTCTCGTTCAGCAACACTCGAATTCGACCAAGGATGTACGCCAAATTGGGATCATTAAAACTGAAACCGATGAAAAGAAGTGTCTTCGATACGAGATCACCCTGTAAGGCGAGGGAAAATAAATGACGATCTGACTCATAGGTTTCGTAGTCATTTTTCGTCAACACGGCTTCATCAGGTAAAGATACGTCACCATGCATTTTATAAACTACTGCTGACGCACCTGGTTCTGATACTGCAAGTCCCTTAGCCGTGATTTTTACATCAGGTCGCTTTCCCGCCTCCAGAAGTGCGTTTTCGATCAGCTTGTCGTAGTTTGTAGTCCAGTAAGTACGAATTGGGAGATTTGCGAGGATCCTGTGGTTTTCGGTTCCTTTTGCTTGCTTATTGAACTCTGTAATAAGCGCTTGGTTTATTTTATGTCGCCCACCTCGCTCATTCTCATGAAATTGGGCCAGAGTAATCAGGTCACTTTCCTTCTCGACCTCTAATCCTATATCTTTGGCAATGGGTTTTAGCAGTCCCTTCCAGTCCACCATTCCTGCGGCAATCGAAAATCCTGCACCCGCGAAAACACCTGCATTGTTGTCTCGCAAAGCTTGAACATACGTTTCGACAAATGAGTCAATTTGATTATTTTTTTTCATAGTCATTAAAAAAGATCCTCTTGAAAGGACCCCAAGCCTTGTTCTTATCCAACCCAGTTTGAGAACTGATTAAATCCGTCACCATTTACCCAATCGTAGATGGAATACCATGAGCTTAAATTGAAACCTTTATTGCGGTATTGAGCAGGGACATCAACCGGATAATTTGCGGTCCCGTCGATCTTATCAAACCGAACCCACGTACCGTTATTTTTTTCCCACAAAGTGGCTGTTTTTCCATCCTGCGAATAAGTGACGCCAACATACTCGAGAGGATTTTGGCCTAGTAATTTCGTTTGAGAGTCTTTCCCTTTGATCCCGTTTATATGGACCGCAAACATGTGGTTTCCCTTGCGAAAACTCTTCAATATTTCGTAACGCACCCACGGGCGTTGATAAGTCTCTGTGCCGACCAAAATACATGTGGCAGATGTATTTTCCAAGCCACCATTTATTAAGCGTTTTAAGGCAATGTCGCCCTGCTTTTTAGCGCTTTCCCAAATAGACGCATCATAAAATCCAGCCGCATCGCGATCTGGTTTAGTCATCCAATGATTGCGTACGACATTTGCTCTAAAATCTATGACATCTTGATAGTGAAAGCTAAAAAATACTCTTCGTGCCATGTTCATCCCCCCAATTAATTTTGAATAAATTGCGCATCCGGTTCAAGACATTCAACCACCTATCTGGCACCTCGCAATATGCCACATCTGACTGTTGAATATAGAAATCAAAGCTTTCCCCATCGTCTATCAATAAAAATATTATGTCGAGACGCGTATTTTTTAGCTTCCATTATCAGCAAGATATATGGCGAGTGAGCCAAGTCAGAAACTCAGGCGTTACTCAACGTCAAGTTACGGGGAAAAAATTTCTTGACCACGCGGATTGGGAGAGAGTCCAGCGCCAAGGGGCATCTTCAATCAAACAATGGATCAACACGCAGCTGAAAGGCTCTTCTGTGACTGTCGTTCTCATTGGAAGCGAAACCGCAAGTCGTGAATGGGTTACATACGAAATTGAACAAAGCCAAATTCTCGGCAAAGGACTACTAGGAATTCGAATTCATCAAATAAAAGGGAAAGATGGAAAGACTAGCCGCCGAGGAGAAAATCCCTTTTCGCGCGTGAAGGTAATAAACGAACCAAAATCATTTCTATCTTTTCTTTTCCCCACATATCTTAGCGCTCAAGTTCCTATATACGATTGGGTTGACGATGATGGCTATTCAAATTTTGGCGCATGGGTTGACACCGCGGCCAAAAAGGCCGGCTATTAAGAGTTTTCGTTTGAGAGGCACCATCTGTCCGACTTTAGGCGGACATCGGAGGGAGGCGACACACACGCTTGCGAGACACAAGGTATAGCATTTCCCATTGGCAATGAGGTGAAAATGGACAACGAAAAGATCTACGTGAATCTCCCTGGGGAATCGACACCGTATCAACTAAAAAACCTGTTGCATAAGCACCAGTCCGCGTTGGAAAAGGCTCATGGTAAGCAGCCAAAACTTCGCGCGCATTGTGACTGTCGAAAATTTGGAAATAAGGCGGAGTTAGTAATTCGCTTGCGTGACCAACGTTATCATGTCGCACGGATGCCTAATTCGGGCCATATGCATCATCAAGATTGCACTGCGTTTTCGGAAGATCCATCTCTGAGTGGAGGTGGCGAATATCTTCCAGCAATCAGCATTAAGGATGACGTTACGATCATCAAAGTGAATTTCTCGTTGTCGAAAGCTGAGAATGTTGAGCCTATAGAAAATAATAGTCCGCCCAATCCGCTAACAGGAAGCGTGTCACGTCACGCGATGGGGCTAAATGCTTTGCTCTGCCATATGTGGAATGAAAGCGGTCTCAATATTTGGATCGACGGCTCTATACGCCTACGTTCTCTCGTCTATAGCAAGCTGTCTGAGGTTATTGAAGGCACGAAGCTTGGGAGACGCAGTCTCGCAAAATTGATTCATGTAGAGCCGTCATGGGAGAAAACTTCTTGGCTACCGGTAGCGCCTAAAAGTGGCGCCACATCTAACGACTATTTCCTGGCACTTTTTAAAATTAAGTCAGTAACCACACACGACAAATATTCATATATCAAATCCGACAGCGGTGAGATTTTCCGTGTCAGTCCTGAAGTGCTGGAATCGATCCAGACTAGTTTTAAGTCGGCATGGTCCTATGTCACGAGACCGAGGGGATCTGATCAAGTCCCCGATCAGGATAAGGACGAAAAACCCAAGCTGGCTCAGGTGTTTTGTTTGGCACTATGTGGCTGGGTAGAAGGGGCCGACGGGATGCGTATTGAAATAGGTAAGGCAGCTTTAATATTGACCAATTGGCGATACATTCCGGTTGATTCTTCTTATGAACTAATTGTGGCGGATAAGCTTCTTGTCGAAAAACGCAGCTTCGTAAAACCTTTACGCTATGATGCTGCTGACGATGTAGTTTTCCCCGATTTTAAGCTACTCGATGCTGGGCCAAATCCCGTACCGATGGAAATCTACGGCGTAAAGAACAATCCTAAGTACGACGAAAGAAAAAGAGCGAAGGTTGCTCACTATAAGCAATCGGGAGAGCCCTTCTGGGATTGGACGCCTCCGGAACCAATGCGGCCGTTTAACGAAAAGAAATAAAAACGGTGATCAAAGCCGTTGGTGTCTAGCTTCCGATAAAGATGCAGTAGAGATAAGATCACGATTCTCCATCAAAGCGGCGATGCGTCAGGTGCCACGCATCTACTCGCCGCGCACGCTCTCAGTTTCCTACTGCATCGAGCACCTTATTGATGGCCGTAACAAAGCCTGCTCTGAAGATGGAGTAGCCTGCTTTCGATACTCGTCCTGTCTTTGCATCTACAGTCCAACCCATGGTTTTCAGCAGTTCATCCGAAATCGCATGTTGCAAAGCTTCGACTTCCATGGGGATGAGTGTGCTCAGCGGCAGTACTACCTGCATCCCCGTTGAAGATTGGGACGCTGGAAGTATGGAAGCGGGACGTCGATCAACCACCACATTGGCCTGTATTTTGAGAAGGTTATTCTCTGACTTAAGCTTGCGATTTTCGGCCAAGAAGCTGCCGACTATGGCGCGAACTGCTGCATCGGGAATCATTTCCAGTACATCATCCGCCACCCCGGGCTTCGCGCGAACAGAAGGCTTGCGGGTAGCCCCATCAGCATAGCTTGCCCATGCACTGAGCAAGGTACGATAGTGCATTCCCGTCACATTGCGTATGGCTTGCGGCGACGGTCCACCTCGTCCAGAAGATTTCTTGCCAATGGTGGCTACCGAGAAGTCTTTGTTACCACTTGCGTGTTGTTCGCTGCAGATAGCATGGATGAGCGTCAGGGACTGTCGCGTTCGCGTAGTAGCCTCTTGCTGAAGTGCGGCTAGGACACTCTCGGGCGACGGGCTATTTGGCGTCATAGGGTGTATCTTGTATTGACGCTTTTGTAGGCGAAGACAAATGATGTCGCCCATCCAAGGTTTCGGCCTGCCAAGGTACAGAGCGTATCTGGGCTACTTCACCAGCGGCCATTTCCCGTGCTAGCGCTTCCAAGTCTAAGTCAAATCCCAATTCCTCGAGACGGCGAGACCCTTCGAAGAAGGGCAGCGTATTCTTGATACTCCCAGCTTCGGTGGCGAGGAGTCGGGTCATGTGCGCAACAACCGTCGGCAATTCCTCCTCCGATAGCCGAAAAAAAACTGGCTCTTTGCCATTTCGCGCAAGCATCATGTCGTACGCTTTTCCCGCTTGCAACACTGCCTTGCTCACATCGTGCTCCGGATACACCTTCGACCCTGCAACTGAATTCAGCACCTGCTGGAGTTTGGTGCATTCGTTGATGGCGATATGCACGTCAGGTAACGCGCCAACGGAAACCAACTGGACGCCATTATTACTCTCGTTGTTCTTCGCCAATGTCATGCAGCGGGCTATCAGCCGGTACGTGGCACTGGAGTCTTCTGCATGTCGATTATTCTTTTCAACTTCCGCCTGATAGATTTTGCGCAACGTGTTGAGTTGATCCCGCCCCATGAAAGGGGCGTCGGCTTCCTGACACTCAAACTGCTGGTCTTCCAGAGCAATAATTTGTCCTTCCAATTTAGCGACTCGCTCGCCGACATCTCCCATCTGTAGCTGGATGTGATTCCAATGATTATTCAAACCATCAATAAATGCGGGGCCAGTCAAGAACCAGCGGCAGCGCGGACAGTTTTTTTGAGGATAACCTGGCACCTCACCGTACGAGACCTTGCCTGTGTCATCATTGACATAAACACCTCCCGAATCGCACGCCCATCCGCCTTTTGGGCAGAATCCTTTATCGTCCTTGACAAGGCTAGCCCCGTTTCTCATGACATGCATAACCGCCTGTATAGCCGCAGGATCGTTGTAAGCAACACCGGATTCTATCTGCTGGTAGGTCTTATCTTTGAGCCACCGTCCGTAATTTTCCTGCTCATTCACCATCAGGCGCTTAGTGGCTGCATCCATGGTCTCTGTGCAATAGGTAATGCCGGCCTTCGTGTAATAGAGCGTCATAATGAGCCGAGCATGACCAGCAATGCATTTGGAAAGAATCGCCATCGGCACCCCCCCTTCCAGCGCATAGGCTGTAATCAGGGACACCCGCAAGGAATGCAACGGGTAATAAGTAGTGAACGCGGCCGCATTGGGGTGAAGTTTTGGTACGACGAAGGCCAGCGGGTTGCCAGCTAGATCAAAAACCTGATTCTCGGCACATTGGTTTTCTAGCGTCTTTAGCAACTTGTGCCAGAATCCACGAAGACCGCTCGATGCGCAAATTGGTTTGAACCGATCGTCGCCTTGGGCGGCCGCATCACGAAACAAGAAGCAGGTCGAACCCATCGCCTTGAGACTAGGTTCAGCCTTAAGTTTTCCCATATGTTTCAATTCAAGCTCGGTCCAGGCAATGGGCGCGACAATGGGATTGTATTTAGACTGCCAGTCTCTTAGTTTTTCCAGCCACTTCAACACCTCTGTGTGTTCCCAAGGGATGGTGTAACCCTTGCTCCACTCTTCTTTATCTTGGTCTGCTGTCTTATTCGTGTTGATGTAGAGCCCCGTCATGAAGACATTCTTGATGTCGTCCATCATCCTGCGAAAGACGCCGCGGTGGAATGGATTTTTCTCCGTGCCTTTTGCCAGAGGCCCTGTGTTTTTTCCCCACGTTCCCAGCGCGTATCGATCAGTATCCGCCTCGCCGCTATCGAGCATGCGCACCTGATAGGTTCGCAATGGCAATTGGAGCTTCACGTAGATAGCAACTGCGATTACCGGGCTCCACAGTTCATACACGATCTCACCATAGCCATATTTTTTACGCTCTCGTCCGCTAGATTCGCGCGCGCGCCAAACGCAATCCGGGTCCGTTTTGTCGATCAAGTCGAATGGCACCACGAACCAGCTTGCACGACTTTTTACGCTATCTGCCGCCTGCGCCCATTTCCAGTCGGAAAAACTTTCCGCCTGTGCTGGGCACAGCAGAGTGCGCAATTGTGCTATGAAGTGATACGGCAAGACATTCTTGTTCGACTCATTTGGGTCGCCTGCATGACTAGCAGCGACCCCTGGCAGGTCGGGAATAGGATTCCGGAATGCAGGAGAGATGACGGAAATGCCGTCATCATCTTCAACAGAGTAATATTGCTCCAGAACATAAGCGATGAAACGCGATATGAACACGAATCGCCTAAATATCTCTCTTCTGGTACCGATATGACTGAGACATGATGCATACAGACAAGGCGGACGGTATCCGCATCTCAGGAATTTTGCCGGCTCGGTTTCTAGTTGCTGTCCATGAATATAATCGACCAGAAATGTTTTCAGACTGTCCATCGCTACGCCCTTGCTCTTGCGGAGCGAGCCAAGCCACTCTGTCGCAACGACGCGCCATTGCTCCAAATTGGGGTCAATGATTGTGGCATAGGCTAGCGTGTCATCCGATCTGGTGCCAGCGATCCGTTTTCTTTTCTCTCTTCCAGCCTCGGTTACCATAGTCATCTTCTCTTTTCTTTCGGTTGATTTTTCTGGCCTTTACGCGCAGCAAGGATGAGGGCATCAAGATCGTCCAGCATCGGAAGATACTGCCCGGTCTCAAGTGCCTCGGTCGCTATTTCAAGAGCAGTCGTGACTTCTGCAATAGATGGCTCGATATAGACAGCTTGCGATTCAATGGACTTCTGATGTAGCCCCTGCTGCGTAACAATGGAGCCGACCGCAGCACGACGCGTCCGTTGTCCATATGCGTGCCGGTGGCCATGATCGGTCGTCCCGTTTTGCTTCGCGGGCTCTAGTCCGATTCGTCGTATCGCGCGCGCATGTGCCTCTTGATAGGAATCAATCGTATAAGGCTCTCCTTTTTGCCCCTCCCGAAACGACACAAACAACCAAGGATGCTTGTCGGCGCCAATGCGCGCGCGCATGCGCTGGTACATGTAAAGTTTCCATGCCTGCAAGAACAGCCGACCTGCAATTCCTGCGGGAAACCAATGCACATACATGAAGTTCTGGGAGTTGTCGTCCAGCTTGGGATTCTTCCAGCCGGCTTTGCGATTCCCCTTTGCCCTATTGCGCGGTGGGTAGCCCGGATATCTGGCCTGGAGATAGGCTTCGCGGTTCGCCATAAAGCGGCCGCTCGGACCTTTGAAGTCCCGGGGCGCAGCCCCCTCAATGGGATGGTAGACACGAACGGATGCCTCGTCCGGTCTCAGGGGAAAGGGCACTACGTCGTTCACCCACAGATGAAACGGTTCTGACACGCGCAAACCGCCCCAATGCATGAGAATAGTGATGCAAATGCCACGCCAATCGTACTGCTCAACAATATCAAGACTATTTTGCTTGCCCGGTACAACAAATCCTATAAAAAGCAGATCCATAAATCGGTCATCCGGGAATGCCTTGGTGCCGCCGTGCTGTCCTTGTGGTGTTTTCCGTTGCAGGGTGTCGCGCGCTTGCTTCGCGGTTTGCGCTGCATCCGCGTAACTGTCCAGATGACCAAGAAAGGAACGTTCGCTTTTATTGATGAAAGCAGCCCAGTTCAGGCGTTGCTCGCACGCCGTCGCTTCACGCCAGGGATTGAGGGGCGTCGTACCATATTCTCGATGCATCCAATCAGAGAATTCACTGAGCATGTTCAGAAGCGGTTTGCCCGAGGCAGTACGCTTCGGAAACCAGTACAGATCACTGGCATCCTTCCCATCCTCACCAATTGTTCCAGTGTAGACCCGTTGGGTAAAGGTTTTGAATAGCGCGGCAGGCTTCTCGAAATTGGCGTGGTTGGCTTCCATGTAATCCAACAGCATGCCAACGATTTGGCACATCTTGCTCATCCAAGACGGGCTTCTGGCTTGTGAGTGGACAAGCAGGTAATCCACCAGTGGCATTAGAGCAGTGCAGTGTCCTGCCTCTTCAAGAAGAATCACTGGGATATGCGTCTTGATACCGGTGCTATCGTTGACAATGCTCGCGGTAACGCGGACGTGGCTCATAAAATTACCTTGATTGATGCCATCCGTCGCAAGCACGAAACCCTAAGCGGTCTTGCAGTATTTCGTGCGAGGTATGACGTGGATCGCTGCTCGTTCTGTATTTTCATCGTCGGCAAGAACGTTTGGCCGAAGGAGAATTTTTCGACGCTGTCCTTCACCCGATTGCTCCAATTAGCCAATAGAAAAAATCTAGCGTTATTGTTAGATAGCAGATGATGGAGGCGGGATATTCCGACGCCATTCAGTCGAGCGGTTCTTCTATGTGATGGCACATCATGTACCGTGAGCCAAGGAAGATCGTTGGTACCTTCTCTGTTGCATCCTCCTTCCTTTACGAAGCCCGCGATTTTTTGCTCGCCTAGCGTATATTTGCGTGTCGCCATTTTTTTGACCTTGTTGTATCGTTCGCCCCGAGGCCTAAGCTCGCCCGTGCAGACGAATGACCAGGGATAGCCACGGCTATCCGTCGCCGTGGACTGTTATCAAATGAGATGCTGTTTGGATGATGCGTTGACAGAATTCAGTCAATCGAATCGATTAACAGAATTTTGCGCGCAAGGGGGGCTTGACTTGAGGAAGGGAACGACCAATACTGTAGTTGCGAGCAGCAGCATTGTCATTCTCAATCCAACAAGAAAGCCATTCCTTCATAGGGGTGGTTTTTTTGTTTCTACATGTTTTTCACTCCTTCTATCATCTTGATTGGCATGTAACTAGATGGTTACAACGATTAAGGGTGCGCAATCGCGGGCCATCGACTATCTAAAAATCCTTCGATCTCCCTCTGGAACCGCTCTAAATCGGAAACGTGCAAACTTGAGATTTGATGCGCAATTTTTATTAAGATCAAAGCTCCTTCTGCATCCTCATGCTCCTCGATCGCATTAACAAGCCGAGTGATTCTCCCCATCCGTTTGAGCAATGCAATTTCCTCGTCGGACGCTTCTAAAGCGTCGATGATTCTTTGCATAACGATCGGGCGTGGGGGCGCTCGTCTCCCGCGCTCCAACAGCGCCAGATAGGTGTTGTCGATCTCGGCTTTTTTGGCCAAATCTTTCTGCAGGAGACGGCGACTGTGTCGCAGCTTCATGAGGCACGATCCAAACTTCTCCATGGCAATCCTATTTGACAAATTGACGCAAATATTTAGTAGCTACATGAATACCGCATTCAGACGGTAGAATTCAAGGGGGCTATATGGCAGCTTAACTTTTGAGAAAACGATGTCCAGAAATCGTATTCCCTCTCTGATTTTGCGATCACTTGCCTGTTTGGAAGGCATTAAAGCGTCGACGCATCTAGGCCCAACGAAAATTCAGAAGAAAGTTGCAGAAACTTATCGCGACAGATTCCACTTATCTGCACCGGAAATTGACGTGACTCGCGAATATTTCAGTGGAAAACGCCCAATCCCTTATGACCCGCGTGGGAAAGTGGCTCCGAGTTATCTCATGGCCTTAGAGCTAACCTTTAAGGGTTCATCAGACATTTTTTTTCATCCCTTTTTTAATTTAACTCTGGGACCTTTACCCTCAAACGAGAAAGCAATTAGCAGAAGTCAGTGTTATCCAGAAGTATGGATTGGAGAGCACCGGCGCGTCGGGGAACACGCCATCGCTCACGATGAAGAGAGTAAAAATGAGAAATTGAGAGAAAAGCGAAGTCGACGCGGAACTTGGGAGCCTGGGAAGCCCCTTAGCTGGATACACCTCAATATGTTGCATTTAGACCATCAGACAAGAAATGTGCTGATGGTCAGAAGCGGTCTCGTGTCGGCGTGGTCTCGGGCTTACAGAGACATCAATGACGAATTGCACTGCTTGCAATCAATTCTAAGTTTTGATTCGATTACAGCGATTTTTTGTTTGATGTTGGAAGGAGCGGAGATCGGAGATGCACGGCGATTTGTCGCTGCAAGAGAGTGTTTGATATCCCAGCTTCCTGAGTTGAACAAGATTCCTCACCTAGCAAAGATAAGCTTTGCTTTGGTCGAGCTCGCTATGTGGCATATAGATCAGGCTTATGCGGCCAGCTATGAGCCTATCCAGTCAAAACTGGAGCGCTACCCGTTGACTTGGAAATCAGCGGCTTATAAGTATTGGATGAGTGAATTTCTTGAAAAAAAGCTCAAAAAATAATCCGACACAGACCATTGCTTATCGAAGAAACTATTTGGCCGTCGCAAATGGTCAATGTATGAATTTAGGGGCTTTACGATCCAACTTTATTTCCCCTTAACAAACACCACAACGGACCTTTTCCAAAACTCTTGATCGAGTCTGCTCGTTTCCCTGCCTAGAAAACTATGTCCGGTAATTTTTTGCCCGCTGTCCATAGAGTATTCATTCTGAATACAGTTTAATTATTATTGTTATTAATATTTCCCTTGATATGTAATACCGTCAAACGAAAAAAGGCCCAATCCCCCTTTGAATGGGCCTTTTTTAACAAAAATATTATATTTTTTTTACCCCAAATAACTTGCGAGGGCTTTTTTTCGAACCTTGCCGAACGCACAAGCCTCAGACCGGCACGTCGCCTTCGACCGTGGTGCGGTACAGCGTACGGCGCAGGTGCTGCGGCGTGATGGCGGCGTAATGCTGGGTGCTGCGGTTGTCCCAGAACACCATGTCGTGCGGTTGCCATTGATGGCGGTAGACGTTCTCGGGCCGCGTGATGTGCGCATGCAGCGTCTTGAGCAGCTCATCGCTTTCATCGCGCGGGATGCCGACGATGTGCGAAGTGAAGCCCTCGCTGACGAACAGGATCTTGCGGCCGCTTTCAGGATGCGTGGTGATGACCGGGTGCTCCACCGGCGGCACTTCGTCGATCTGCTTTTGCGTCAGCTCCTGGCGCCACGGCGACAGCTTGCGCAGGCGTTCGTAGCGATAGACGTAGGAGTGCACCGCACGCTTGCCTTCCAGCAGCTTCTTGATCTCGGCCGGCAGCGTGTCGTAGGCGTTGGCGGTGTTGGCGAACAGCGTGTCGCCCTGTTCCGCCGGCAGCTCCTGCGAATGCAGCAGCGCCCCCAGGCTGGGTTTGGGCATGTACGAGAGATCCGAATGCCAGTCGGCGCCGGCGTCGACCAGGCCGATCGGTTTGCCGTCTTCGAGCACGTTGGAGACGATCAGGATTTCCGGATAATTTTCCAGGTGGAAGCGGTTGAGCACATGCACCTGCAGCGGGCCGAAGCGGCGGCTGAAGGCGACGTGCTGGTCGGGCGTGATGCGCTGGTCGCGGAACACCACCACGTTGTGTTCGACCAGCGCTGCGCGGATCTCGGCCAGTTCGCGGTCGGACACCGGCAGGTTGAGGTCGAGGCCGGTGATCTCGGCGCCCAGCGGGCCGCCGAAGGCGCGGATGGTGAAGTCTTGTGCCGCTGCGGCGGAAGGGGTTTGCAATGCGCTTGCGCTGGACATGATGAATCTGGCTCCGTTGCCGGGCGGCGGCGGTCAGTTTGCAACTGGCGACCCCGCTCCGCGTATGGGTAAAACAAGGATTACACCCCTCGCCAGCCGGGCCAGCAAGTAATAAGTTTTCATAACCATATGCGTTTTCTGCGCATCCGGCGGCGCAGAAAAGAAAAAGCCGCTGCAACGGCAGCGGCTTTGATCGTCATCACGGGCGGAAACCGTGGTCAGGCAGTCAGTTTCTTGCGCAACAATTCGGTCAATTGCGCCGGATTGGCTTTGCCCTTGGTGGCTTTCATGGCCTGGCCGATCAGCGCATTGATGGCCTGTTCCTTGCCGGAGCGGAACTCCGCCACCGACTTTTCATTGGCTGCCAGCACCTGGTCGACGATGGCTTCCAGCGCGCCGCTGTCGGAAATCTGCTTGAGGCCCTTGGCCTCGATGATGTCGTCGGCCAGCGTGTCCTTGTCGGACTTGGCTTCCCACATGGCGGCGAAGACTTCCTTGGCGATCTTGTTGGAAATGGTGCCGTCGGCGATGCGCTTCAACAGCAGCGCAAACTGCACCGCGCTGACCGGCGCGGCGGCGATGTCGGTGTCTTCTCGGTTGAGCGTCGAGGCGACGTCGCCCATGAGCCAGTTGGCGGCGGGTTTGGCCTGCTCCTTGCCGGCGGCGGCGACCACTGCTTCGAAGTAGGACGCCATCGCCTTCGACTGCGTCAGCACGGCGGCGTCGTATTCGGTCAGCGCGTAATCGCCGACGAAACGTTCGCGCATCGCGCCCGGCAATTCCGGCATGGTGGCTTTCACGCGTGCGATCCACTCCTGCGCAATCACCAGCGGCGGCAGATCAGGGTCGGGGAAGTAGCGATAATCCTGCGCGTCTTCCTTGCTGCGCATCGAGCGCGTTTCCTTCTTGTCCGGATCGTACAGGCGGGTTTCCTGCACCACGGTGCCGCCGTCTTCGATCAGTTCGACCTGGCGGCGCACTTCGTAGTTGATCGCGTCTTCCATGAAGCGGAACGAGTTGAGATTCTTGATCTCGCAGCGGGTGCCGTATTCCTTCTGGCCGACCGGGCGCACCGAGACGTTGGCGTCGCAGCGGAACGAGCCTTCCTGCATGTTGCCGTCGCAGATGCCCAGCCACATCACCAGCGAATGCAGCGCCTTGGCGTAGGCCACGGCTTCGGCGGCGCTGCGCATGTCGGGTTCGGTGACGATTTCCAGCAGCGGCGTGCCGGCGCGGTTGAGGTCGATGCCGGTCATGCCCTGGTAGTCTTCATGCAGTGACTTGCCGGCGTCTTCTTCGAGATGGGCGCGGGTCAGTTGCAGCGTCTTGATTTCGGCCTTGCCGTCTTTCTCAAGTACGAAGGAAATCTTGCCGCCCTGGACCACCGGGATTTCAAACTGGCTGATCTGGTATCCCTTGGGCAGGTCGGGATAGAAATAATTTTTACGCGCGAACACCGAGCGCGGCGCAATCGTCGCGCCGATCGCCAGGCCGAACTGGATGGCGCGTTCGACCGCGCCCTTGTTCAGCACCGGCAAGACGCCCGGCAAGGCCAGATCGACCGGGCTGGCCTGGGTGTTGGGGGCGGAGCCGAACTGCGTCGACGAGCCGCTGAAAATTTTGGATTCGGTCGAAAGCTGCGTGTGCGTTTCCAGACCGATGACGACTTCCCACTGCATAATATTCCTCGCTGATTCTGTACTGTTTTACTTTGGCAAACGTCGCTCAGGCCGGCGCGCGCAGGTGCCAGTCGGTGACTTGCTGGTATTGGTGGGCGACGTTGAGCAGGCGCGCTTCATCGTAGTAGCTGCCGATGATTTGCAGGCCGACCGGACGCTGGCCGTTCTTTTCGCCCTGACCAAATCCGCACGGGATCGACATGCCCGGCAGGCCTGCCAGGCTCGTCGACAGCGTGAAAATGTCGGCCAGGTAGTTGGCTACCGGGTCGTCGGTCTTGTCGCCCAGGTCCCATGCCACGGTCGGCGAGACCGGTCCCATGATGACGTCGCACTTGCGGTCCGGGCCGGTCAGCGCATTCTGGAAATCCTGCGCGATCAGGCGGCGGATTTTTTGCGCCTGCAGGTAGTACGCGTCGTAGTAACCGTGCGACAGCACATAGGCGCCGACCAGGATGCGGCGCTTCACTTCGTCGCCGAAACCTTCCGCGCGCGTCTTCTGGTACATGTCGGCGAGGTCCTTGTAATCGGCGGCGCGATGGCCGTAGCGCACGCCGTCGAAACGCGACAGGTTCGACGATGCTTCGGCCGGCGCGATCACGTAATACACGGGGATCGACAGCTCGGTTTTCGGCAGCGAAATGTCGACCAGCGTGGCGCCGAGTTTTTCGTATTCCGCGAGCGCGGTGCGTACGGCTTGTTCCACATCCGCAGCCAGGCCGGCGCCGAAGAACTCCTTCGGCACGCCGATGCGAAGACCCTTGATGCTGTCGTTCAGCGAGCGCGTGAAATCTTCCTTCGGGCGTTCGATGCTGGTCGAATCGCGCTGATCGAAACCGCTCATGGCGTTGAGCAGCAGGCCGCAGTCTTCGGCGGTCTTGGCGATCGGGCCGCCCTGGTCGAGCGACGAAGCAAACGCGATCATGCCGTAGCGCGAGACGCTGCCGTAAGTCGGCTTGATGCCGGTCACGCCGCACAGCGCCGACGGCTGGCGGATCGAGCCGCCGGTGTCGGTGCCGGTGGCGGCGGGCGCCAGGCGCGCAGCAATCGCGGCGGCCGAACCGCCGGACGAGCCGCCCGGCACGGCGCGCTTGTCCCACGGATTTTTCACGGCGCCGAAATAGGAATTCTCGTTGCCCGAACCCATCGCGAATTCGTCGCAGTTGAGCTTGCCCAATGTAACAGTACCGGCAGCGTTGAACTGTTCCACCACGGTGGCATCAAACGGGCTTACATAATTTTCCAGCATCTTCGAACCGGCCGTGGTGCGCCATCCCCGCGTCACGAACAAATCCTTGTGCGCGATCGGGATGCCGGTCAGCGGCGTGACATCACCATTGGCGATGCGGAGGTCGGCTTGGGCAGCCTGCTGCAAGGTCAGTTCGCGGTCGACGTGCAGGAAGGCGTTGAGGTCGCTCTGGCCGATGCGGTCGAGGAACAGCGTGGCCAGTTCGGCCGCGGAAATTTTCTTGGTCTGCAAGAGCGTCGACAGCTCTTTGATGGTCTTGGTATGCATGAAAAAAATGTCGTTTCAGGTTCGGTGAGGCTGAGGCGCCGAAGCAGCTTTCGGGCGCAGTGTTTTCGTGCGCAATGTCTGACGCGCGGCGGCGTGATTTATTCGATGACCTTGGGCACCAGGTACAGGCCGTCCTGGGTCGCCGGCGCCGGTTGCTGGTAGGCCTCGCGCTGGTTGGTTTCGGTCACCGCGTCGTCGCGCAGGCGCAGCGACAGGTCGGGGGTCAGCGCCGCAATCGGATGGCTCAACGGCTCGATCCCCGTCGTATCCACGGCCCGCATCTGTTCCACCAGCGAAAAGATGCTGTTGAGTTTTTCCAGAGTTTGGCCGGCTTGTTCATCCGTCAATTCGAGACGGGACAGGTTGGCAATGCGTTTCACATCGGAAAGGGCAAGAGTCATGATAGGAAGGGGCGCGCCGGGCGCAAAAACTAATGTGTTGAAAAATCGGATCGCCATGATGGCAAATGCGCAGGCAAAAGCCCGCAAAAACGCAGAAAAATCTCTTATCAGGCAAGGATGGATGGCTATTTTGCCTGCTGGTTTCTCCCAAATTATAAGGTAGAATGTAGGACTAATGCCTTGCGGGCGCCGTATTTGTGTCGCCGCGGCTTAAAAAGACACCCCCACTTACCAAATGCAACGCGCGCGACTCTGGCGCATCAGGACAATTCATGTTTGGATTTTTACGCAGTTATTTCTCTAACGACCTCGCAATTGACCTCGGAACGGCAAACACACTGATTTACGTACGCGGTCAGGGCATCGTCCTCGACGAACCCTCCGTGGTCGCCATCCGCCAGCAGGGCGGTCCCAACGGCAAGAAGACCATCCAGGCGGTCGGCAAGGAAGCGAAACAGATGCTGGGCAAGGTTCCCGGCAACATCGAGGCGATCCGCCCGATGAAGGACGGCGTGATTGCCGATTTCACCGTCACCGAGCAGATGCTCAAGCAATTCATCCGCATGGTGCACGACTCCAAGCTGTTCCGTCCGTCCCCGCGCATCATCATCTGCGTACCGTGCGGCTCGACCCAGGTGGAACGCCGCGCGATCCGCGAATCGGCGCTCGGCGCCGGCGCTTCGCAGGTCTACCTGATCGAAGAACCGATGGCCGCGGCAATCGGCTCCGGCCTGCCGGTCTCGGACGCCACCGGTTCGATGGTGGTCGACATCGGCGGCGGCACTACGGAAGTCGGCATCATCTCGCTGGGCGGCATGGTGTACAAGGGTTCGGTGCGCGTTGGCGGCGACAAGTTCGACGAAGCCATCGTCAACTATATCCGCCGCAACTACGGCATGCTGATCGGCGAGCAAACCGCCGAAGCGATCAAGAAGGCCATCGGTTCCGCTTTCCCAGGCTCCGAAGTCAAGGAAATGGAAGTCAAGGGCCGCAACCTGTCCGAAGGCATTCCACGCTCGTTCACCATCTCCAGCAACGAAATCCTGGAAGCGCTGACCGATCCGCTCAACAACATCGTGTCCGCCGTCAAGAACGCGCTGGAACAGACGCCGCCGGAACTGGGCGCCGACATCGCCGAAAAGGGCATGATGCTCACCGGTGGCGGTGCGCTGCTGCGCGACCTGGACCGCTTGTTGATGGAAGAAACTGGCCTGCCGGTGATCGTGGCGGAAGACCCGCTGACTTGCGTGGTGCGCGGTTCCGGCATGGCGCTCGATCGCATGGACAAACTGGGTTCGATCTTCTCCAACGAATAATTCTCCGCCACAGGAGTCCGGCCAACCTCGAGGAACCGAAACGCGCCTATGACTGAGCACAAGCAGATTGGGTCGGTGCTGCGAACCAAACGTTCGCACAACGGCCAAATCTCGGCTGCTGCGGCGCGTTGCCTTCCTGACATTGGCCGGAATCTTCCCGGTATCCGCCCGCTGCTCTCCCTTCAGCCCGCCGTGTGCGGGCTGTTGCGGTTTTCGGCTCACCCGGCATCGGTTTCGGCCTGACGACACATGGATATCCCACCACTCTTCAAGCAAGGCGCCTCGGCCCGCGCCCGCGCCGGCTTTTTTGCGCTGATCGCGATCATCATGCTGGTGGTCGATTCGCGCATGCACGCGCTATCGATGGTGCGCCAGGCGGTCGGCACGATGCTGTATCCGTTCCAGGTGGTCGCCATGGTGCCGCGCGACGCCGCCTACAAGGTCGATGATTACTTCAATTCGCTGACTGCGCTGCAAAAGGAAAACGACGCGCTGCGCCGCCAGCAGGCCATGAACGCGCAGCTGATGCAGCAGGAGCGCCAGATGGCGGCCGAAAACATCCAACTGCGCAAGCTGCTGAGCATGCAGCAACGCATGACCAACAAATCGGTGGTCGGTGAAATCCTCTACGATGCGCGCGATCCGTTCACCCGCAAGATCATCCTCAATCGCGGTTCGCAGCAGGGCGTCGCGCCCGGCCAGCCGGTGATCGACGACGTCGGCATCGTCGGCCAGGTCACGCGCGTATTCCCGTTCACATCCGAAGTCACGCTGCTGACCGACAAGGACCAGGCGATTCCGGTGCAGGTCTTGCGCAACGGCCTGCGCAGCGTGGCCTACGGCCGCGGCCAGTCGGGCGTGCTGGACCTGCGCTTCATGGCCGCCAACGCCGACATCCAGAAGGGCGATGCACTGGTTACGTCGGGCATCGACGGCATCTATCCGCCGGGCTTGTCGGTGGCGACGGTGCAGCAGGTCGAGACCAAGTCGACCGACGCCTTCGCACACATCGTCTGTCTCCCTGCTGCCGGTGTCGACCGTCACAAACAATTGCTGATCCTGCTGGTTGAGCAAACCACTGCGCCGCGTCCTGATCCTGAAGGCGCGGGCGAGAAGGTCGACAAACTGCTCAAGCGCCGCCTGCGCGACAGCGCCAAGGAAAGCGACGCGGTGTCGCCCAAGGATGCGCCGAACGAAGAGCGCAAGGGCGTCGCGCCTGTCGCGGGGGCCGCTGCCGCGCCTGCCGCCAAACCAGCCACACCACCGGCGGCCACGCCGGCGCAACCCGCCAAGAGCGCCCGATGAACGATCCGCACTACATCCTGCTGCCGGCCAATCCGCTGTTCATCGCACTGAGCCTGGTGGCCGCCTTCCTGCTCAACCTGCTGCCGTGGGGGCAATGGGTCGGCGTGCCCGATTTCGTGGCGCTGGTGCTGGTGTTCTGGGCTATCCACGAGCCGCGCAAGATCGGCATCAGCATCGCCTTCATGATGGGCTTGCTGATGGACGTCAACGAAGCCACGCTGCTCGGCGAAAACGCACTGGCCTACACGCTGCTGTCCTACTTTTCGATCATGATCCACCGCCGCGTGCTGTGGTTCCCGGTCGGCACCCAGGCGCTGCACATCCTGCCGCTGCTGTTGTTGACGCAGGCGGTGCAATTGCTCGTGCGCCTGATCGTCAGCGGCAAATTCCCGCATTGGTATTACTTCAGCGAAAGCTTCGTCTGCGCCCTGTTGTGGCCGGTGGTGGCGTGGCTGCTGCTGGCGCCGCAGCGACGCGCGATCAATCGTGACGACAACCGTCCGATCTAGAACAGGTCATCACGCGCTCCGACATGACAGAGTTCAAAAACACCGAGCATGAACTGAAGCTCTTCCGGTTGCGCCTGTTCGCAGTCGCGGTGCTGGTGCTGGTGTGTTTCAGCCTGCTGATGGCGCGTTTCGTGTGGTTGCAGATCGTGCGCCACGACGCCTACGCCGCACAGGCCGAAGAAAACCGCATCTCGGTGGTGCCCATCGTGCCCAACCGCGGCCTGATCCTGGACCGCAACGGCGTCGTGCTGGCGCGCAATTACTCCGCTTACACGCTTGAAATCACGCCGTCCAAGATTGCCGGCAGCCTCGACGACCTGGTCGATCAGTTGAGCTCGCTGGTCGACATCCAGCCGAAAGACCGGCGCCGTTTTCGCAAGCTGCTGGAAGAATCCAAGAACTTCGAAAGCCTGCCGATCCGCACGCGCCTGACCGACGAGGAAGTTGCCAGGTTCACCGCCCAGCGTTACCGCTTCCCCGGCGTCGACATCCAGGCGCGCCTGTTCCGCCAATACCCGTACGGCAAAACCGCCGCCCACGTGATCGGCTACATCGGCCGCATCAGCCAGCGCGATGCCGACCGCATCTCCGACTCCGATGACGAAGCCAACTACAACGGCACCGACTACATCGGCAAGGAAGGCCTGGAGAAAAGCTACGAGACCCAGCTGCACGGCACCACCGGCTACGAAGAAGTCGAAATCTCCGCCGGCGGCCGCGCCGTGCGCACCCTCTCGCGCACGCCCGCCAGCCCGGGCCAGAACCTGATCCTGTCGATCGACATCGAGCTGCAAAAAGTGATCGAAGAAGCCTTCGGCGATCGCAAGGGCGCACTGGTGGCGATCGACCCCGCCACCGGCGACATCCTCGCCTACGTCTCGCAGCCATCGTTCGATCCCAACGTGTTCGTCGAAGGCATCGACCAGCAAACCTGGGACGAGCTGAACAATTCACCGGATCGTCCACTCATCAACCGTCCGCTGTCCGGCACTTATCCGCCCGGTTCGACCTACAAGCCGTTCATGGCGCTGGCCGCATTGGAACTGGGCAAGCGCAAGCCGACCGACTCCATCCGCGACCCGGGTTTCTTCTGGCTCGGCAACCATAAATTCCGCGACGACAAGGAAGGCGGCCACGGCGTGGTCGACATGTACCGCTCGATCGTGGTCTCTTGCGATACCTATTACTACATGCTGGCAAACGACCTCGGCGTCGACGCCATCCATGATTTCATGAAGCCGTTCGGCTTCGGCCAGGTCACCGGCATCGATCTCGAACATGAACGCAAGGGCCTGCTGCCGTCCACCACATGGAAGCGCAACGCCTACCGCAAGCCGGAGCAGCGCAAGTGGTACGCCGGCGAAACCATCTCGCTGGGCATCGGGCAAGGCTACAACGCGTTCACGCCGATCCAGATGGCGCACGCCACCGCGACGCTGGCCAACAACGGCATCGTCATGAAGCCGCATCTGGTCAAGATGATCGAGGACGGCGTCACCCATGGCCGCACCGTCACCGTGCCGAAGGAAAGCTATCGCATTCCGCTGAAGCAGGAAAACATCGACGTCATCAAGCAGGCCATGGTCGGCGTCAACAAGGAAGGCACCGGCGCGCGCGTGTTCGCCGGCGCGGAATACACCTCGGCCGGCAAGAGCGGCACCGCGCAGGTGGTGTCGATCAAGAAGAACGAGAAGTACGACGCCAAGCGCCTGGCCACGCATCTGCTGGACAATGCCTTGTTCACGGCGTTCGCTCCGGCCGACAAGCCGCGCATCGCGCTGTCGGTCATTGTCGAGAACGGCGGCTGGGGCGCTGAAGCCGCCGCACCTCTGGCACGCAAGGCGATCGACTTCTACCTGCTCGGCAAGCGTCCCGGCGACAAGGCCAAGGCCGCCGCCAAGGACGCCGAAGCCGCCACACCACCAGCAACAGACGCGGTCGGCAACGATCTCAGGGATTGAACAAATGAGCTTGCACCGCCCCCCGCTCTGGCAACGCATCAAACCGCATCTGGCGGTATTCGACGGCGCGCTGTCGCTGATCATTTTCCTGATCATGTCGGTCGGCATCGTCACGCTGTATTCGGCCGGCATGAATTTCCCCGGCCGCGTCGAAGACCAGTTGCGCAATATTCTGGTCGCCTTCATTGTCATGTGGATTGCGGCCAATATCTCGCCGCAGACGCTGTTGCGGTTTGCGGTGCCGATTTACACCGTCGGCGTGGCGTTGCTGATTGCGGTGGCGGTGTTCGGCATCGTCAAGAAAGGCTCGCGCCGCTGGCTCAACATCGGCATGGTGGTGCAGCCGTCGGAAGTCATGAAAATCGCCATGCCGCTGATGCTGGCCTGGTACTTTCAGAAACGCGAAGGAATGATCCGCTGGCCGGTGTTCCTGATTGCCGGCCTGCTGCTGGCGGTCCCGGTCGGCCTCATCATCCGCCAGCCCGATCTCGGCACCGGGGTGCTGGTGCTGGCAGCCGGCTTCTACGTGATCTTCTTCGCCGGCCTGTCGTGGAAAGTGCTGACCGGCCTGGCCATCGCCGGCGCCGCCAGCCTGCCGGTGATCTGGTCGGTGCTGCACGATTACCAGCGCCAGCGCGTGATGATGCTGATCGACCCGACCTCGGATCCGCTCGGCAAGGGCTTCCACATCATCCAGTCGACCATCGCCATCGGTTCCGGCGGCGTCACCGGCAAGGGTTGGCTGATGGGCACGCAGACCCATCTGGAATTCATCCCCGAGCGCACCACCGACTTCATCTTCTCGGTCTTCTCGGAAGAGTTCGGCCTGATCGGCAACACCATCCTGGTGGTGCTCTATCTGCTGTTGATCGGCCGCGGGCTGATGATCACCGCCAACGCGCCGACGCTGTTCACGCGTTTGCTGGGCGGTTCCATCACGATGATTTTTTTCACCTACGCCTTCGTCAACATGGGCATGGTCAGCGGCATCCTGCCGGTGGTCGGCGTGCCGCTGCCGTTCATGAGCTACGGCGGCACCGCGCTGGTCACGCTGGGACTGGGCGCGGGCATCCTGATGAGTATCCAGCGCCATCGCAAACTGGTGCAAACCTGATAACGCCGCAGTCTTCGCGGACTGCATGATTTTGTAATGACGGGCGTGCGTCGCCGATACTCTGGTATCGTTGCGCTCGATCTCCTACAACAACTGATGCTCAGGGAACATTGAAATGCGGGATTTTCTTGTCTCGACGCCGCGCGTGATGCGTTGGTTGTCCTTATTGGCGCCGCTGGCGCTGGCGGCATGCAGCAGTGCGCCGCCGCTCAATCCGTCGCCGTCGGCGTCCGCTTCCACGCCGGCAGCGCGCAGCGCCAACGGCAAGCCTTTACCGGCGCTGCCTGCAGCGGGCTCCGGTCGTGGCGGCTATTACAAGGACGACGGTCCGGGCGACCAGCCGCCGGATGGGCTGCTCGACACGCCTGACGCCGAACCGCGCGTCGAGCCGTATTCGAAATCGGCGCTGCGTCCCTATACCGTCTTCGGCAAGACTTACACCCCGATCAGCGACAACCGTCCGTTCAAGCAGCGCGGCATCGGCAGCTGGTACGGCAAGAAATTCCACGGCCAGAAGACGTCATCCGGCGAGCTGTACGACATGTACAAGATGTCAGCCGCGCACCCGACCTTGCCGATTCCGTCGTACGCGCGCGTCACCAACCTGAAGACCGGCGCGCAGGTGATCGTGCGCATCAACGATCGCGGACCGTTCCACTCGACGCGCATCATCGACTTGTCCTATACCGCCGCGCTCAAACTCGGTTACTTGTCTTCCGGCAGCAGCGAGCTGGAAGTCGAACGCCTGCTGCCCGAAGACATCGCACGCATGGCTGAGAACAAGCGCAACGGCATTCCGAACACCGTGGCCGCAGCGCCGGCGGCGGAACCGGTCTCGGTCGGCAGCGTTGCACCGCAGGGGCAGATCGTGCCGGTGGCGATGACGACTGCGCCGGCGGTCATTGCATCTTCTTCTGCGCCAACCTCGGCAGCGCCGGCCGGTGCAGCGCTGGCCAACGGTTTCTATCTGCAGTTCGGCGCGTATGCGCAGGAAACCAATGCCCTCGCCGCACGCGACAAGCTGATGCAAAGCCTCAACGGCGCCGTTGAAAAAATGGAAGCAGTCGTCGTCAACGGCTTGTACCGTTTGTACGCCGGTCCTTACGCGACCCGTCCGGCGGCCATGGACGCCGCCCAGATCGTGCGTCAGCGCAGCAGCGTGACGCCGTTCGTGGTCGAGCGCTGATCCGATTCACTCTACTTCACGGGAACAGACGCATGCATCCTTATTTGTTGCTGGGCATCGCCATCGTGGCCGAAGTCATCGCCACCTCCGCCCTGCGCGCGGCCGAAGGCTTTACACGCCTGCTGCCGTCGATCATGGTGGTGATCGGCTATGCAGTGGCTTTCCTGTGTCTGTCGCTGACGTTGAAATCGATCCCGGTCGGCATCGTGTACGCGATCTGGTCGGGGCTGGGGATCGTGCTGATTTCGGTCGTGGCGTATTTCCTGTACGGCCAATCGCTGGACCTGCCCGCCATCATCGGCATGGCATTGATCCTGGTCGGCGTGGTCGTGCTCAACCTGTTTTCAAAATCGACGGTGCACTGATGCATTGACGAAATGCTTCAACCCGCATCCTTGATCTGCAAAGCGCGCTCATAGAGCGCGTTTTTCTTTTGGCCGGTGATTTGCGCGGCCAGTCCCGCCGCCTGCTTGAGCGGCAATTCTTCCAGCAGGATGCGCAGCACGCGTTCGGCTTCTGCGTCGTTGTCGTCGCCGGCCGCCGGCGCACCTTCCACCAGCACCACGAATTCGCCGCGCTGGCGGTTGGCGTCCTCGGCCAGCCAGGACGGCGCTTCTGCCAGTGGGCAACGGTGCACGGTTTCAAACAGCTTGGTCAGTTCACGCCCGAGGACGACGTGACGCTCGGGGCCGAACGCCAGCAGCAGCGCGTCAATGGTTTCGACGATGCGATGCGGCGCTTCGTAGAACACCAGCGTGGCGGCATCGCCCGCCAGCTTTTGCAGCGCATGTTCGCGCTGTTTTGATTTATTCGGCAGGAAGCCGATGAAGCGGAACGCGTCGTTGACCAGTCCGCTCGCAGACAGCGCCGTCACCGCCGCCGACGGGCCCGGCAGCGGCACCACCCGCAATCCCGCTGCACGCACTGCCTCGACGATGCGCGCGCCCGGATCCGACACCGCCGGGGTGCCGGCATCCGACACCAGGGCGATGCGCTGGCCCTGCTGCAGGCGCGCGATGATCTTCTCGGCGGCTTCGCGTTCATTGTGTTCGTGCGCCGCGATCAGCGTCTGGCTGATGCCGTAGCGCGTGAGCAGATGGCTGGTGTTGCGGGTGTCTTCGCAGGCGACTGCGTCGGCGATGGCCAGGACGTGCAAAGCGCGCAACGTCACGTCGCAAACATTTCCGATGGGCGTGGCCAGCACATATAATGCCGACTCGGGATACGTCTGCTGCGCGGCCTCGCTCAGGACTGACGACGCGGCTGCCGCGCTGGAGTTGGGGTGACTCATTGGAGAAGATAATGTTGGGAAAATGGGCGAAAGTCATCTTGCAGACTGTCATGCTGAGCGGATTGTGCGCTTCCGTGCAGGCAAATACAACCGTTGCGGAGAATGCCCCGCCTGAACCGGCGCCGCTCGCCCAAAGCGACAACGCGCCGCCGCCCAAACGCATGGCGCTGCTGCTGCCGCTGCGTTCCAGCGTGTTCGGCGCCGCCGCCGATGCGGTGCGCACCGGTTTCCTGACCGCCTCCGAACGTACCCGCGACAATTTCGTCATCACCATCATCGAAACCGGCGACTCCGTGCAGGATGTGCTGAGCGCGTACAACGACGCTGCCGCCAAATACGACATCATCGTCGGACCGCTGGCGCGCAGCGCCGTGACCGCACTGGCGCAATCGAACAATATCGTCAAGCCGACCATCGCGCTGGCGCAGCCGGATCTTCCCGACGGCGCCGAGCAGCGCCTGCCGCGCCAACTGCTGCTGATGGGTTTGTCGATCGAAGACGAAGCACGCCAGGTCGCTGCCTGGACCGAACGCGTCAAGACGCCCGGCAAGATCTTTTCGGTCGCCACCAATGTCGCCTGGCAGCGCCGTGCCGCCAAAGCCTTCACCCAGCAGGCCCGGCAGATCGGCCTGACGGTCGACAACCTCGAACTGAGCGTGCCCAACAACGCGCTCAGCGCCAGCGGCCTGGCGCAACTGAGCCAGCGCATCCAGGCGGAAAGGCCGGCGCTGCTGTTCGTCGCGCTCGACGCCGCCCAGACCATCCAGCTGCGCAGCGCCATCGGCAGCGAGATTCCGCTCTATGGAACCTCGCAACTGAATCCGCTGACGCTGGCGACGGCGACGGCAGCGTTGGATGCGGCCGCGAAAGCGGCGGCCGCCAACACGGCGCCGCCTGTCAACGACAGCCGTCTGCCCGAGCTCGACGGCGTGCATCTGGTCGACATGCCGTGGCAATTGCAGGCCGACCACGCCGCCGTGGCCGCCTATCCACGCTCGGTCGCCAATACCGACGGCAAGCCCAACGCCGACCTCGAGCGCCTGTACGCGCTTGGCATCGACGCCTTTCGCGTCGCCAGCGAAATCGCGGCGCAGCGTTCCGGCTTCGACATCGACGGCGTGACCGGCCAGATCAACGCCAATATCGGTGCCGGCGCCACGTACTTCCAACGCAAGGAAACCCAGGCCGTCTACCAGGACGGCGTCGCGGTTCCGGTGGCCAACCAGCGCTGAACGCGCATGGCCTTGTTCGACCGGCTGCGCGGCAAGGCCGACACCGACCCGCGCACCAGCAAGCAAGTCAGCGGCGACGCCGCCGAGGATGCCGCCCTGGCCTTCCTGCGCGGCGAAGGATTGCGCCAGGTCGAACGCAACTTCCGCTGCAAGGGCGGCGAAATCGATCTCATCATGCAGGACGGCGACACGCTGGTGTTCGTCGAAGTGCGCAAGCGCAGCAAGGACAGCTTCGGCGGGGCGCTGGCCAGCGTCACGCAGGCCAAGCAGCGCCGCCTGATCGTCGCTGCCCAGATCTTCCTGCAGCGCTACCGCATGCCGCCGGCCTGCCGCTTCGATGTGATCGGCTACGACGGCGACCGCATGAACTGGCTGAAAAATGCCGTGGAAGCAACTTCGTAAACTTGTTGCCACGCTTCTTTACCGCTTGCATAAGCGGGGCCGCCCCCCAACTACACTATAATTGGCGAGCTTATCGGCACAATCTGCCGCTGCCTACCAGTTTCAGGCCGGCAATCCGGGCGAACGCACCAGACAATGTCGTTCTTCATGCATCGTTAAACCTACTCGCACCATGACCAATCAACGTATCCTTTCGCATTTTCAGGAAAGTGCCGAACTCAAGATCCACGCCGGCGCCGTGCTGGCGCAGCCGATCGAGCAGGCAATTGAACTTATGTTCACCGCGCTGTCGAATGGCAACAAGATTCTTGCCTGCGGCAACGGCGGTTCGGCAGCGGACTGCCAACATTTCGCCGCCGAACTGGTGGGCCGTTTTGAACGTGAGCGCCTGCCGCTGCCGGCGCTGGCATTGACGACGGACACCTCGATCCTGACCGCGGTCGGCAACGACTACAGCTACCTGGAAATCTTCTCGAAGCAGGTCCAGGCCTTCGGCCAGGCCGGCGACGTGTTGCTGGCGTTCTCGACCTCGGGCAATTCCGGCAATGTGCTGGCAGCCATCGATATCGCCCAGGAGCGCGACATGCGCGTGGTGGCGCTGACCGGTAAAGGCGGTGGCGCCATCGGCAAGAAACTGACCGACGCCGATGTGCATATCTGTGTGCCGCATGACCGTACCGCGCGCATCCAGGAAGTGCATCTGGTGACTTTGCATTGTATTTGCGACGGTATCGATGTCGCGCTCTTTGGAGGTGATGTGCATGAATGATGTCAAGGCTGGCTGGACCACGTTGTCGAAGTTGCGCCGTCCGCTGGCGGCCGCCGCCGTGTGCGGCATGCTGGCGATCGGCTTGCAGGGCTGCTTCGGCGTACTGGCCGGCGGTTTGCTGGCCGGCACCTTTGCCGCGACTGATCGCCGCACGCTGGGCGCGCAGACCGAGGACAAATCCATCGTGATCAAGGGCGAAGCCAACATCCCCGGCGTGGTGCCGCAAGGCTCCCACGTCAACGTCACCAGCTTCAACCGCAAGGTTCTGCTGAGCGGCGAAGTGCCTGACGAAGCATCCAAGGCCGCCGCCGAACGCGAGATCAAGAGCCTGCCGGGCGTCGAAGGCGTGTTCAACGAACTGGCCGTTTCAGGCTCGTCCAACTTCTCGTCGCGTTCCGGCGACGCCCTCGTGACCAGCAAAGTGCTGGCCAGCCTGGTCGATGCCAAGGATCTGTATTCCAGCGCGTTCAAGGTCACCACCGAACGCGGCATCGTCTACATCATGGGTCGCGTGACCGAACGCGAAGGCAAGCGCGCGGCGGATATCGCTGCCGGCGTGAGCGGCGTGCAAAAGGTTGTGACGCTGTACGAATACATTTCGGAAGAAGAACTCAAGCAGTATTCCCGCCAGGCACCGCCGGATCCGGCCAAGTAAGCCGGAGCCTGCCGCAGGGCAAGTCGCTGCAGCAGGCCGGAGCCGCCGCGTTCATGATTGTTCATGGTCCGGCGGTTTTTTCATGGCGCCTGAACTCATTCCGAAATGAGTTCTATAATGAGCGGATCGACTGACGCTTCCGGATGGTCTGGCACTGTTTGATGTTGTCGCCTTGTCATCCGGCAATACCGCTACGGAAAGAACATGGAAGCCAAAAACGCCACCTCGCCCGCTGCAACGCCGCGCCGCCGCCTCGGCCTCAAGCTGGGCGGACTGGCCGTCGTCGCAGCCGTGGCCTTGTTCGGCTATAGCTCGCTGTCGGCGCGCAATACCGCCCCGGACGTCACCTTCGTCAAACTGGACGGCCAGAAGGTCGCGCTCAAGGACTTGCGCGGCAAGGTCGTGATGGTCAACTTCTGGGCCACCAGCTGCACCACCTGCATCGGTGAAATGCCGCAGATGATCTCGACCTACAACAAGTACAAGGACCAGGGCCTGGACTTCGTTGCCGTCGCGATGAGCTACGATCCGCCGAACTACGTCCTCAATTACACCGAAACCCGCAAGCTGCCCTTCAAGGTCGCGCTCGATTCGCAAGACACGCTGGCCAAGGCCTTCGGCGACGTCAAGCTGACGCCGACCACCTTCGTCATCGGCAAGGACGGCAGCATCCTCAAGCGCTACGTCGGCGAGCCGCAGTTCGCCGAATTGCACCAGTTGCTGGAAAAGGCGCTGGCCGCCTGAAGCGGATATCTGATTCCGCAATGAAAAACGCCGGCTGCATGCCGGCGTTTTTCATGGGGCTTCCTGATCTGAGTTCAGCGCTGAATTCAGTACTGAATCCAAAACTGAATCCAGAGCGGAGCATCATCGTCAGAACTGTTCCCAGTCTCCTTCGGACGCCTTGGCAGGGACTGATGCCGGTGCCTGCTTCAGCTTGGGCGCATCGGCTTTCGCCACGCGCGCCCGCGTCGCTGCAGCCGGCTTGCGCTGCGGCGTGATGTCGAGCGTGCGCAGCGCCGGCTTGACCGCCACGGCGGTGTTGTCCAGCTTGAACACGCTGACCACCCGGGTCAGCGTGCTGGCCTGATCCTGCAGCGATTGCGCGGCGGCGGCGGCCTGCTCGACCAGCGCGGCGTTCTGCTGCGTGGTCTCGTCCATCTGCGTGATCGCGCGATTGACCTGCTCGATGCCGTCGCTCTGTTCCTGGCTGGCCGAACTGATCTCGCCGACGATATCGGTCACGCGTCTGACGCTGGCGACCACTTCGGTCATGGTGGCGCCGGCCTGTTCCACCAGCTTGCTGCCGGAACCCACTTTTTCCACCGAATCGTCGATCAGCGCCTTGATCTCCTTGGCCGCCGCCGCCGAGCGTTGCGCCAGGCTGCGCACTTCGGAGGCCACCACCGCAAAGCCGCGGCCCTGTTCTCCGGCGCGCGCGGCTTCCACCGCGGCATTCAAGGCGAGGATGTTGGTCTGGAAAGCGATGCCGTCGATCACGCTGATGATGTCGACGATTTTCTTCGACGATTCGTTGATCGCCCCCATGGTGTCGACCACCCGGCCGACCACGCTGCCCCCTTGTACCGCCACTTCGGATGCAGACACGGCGAGTTGATTGGCCTGGCGCGCGTTGTCGGCGTTCTGCTTCACGGTCGAGGTCAGTTCCTCCATCGCGGAAGCGGTTTCCTCCAGCGCGCCGGCCTGGCTTTCGGTGCGCGCCGAGAGGTCGAGATTGCCGGTGGCGATTTCACTCGAGGCGGTGGCGATGGTGTCGGTGCCGCTGCGCACTTCGCCGACGATATTGAGCAGGTTGTCGTTCATGGTCTTGAGCGCCTGCAGCAGTTTGCTGGTTTCATCCTTGCCGCTGCCGTCGATGTGCGAGGTCAGGTCGCCCGAGGCCACCGTCTCGGCGATGCTCACCGCCTCATTGAGCGGACGCGTGATGCTCAGCGTCAGCAGCCAGCCAAGAAGGCCGCCAAGGATCAATTCGATCATGCCCAGGCTCAGCAGCAAGGTGCGCCCCGATTGATAACTGTCGTTGATATGCTGCGCGGCCTGATTGATGATCTCGGTCTGGTAGTTGGCGTACTTCAGCACGCTGCCGGAGTACTCGTCCATCATCTTGACCAGTTTGGTGTTGGTCAGCTGCTTGGCTTCCTCTGCGTTGCCGGCGGTCTTCATCTTGAAAATATCTTCGCGCGTCGTGCGATAGACGGCGCGCAGCTTGCCGACTTCGTCGAACAGCTGCTTCTCTTCCGGTGAAGAAATCGCCGCTTCCACCCGTTTCTGGGTATCGCTGACCTTCTTCGATTCTGCATCGATCTGGGTCTGGAAGTACTTCTGGAATTCGGCATCGTCGCTGCGCATCACGGCGAAGGTGCGCACGCCGTTTTCCTTGATGGCGGCGTGCCAGCGCGAAGCGTCGCGTTCTTTCTGCAAGGCATTTTTCACCATGTCGTCGGTGGCGTCGCCGATGCCTTGCAGGCGCCAGACGCCGATGCCCACCATGACCGCCATCAACATCAGCATGGCGATAAAACCGATACCGAGTCGCACACCTATCTTGTAGTTCTTCATGGCCGTCTCCTTTTCCCGTACTGCGTTTTCATTTCCGCGCCGGTAGGCGCGAGCGTTGAATTATTGTTTTCGGTCCAGCGTATCACAGCGATTGGGCTTCAAACCGCAGGTGAGCGGTGCTTTGTCCGGCCTTTTGTCAACGCTGCGGTCAGCTGTACGTGAGGACGGGCGAAATTAACGCGATATGACCGGAATGCCGTCATGCAATAGTGACAACGTGCCGCTATAATCCAATGCTTCGGAAGTGCACCACGGCAATGCGCATGGCGCCGCATCACTCACTTCGCGATCACTTTCACGATCACATGACAATAAAACCGGACGTGGCTGCGCATGCCGCGGAATTAGAAAAACTGACGCAGTCGCTGGTGCGTGAACGCGACGCCCGCCTGCAGGCCGACATCGCCACCGAAAGCCGCCTGCGCCAGCTGCAAGTGCTCGAAGCCGTCACTGCGGCTGCCAACGATGCCGACACGCTCGACCAGGCGCTGCAATTCGCCATCGATGAGATCTGCCGCTACACCGGCTGGCCGCTCGGTCACTGCTTCCACGTGCGCAAGGGCGCCAAGCCATCCGTCCTGGTTTCCAGCGGCATCTGGCATGGCGCCAACCGGCCCGAATTTTTCGCCTTCCGCTGCATGTCCGGCGACCCGCAATTCCTGGCCGAGCAAGACCTGCCCGGACGCGTGCTGAAGGAAGCCGCGCCGGTCTGGATCGTCAATCTCGGCGCTGATCGCGATGCGCTGCGCGCCGACATCGCACGCTCGGCCGGCATCCGCGCGGCGATCGCTTTTCCGGTGATGAGCGGCGGCGATGTGGTGGCGGTGCTGGAATTCTTCTCGGTGCGCATCCTGCCGCTGGACGACAACTTGCTGCGCCTGATGAACCTGATGCGTCAGATCGGCACGCGCCTCGGGCGCGTCGCCGGGCGCGCACTGGCGCTGCGGCGGTTGGCGCACGACGCTTCGCATGATGCGCTGACCGGCCTGCCCAACCGCAGCCTGTTCCTGCAACAGCTGGAGCAGGCGCTGCAACGCCAGTGGGAAGACGACAACGCGCGCTTCGCCGTGCTGTTCATCGACATCGACCGCTTCAAGATCGTCAACGACAGCCTCGGCCACCTGGCCGGCGACCGCATGATCATCCAGGTCGCTGCGCGCCTCAGGAACGCCCTGCGTCCGGATCATCCCGGCTTGTCTGTCTCCTCGGCAGAGGAGGGCGCCAAGGGTATCAGCCCGAGCTACACGCTGGCGCGCATGGGCGGCGATGAGTTCACGGTGCTGCTGAGCGACATCGACGACGTCGGCGCAGCGGTGCGCATCGCCGAGCGCATCCAGGCGGCGATGGCGTTGCCGTTCCTGATCCGCGACCAGGAAATTTACGCCAGCGCCAGCACAGGCATCGTGTTCAGCGACGTCGGCCATACGCTCGCCGATGAAGTCTTGCGCGATGCGGACCTCGCCGTGCACCGCGCCAAGGCCATGGGCAAGAGTCGCTACGAAGTGTTCGACCGCAGCATGCGCAAGGGCGAGGTCAGCCGCCTCGCCATCGAGACCGCGCTGCGCCACGCCCTCAAGAACAATGAATTCGTACTGCACTACCAGCCCATCATTGAATTGCAGGGCGGCATCATCGTCGGCGTCGAGGCGTTGGTGCGTTGGCAGCGCGGGCCGGATGAGCTGGTCTATCCGGGCGACTTCATCGACGTCGCCGAAGACTCCGGCCTGATCCTCCACATCGGCATGTGGGTGCTGCGCGAAGCCTGCCGCCAGATGCACCAATGGCACCGGCAATTCCCGCGCGCCAAGCCGCTCACCATCAGCGTCAATATTTCACCGCGCCAGTTCGTGCAGCCCAACCTGGTGGACCAGATCAAGCAGATCGTCGCCGAGACCGGCATCGATCCCAATACCTTGCGCCTGGAGATCACCGAAAGCGTGACCATGGGCGACGTCGAGCGCACCATCCGCATCCTGTCGCAGTTGCGCGAGATCGGCGTGCGCTTCAGCGTCGACGATTTCGGCACCGGCTATTCATCGCTCAGCTACCTGCACCGTTTTCCGCTGGACGTGTTGAAGATCGACCGTTCCTTCGTCATGCGCATGAATGAGGACCACGAGCGTTTGCAGATCGTGCAGACCATCATGACGCTGGCGCGCAATCTCGGCATCGAGGTGGTGGCGGAAGGTACCGAGACCGAGATGCAGGTCGACCACCTGCGCAACATCGGTTGCGATTTCGGTCAGGGATTTTTCTTTTCGCGCGCGCTGGCGCCGGAGACGGTCACGGACTTGCTCTACGTGCCACACCATGTGCTCAAGACCGCTTTCGTCAATTCGCTGCAGACCACGCCGCACTGATCAGCGAACCGGTCAGACCCTGCGCAGGCGCAGGGCGCCCGCCGGTAGCAGCACGCAGACGGCGGCGCCGAAGATCAGCGCGAAGCCCAGCAGGTCGGGCATGCTGGGGCGTTCACCGAGCAGCAGCACCGCGCTGCTGACGCCGACCACCGGCACCAGCAAAGTGCCCAACGCGGCGACGCCAGCTGGCAACCTGGCAATGATTTCGAACCACAGGATGTAGGCCGCCGCCATACCGAAAAAGATGTGATAAGCCAACGCGACCATCACCGTCAACTGTAGCGCACCCAGGTGTGGCCAGCCCTCGAACGACAGCAAGCCGGCCAGCGCCACCAGCGCGCCGATCAGCAATTGCCAGGCGGCGATCGCCAGCGGTTCCGCATTGACCCTGGCCCATTTCGTATAGACGGTTCCGGCCGCCCAGGTCAGTGCCGCGGCCAGTGCGTAGAGGATGCCGTGCGGCAAATTCAGCAGGCCGCCGCCGATCAACGGTGCGATCAATACGGCGAGGCCGCCGGCGCCGAACGCCAGGCCGATGCCGCGCACGCGGTCGAGTTTCTCGCCGAGCGCGATGCGCGCAAACAGCGTCGCCCACAGCGGCATGGAATAGGTGATGATCGCCACGCGCGAGGTCGCCGCACCGAGCTGGGCGAAGGTCAGCAGTATATTGAACAGCGCGATATTGAGCAGGCCGGTCATGACGATGTGCGGACGATCGCGCCGGTCGATGTACAGGCTGCGGCCGCGTGCGAACGCCAGCAGGAACAGCGTGCACGCCGCAGCGCCGAGCCCGATGCTGCGCAAGGTCCATGGCGAAACCCCGCCCAGCGATACCTTGACCGCGGGCCAGTTGAGTCCCCAGAGCACGCCGAGGACGAGCAGCAACAATTTGGCCTTGGCGTTGTCCTTGCGGCCCTGCGCGCTCGTCGATGGCATCGTCGTAATACTCAACGTCAGACCGTCAGACCGGCGACGGTGTGGTCGCGTCCAGCGGATAGACCGGACGGCGTACCTTGCGGATCGGGAACAGATCGAAGTTGGAGCTGGTCGGGCCGCCGCTGTCGGAGTCGCATTCTTCCAGGCCCTTGCTGATCGGCACGAACACCGGACGGCAATACATGCGCGATTTCAGGATCACGTAATCCATCGTTGCCGGGTCCAGGCCCAGGCTGGTGAACACGCCCAGGTCATACGGTTCGACGCGTTCTTCGGTGATCACGATCTTGGCAGCGCCGGTATCTAACAGCACGCTGTTGCCCATGTTGATGGTGGATCCGGTATAGATCGGGCCGGACACGCGGAACACGCCGTCGGTGATCGCCAGCACCTTGCCGGTCAGTTGCAGCGGCGTCTTGACGATGCCCTGCTGCGTCAGCGCCACCTTGTTGCCGACCGCCAGCGTGACGGTAGCGCCGACGCCGGCTTTCAACAATTGCGCGACCGCTTCCGGATCGCTGATCGGACCGGCGGCGATGCCGCGCATGCCTTCGGCCAGTGCCGCTTCCAGCACGTCCATGGTGTTGCAGGTGCCGCCCGACATGACGTTGTCGCTATGGTCCAGCAACAGCACCGGGCCTTTGCCGGCGCCTGCCGCCATTTCGCGCGCATGCGCCAGCGACTGGCGCAGCGGCTGGCTGTCGTAGACGAAGTCGTCGCGCTCGGCCCAGATCTGTTTCGCGATCGCATCGGCGACGTTCTGCGCCAGCGCGATATCGTTGTCGGTCACCACCACTACCGACATGCCGGCATCGCGGAAGTCGGACAGCGGGAATCCTGCCAGCACCGATACCGCCAATACGCCCGCCTGTTTCTCGGCCTGCCTGGCCTGTTCGACTGCGCGCAGCATGGCCGAGGCCGAGGTATTGCTGGTCAGCGTCGCCGACAGCAGTGGTATTTGCCGCCAGCCGGTGACTGGATGCGATTTCTTCTGCAGCAGCTCCACCAGCAGGCGCCCGGCATGTTCACCGGTTTCATACATGTCGATGTGCGGATAGGTCTTGAAGCTGACGATGATGTCGGCGTTGTCGACCATCTTTTGCGTGACGTTGCCGTGCAGGTCGAGCGCCACGCACAGCGGTACATGCGGTGCGACTTTGCGGATGCGTTCGAGCAGCGCGCCTTCGCCGTCATCGGCGTTTTCCGCCACCATCGCGCCGTGCAGGTCGAGCATGATGGCGTCGCAGCCGCCCTCGATTGCCCGCACGATGGCGTCGGTCATCAGCATATAAGCATCGGCGGCCACCGTCGCGCTCGGGTTGGCCGTTGCGGACAATGGCGTCACGATAGTGGCAGCGATGCCGTCAGCGATGTCGAGGAAGGCGCCCATCGCGGTGCGTGCGCCTTTCTGGTCCTGGTAGGCAGCACCGTCCCATTGCGGCAGGAAGGCCTCCAGCGGCGTCGGGATCGGGGAGAAGGTGTTGGTCTCGTGATTCAGGCGTGCGATGACAATTTTCAACGGCATGACTATTCCTTGCTGGTTCTATATTCAGGCGACGACTTTTGCGCTGGCGAGCATGGCGTGCAGCAGCACGTTGGCGCCGGCTTCCAGATGTTCCGGTTTGGCGTCTTCGATCTCGTTGTGGCTGACGCCGTCCTTGCACGGCACGAAAATCATCCCGGCCGGCGCCAGGCGCGCGGCGTAGATCGCGTCGTGGCCGGCGCCCGATACCACATCCATCGTCGCGTAACCGAGCATCGCCGACGCATTGCGCACTTCGCCCACGCAGTCGGGATGGAAAGGGCAGGGCGGGAAATAGGACACGCGTTCCAGCTCGATCTTCAGTCCGGTCTTCTGACGCGTTTGCTCCAGACAGGCCAGCAAGTCTTCGTGCATCTGATTCAATGTCTCGTCGCTGACGTTGCGCAGATCAATGGAGAATTTCACCTGGCCAGGAATCACGTTGCGGCTGTTCGGCATCACCTGCACCTGGCCGACGGTGCCGCGACCGTAGGGTGGATAGCGGTTCGCAATGGCCACGACTTCCTGCATGATATAGGTCGACACTTGCAGCGCATCCTTGCGGATTTCCATCGGCGTCGGACCGGCGTGCGATTCAAAACCGGTGACCGTGCAGTCGTACCACGACAGGCCGAGCACGGCCGGCACCACGCCGATGACGGTGTCGGCGTTTTCCAGCACCGGGCCTTGTTCGATGTGCGCTTCGTAATACGCGCCGATCGGATGGTCGCCGCACTTCTGCTCGCCGATATAGCCGATGCGCGTCAGTTCATCCTTGACGTTCTTGCCGTCGACATCGGTTGCGCCGTAAGCATGCTCCAGCGTGAACGCGCCGCAGAACACACCGGAACCCATCATCACCGGCACGAAGCGCGAACCTTCTTCGTTGGTCCACACCGCAACTTCGATCGGCGCTTCGGTCTGGATGTTGTGCTGGTTCAGCGTACGGATGACTTCCATGCCGGCCAGCACGCCGTAGTTGCCGTCGAACTTGCCGCCGGTGGGTTGCGTGTCGATGTGCGAGCCGGTGACCACCGGCGGCAGATCGTTGTTGCGGCCGGCGCGGCGCATGAAGATGTTGCCGATCTGGTCGACGACCACGCTCATGCCCTCCTGTTTCGCCCAGCTGCTGACGAGGTCGCGGCCCTGCTTGTCGAGATCGGTCAGCGCCAGGCGGCAGACGCCGCCCTTCGGCGTCGCACCGATGGCGCCGAGATCCATCAGCGAGTTCCACAGGCGTTTGCCGTCGATGCGTAAATTGGTGATGCTGGTTTTCATGTCCATGAATGGCTCCGTCAAATTCTGTTTGTACGATATCCGGCTAGTAACTCAGGCGGCAACTCATGCAGCCAGATTCACGCCCAGATAGCGATCTTTCGCGCTGTCGTCGGCAAGGAATTCCGCATTGGTCGCGGTGTAGGCAATGCGCCCCTGCTCCACAATGTAATGCCGATCCGCCAACTGTGTGCAGACCTCCAGATTCTGCTCGACCAGGATGATCGACATGCCGGTCGCCTTAATCAGTTTGATCTGCGCCACGATCTCGTCGACGATCACCGGCGCCAGTCCTTCGACCGGTTCGTCCAGCATCAGCACCTTGGGATGCGTCATCAGCGCGCGCGCAATCGCCAGCATCTGCTGCTCGCCGCCCGACAACTGGCCGCCGCCGTTCTTGCGGCGCTCCTTCAGGCGCGGGAAGATCTTGTACACGTCTTCCAGGCCCCAGGCCGAATCCTTGCGCGCCGCCATGGTCAGGTTTTCTTCCACCGTCAGCAGCTTGAAGATGCCGCGATGTTCCGGCACCAGGCACACGCCGCGTGCGGCAATCTTGTAGGCAGGCAGGCCGGCGACGTTATTGCCTTCGAACATGACCTTGCCCTGGCGCGGTTGCACCACGCCGACGACGCTTTTCAAGGTGGTGCTTTTGCCGGCGCCGTTGCGGCCCAGCAGCGTCACCACTTCGCCGGCCGCGACCTGCAACGACACGCCTTGCAGCACATGGCTCTTGCCGTAATAACCGTGAATGTCTTGTACATTGAGGATCATGCCTTGCCTCCGGTGATCATGCTGCCCAGATAAGCGCGGCGCACGCGTTCGTCGTTGCGGATTTCATCCGGTTTGCCTTGCGCCAGGATCTGTCCCTGCTGCATCACCGTGATGCTGTCGGAGATGTCCATCACGATATCCATGTTGTGTTCGATCAGCACCACGGTGTAGTTGTCGCGCAGGCTGTGGATCAGCTTCTTCATGTCGGCGATGTCATCGATGCCCATACCCGAAGTCGGTTCGTCGAGGAAGATCACCTTCGGCTGGCCCGCCATCGCCATGCCGACTTCCAGGCGGCGTTGCTGGCCGTGCGAGAGTTCGGAGGAGAGGCGGTCAGCGACGCCTTGCAGATTCAGACGCACCACCAGCTGCTCGGCGATAGCGCAGGCCTGGCGCAGCAATTCGGGCCGCTTCCACGGATTGAGCGCTTGCGCGGGGCGTGTGCCCTGGGCGGCCAATCGCAGGTTCTCATGCACGCTCAGGTTGGGGAACAGGCTGGTCACTTGGAACGAACGCGCCAGGCCCTTGCGCACGCGCTTGTAGCCGGGCAGGTGCGAGACTTCTTCGCCTTCGACCAGGATGCTGCCTTCGGTGATCGGCGTGGTGCCGGTCAGCGTATGGAACAGCGTCGTCTTGCCGGCGCCGTTGGGCCCGATCACCGAATGCACCGTGCCGGGCAGGATATCCAGCGTGATGTTGTTGACGGCGGTGAACTTGCCGTAGCGCTTGGTCACGTTCACCGCTTTGAGGATGGGCGTACTCATCAATGACTCTCCTTGGCGACGTCGGCGCTCGGTTTTTCACCCGGGCGCAAGCGTCGCAGCAGCGATTGCGCAAGACCGTACAAGCCCTTGTGCATGTACAGGCTCACGCCGATCAGCAGGAAGCCGAGCAGCATCAGCCAGCGGGGCCACAGCGTCGACAACCAGTTGCCGACCAATACGTAGAACGAAGCGCCCAGCACCGAGGCAAACAGGTTGCCGGTGCCGCCGATCACGGTCATGATCAGGATCGATTCGCTGGTGTGGTATTCAATATTCGACAACGGTGCGACCCCGGTCATCATCGCGTGCAGGCCGCCCGCGAGGCCGGTCACGGCGCCCGAGATGACGAAGGCCGCCAGCTTCAGCAAGGTCACGTCGTAACCCACCGCCGAAGCGCGCGCTTCGTTGTCGCGCACCGCCAGCAAGGTGCGGCCCAGCACAGAGTCGACCACGCGTTGCAGCAGCCAGAACACCACCACGAACAGGATCGCGACGAAGCTGTAGTACTGCCACGACGTGGTCGTCGGCAACAGCGTATGACCGAGAACGGACAGGTTCGGACGCGGAATGTCGAGCAGGCCGTTGTCGCCGCCGGTGATGTCCTTCATCGTGTAGGCGAGGAAGTAGAACATCTGCGCAAACGCCAGCGTCAGCATGACGAAATAGGTGCCGCGCTGGCGGATCGAGAACCAGCCGACCAGCAGCGCAATCAGTCCGCCGATGACGGCGGCGATCGCCAGCGAAATCAGCAACGGCGCTTTCAGGTGCAACAGCGCGAGGCCGGTGGCGTAGCTGCCGATACCGAAGAAAATCCCCTGGCCGAACGACATCAGGCCGGTATAGCCGAGCAGCAGATTGCAACCGAGCGCAGCCAATGCATAGATCAGCACTTCGGTCGCCAGCGTGCCGGAGCCGACGCACAGCGGCAGCAGCAACACGACGGCGATGGCCAGCAGCGTAAAACGGAAATGAGCAATATGTTTCATGGCCGTCTCCTTAGCTGGCGCGGCCAAGCAGGCCGTTGGGACGCAGCAGCATGACCGCCGCCATCGCCACGTAAATCATCAGATGCGCGCCTTCCGACCACACCGTGCTCATCACGCTTTGCACGATGCCGACCAAGATGCCGCCCACCAGCGCGCCGGAGAAACTGCCAAGACCGCCGATCACCACCACGACGAAAGCGATGCCCAGCGCTTCCACGCCCATGAACGGCTCGACGCCGCGAATCGGCGCCGCCAGCGCTCCTGCAAGGCCAGCGGTGAAGGCGCCCAGTGCAAACACCAGACTGAAAATGCGATCGATATTGAGGCCCAGCAGCGACACCATTTCGGTTGATTCGCTACCGGCGCGCACGATGGAGCCGAGGCGCGTGCCTTCCAGGATCCACCACAGCAGCAGCGCCATCACGGCGGTGAAAGCGATCACGAACAGACGGTATTTCGGATACACGAAACCGCCGGCCATGACCACGCCTTGCAAGATATCCGGCGGTGAAATATTGTTGCCCAGCGGACCCCAATAAGAGATCACGGCTTCCTGCAACACCAGCGCCAGGCCGACCGTGAAGAGAATATGGAAATGATGCGGCAAGGCATAAATGTGGCGCAGGACGAAGCGCTCGACCAGGAATGCAAACAAGCCGACCACGACAGGAGCGATCAACAAGGACCACCAGAAATTGACGCCCATTTCACCAAGCTGGAAGCAGAAATAAGCACCCAGCAGGAAGAACGCGCCATGCGAAAAATTGACGAAACGCAGTAGCCCGAACACGATGGACAAGCCCACCGCCAAAAGGAAATACAGCATGCCGATGCCGATGCCGTTGGCAATTTGCAGCAGATAGATATTCATGAAACCTCGAAACGCTTGTGCAAGCAGCTTGCAGTAATGTGCGGAATTGGCGCCGTGCGAGAGAGGTGCACGGCGCCGTGCAGAAACGAATTACACCAACAGAATCAACCCAGTTTGCACATGGTTTTATCGAGCGCGAGGAAGGATTTTCCGGACGAGATGATGTCCGCGTAGTCATTCTTGTTGCGCATCTTCGACTTGGCCTTGCCCTTGAGCAGGTAGTAGTTCTTGATGACCTGGTGATCGCCCTTGCGGATTTCCTCGGTGCCGGTCAGGCCTTCGTATTTCATGCCCTCCATCGCCGCGATGACCGCTTTCGGATCGGTGCTGTTGGCCTTGATGATGGCGTCGAGCACGATCTTGGTACAGATATAGGAACCGGCCAGGCTGTAGTTCGGGTCGATCTTCAGCGCGTCGTTGACCGTCTTGACGAATTCCTTGTTGAACGGCGCATCGATGGCGTGCCAGTACTGCGCGCCGAAATACACGCCGTCGCAAATGTCCGCGCCCAGGGTTTCGAACTGTTCCAGTCCCGAGGCCCAGGCCATCAAAATCGTACAGTTGTTCTTCATGCCGAAGCTGACCGCCTGGCGCAACGTGTCCGACGATTGCGAGCCGAAGTTCAGCAGCAGCAGGACGTCCGGCTTGGCCGCCATGGCGTTGGTGAGGTAGCCGCTGAATTCCTTCTCGGCCAGCGAGTGGTAACTGTTGCCGACGTGCTCGATGCCCTTTTCCTTGAAGATCGCCTTGGCCGCGCTCAGCAGGCCGTCGCCGAACACGTACTGCGGCGTGATGGTGTACCAGCGTTTGGCGTTCGGCATTTTTTCCAGCAGCGGACGCACGGTTTGTTCGATCGCGCCGAAGGTCGGCACCGACCAACGGAAGGTGGCGCGGTTGCAATCGCTGCCGGTGATTTCATCGGCGCCTGCGGTGGTGATGAAGATGCTGCCGCCTTTTTCCGCTTCCTTGCCCATCGCCAGCGCTTCGCCGGAGAGGATGCCGCCGGCGAAAAAGCGCGTGCCCTTTTCCATCGTTTCCTGCACCTTGCGTACGGCGGTCGCCGGTTTTCCTTCGGTGTCCAACGTGGTGTAGCTCAGGTTCTTGCCGAGCACCTTGCCGTATTTTTGCAGCACCAGCTTCATGCCCATGTCGGCGTACTTGCCGTTGGCGGCGAAAGGGCCGGACATCGGCACCGGGCAACCGAACTGGATCGCATCGGCTTGCGCGAAGACATCGGTATAGGACAGTACGCCAGGTGCGGCAAGGGCGGACAGCTTGAGAAAATCACGACGTTTCATCATATTCACATCTCCAAAAAATGACTGCGCATTGAAAGGGTTGATCGGCAATTGAGTCGGGGTATTGTGACGCAAGTTCCATGCCCGTGACGATAAAAAATCATGGCGCCGCCAGAGGGAAAAATGCGCGGAAAAGCACAGCAAAAAACTATTGCAGGGATATGAGGAAATGCACCGCGTTTACCTCGGTAAAAGCGGCGTGAAGATGACGGTTTTGCGACCTTGTGCGCACGCGAATGTGCGAACGTCGCAATGCATGATGACGTTGGATCATGTTTGCTCCTCCTGGATTAATGTCTCTGTTCGTTTTTATATTTTTACTGCCGCGAATGCTTGCATGATCGTGTCTTCTTGCACGTCTGCATTTTGTTTTTTCGCGTTACTGCATGCTACGTGAATTACTTCCCCGAGGGATTTTTCTTTTGATGAATTTAATCTTTCCTTTCTGCAGATGACGGTGCATTTCCAGTATCGTCCTGCACCATCAAATTCGTCTTTCGCACCAATACTTCACATGAAAAAACCGGTTCCGAAAACGGCGACGGCATGAGGTTCGCTCATGCCGTTTTGTCTATGGAGAAATCGCCGTTTTCATTTTTCTTTCAGGATCATTTCATCTGCGGGAACGCGAACTCGGCGCCGGCGCTGGCGGTGTTCGGCCAACGCTGCATCACGGCTTTCGCGCGGGTGTAAAAGCGCACGCCTTCGGGACCGTAGACATGATGGTCGCCGAACAGGCTGCGCTTCCATCCGCCGAAACTGCTGAACGCCATCGGCACCGGCAGCGGCACGTTGACGCCGACCATGCCGACTTCGATCTGGCGCACGAACTCGCGCGCCACGCCGCCGTCGCGTGTGAAGACGGCGACGCCGTTGCCGTATTCGTGGTTGTTGATCAGCTCGACTGCGGTGGCGACATCCGGCGCGCGCACCACACAGAGAACCGGTCCGAAAATTTCCTCCTTGTAGATGGTCATCTCCGGCGTGACGTGATCGAACAAGGTGCCGCCGACGAAGAAACCGTTTTCACGACCCGGCACCTTGAAGCCGCGACCGTCGACCACCAGCGTCGCGCCTTCTTCGACGCCCTTGCCGATCAGGCCTTCGATGCGGGCTTTTGCCGCGGCGGTGACGACCGGACCCATCTCGGCATCTTTTTCCATGCCGTCATTGATCTTCAGATTGCGTGTGCGTTCAGCCAATGCAGAAACCAACTTGTCGCCGGCGTCGCCCACTGCAACGGCAACCGAGATCGCCATGCAGCGTTCGCCGGCCGAACCGTAGGCTGCGCCGATCAGCGCATCGACCGCGACTTGAATGTCGGCGTCCGGCATGACCACCATGTGATTCTTGGCGCCGCCCAATGCCTGGACGCGCTTGCCCTTGGCGCTGCCGCGCGCGTAGATGTACTCGGCGATCGGGGTCGAGCCGACGAAGCTGATGGCTTTGACTTTCGGATGATCGAGCAATGCATCGACGGTGACCTTGTCGCCCTGGATCACGCTGAACACGCCGTCCGGCAAACCGGCTTGCTGCAGCAATTCGGCGATCAGCAACGACGCCGACGGATCGCGTTCGGACGGTTTGAGGATGAAGCAGTTGCCGCAGGCCAGCGCGATCGGGAACATCCACATCGGCACCATCGCCGGGAAGTTGAACGGCGTGATGCCGGCCACCACGCCGAGAGGCTGGCGCATCGACCAGGCGTCGATGCCGCGTGCGATCTGGTCGGTGTATTCGCCCTTGAGCATTTGCGGAATGCCGACCGCGTATTCGACCACTTCGATACCGCGCGCGACTTCGCCTTGCGCGTCGGAGAAGGTCTTGCCGTGCTCGCGGGTGAGGATGGCGGCGAAGTCGTCGGCGTGCTGCTGGATCAGGTTCAGGAACTTGAACAGCACGCGCGCGCGCGTCAGCGGCGGCGTATTGGACCAGGCGGGGAAAGCGGCGACGGCGGTGGCGACGGCATCATTGACTTCTTCCGCCGTGCCCAGCGCAACGCGTGCTACCGCCACGCCCAGTGCAGGGTTGAAGACATCGGCGTAGCGGTCGCTGTTGGTGTCGACGCGGCGGCCGCCGATGAAGTGGGTAATCTTTTCCATGCTGACTTGTTTCCTTGTTTCTTAATCTAATGTTTTCAGGATTGCGGCGAGCTTGCCGAACAGTTCGTCGATGTGTTTCTTCTCGATGATCAGCGGCGGCGACAAGGCGATGATGTCGCCGGTCACACGGATCAGGATGCCGTCGTTGAAGGCGCGGCGGAAGGCGTCGTAGGCGCGTGCGCCGACCTTGCCCGGAATCGACGACAGCTCGATGCCGACGATCATGCCGATGGTGCGGATGTCGATCACGTGCGGCAGGCCGCGCAGCGCGTGGGCAGCCTCCTGGAAATAATCGGCGACGCCGTTGGCGTGTTCGAGGATGCCGTCCTGTTCGAAGATGTCGAGCGAAGCCAGGCCGGCGGCGCAGGCCAGCGGATGGCCGGAGTAGGTATAGCCGTGGAACAGTTCGATGCCGTCGGGGCCGTTCATGAAGGCGTCGTGGATGTGCGGCTTGACGAACACGGCGCCCATCGGCACCACGCCGTTGGTGAGGCCCTTGGCGGTGGTGAAGATGTCCGGCTCGACGCCGAAGTAGTCCGATGCGAACGGCGTGCCGAGGCGACCGAAGCCGGTGATCACTTCGTCGAAAATCAGCAGGATGCCGTGCTTGGTGCAGATGTCGCGCAGGCGTTGCAGGTAACCCTTGGGCGGGATCAGCACGCCGGTGGAGCCGGCCACCGGCTCGACGATCACGGCGGCGATGTTGGAGGCGTCGTGCAGCGTGACCAGGCGTTCCAGTTCATCGGCCAGGTGGGTGCCGTATTCCGGCTCGCCCTTGGTGAAGGCGTTCTTTTCGAGGTTGTGGGTGTGCGGCAGGTGATCCACGCCTTGCAGCAGCGCCGAATTGAAGGTCTTGCGATTGCCGCCGATGCCGCCGACCGACATGCCGCCGAAGCCGACGCCGTGGTAGCCGCGCTCGCGGCCGATCAGGCGGGTGCGGGTGGCGTCGCCGCGGGAGCGATGATAGGCCAGGGCGATTTTCAGGGCGGTGTCGACTGCTTCCGAGCCGGAGCCGGTGTAGAACACTTGCGAATAACGGCCGCCGGTGTATTGCTTCAGGCGCTCGGCCAGTTCAAACGCCATTGGATGGCCGAGCTGGAAGGACGGCGCGTAGTCGAGTGTCGCCACGGCCTTTTGCACGGCCGACACGATCTTCGGCTGGGCGTGGCCGAGCGGTACGCACCACAGGCCGGCGGTGCCGTCGAGGATGGCGTTGCCGGCGTCGTCGCGATAGTACATGCCTTCCGCCGACACCAGCATGCGCGGGTTGGCTTTGAAGTTGCGGTTGGCGGTATAGGGCATCCAATAGGCGGACAGATCGGAAGCGGAAAGTGGTTTGTTCATTTCAGGCGCACCTCGGGCGGTTGACGATGCTCGATTATTGCGAGACGCGGCCGGGATTGTTAGATACACTTTGGAATTAACCGAAGAACTGTATTGTTTATTTCAACAATCTGTATTGATGACACTTGCCCGCCTGACAAGGTCTTGAGAACGTCGGCAGCGGGCGGCAACGAGGACAACATGGCGAAGGCCCAGCGTGAAGCGGTTTACCTGACATTGGAGCGCAGCGGCGCCAAGGGCGGCTCCAGAAGCGGCAGCAACCGACTGGTCGAACAAGTGGTGAACGGATTGGCGCAATTGATCGAACAGGGCGCGCTGCGTTCCGGCGAACGCCTGCCCTCGGTGCGGCAGTTTGCCGAGTCGCACGCCATCGGCGCCTCGACCGTGGTGGAGGCTTATGAGCAACTGGTGGCGCGCGGCCTGCTGATCGTGCGGCGCGGCGCCGGCTTCTTCATCGCGCCCAAGGGCGCCAACCCGCCGCCGGCGATGGCGTTCACGCCGCCCGATCCGGTCATCGATTCAGCCTGGCTGTTGTCGGAAATGTTCGCCGACGAGCGGGTGCCGATCAAGGCCGGCTGCGGCTGGCTGCCCGGCAAGTGGCTGGACGATGAAGGTCTGCACCAGGCCGAGCGCCGCATCATCCGCTCGCCCGGCGCCCAACAGGTCGGCTATGGCCATCCTTACGGTTACGCGCCGCTGCGCCAGATCATTTGCCAGTTCCTGGCCAACTGGTCGCTGGAAGTCTCGCTCGACCAGGTGCTCACCTCGCACGGCGCGACGCAGGGGCTGGACCTGATCATCCGCACCATGGTCAAGCGCGGCGAGACGGTGTTCGTCGACGATCCCGGTTATTGCAACCTGATCGCCATGCTCAGGATGGCCGACCTCAACGTGATCGGCATTCCGCGCACGCCCACCGGCGTCGACACCGAGATGCTGGAGACGCTGGCGCGCACGCACAAGCCGAAACTGTTCTTCACCACCAGCGTGCTGCATAACCCGACCGGCACGTCGTACACGCCGGCCTGCGCGATGCGTGTGTTGCAAGCGGCCGAGCGCCATGGCTTCTGGGTGGTGGAGGACGACATCTTCCGCGAGCTGGGCCAGCCCACCGATCCGATGCTGGCGGCGCTGGATGGTTTGCAGCGCGTGATCTACGTCGGCAGTTATTCGAAGACCATCGCGCCCTCGCTGCGTCTCGGCTTCATCGCCTGCCAGCGCGACCTGGCGCGCCAGCTGGTGCATACCAAGATGGTGCTGAGCCTGACCAATTCCGAAATCAACGAACGCCTGGTGCACAGCGTGCTGACCGAAGGCCATCATCGCCGCCATGTCGAGAACCTGGCGGCGTCGCTGCTCAATGCGCAGTCGCGCGTCAACGGCAAGCTCAGCGAGAGCGGCCTGACGCCGTTTACCACGCCGCGCGGCGGCATGTTTTCCTGGGCCCGTCTGGACGGTTGCGATCTGAGTGCGCGCGAGATCGCCGACCGTGCGCGGCAAAAGGGCATCTGGCTGGCGCCGGGAGAATTTTTCCATCTCACGCCGCCGGACGAGCCGTGGTTCCGTTTCAACGTGGCGTATGCGGATGCCGCCGAGTTGTATGAATTTTTCCGCACGCTTTGATGTCGTAGCAACTCCTCCTTCCATCATCTGATGATCTCTTGAAGAAAATGACGCAAAAATTCAACCCTGACTATGCAAGTTCGGCCGGCATTCGCGCCGTGGTGTTCGATTTCGGCGGCGTGCTGTTCGACTGGAATCCGCTGCACCTGTACCAAGACCTGATTCCCGATGCCGCCGAGCGTGAACACTTCCTCACCCATGTCTGCTCGCCCGACTGGAACATCCGCCAGGATGGCGGCCGCACGCTGAAGGAGGGCACCGAATTGCTGCTGGCTGAACATCCGCAGCACGCGCCGATGATCCGTGCCTTCTACGATCGCTGGACGGAAATGCTGCGCGGACCGCTGCATGACGGCGTCGAATTGCTGCGCACCTTGCACGACAAGGATGTGCCGCTGTTCGGTCTTACCAACTGGTCGTCGGAGACGTTTCCGTATGCGCTGGCGAACTATGATTTCCTGCAGATCTTCCGCGACATCGTGGTGTCCGGCACCGAGCAATGCATCAAGCCGGACGACGTGATTTACCAGATCGCGCTGACGCGCTACGGCAAGCATCTGCCCAACCTGAAGCCGTCGGAACTGGTCTTTCTCGACGATTCGGCGAAGAACGTCGAAGCGGCGCGCCGGCTCGGCTGGCACGCGATTCATCATGTCGATTGCGCCGAGACGGTGAAGCAGTTGCGCGAACTTGGCTTGCCGGTCTAAGCCGATTCAACGATGCGTGCAAGCGGCGAGATGCGCGCGCCACGCATCGGCTTTGCCCAGCCAGCGGCCGGTATCGAGTACTTCGAAGCGGCCTTCCTGCTCCAGCACAAAGGTCGGGAACCCGTGGCCGCCGACTTGCGCCAGGAAACGGCGGCTGGCGGCAATGTGCGGCTGCAGTTCTTCCTTGCTGATGCGTGCATGCGCTTGCGCGAATGCCTCGCCATCCAATCCCACCTCCACCGCCAGCGCACGCAGTACGTCCGTGTCGGCGATGCGTTGTCCTTCAATGTAATGGGCCTTCTGCAAACGTGACAGCAGATCCAATCCACGTCCGGCGATGTCGTCCGCCGCCAGGATTGCCGCAATCGGCGGCGCCGAATCGAACACCGCCGTTTCATCCAGCAGCAAGCCGTTGAAGTAGTCGTCGCCGAATGGTTGCCCGCTCAGTTCCGCGATGCGGTGATCGTGCGGCATGACGTAGTTGCGCAAGGCCGGGCTGACCTGCTTGCGGTTGGCGCCGGTCATCATGCCGCCGCCGTGGCCGATCACGGGCATGACCCGGCGTGCAGCTTCCGCCAGCGGCGCGGCGCCGTAGCACCAGCCGCACAGCGGGTCATAGATGTAATGCAGGGTCGTGGAGCTCATGGTCTTTCTTTCTCTTTGCGCGATCGACAGTCTGGCGTGAAACGCCGGCGCAGGTGCGCCGGCTCTGGCTATCGATCTCGCTGCTTCAATGAGTGGATACCCGATCGGGTGTTGATGCCGTCTTGCCGAACCGTGTTACCACTTGATTTCGCCTTTGGCGACCTTGGCGCTCAGTTCCAGCACCGATAAATTGGTCGGCGCCGGGTAGCGTGCTTTCATTGCAGCGATCAGCGCGGTGGAGTCGACCGCCTTTGCAGTTTCTGCATCGAATGCCTTGATGTAGTCGCGGGTGTATTTCACGGAGGCGATGGTCATTGGCGCACCGGCGGCGTAGTGGCCAGGGATGACAATCCTCGGCTTCAGCTTTTCGATACGGGCCAATGTGCCGAGCCAATCCTTGTGCGATTGCGCACCTTGCGTGTCGGCCATCCAGATGTGCTCGCTGCCGTTCACCACCACGCCGCCGACCACGGCTCCGATGGAAGGAATCCAGACGAAGCTGCGCTCGGGCTGCGGGCCGTCAAGACCGATTACTTGCAGCTTCTTGCCTTCCAGCGTCAGCGTGTTGCCGTCGAGTACGTCGGGCACGATGGTTTGCGTCGGCGCATCGGCGCCCAGTTTGGGGCCCCAGAAGGCCAGCTTCTGAGCGACGGTTTCCTTGATGTGGGCCACGGTCTGCGGCGTCGCCAGGATCTTCACGTCAGGGTAGGCGGCCTTGATGGTGTCGAGGCCGAAGTAGTAGTCCGGGTCGCCGTGGCTGATATAGACCGCTACCAGTTTCTTGCCGCTGGCGCGGATTTTTTCCACGACCTGCTCTGCCTGCGTGCGGCCGAATTGGGCGTCGACAAGAATCGCGTCTTGCTTGCCGGTGACCAGCACCGAGCTGACCGGGAACAGCGCCTTGTCGCCGGGGTTGTAGGCATCCAGTTTGAGGACGCTGTCGGACGCTGCAGCAGCGCCGGCGGCAAGAATGCCGACAGCCGCGGCCAGTGCCAGCAGCGGACGGGAAATTGTGTGGAAGCTCGAATGCATGTTCATCTCTCCAAAACGGTTTAAACACAGGGAAAAGTGCGACGGATGAAGATTAATGATTTATTTGTTTTGGAAAAACAGCATAATGAAACATAGTTTGTTTCTAAAACCGGACATATCTAGGATATCAAGAGAGAGGGCGGTGAGACCGGCATGGACAGATTGACCGCAATGCAGGTGTTTGTGAGCGTCGTCGACAGCGGTAGCCAGTCGGCGGCGGCCTTGCAACTGGATATGTCGCGGCCGGTGATTTCACGCTATCTGGCGGAGCTGGAAGAATGGGTGGGCGCGCGCTTGTTGCACCGGACCACGCGACGCCTGAGCCTGACGCCGGCCGGCAACGAGATTCTTGAACGCTGCCGACAGATGCTGTCATCCGCGAGCGACTTGCAACATGCGGTCAACCAGCCGCAGCAGGCGCCCAAGGGCTTGTTGCGCATCACCACGACGACCTCCTTCGGCCCGCAACTCGCGCGTGCCGTGACTGCCTACTGCAAGCGCTATCCCGGCGTGGCGGTCGATCTGGTGATGCTGGATCGCACCGTCAATCTGGTGGAAGAGCGCATCGACCTGGCGATCCGCATAACCACGCGCCTTGATCCCAACCTGATCGCGCGCAGACTGTCAGTGTGCCGTTCAACGATTTGCGCGTCGCCCGACTATCTGCGCGAACACGGCACGCCAAAAAAGGTCGCGGACCTGGCGCTGCACAATTGCCTGACGCATTCCTACGTTGGGAAAAGCCTGTGGGAGTTCGATCACAAGGGCAAGCACAGCTCGGTTGCGGTCAGCGGCAATATCAGCGCCAACGAGGCGATGGTCTTGCTGTCCGCCACGCTGGCCGGCGCCGGCATTGCCCATCTGCCATCCTATGCGGCTGCGCCATATGTGGCGTCCGGCAAGCTGGTGGCGCTGCTGCCGCAACACGAACCGACGGTGCTCGACATCTACGGCGTGTATGCCTCGCGCAAGCACATGCCTGCGACTCTGCGCACCATGCTGGATTTTTTGGCGGGGCGGTTTGCCGACGAGCCGGAATGGGGAGAGGGCTAGCCGGTTTCAGGGAGTGATGCTGAGCAGCTTGTGCACGAGTTCGGAAGACGTCGCCGCGCCGAATTTGCGCATCAGCCGGGCGCGGTGCATTTCCACGGTACGCGGGCTGAGTTCAACCTGGCGTGCGATCAGCTTGCTGGTCTTGCCTTCCACCAGCAGCGCGGCGATCTCGCGTTCGCGTGGCGTCAGTCCGGGAGCAAGCGGACGTTTGGCGCTGACGTCTTCAAAAGTCCAGATACCGGCCGCATGCGGATCGCCCTGCACCAGCGAGGCGCCGGTGACGTGGCACCAGAACATTTCATCGCTGGCGCGCTTCATGATGCGTTCGTCCGAATAGAACCCCTTTTCGTTGAGGATCGGCACCAGGCGCACGCCGGTGCGTTCGAATTCGTCCGCAGTCGGATACAGCACCATGAAGGACTGGCCCGACAGTTCACCCGGCGCATAGCCGAACATCTTCGCCAGCGCCAGATTGCTTTGCTGGATCACACGATTGTGCGACACGCACATGCCGATCGGGGCGTGCATGAATACTTGTTCGAAGTCGACGGAATGCGAGTTGCTCATTGTCCAGGGAAAGTTCTTGTATCGTAAAAATACTGGTCAGGATTCCGAATTCTAAGGCCTGGCGGGGATTCTAGGTATTTTTACCGTATTGTTGCTGCCCTATCAGCGTCCTATGATGCCTGCTGACATTTTGAACCTATAAGAATCGAAAGGAGACACGTGAATAAAGTCTATTCCGACGCGTCCAGCGCGTTATCCGACATCGTCAAGGACGGCCAGACGATTGCCGTCGGCGGCTTCGGCCTGTGCGGCATTCCTGAAGCGCTGATTGCGGCCTTGCGCGACTCCGGCGTGCAGAACCTCACGGCGATTTCGAACAACGCCGGGGTCGATGGTTTCGGTCTCGGCCAGCTGCTGACCACGCGCCAGATCAAGAAAATGATCGCTTCCTACGTCGGCGAAAACAAGGAGTTCGAACGCCAGTACCTGGCCGGCGAACTGGAACTCGAATTCACCCCGCAAGGCACGCTGGCGGAAAAGCTGCGCGCCGGCGGCGCCGGCATCCCGGCGTTCTTCACCAAGACCGGTGTCGGCACCTTGGTCGCCGAAGGCAAGGAAATCCGCGAGTTCGACGGCGCCAAGTACGTCATGGAACGCTCGCTGGTGGCCGACGTCTCGCTGGTCAAGGCGCACAAGGCTGACCGTGCCGGCAACCTGGTCTTCAACAAGACCGCGCGCAACTTCAACCCCAACGTCGCCATGGCCGGCAAGATCACCGTGGTCGAAGTCGAGGAACTGGTTGAAGTCGGCGAGCTCGACCCGGACCAGATCCATACCGCCGGCATTTTCGTGCACCGCATCGTGGTCAACGCCACGTCGGAAAAGCGCATCGAACAACGCACGGTTTCGGCTGCGGCGAAATAAGGAGATCATGAAATGGCATGGACCAGAGACGAAATGGCTGCGCGCGCAGCCAAGGAATTGCAGGACGGTTTTTACGTCAACCTCGGCATCGGCTTGCCGACCCTGGTGGCGAATCACGTTCCCAAGGATATTGAAGTCTGGCTGCAGTCGGAAAACGGCCTGCTCGGCATCGGCCCGTTCCCGACCGAAGACAAGGTCGACGCCGACCTGATCAACGCCGGCAAGCAAACCGTGACGACCATTCCCGGCTCGTCCTTCTTCGCGTCGGCCGACTCCTTCGGCATGATCCGCGGCGGCAAGATCAACATCGCGATCCTGGGTGCGATGCAGGTGTCGCAACAAGGCGACCTGGCCAACTGGATGATCCCGGGCAAGATGGTCAAGGGCATGGGCGGCGCGATGGACCTGGTGGCCGGTGTCGGTCGCGTGGTGGTGCTGATGGAGCACGTGGCCAAGGGCAAGGATGGCAGCATCTCGCAAAAGATCCTGAAGCAATGCAACCTGCCGCTGACCGGCGTGGGCGTGGTCAATCGCATCATCACCGATCTCGGCGTGATCGACGTGACGCCGCAAGGTCTGAAGCTGATCGAGCTGGCCACCGGCGTGAGCAAGGAAGACGTGATCGCGAATACCGAAGC
>NZ_QXFG01000013.1:0-12356 GCF_026127345.1 Herbaspirillum lusitanum | reverse complement strand
AAAACCATCAAAAATACGCTGATGAGCGTTGAAGGCACTTGAGCCTGTCCGAATACGATAAGTGTCCGCCCACTCAAGCAAGTCGGCGAATGACTGTTCGCTGGCATTCCCACGTCGACCGCGGGACTTGATATTGGTCAGACATTCCTCCTCGCTTAAGCTCAGCCATATAAGCGCCGTAGCACGTGACATCACTTCATCAACTAGCCATCCATAGATTCCCTCAATGACCCATCGCTCTTGCGAGGCGGCGGCTTTAGTTAGCTCAATTGCTTCGCTTCGTTCTCTGGCTCGGTTATATCCGCTTTCCAGCCAATTAACGGAGTCTAAATCTATGCAGGCACCGCCATTGTTTTTCGCCAAGCGCTCCGCCAACCAGCTCTTTCCAGAGCCAGAGTTTCCGATGATTATTGTTCTTGAGATATCCAAGCAACATCCCTTCAAATCATATTTCGTCTTGGAGAAAATTTTCACACTCGTTTGAAAATCTGGGTATCCAGAATGTCTGTTCCTGGCGAGGATTTCTCACGCAGCCTCGAAGCGAGCCTTTAAATAGCTATCAACCCTCTTTAACAGCAACTCACAGCGTTGCATCGTCGCTTCACTGTCATTCAATTCGTGATTTTTGATGACTACGAATTCCTGAATGATTGAACTGGCCGGGAACTGCTGCCAGGTCAAGTCAATGTGATACCAGTCGGCGCCGATACGAAGCCCATTCCAGAAGTGGATATCTAGCGTTTTCCCGGTCCACACCTTTCCTTTGATGATTTCGGTTTCGGGATAGTAGTGCTGCACCGTCCGTGACGTTGGATAGCACTGACCTAGGGCCGGATTTCCCATTTGCGTCACTTCTAAATAAGCGGTTTGTTTATCCCAGGAGGCGGTTAGCGCTTCACGAAGGAGGAGCATGAAATTTTGAGGGAGGCTCTTCATTGTCCGGTCAATCTATGTTGTTGCGCCAGGGCGCTCCTAGGAAATTGAGTTGCCACCAGCCTCCTGATGAATGACAGGAAAATTATCAGCGCTTTAGACATTCGTGTCGAGCGGCTGCTCCTGGCCGTAAGCAGACTTCTTTACGCCGAAGGCACTGGTTAGTAGTCATGTACATGCTCGACTGTCAAACCATGCTCCTGAGCATGCAACAAAAAATCCGATAGGCGCGACACGGAGATGACCAGCCCCACGCGTTTCAATCCGGGCATGGTCAGCATGGGCTGCTCGAACAAGATGCGTGCCGTCCCAGGATCAATGTGACGGTTTTCCGGAATCCACGCGGTAAGAAAGATCACGCCGCGGTTGCCCGCAATGTCGGTTAGAGAGGAGCCTTGTTGCGCCAGCTGCAATACCGCGGTTTTGAAATCGAAGTAGCGAGGCAGGCTCAGCAATACGTGACCATCATCGAAACGGCGCAGCAGTTGGATGTCGAGTCCTGCCGGCATCTTTGCGGGGGGACGGTCGGCTTCCACCAGGGTCGTCATCAACGCCTCTTCATAGGCTGCGCGCGTGGCCTTTTCAATGAGCCAGGCATAGACCATCTTGACGCCGTATTCAGTAGTCAGGGCATACCGGCGTTCCCACTTGCGCAACATGTCGCGTCCAGTCCAAGGGGTGCTTGTCCACAAGCCCTGCAGTTTTGACTTGAAATCGTAGAGGTACCAAGGTTCGTGCCGGATGAAATCCACATAGTCTTGCGCCACGGTGGAGCCGTAACGATCTTCGGGCGTCAGGGATCGTGAAGAGGCCGCCCAACTGATGCGCCCAAAAATGTTTTCATAGGCCCAGCGCAGCGAGTATTCCAGCGTGGTGCTGGTGGCCAGTACCAGGATCATGACGTGGTAGCCGGCATTGGTGGAATAGCCGGCGTGCAGTTGTTCCTTGGTGACGGCGGCGTAGCCACCCCAAAGTTGGCCGATATGTCCGAGAAAAGGGAAACCATGCGCCGGATGGCCGGCAACGTAGCGCGCGTACTCGGCGGGGCTGTGCACCAGATCCCATTCCGGAAACGTCAGGAAGGTCTGTTCGACGCTGCGACGCGATTCGGGTGGAATGCGGCTTTCCTGCGTGCCTGATGTCTGCGCTGTGGCTTGCATCGACGTGGTCAGCGTAGCGAAAAACAATAAACCAAGTAGATATCGCTTCATGTCAGTTTGCATCCACGCGTTGGAATGCCATGAGTACGTTGTCCGAAGGATCGCCGGCTTGCAGCAGCTTCGCGCCGGTGTGCCGGAAGCCCGCTTCTTCGATTCGTGCGATCCAAGTGTCAATGCTGGCGAAGTGACGCAACTCCGCTGCGTTTACCGTCCAAGGTTCGCCCAGGCCGGCGTTGAATACCACATGCGCCAGCGAGACGAAGGCATCCATGGCCTGGTCGCGCACATCATGGTCGCGTACGATGAAATAGCCACCCGGTCGCAGCACCTGAGCGATCGACGTCAGAAACGGGGCCAGTTTTTCTGGTGCCATGTGGTGCAGTCCGACGAAACAACTGACGAGGTCGGCGCTGCGTGCGGGCAAGCTCAGGGGCGCATAGTCGTTGAGGTTGGCGAAGTTACCGGGCAGCCTCAGTTGTCCGCGTTCCACCAGATCCACCGGTGAGAAGGTCGGCGGCTTGTCGTGCACCAGAGTTACTTTTCCACTCAGTGACAACTGCTGTTGCAGGGCGCGGACGTAACGACCGGTGGTGCCGATTTCAACATAGTCCTTGAGAGGACCATGGTCTTGCAGAAGCTGCGCAGTTTGGCGGCCCATTTCACGCTTTTGTTCGGACAGGGACGGCAGCGCATAGGTTAGCATCGACAGTGGCGGCGTGATGCCGGGCAATCCCGTCTGCAGCACGCGATAGATGGCTTCATCGGTTTGATGCTGGCTCAGCGCATGCCGTATCAGAGCGTGGAAGCGGTCCTGCGGAAACAAGTGGAAGATGTTTTGCAGGAAGGTATAAAAGCGGTCGGCCGAGCGTGTGTCGCCGTAAACCTGATGGAACAATGAGGCGCTCGTTGGCGTTGGTGCGGTAGCGGCTTCGGGCGCGCCGGCGTAATACTTGTCCCACAGCGCGCCGCGCAGGCGGTATTGGGGATCGAGCTTGCGCTTGAGCGCGAAGAAGTCGGTCGCCCTGGGATAGGCACGATGAAATTGTTCGTGGGTGGCGTGTAGCTGATAGGGCAGGTAGTAGGTGCCGCCGCATTCCAGCACGGCGTCGATCAACTCCCGCGTCCATACGCCGACGCGCTCACGTGCGCTATAGCGGGTGCGTTGCTTGTGATAGAGCACCAGTGCAAAGGTCTCGCCGCGCGCCCAGGCCAGCATCGTATGCGGGTCGTGAGAAGCATGCCGGATCGAGACATTGATGGCATTGACCTTGTGGCGGTCGAGAACTGTCGCCATCTTCGGTACGAACTCGGCCAGTCGCTCCACCGGTACGAAATATTCCTGCAGTACATAGGTGCGGCGCTCGCGACCGACCGGCTCCAGTTCGGCGGCGTCATAGCCGGCCTCGTAATTGCGCCAATGCACCTTGGATTTGAAGTAGAGCAGCGGGTCGATCAGGTATTCACGGCGTAATTTTCCAAAGGGCGTTTCGGTGACCGCCCAGAGAAAATATTTCTCCAGCGGGTATAGGCGCCGCAACGGTTGCAGGCGGGTCGCCACAGTGGCCGGCTTGTCGGTCTCTATCCATGAAATGGCACGAGCGCGTGTGTAATGCGGCGGATACAGATCGGCATTGTGGAAAACGACATTTCCGCGTCCCCGTACATTGGCTTCAAACCAGGAGGGGTAGGTCTGCGTTGGTAGTTTCTTCTGGTTGCGTTCCATGCGCACGTTGGGAACCAATTCGAGCTCTACCTCTGCAATCACGCCAATTCCGCCGTAGCCGCCGACGGCGGCGCAGAAGAGTTCTTTGTTGTACGAGGGAGAGGCTTCGACGGCTGTGCCATCGGCCAGTACCAGCAGGATGTTTCTGACCGATAGCACCACCGGTCCCAGCCCCATATAGCGGCCGTGGGCGTTCACGGATAGAGCGCCGCCGACGGTGAAGTTGGCATAGGTCTGCATGATCTTGACAGACAGACCGTGCGGGTCGACAAACTTCTGGATGTCGCACCAGCGTATGCCTGCCTGCACGCGGATTAACCTGAGCGCCGGATCGAAGTACAGTACCTGATTGAACTGGCGCAGGTCCAGGTGCAGACTGCCGGGGCTGGCGGTGTGGCCGCCCATGCTGAAATGACCGCCGCCGATGGAAACCGGCAAGTCGGTGCTATTGAGCGCGGTCTGAATTTCTGCAGTCGAGCGCGGAGTCGCGATCGCAAAGACCTCAATCGGGTTGAGGTGCGTGACGTCATTGACGGATGGCATGGGCTTAGCGGGTGATATCGACGGTTAAGTAGTTGGTGCGAGAGAGGGGATCGTGACCATAGCGATTGGAGCCTTCAGCACCTTTGCTGGCAAGTTGAAACAGCAAGAATATTGGTCCGACGACGGGCACCAGGAGCGTCAGCAGTATCCATCCCGATCTGCCGCTATCGTGGAGGCGCTGAGCCGACATGGCGCCGGCAACCCAAAGATACACCAGGGCCACCAGTGCCGCACCGGTCTCGCCGGCCAGATAGTTGAGCAGCATGCCGATAGCTGCTCCTAGAAATGAAATCGCAACAAGGCGATAAAGCCAGGAAACGCGCGCCAGACGACCGTGTGGAAAAAAAAGGCAGACAAGAAAATTCATGTTGTTATTGTGGTTCAGTGAATTTCGGAAGGCCGCGTGGTGACGGCGCGTTCGAATATATCTCAGGAAATTCTGCTGCGCACACTATTTTTCAATACTCACCAGTATGTCTGGAGCCTGGGTGTTGTCGACACGCTCACTGGAAGGTCTACATTGAGCGTTATCGTTGGGGTCTCCCGTTATCCGTATACAGCATCAAGCGATACTGAAATTGCAGTGTACGTCAATCGTGCTCGACTAGCGAAAACGCACCATTATCGATAGTCAGTCGTAGCGTATTTTCGCTGGCCTTTGAATCGTTCAACGGCTGCTTCTGGCCGATAGCAGACGTCCGATACAAAGATGGAATGAATACCTTGTAGCTTCCTGTTCAGGAATATAAAAGTGTCACTATCAAAAAATAGGTGATCAAGACAATCCCGGGGACGTGGAGCCATGAAAATTTGTATCTGAATAGCGTTCTGCGCTTTTGAACTGTGGGTATTGGAGATTTGGGCGGCTCAATTATCGGCGGCCATCGAAATGTGCTGCTGCCATTGACTGGTGGCCATGACTCAAAAGGATGAACGTCAGCATCAAAATACACCCGATCAAAGCGTGCCAATTCCAGAACCGCTTGCTGAACGGCGAGGTCACCTGTGCGCGCCGTGTCGTCTCCGTCGACATAGAAGTGTCCTTCCGTTTCTTTAGCCAATATCGCCATCGAGACGATCTGCATGGCGCCAGCCGCGTCGCTCCGTCCAGCGGAGCTCCTGGAGCTGGCTTCATAGCTATAACCTCCTACCCCTCTGGGAGGCCACTGCCTGCTGCGAGTTTCTTTTTTTTGCCTCTTGTGCACGCCATATCCAAACATGATCAATAGAGGAAGGTCCGGAGCCAGGCGAAGAAAATGCGGGGGAGTCTTTGTGACGAGTAAGTAGATGCATCCGCTAGCAGAAGACTCGGTCAGAGTAAGTTCCGGGTGTAATTGCACCTCAAAGCCGAGATCGGCGTACGCGCGAATGAATCGAGTATCCAGATCAGCTGTTTCTTTACCGAAAAAAACCGCGACGTTAATACTCATTTTCGAGATTGAATATAATCATGCATTCGTCCTTTTTTGGAAGACAGGAATAGCCCCAAAAAAATGGGGGCATAGAGAGCCAAAGAATAGCAAGAAAAAACATGCAAGCATTCGTGCCAGTGTAAAGATCTCTGCTAATGAAAAAAAGGAACAGGGCACAAGTTGAAGATGAACGCCCGCTTCTGGCCGTTTGCTGATGTCAAAAGAAATAACCTACAAGCGCGTCTTCGATCGGTGAACGGTACGCCCGATAATAAAACCCGCCAGAGCAGCCAGGAGGGAAATAGGCCACTTTTCTGCGTCGTCGAGGTAATAGGACTCCAAGACAGTATTCAGTGCTACCCAGGCGAATCCAAACGCGGCCAGAGCCCCCATAACACCATAGGCACTATGTTCTCCTGCCGATACGGCGATTGAGGTAGTCTGAGGGAGATTTGCACTCCGAGAGGTGTCCACGTAACGATCTGTCAGTCGGAAGACGAAGTGCAGCGTTCTATCACCGACAAGCCATTTAACCGGGGTTTCTGGTCCGACATCGGCCATCCAAACCGGTGGAGCTGACGGAAAAACCTCTGCAACCTGGCGATCATCGATTTCGACGCTTAATCGATCATGGGTAGATGAATACTGCAGGAAATCTGATTCACATATTTTTCCTAGCAGAGTTTCCATTGTGGCTTTTGAGTCTACCTCGTAGACGGCATCAAGCCTGTTGATCTGGTCATCTGCAGAACAACAAGCTTGGCGAAGAACGTTGATTCGCATGGTTTAATTAATGAAGTAGTCTGCTTCTGGCCGATAACAGACATCTTCATCGCCCTCAAAATAAGACTGGCAAGGTTTGTTAGTGAAATAATGCTGACCAATTTACACCAGCAACCAGAGGAGTTATGACGAGAAACAAGATGAGAGAGACCATCAAACTCCACTTCCTTTTCCCGGTTACTCCCTTTTGAATAAAAGCGACTAAACCAATTACCAAAAGAAAAATAATCCCCGCAATGAGAACATGAGCTGCTGACATTGTTTGTCCCTTCATTAACTACTTCTTGTTAGTGAAACTTCCGTCGAGTCAATGCAAGTTTCTGTAACTTCCGCTTCTGGCCGGTTGCGGACATCGATTTTCAAACTGATTGCGATGAACGAGGCCGATAAAGTAGTGCGTCAGCCAGTTCATAGGAGGCCAAAGGTCCCTTCTTTACCATCTTCGTTTCAAACTGTTCGACTGGTTTCAGATACGCATATACCTCGATTGGATTTCTCGAATCGCCTTCCGTGGGAATGACGGATATCTGAAGTCGCCGGTATCCATCAGCTTCGTGAATGCGCTCGAGATTGTCCATGGCTTTTAGTACGGCATCGCTTACTGAAAAAATCTGCCCCCTTACAGCCAGTCCGTCTCCCGGGCTTGCAATCAGCCAGGGCGACATTCGCTCACCAATCAGATAGAGCGGGAAACGTTCTGTGGTCACAAACTCACCTGGGTAGCGAATACCTCGGTTAGTCGAGAAGTTGGGAAATCCCTCTTTCAAAGTGCCGAATACGAAAACCAGGTGGTGGCTTGTGTCCATCGCGAAATCCTTCATTTTTTATTTATTTTATCTAAATGTTGTGGTTTCTGGCCGATTGGGGACATTGTGCGATCGTCGCATGGAAGGCCAACGAGATATGACGCAAGTGGAGAGAGCGAAGGTTAGATATGACGCTTGGAGGCCGCGAGGAAAAAACCCAGACAGATCATCGTTACGCCAGAAATCCGGGTCATTAACCGTGCGCGCGCTGCGCGAAGGCTCTCAGACACCAGAAGCCGCTCTGCGGTGAAGACAGCAAAAATATCGACAAGCGTATTGAGTGCTACGCAGATGCTGCCAAGAAGAGCTAACTGCCCCGTCATATCCGAGGTAGGGGAAATGAACTGCGGCAGGAATGCCAGGAAGAAGAGCGCCGTCTTGACGTTCATGGCTTCTACCACGACACCCTCAATCATTGCATGTCTCGAGCCTTGCGCTGCCACATCGCCAACCGGAGTCGCTTCAGATTTGCGCATCAGCAGCCGAATGCCCAGAAAAACAAGATAGGCGGCGCCGACGAACTTGATCGCATTAAAAGCAACGGCTGATTTGGCAATGACCAGCGAAAGGCCGAATGCCGCAGCCAGTACGTGAACCAAGCCCCCAATGGCTGTACCGATGCACGAAGCAAGCCCTGCAGTGCGCCCGCTAGACACTGTCTTGGCGACCACATAGGCAAGACCAGGTCCCGGAGTGATGGCAAGGATGAACGCGGCGATGGCGAAGGTGATCATGGACATGGGTGAAATTTGGTTCAAGAAGTGTATTCGATAGCGACAGTTTTTGGCCGAAAAAAGGACCTTTTCATCGGCTGGAACGTTCGTGTAATAGCAAGCATACGAAGAGCATATTATCGGCCTCTTCAAAAGCCGCCCGCAGGAAAATTCAAACGCGGACGTCCGCTGGCTGATCAATTGCTGCTGAGAAATCAGGTTTTGCCCGATAGAGGGTCGCCATACTCTTGAGTACGATGGCCATACCTCCTCGATAACCACTGCACCTCCAAGGGCTGACCATGACAGAGCGTCTCATCAAAATTGCTGTGATGTTCGTTGCGATTGCATGCGCTCTTTGTTTTTCAGAGCTCCTCATCGCCGCCACATTGACGGGGGAGTCTGGCGGTATCAGCCATTGTTCTTTCGCGTTGCATGATCCGGTTTTCAATTGGCGGTGTTGCGCCACAAAGTAGTTGCGATGATGGAATGAGGCCGCTGGTAACACACAGAATCCATCGCGTAAGTAAAGTCCAAGGCCCAAAGCAAAAAGATCGACTCTGGCGAGCCAGGGACGCTACTCACTTTTACCTCACTGAGGGTCAACGAATGACCAACATCTCTATTCTGGAAGCCCCCGTATATTGGGCGACTCTCATCCCTTTGCTGGGACTGATTTTTTTCTGTGCACACAGATATAAATTAACTCTGCGAGACAGAGCGTTCAAAAAGGAAGCGGAAGAACTTCTTGACGCGTTGGATGCCGAGCGAAGAAGACACGCAACGCAATTCCATGCGTCGCGAAATTGAACGAAGAAGAGCCTTTGACGATACGGGTAAAAAGAATCAACCGTCGCGTTGATCAGATGTTTGAGTGGCGGGTACTCTCGATCGCTGCGCGCAGAAAGATTGCTCTCCGGCACCTTCATTTTTCTGAATAGCTCGTATTTCAAGCTGTTAAAAAGATATCATTTCCATCGGAGACAAAAAAGGTTTTATATAAGCAAATTTTTAAAATAACTCACATTTCCTTGGGGGAATTATGTCTTCATTTCGAAACATGAAAATCGGTACTAAATTGTCGTTGGGCTTCGCAGCGTTACTTGTGCTGACCATTACTCTGGCGGGAATTTCGCTGTATAGCATTATGTCTTTAACCCGTTCCATCAAGTCAGCCGACGTAGTGCAAGAGCAAAAGCTGTCTCCATTGTATGTCGCTCGGGAGGCGTTGGACCAGACAGGTCTTGCCGCCCGCAATGCATACGTATTCCGCAATGAGGCGGATGCACAAAAGGAGCTCAAAATTGTTGATGAGCAAAGACTCTTATACATGAATACGTTGAAGACCCTGGAACCCTTTTTCTCCGGCAACAAGGATTTCGAGAAGGCAAGATCCGGACTGCTTCAGATGGCTGAAGAACTTAAACGCCCGCGTAGTTATCGGGAGGCCGGGAAAATGGAAGAGTTCCGGGACTTTCTTGTCAACGAATGTAGCCCACTCCGCAGGCAGATTGTTCTGGATATCAATAAAGTCATTGCCCAGATCGACGCGGAAAGTATTGCCGCCCACGACCTGACCGAAATGAGGGCAAATAATGCGGCAGTGATTGTGGCGGCCTTGACGCTGGTTGTAGCCGCTATTTCACTGGTCGTTGCTGTCCTGATTACACGAGGTCTGCTCAAGCAGTTAGGCGGGGAGCCTGCCTATGCCGCCGATATTGCTCAGAAGATTGCAGCCGGAGATCTGTCTTGCGATGTGCAAACCAAGCCTGGCGACAATACAAGTCTCCTGTTCGCCATCAAGACCATGCGCAATAGTCTTTCCTCCATCGTGTCGCAGGTGAGAGAAGGTACGCAGACGATAGAGCGCGCTTCCTCGGAAATTGCTTCGGGAAACCTCGATCTTTCGGCCAGAACTGAGCAGCAGGCAAGTTCACTGGAAGAGACCGCCTCGGCAATGGAGCAGATCACGTCAACCGTCAAGCAAAATGCCGATAACGCAAGGCAAGCGAGCCAGTTGGCAGTGTCTGCGTCCGACGTGGCTATCCAAGGCGGCAACGTGGTAGACCAGGTCGTCACGACCATGGCCGGAATCAATGACTCCTCGCGCAAGATCGTCGACATCATCAGTGTCATCGACGGCATCGCGTTTCAGACCAACATCCTGGCGCTCAATGCGGCCGTCGAAGCCGCCCGTGCCGGCGAACAAGGCCGCGGCTTTGCGGTCGTGGCATCTGAAGTGCGCAGCCTGGCTCAACGTAGCGCCGCTGCGGCGAAAGAGATCACGGTCCTGATCAACGACTCGGTGTCAAAGGTCGAGCGCGGCAGCCAATTGGTCGAGCAGGCAGGCCAAACAATGGTGGAGGTCGTGACGAGCGTTAAACGAGTCACGGATGTTGTTGCTGAAATTTCCAATGCAAGTCAGGAGCAAAGCAACGGCATCGTCCAGGTAAATCTGGCAATCACCCAGATGGACGAAGCTACTCAGCAAAACTCCGCGCTGGTAGAAGAGGCGGCCGCAGCTGCGAATGCAATGATGGAACAGGCCTCCGCGCTGTCCGGGATCGTGTCCACTTTCAAGTTGAACGATGGTTTGGTTGCGCTGCCTGCTGGAGATTCACGCACAAGAACGCTGCAGGGAAGAGCACGGCTGCAGATAGCTTAGTAACCAAGAGCCCGCTTGCGGGCTTTTGCTTTTTTCGGACGCCGACGGCCATGCTCTGGCTATAGCACCTTGCTCCAAACCTTCGCGTGCCGCCCCGTTCCGTAATAATCAACAAGCATGCCGTGAGCCTCATCGAACATACGATCATAGAATCCCCAACTCGCGAGGTAGCGCGGGCCGCTGTTGACCAGTAGCCGAGAGGCGCCAGCCGCCTTGGCCTCTTCATATACTGCGGATAACAACGATCGTCCGATCCCCTTGGCCCGCATGAAATCACGACGAACGAACACGTTGAGCAATTCCATGGCATCCGGCGCATTCATGGAAACATGGACGCTCATTCGCGCATCCGGCCGTGAAAGACCCATGCAAGCGACCGGCAATCCTGACGGATCGCAAGCGACCAGATAGCTGCGGTGACGTCCCTCATCGTCGGCACCACCTGCCATGTGTGCCTTGATCGAAGCAATCTCGGACTCCACAATTTGGCCGGTGTGCAGATCGCGCACATGCTCGCGCAACACAACATCAAGATGCGGAAGGTCTGCCCAGCCCAGCCATCGGATGCATCCGATCTCGTTGTTAGTCGATGATGGCGTCGCCCCCTTGGGACTGTGGGTATAGAAAATGTCCCATTCCTCCTCGCTCACCTTTACAAAGCCGTTGTTTCGATAGAAGCGATTGGCGTCGCTTTCGCGCAGAGCAGCGAGCGTGACGGGGCATCCCTTGCGGCTGGCATCGGCAAGAACGCGCTTGAGAACCTGCGCGCCGATTCCCCGGCGCTGGTATTGCGGAAGGATATAAAAGTGCCGAAGAGTGTGGACGTCATGATGACGATCCAATGAAAAAAAACCGGCAGCATGGCCATCGACCATGATGAGATAGCTGGTTTCTGGCGTGAACGTCGATGTAAAGCGTTCACGCGCCCGCTGTGCGTCAAATCGCCCGACCCTCTCCAAACTCTCCCGCATGGCAGCGATGCGCATATCGACCAAGCGTTCAAGATCCGATTCTTGGGATTGAATGAAGACGACAAACATTGAGTTCTGATCGCTATCGAAAGTAGGAGAGGAGTGATCGAAATCGCATCATAACTGGGCTACGAAGGCAATGTCGTGGCAGAGGTCTGCTTCTGGCCGATTGCAGTCACTCGATATTCAACACTGCGGTATCACTATGTTGATTGTGAATTGCTGCCAAACCTCGTAAAAAATCATCTAGTTGCGCAGGATGGGATCGCAGATGAAGTTTTCCTTCGTTGGCAACTTTCTTCCCGTCACAGTCGAAAAATTGCGACTGCAAATGTGCGGTGATGATCAGCATCCCTCGCGCATTGAATTTCAGCAGAAAATGACAAGCCCCTGCAGCGAATTGCGGATCAAACTCTCCGAACCGTAAGTCATATTGGCTGCCAGGAGCCTCCCCCTTGAATGCCTCCAAGGCTAAAACAAGCTGGCCTAGTTGTTCGTGCCCTGCATAGACTTCAGTCTGAAATCGGGAGCGGCCTTCATTGATTTCGATTCGTAGTTCCAGCAGATCGTCATCCGACCATATCTTGGTGAAACATATTCCTGCATTCATTTCATTCTCGTTCTCAGGATGGCCGCCTCTGGCCGAT
>NZ_QXFG01000012.1:0-413581 GCF_026127345.1 Herbaspirillum lusitanum | reverse complement strand
AGACAAGTTTCCCTTCTTTATCCGATTTGAGCACGTCACCAACGGCGACTCATAAGCGGAATTCTTCTTCGGCTCGCCTGCGGCATCGTGATTCTCATTCTTGGTTTTATTGGTAGCGGAGAACTGCGACCGTAGCTTCATCACCGTACCCTGGCGATGCGAAGCGAGCCAGTCTCGAATTCCCGCTTGCGAGTAGCCGGTGGCGGCAGGTGCAAATCGGATAAAGAGGGGAAACTTGTCTGAGCGCAGCGAGTTTGTTTCCTCTCCCGATTTGTGCCTGCCGACGCCGGGAACCCCCGAAGGGGGCTACGAACTTGCGGTCGCCTTCTTTTGCTTACTTTTCTTGGCGAAGCAAAGAAAGTGAGTAGCTGCCGGGCTACCCCCGGCGAAGGGTTGATCGAAGAAAGAACAGCATTCATCAACGCACTGCAAGCAAGTCGGAACAAAACACAGCACAGGACCACGTCAACCCAAACCGCTAAAAAAGCCTATTTCAAACTACAATACCCCCACCATGCCCACCCGCCCCAATCCCGACGACCTACTCGACCGCGTCATGCGCGACGAAGACCGTCAGACGCGCGGCCGGCTCAAGATTTTCTTTGGCTCATCCGCCGGCGTCGGCAAAACCTACGCCATGCTGGCCGCCGCGCAAAACCTCCAGGAACAAGGCGAGCAAGTCCTGGCCGGCATCGTCGAGACCCACGGCCGCGCCGACACCGAGGCCATGCTCGACGGCATCGAGCGCCTGCCCCTGCGCAGCACGCAATACCGCGACCGTACTCTCCACGAATTCGACCTCGATGCCGCGCTCGAACGCAAACCGACCGTCATCCTGGTCGACGAACTGGCGCATTCCAATGTCCCCGGCTCGCGCCACGCCAAACGCTGGCAGGATATTGAAGAGCTGCTGCATGCCGGCATCCACGTGTACACCACCGTCAATGTCCAGCACATCGAAAGCCTCAACGACGTCGTCGGCCAGATCACCGGCATCCGCGTGCACGAGACCATTCCCGATCATGTCTTCGACCAGGCCGACGAAGTCACGCTGGTCGATCTGCCGCCCGACGAACTGTTGCAGCGCCTCAAGGAAGGCAAGGTCTATCTGCCGCAACAGGCGGAAAAAGCCGGACGCAATTTTTTCCGTAAAGGAAACCTGCTGGCGCTGCGCGAGATCGCCCTGCGCCGCACCGCCGATCGGGTCGACGCCGACATGCGCGAGTACCGCGCCGATCGTTCCATCGTCCAGCTGTGGCAGACCAAGGAACGCATCGTGGTGGCCATCGGCGCGCGCGCCGACGAAGACAAGCTGGTGCGCGCGGCGGCGCGGCTGGCAGCCAAGCTGCAGGCCGACTGGCTGGCGGTGCATGTGGATGCCCCGAGCTGGCCGCGCGTCACGCTGGCCGGACGCGAGCGCATACTCAGGAACCTCAAGCTGGCGCAATCGCTGGGTGCGGAAACCGCCAGCATCACCGGCGAAGACGTGGCGCAGGCGCTGGTGCAATTCGCGCGCAGCCGCAACGCCGGCAAGCTGGTGATCGGTCAATCCCATGGTCGCGGCTGGACGCGCTGGTGGCGCAAGAACCTGGCTGCACGCATCGCCGCAAACGGACAGGATATCGACGTCTATACCGTAGCGCGCCCGGCGGAGTCGGGACGCGATGACAGCGTCAGGACCCCGGTCGAAGAGTCACGCGACGACGGCGGACGTCTGCGCCGGCACCGCCGGCGCGGCTATCTGTGGGCGACCGTCAGCTGCGCCGTGACCACGGCGATGGCGTGGTGGCTGATCGCCTATCTGCATCCGGCCAACGTGATCATGCTGTACCTGGTCGGCGTGATGATCGTCGCGGTGCGTTACGGGCGCTCGGCGTCGGCGCTGGCGTCGGTCATGAGCGTGCTGGCCTTCGATTTCTTTTTCGTGGCGCCGCGTTTTTCCATCAGCGTTTCAGATGCACAGTATCTGATTACCTTGCTGGTGATGCTGGCGGTGTCGCTGTTCATCAGTTCGCTGGCCTCGCGCATGCGGCACCAAGCCAACGTCGCCATGCTGCGCGAAGCGCGCGCCGGCAACTTGTACATGCTCGGCAAGGAACTGGCGGCGGTGCTGACGCTGGAGCAGATCCTGGAAATCGGCCGTCGCCATCTGGGTGCGGTGTTCGGCGCGAAGACGGCGTTCTGCCTGCCCGACAGCGGCGAGAACGTGCGTGTGGCCGCACCGGAAGAACACGACACGCACGCCTTGCAGGACATCGACCTGGGCGTGGCGCAATGGGTCTACGACAACGACCAGGCGGCGGGACGCGGCACCGCTACCTTGCCGGCGGCGCAGGCGTTGTACCTGCCTCTGAACGCCACCATGCGCACGCGCGGCGTGCTGGCGTTCGTGGCCGAGGATCCGCTTCAACTGGCGTTGCCGGAGAATCGGCAAATGCTGGAAATTTTCTGCTCGCAGATCGCCATGGCGATCGAGCGCCTGCACTACGCCGAGGTGGCGCAGGATGCGCTGGTGACGATGGAGTCGGAGCGCCTGCGCAATTCCTTGCTGTCGGCAATCTCGCACGATCTGCGCACGCCGCTGACTTCGCTGGTCGGCAGCGCCGAAGCGCTGGCGCGGCAACCGTCTCTGGGCGCCGACGAACGCGAGATGGCGGTCACCATCAGCGAGCAGTCGCAACGCATGTCGGGGCTGGTGGAAAACCTGCTCGACATGGCGCGCCTGCAATCCGGCGGCATCACGCTCAATCGCCAATGGAATTCGATCGAGGAAGTCGTCGGCACCGCGTTGCGACTGTTGAACAAGACGCTGGGCGAGCGCCGCGTCGAGACGCACCTGCCGGCCGACCTGCCGCTGGTGCGTTTCGACGCCGTGCTGATTGAACGGGTCTTTGCCAATCTGATCGAGAATGCCGTCAAGTACGCGCCGGCCGGCGAGATCATCGTGGTTGATGCGAAAGCAAATGCAGGCCTGATGGAAATCAGCGTGATCGACCGCGGCCCCGGTTTCCCGGCGGGCATGGAAGAGCGCGCGTTTGAAAAATTCACCCGCGGCGATACCGAGTCGAGCACACCCGGCGTCGGCCTCGGGCTGGCGATCTGCCGCGCGATTGTCGATGCGCATGGAGGCACGATACGCGCATTGCCTGCAGATGGCGGGCGCGGCGCGCGCGTCTGTTTCACTTTGCCTTTGGACAAACCTCCGGCCTTGCCGGAAGAGGAATAACGATCATGTTGGATCATGCAGGCAATATCGTTTTCGTCGAGGACGACGCCCATATCCGCAAGCTGGTGCGCGGCGCGCTCGAGCAGGAAGGTTTCATCGTCCATGAAGCGCGCACCGCACGCGAGGGCATGGTGGAAGCCGGCACCCGCAAACCGGATCTGGTCATCGTCGATCTCGGCCTGCCCGACCAGGACGGCAAGCAGGTCATCGCCGACATCCGCTCGTGGAGCGATGTGCCGATCGTGATCCTGTCGGCGCGCACGCAAGAGGCGGAAAAAGTCGCCGCGCTCGACGCCGGCGCCGACGATTACCTGACCAAGCCCTTCGGCGTGCCGGAATTGCTGGCGCGCATCCGCGCCCAGTTGCGTCGGCGCAGCCAGGCCAGTGCGGCGACCGGACGTTTCCGTCTCGGCGATCTGCTGATCGATCTGCCGGCGCGCACGGCCAGCAAGGGCGGCGAGGCGGTGCACCTGACCCAGATCGAACATCGCCTGATCGCCACGCTGCTGCGCGACGCCGGCCGCGTGATCACGCACCGCACCTTGCTGGCGGCAGGCTGGGGGCCGTCGCATACCGAAGATCATCACTACCTGCGCATCTACATGCAACGCCTGCGCCAGAAGCTGGAAGACGATCCGGCGCAACCCAAGCACATCGTCACCGAAATCGGCGTCGGCTACCGGATCGTCAACGCCGAGCCGGCCTGATACGGCTGCCTGCTGCAGTCTCAAGGTCTGTTGGCAAACCTAAAGATCCCCCCAGATATCGATCTGACGGCGGATCGTGCCGGCATGGCCGTCGCAGATGATCAGCATTTCCTTGCTGCCGCTGCGCATGACGAAGCGGAAATACTCCGCCGCGTTGCGCTGCACGAAACTCTCGCTTTCAATCTTGCCGGCGCCGGCCATGGCTTCCATGGCGGCACGCCGGCATGCCGGCAATTGCTTCCTTGCTTCGATGGACGGGCCGTAGTCTTCCGGCGAACGGTAGGGCACCACCGCGTGCGCATCGGGTAGCAAAGTGAAGCACATGAGCAGCGCACTCAATGCCGCTGAAATTCTCCCGTCCATGTCAGCCTCAGAAGGTGCGCGACACCGACAGCACCAGCTGGTCGCGGCCGAGGTTCTTGCCCTGGACCGTGTAGCCGGCGTCCTTGGCGTTGGTGCCGGTGTAATAGGCCGCCAGCACGTACCCCGAGAAGTCGCGGTTCAGGCCCAGCTTCCAGTCGGTGTACGACAGGTTGGAGGAGTTGGGGCCGGTGTAGCGTTGATGGCCGAGGTGGGCGACGCCGTTGATGCCGGCAACCAGCTCGTGCGTCAGCGCCAGGTCGATGTAGCTGGAGCCGCGCGTGTCGGCGCTGCCGAAGGTATTGCCGACCGCGTAGGAATAGCGCAGCGTGATCCACTTGGCGTCGAGGCCGAGATACAGCTCATTGGTGTCGGCTTTGGTGAAACCATTGGGGAAGCTGCCGGGATAAGCGTAGTGAAGGAAGCCGACGTCGCCGCTCAGCGTGTCGCTGAAACCATATTTGAAGCCGCCATAGAGGTCGGCTTCCAGGCTGGCCGAAGCGCCCGGCGTGGTGTCGCTGATCCAGCTGATGTTGGATGCCCAGATACCGGCGTAGAGACCGCTCTCGTGCGAGAGATCAAAACCGCCTTGCACGGCCGGTTTTTCATTGGTCTGGGTCAGGCCGCGGAAAACGTACTGGCTGTAGAGACCGATGTTGGCGGTGGTAGTGAAGGCCGGTGAAGAGGCAGGCGCCGTCGCACCGACGCTTTCCGCAGCAGCTGCAGGCAGCACATGCAGCACAGGCAGCAGAGCGGCTGCAGCCACGGCAAGGGAAACGAAACGGAACGGCGCAAATCGGGATGTCATTTTCTTGTACTCCACAAATCAGGTTGATGTGGACCACAAGATAAGAAATGCGGCGTCTAATTCTCATAAAACTTTACGCCGCGCGGATAAACGCGCCGTAAAAAATCGCGGCAATTACATCGCGCTCAGCACCGCTTCCAGGTCATCGTCTTCGGCCGGCGGCGTCGACATGTCGAGCACCGCCTCAATGTGGTTCAGGTGTTCGATCATGGCCGCCACCGCCTTCTCGACCTTGCCGGCGGCGATGGCGTCGATGATGTCGCCGTGCTCGTCGTGGGTGCAGGCCGGCACGGTGGGGGAGTCGTACAGCACGATGATCAGGCAGGTCAGCGAGGCCAGTTCGCGCATCATCTTGCTCATGACCGGGTTCTCGACCATGTCGGCGATACGGATGTGGAACTCGCCCGACAAGCGGATGATCGCGCGGCGGTCGTTGGCTTCGCGGGCCTGTGCTTCCAGGGCGACGTGGGCGCGCAGCTGGGCGATATGCTCTGGGCGGGTGTGTTCGCACAGATGGCGCAGCAGCGCCGGTTCGATCAGGCGGCGCGCTGAAAAGATCGCGCGCGCTTCGCTCGGCGTCGGGCTGGCGATGAAGGCGCCGCGATTCGGAATCGTGGTGATCAGGCCTTCGTGGCTCAGCCGCGCCAGTACTTCGCGCACGCGCGTACGGTTGACGTTGAAGATGCCTGCCAGCTTTTCTTCCACCAGCTTGGTGCCGGGCGTGAGGCGATGTTCCATGATCGAGGTGAGGATGCGCTCATAGATGACGTCGCCGGCCATCGGCCGCGCGCTCACCGCTTGGGCGGGCAGGGGGCTGTTGTCCGCTTTGCTTGCGGTCTTCTTGCGGCCGGGTTTGACGGTAGTGGCGCTGGTGGTGCCGGTCATTGCGTTGTCCTGAGGTGAAGTATTTTGTGAGGATATATTGTCACAATTATCAAAAATTTTCCCGACATTTATAAATTATTTTGTCGCACCGGTTTGGTTCGATTTTCGTTCTTTTGCACCAGCATGGGTGTCATTTGCTGCTTCGCATCGGTGAATGCACGGCCTTTCATCTGCTCTTCCCGAAAAACACGATGGAAACTCTCCTGGCACAGGTATTGCATTGTTTGTCGCAATCAGTATTTTAAATTGTCACAATCTGTATTGCAGTCCATGCTCATTGTTTCGATGAGTTCCATCTTTGAGTTACTTACGGGAGAGTCACCATGCACTATCAAGTATCCGGCGCACAAAAAAACCTGCCGCGTTCGTCCGTCATGCGCACCGTCGTCGTGGCTGCAGGACTTGCCATCAGCCTGGCTTTCGCTGGCGTATCTCAAGCCCAGGCCCAGGCCAAACCGAAATTCAAGCTGGCCTACGCCAAATGTGCGCACTGCATGTCGATGGCGCTGGTGCCTGAGTTGGCCAGGAACGTCGACATCGAAGGCATCAACTTCACCGCCGGCAGCGATGCGCTGACCGCGCTGGTGTCCAGGAGCGTGGATATCGCGCAGGTGACCTACTTGTCCTTCGTCAGCGGTCTCGACAAGGGCTTCGACCTGGTGGCGGTGTCGGGGCAGGTCAACGGCGGCTCCGAAATGCTGGTCGGCAAGGACATGGCGCTGGCGTCCGACGACTGGGCCGGCCTGAAGAAACTGATCGCCGACTACAAGGCGCAGGGCAAGCCGTTCCGCATCGCGGCCTCGCGCGGCAATGCGCAGGACTTGCACATGCGCGGCGAGCTGGCCTTGAACGGCATCAATCCGAGCAAGGACGTGCAGTTCGTCAATATCCCGAATCCATCCGACCATGCGGCGGCCCTGCAGCGCGGTGAAGTCGAGCTGATCTGCTCGGTCGAACCGTTCGCCTCGCAAATCCGCATGACCGGTGTCGGCAAGCATTTCGCCTTCCCCTACAAGCAAGCCGCCGGCCGCCTGACCAACCTGATCGTGACGCGCTCGGACGTGATCAAGGAACATCCGGCCGAGGTGAAGGAGACCGTCGCCGCCGTGGTGCGCCTGGTCGACAATTTGCAAAAGGACAAGGGCGCCTGGGTCGCCAGCATCGTCAAGGGCACCGGCCTGGACAAGACCGTCGCCACCGAAGCGCTGAAGAATTCCTATCCCGACTTCAAGATGTACCGCGCGCAGACGCAAGCCATCGGCGCGATGATGAAGGATCTGAAGTACATCTCCACCGACGTCTCGGCGCAGATCGACAAGAACATGGACTACAGCTTCCTGATGGAAGTCACCAAGAAGCCGAAGTCCGAACTGGGCTATTGATTCAGGCGCAAGGCTGGTTTAACTGGATAGAAAGCAGGTGATCACAATGAATGGTTTGATGCGCTCCTTGTCGGAGGCGAAGTGGCGGTTCGCCGTACCGATTTTTCTGGTGCTGTTCTGGGAAGCGTTTTCCCGTTCGGGAGCGATTCCTGCTTCCTTGCTGCCGGCGCCGTCGCGCGTGTTTGCAACCTGGATGGACTGGATTTTCGGCTATAGCGAAGCGGCCCAGGACAGCAGCGGTCGCTGGATCTTCGACGCCATGGCCAGCTGCATGCGCGTCACGGCGGGTTACCTGATCGCGGCGATGTCCGGTATTGCGCTGGGCGTGGCGATCGGCTGGTGGCGCTGGGTGGAGAAAGCCATCGAGCCGACCGTGCAGATGCTGCGGCCGATTCCGCCGGTGTCGTGGATTCCGCTGGCGATCATCTGGTTCGGCATCGCCAACAAGCCGGCGATTTTCCTGGTGTTCCTGGGCGCCTTCTTTCCCATCCTGATGAATACCGTCCATGGCGTCAAAACCTCCGACCGCAATCTGTTGCGTGCGGCGGCGATGGCCGGCGCCAACCAGAGCCAGCTGCTGCGTTTCGTGATCCTGCCGGCGGCGATGCCGAGCATCTTCGCGGGTCTGCGCATCGGTATCGGCAGCGCCTGGATGCTGACCGTGACGGCGGAAATGGTGGCGGTCAAGAGCGGTCTCGGTTACGCGCTGTGGGATTCGTATTACTTCCTGCGCTACGACCTGGTGATCGCGGCCATGATCAGCATCGGCTTGCTCGGCTATCTCGCCGACCTGATCCTGAAACTGATCATGAATTCGGTACTGCGCTGGCAGCATGTGGCGACGGTACAGGGCAAAGCGTAAGACTCGGTAAGGAGAACAACATGGCATTCATCGAACTCAACAATATCGTCAAGGTCTTCAAGGACAAAAACCGCAAGGACAAGAATAAAGGCGGCGACATGCTCGCCATCGACAACGTCACGCTGAGCCTGGAGAAGAAGGAATTCCTCTGCCTGCTGGGCCCGTCCGGTTGCGGAAAGTCGACGTTGCTGAACATGATCGCCGGCTTCGAGCATCCGACCTCCGGCAGCGTGATCGTGGACGGCAAGCCGATCACCGGACCCGGAGCCGATCGCGGCATGGTGTTCCAGCAGGCCAACCTGATGCCGTGGCTGCCGGTGTGGGACAACATCGCGTTCTCGCTCAAGCTGCAGGGAAAGAGCGCCGCCGAACGCCGCGCCGCCGCCCAGCCGTTCATCGAAACGGTGAAACTCAAGGGCTTTGAAAATCATTTCCCGGCGGAACTATCCGGCGGCATGGCGCAACGCGTCGGCATCGCCCGCGCGTTGTTGCAAAACCCGTCGGTGATCCTGATGGACGAGCCGTTTGCAGCGCTCGATGCGCAGACCAAGATGGAAATGCAGGAAGAACTGGTCACGCTGTGGCAGCGTTACGAGGGTACGATCGTGTTCGTCACGCACAGCGTCGACGAAGCGCTGGTGCTGGCGACCAAGGTCGCCGTCATGACGCATCGCCCGGGCCGCATCCGCGACCTGATCGACATCGACCTGGCGCGCCCGCGCGACACCACGAGCGCCGAATTCAACCAATACAAGCGCCATGTGCTGAGCCTGATCCGCGAAGAATCCGCGCTGGCCCATGCCGATGCTATCAAAATCGCTGCATAGAATTTCAAGGAAATCATCATGACTCAACGTACCCTGCTCGGCATGCTGACGCCTTCCTCCAACACCACGCTGGAGCCGGTCACCACCGCAATGCTCGCCGACATCCCGGAAGCCAGCGCGCACTTCGGCCGCTTCCGCGTGACCGAGATCGCCTTGTCGAACCAGGCGCTGGCGCAATTCGACGACAGCGAAATCCTGCGCGCGGCCGAGCTGCTGTCGCACGCCAAGGTCCAGAGCATCGGCTGGAACGGCACCTCGTCGGGCTGGCTCGGCTTCGACGCCGACGAACGCCTGTGCCGCCGCATCACCGAAGCGACCGGCATTCCGGCCTGCACCTCGGTGCTGGCATTGAATGAAATCTTCGACATCACCGGCGTCAAGCGCTTCGGCCTGGTGACGCCTTACCTCGATGACGTGCAGGCGGCGATCATCAAGAACTACGCCGCGTCGGGCATGGAATGCATCGCCGAACGCCATCTGCGCAAGCAGGACAATTTCTCGTTCTCGGAAGTCGGCGCCGACGAATTGCGCGCCATGGTGCGCGAAGTCGCCAAAGAGAAGCCGCAAGCCATCACCATCTTCTGCACCAACCTGCGCGGCGCGCCGCTGGTGGAAGAGCTGGAGCGCGAAGTCGGCATTCCGATCTACGACACCATTTCCACCGTGGTGTGGAAGTCGCTCAGGCAGGCCGGATCGGATCCTTCCCGCATCCGTAATTGGGGCAGCCTGTTCCGTGATGTTGTTTGAGAACGGAGCAGCGCATGGAAGACTTTGATCTGGTAATCCGCAACGGCACCGTCGCCACCGCATCCGACATCATGCAATGCGATGTCGGCATCGTCGGCGGCAAGGTCGTGGCGCTGGGGCGTAATCTTGCGTCCGGCAGGAAAGAAATCGATGCGGCCGGCAAGCTGGTGCTGCCGGGCGGCGTCGACAGCCACTGCCATCTCGATCAGCCGATGGAAGAGGGACTGGAGATGGCCGACGATTTTCGCAGCGGCACGATCTCGGCGGCATGCGGCGGCACCACGACGGTGATTCCGTTTGCCGCGCAGGCCAAGGGTCAGTCGCTGCGCGCCGCGGTGGAAGATTATCATCGCCGCGCCGAAGGCAAGGCCGTGATCGACTACGCCTTCCACATGATCGTCAGCGACCCGACCGAAAAAGTCTTGAAGGAAGAACTGCCGCAGCTGATCAGCGAAGGCTATACCTCGTTCAAGATCTACATGACCTACGACGACCTCAAGCTCAACGACCGGCAGATCATCGACGTACTGGCCATCGCACGGCGCGAAGGCGCGATGGTGATGATTCATGCAGAAAACGCCGACTGCATCGCGTGGCTCACCGAGCAACTGGAAGATGCCGGCCTGACGGCGCCGAAGTACCACGCGACCTCGCGGCCGATGCTGGTCGAGCGCGAAGCGACGCATCGCGCGATCGCGCTGTCCGAACTGGTCGACGTGCCGATCCTGATCGTGCACGTATCGGGCAAGGAAGCCATCGAGCAGATCCGCTGGGCGCATGGTCACGGCCTGCGCATCTATGCCGAGACTTGTCCGCAGTATTTCATGCTGACGGCAGACGACCTCGATCAGGAGGGCTATCAGGGCGCCAAGTGCATCTGCAGCCCGCCGCCGCGCGACAAGGAAAACCAGCAACACATCTGGGATGGCCTGGCCAACGGCTTGTTCACGGTGTTCTCGTCGGACCATGCGCCGTTCCGTTACGCCGATCCCAAGGGCAAGATGCCGGGCGGGAAGGAAGTGCCGTTCCGCTATATTCCCAACGGCACACCGGGGCTGGAAACACGTTTGCCGCTGCTGTTCTCGGAAGGCGTCGGCAAGGGCCGCATCGACCTCAACCGTTTTGTCGCACTGACGGCGACCGATCCGGCCAAGATGTACGGCCTGTATCCGCAAAAGGGCACGATCGCCATCGGCGGCGACGCCGATATCGCGATCTGGGATCCGCACAAGGAAGTCGTGATCGCCAACGACAAGCTGCATCACAACGTCGACTACACCCCGTATGAAGGCGTGGCCGTGACCGGCTGGCCGGTGACCACGCTGTCGCGCGGCGAGGTGGTGTATGACGGCAAGGATCCTCGGGGCGCGGTCGGTCGCGGTGAATTCTTGAAGTGCGGTCTGCCGGATCCGGCGCGTCCGCGCAAGCGCTGAAGCGTCAACGTATTGCGTGTGTCATCTCAGACAGTTGTACCTGTCGAAGGTAAACGATAAGCAGTCGCAACACAGCATGTTGCGACTGTAGTTTTTTATCTGGTAATTCCATCTTCTTTACGCTTCTTCCGTATTTACTGCTCCTTCAGCCGTTTTCCGATTGCCTGTCACGAAGGCCTGATGCTAGCATCAGGCCCGACGCAAGCCACCGCTGCCTGCGTCAGAATTCGAAGACGGGAGCTCTATGAAAAAACACATGATGATCGCAACCGTAGCCGTCCACGGATTGCTGGGAATGCAGTCGGCGTTCGCCGCCGGCGCAATGAATGTCGACGACGCACAAGTCCTCGGCGCCAACAAATGCCAGCTGGAAGCCTGGGGGAAATTCAACCGCGACGGCACCGAGCGCTGGCTCAATCCGTCGTGCAACCTGACCGGCAACCTGGAAGTGTCGTGGGGCAATTCCTGGCAACGCGACGGCGCCGGCATGTACCTGGCCAACAGCCAGTTGCAGGGCAAGACCGTGTTCCGCGAAATGTCGCCCGACAGCTACGGCGTCGGCATGCTGGCCGGCGTGGTGCGCCAAACCGACAGCGGCGACGATGGCCGCCAACGTTCGTGGAATGTCTATTCCAAGCTGCTGACCTCGTTTTCCTTCAAAGACGACGCGGTGCTGTTGCACACCAATCTGGGGGCGATCCGCAAAGGCAAGGAACAGACCACGCGTCTGACCTGGGGACTGGGCAACGAGACGAAGCTGGCGGACCGGCTCTCGTTCATCGGCGAAGTATTCGGCGAGAACAAGGGCAAGCCGTCCTACCAGGCCGGCGTGCGCGCAACGCTGGTGCCGGAGCATGTCGAACTCGACCTGACTTACGGCAATACCTTCGGTGCTGACACGCGCGGCCGCTATGTCGTGCTGGGACTGCGCTTCATCACACCTGAGCTGAAACGCTGAGGCGCTTTTCCTTTGCCGGATTGACATGGTTTTCGACCAGAGGCTTGGTCGTACGCCGTCTCGTGGTAAATTACGTCTTGTGCTTGCAGCAACATGCAAGAGCAGCTAACAAAACCTTCGCAGTTTTTCCCGCTCGCGATTTCTTCATTGCGCATCCCGCGGCCCGGCCCGTCGGACTTCGCGCTGTTTTGTTAGCTGCTCTTCGGCAGGCGTATTTTCTCTCGCATTTTCTCCACTACTCAATAGGTACCCTCGTTGGAAAACATCTTACTGATCGTCGCGGCCCTCTTTCTGGTCGCGCTGAACGGTTTTTTCGTCGCAGCAGAATTCGGTCTGGTCAAACTGCGCCAGACCCGCATCAGAGCCATCGTCAAGACGCAGGGTTTGCGCGGACGCATACTGGCGACTGTCCACAATCAACTCGACGCTTACCTGTCGGCCTGCCAGCTCGGCATCACGCTGGCGTCGCTGGGCCTCGGCTGGATCGGCGAACCGGCTTTTGCCAGCTTGCTCGAACCCCTGTTCGCCTTGCTCGGCGTGAGTTCGCCGGAGCTGATCCACGGCGTGTCTTTCGTGTTCGCCTTCGTGATCATTTCCTTCCTGCATATCGTGGTCGGCGAGCTGGCGCCGAAGTCGATGGCGATCCGCAACCCGGAGCGCATCGGCCTGTGGTGTGCGATGCCGCTGTACGGTTTCTACTGGACGATGTATCCCGCGATCTGGCTGCTCAACCTGAGCGCCAACTGGGTGCTGCGGATTACCGGCCTGGGCGGCGTGCATGGGCATGATTCGCACTATTCCTCGGACGAGCTCAAGCTGATCCTGCGCTCCGGCGGCAAGACCGGCAAGTTCACGCCGCAGGAGTGGAGCGTGCTGGCGCAGTCGCTCGACTTCGGCGACCTCAAGGTGATGGACCTGATGCGTCCGGCCAACGAGATTGTCGCGCTGAGCGCCGCCAATACGCATGATGAAAACATGCAGATCATTTACCGCAACCGTTTCAGCCGCTATCCGTATTTCGACGCCGAGCAGCAGGAGGTGCTGGGGTTGCTGCACCTGAAGGACGTCTTCATCGCGCAGCAGGACGGCAAGGCCATCGTCGATCTGCGCCAATACCTGCGTCCGGTGCAATACATTTCACCGAGCCTGTCGGCGCAGGAACTGCTGCGCCGTTTCCGCACCGGTTCGCCGCACTTCGCGATCATCGGCCGCAAGGGGCAGGTGCCGCTGGGTTTCGTCACGCTGGACAATCTGCTGAGCGTGCTGGTGGGCGAGATCCGCGATGAGTTTCGTCATACCTCCAACGAGTGGACGCGGCAGGACGACGGGACTTTGCTGGGCAAGGGCAGTCTGCCCATCGTGACGCTGGAGCACATGCTGGGCATCGATCTTGAGTATGACGAGACGGTGGATTCGGTTGGCGGCCTGGTGATGGAGAAGCTGGGCGAGGTGCCGAAGGAAGGGCAGAAGGTCGAGTTTCATGCTTTTGACATCGTGGTCAAGAAGATGAAGGGGCCGAAGATTTTGTTGGTCAAGGTTTATCCGAAGATGCAGGATGGGGAGTGGGTAGGGGAGATGGAGGGATAGGTTTTTTCTCTCCGTGTTTTGTTCCGACTTCGTGTGTGTTGTTGCTCGAAGAAAGAACAGCATCAGCAACGAATAAACAGAGTCGGGACACCAAACAAAAAGCCGCCAATCAAGGCGGCTTCTTCATCCAACGTAAGCGGCAACCGCTTACTGCATAAACCAACCATGGCTAACCACCACCGACTGCCCGGTAAGCGCATTGGTGGGAAACGCCGCGAGGAACACCGCCGTCTGCGCCACATCCGCAGTCGTGGTGAATTCACCGTCAACGGTGTCCTTCAACATCACCTTCTTGATCACGTCTTCTTCGCTGATGTTCAGTTCCCTGGCTTGCTCGGGAATCTGCTTCTCCACCAGCGGCGTGCGCACGAAGCCCGGGCAGATCACGTTCGAGCGGATCTTGTCTTTCGCGCCTTCCTTGGCGACCACCTTGGCCAGGCCGATCAGGCCGTGCTTGGCGGTGACGTATGGCGCTTTCAGCGGCGACGCTTCGTGCGAGTGCACCGAACCCATGTAGATGATCGAGCCGCCTTTGCCGGCCTTGATCATCGCGCGCATCGCGGCACGTGTGGTCAGGTAGGCGCCGTCGAGATGGATCGCCAGCATCTTGCGCCAGTTTTCCAGCGTGCTGTCGACGATCGGGGCGATGATCTGGATGCCGGCGTTGCTGATCAGGATGTCGAGCGTGCCATAGGCGGCCACGGCGTCGGCGATGCCCTTGTCCACTTGCGCCTCGTCCACCACGTTCATGGCGACCGCCATGGCGGTGCCGCCGCTCTTGTTGATTTCTTCGGCAGCGGCCTTGGCGGCGTCGAGCGCCAGATCGGCGATGACGACCTTGGCGCCGGCCTTGGCGTATTCGATGGCGATTTCTTTGCCGATACCGCTGGCTGCGCCCGTGATCAGAGCGACTTTATCTTTGAGTACCATGACATTCCCTTTTATTAAGCAAGATATTGAGCAAAAATATTGAACAAAACTATTTAGCAAGATAATCGTAAGCGACCGTGCCCAGCGGCAAAGTCAGGTCAGACAAAATGTGCACCGCCGAGATGACTTCCAGCACCGGCAGGTCGGCGATCGGCGCCAGTGCATGCGAATGCAGGTCCAGCGCGCCGGGACCGGTCCAGGCGCCCTTGATGGTAATGTCGGACAGACTGTACTGTACCAGTTCGCAGATGCGCGGTGTGCCGTCGACGTGGGGAATGATTTTCAGCAGGAAACTGGGCGACCCCAGCGTCTTCGCCACCGCCTCGTGATCGAGCGCGCGGTGCTTGAATCCCATGGTGCCGGTGGCGATGCGGAAGTCGCTGTAATCGAGCGTGCCGACCAGCGTGTCGGTGTGCACGCGCAGCTCGGGCGTGCCGAGTTTTTTCGGAAAGCCCCACAACTCGCGTCCGCCCGCAATCGGCGGATGGTCGTTGAGGTACATGCTGTGCACGTAGCCGCCGGCGACGCCGTTGAGCGTGACAGGAATCACCTGTCCCGACTCGCAATAGTGGCCGAAGCCGGTCGAGTCCGGCATGTTGATGAATTCGAACCTGACGATCGGTTCGACGAACTGCAGCGGCGCCGGAATGATTTTCTTGAGTGCTTCCGGATCGGTGCGGTAGGTGATGATCAGGAATTCGCGATCGACGAAGCGATAAGGACCAGGCGGGAAAGCCGGGTTGTGGATGGGCATGGCGAAAGCATTGCGACGGATTTCGTCTTCAGTCATGGCGTCTTTCTGTATGGGGAGGGGATGAAACGAACGGTAATGCACTCCAGCTTGTTCGAGGGAAGGCATCGCATTAAGTTCACGTCTTTACCGCCCATTGTCGGTCCGCAAACCTTGCCGGAGGCTGACAGCGTGCTGCTGTTGCTATCCGGCCATGCCGTGCCCGTGTGTCATTGGCCTGAAATAATCGACAGTTACGCTCTGCATCGTTGTCAACTGAAAAAGGACGATGCATGAGACTGCTCACCACCCCGGCAGATGCTAACCCCAGTTCTTCCAAACTGTCACTGAGTCTGGCCACCACGCCGGAAGAAGTCCGCGAAGTACAGCGTTTGCGCTACAAGGTTTTCATTGAAACCATGAACCTGTCGGCGCTGGCCAATGCAGAAGGTCTCGACAAGGACGAATTCGACGACTACTGCGACCACCTGATCGTACGCGACAACAAGACTCTGAGCGTGGTCGGCACCTACCGCGTGATGAGTCCCCACGCCGCACGCCGCATGGGCAAGTTCTACTCGGAGCAGGAATTCGACCTGAGCCGCCTCGACAATATCCGCAACGTCATCTGCGAAGCCGGCCGTGCCTGCATCCATCCGGACTACCGCAGCGGCGCCGTCATCATGCTGCTGTGGGCCGGCATCGCCGACTTCATGCGCCGCGAGCGTTGCGACTACCTGATGGGTTGCGCCAGCGTCAGCCTGGCCGACGGCGGCCACAATGCGGCGGCGCTGTATCACGCCTTCCGCGAAAACAACATGGCGCCGCAAGAGTACAGCGTCACGCCGCACACCGCCTTCCCGATCGAAGAACGCGAAGCCGGCCACCAGCCGCAAGTGCCGCCGCTGTTGCGCGGCTACCTGCGCAGCGGCGCATGGGTTTGCGGCGAACCGGCCTGGGATCCTGATTTCCACTCCGCCGATTTCTTCCTGCTGCTGCCCCTGGCCAAGCTGGATGGCCGCTACGCCCGCCACTACCTGAAAGAATCGAGAGCCGCATGAGATCACGCGATCAATTTCTGGATGCCAACGGTATAGACGCCACTCTGGGAACGAAACGCGATCCTCTCCATTTTCGCACCATCTGGATCTCGGACGTGCATCTCGGCACGCCGGGATGCCAGGCGCAACGGTTGCTTGAATTCCTGCGCGCCACCGAGTCCGAGACGCTCTATCTGGTCGGCGATATCATCGACGGCTGGCAGCTCAAGCGTCGCTGGTACTGGGAACAAAGCCACAACAACGTGGTGCAGACGGTGCTCAAGAAAGCCAAGAAGGGCACCAATGTCATTTTTGTGCCGGGCAACCACGACGAAGTCATCCGCCAGTTCATCGACCTCGATTTCGGCGGCATCAAGATCCGCGACGAACTGGTGCACACCACCGCCAACGGCAAGCGCATGCTGGTCATCCACGGCGACCGTTTCGACGGCGTCATCGCCTGCGCCAAGTGGCTGGCCTATGTCGGCGACAACCTGTACACCATGATCCTCAAGTTCAACCAGTGGTTCAACAGCTGGCGCGCGCGTGCCGGATTGCCCTACTGGTCGCTGTCGCAGTACCTCAAGGGCAAGGTCAAGAACGCGGTCAACTACATCACCTCGTTCGAAGATGCGCTGGCTGCCGAAGCCTCCAAGAAGGGCCTCGACGGCGTCATCTGCGGACACATCCACAAACCGGAAATCCGCGACATCAACGGCATCAAGTACTGCAACGACGGCGACTGGGTGGAAAGCCTGTCGGCCCTGGTGGAAGACGAAGCCGGCGAACTGCGCCTGGTGACCTGGGGCGAAATCATGCAACTGAAGAAGAGTTCCAAACTGGCCGGAGTAGAAGATTTATGCGCATTGCCATCGTAAGCGACGCGGGCGAACCGCAAGTCAATGGCGTAGTCAACACCCTGCGGGCAACGCAACAGTGCCTGCGCAACAAAGGCCACGAGGTACTGATGCTGGCGCCGCGCGATTTCCGCACGTTCGCCTGTCCGACCTATCCAGAAATACGGCTGGCCTACAAGCCGTATGCCAAGATCGCCGCCGCGCTGGATGCGTTCAAGCCGGACTGCATCCACATCTCCACCGAAGGCCCGATGGGTCTTGCGGCGCGTCGTTACTGCCTCAAGCACAAACTCGATTTCACCACCGCCTATCACACGCGCTTCCCGGAATACCTGAGCGCCCGCAAGCTGTTGCCGAAGGCGCTGACGTATCGGTTGATGCGCTGGTTCCACGGTCCGTCCAAAGCGATCATGGTGCCGACGCCGAAGATGAAGGAATCGCTGGAAAAGAACGGCTTCCGCAACGTCGCCTTGTGGGGCCGCGGCGTCGACACCGAACATTTCAAGCCGGCGACGGAAGACCACGCCTGCATCGCCCGACCGCTGTTTCTGTACGTTGGCCGCGTCGCCGTCGAAAAGAATATCGAAGCTTTCCTCAAGCTCGACTTGCCCGGTTCCAAATGGGTGATCGGCGACGGGCCGCAGCGCGAAGAACTCGAGCAGCGTTATCCGCAGGTGCGCTTCCTCGGCGCCAAGGGGCATGATGAATTGCCGGCGTATTACAACTGCGCCGACGTGTTCGTGTTCCCCAGCCGCACCGACACCTTCGGGCTGGTGCTGGCCGAAGCCATGGCCTGCGGCGTACCGGTTGCGGCGTATCCGGTCGAAGGACCGATAGACGTCGTGGCCGACGGCTTTTCCGGCGCCTTGAACGAAGAGCTCGACGTCGCCTGCATGGATGCCTTGCAGTTGTCGCGCGACGACGTGCGCGCGCATGCGCTGACGTATTCCTGGGATGCCGCCACTCAGCAATTCCTGCAGCATCTGCACTATGCCCGGAGCGCCGCTCCGATGGAATTGGGCAGTGCCGTGCTGCACGATTCCCGTTGAGCATGCACTGATCTCAGGTTCCTGCCGGTCCCGTTCGCGGGCCGGTGCCGGCAATGAGTGGGAGAGTGTCAATGGAGCGGTTTTGAACCTGGGCGCAAGCGCTGCATGTCGTGTTGATCCAGGAAAAACGAACGAGCCCGCCCGATCCGTCGTGCGGGCTTTTTTCATGCGTTTTTTCAGCTCGCGTGCGCTGCTTTCGTGCGTCCGGATTGCGTTTAAGGCAACTATGCGATAAAGGTATAGTTACATGCGCACAAAGCATTAGCCTTGTTTTCGGCGCTTATCTAAGATGCGGCACAAGCATCAAAAGGACTATGAAACGCCGGAACAGACCACGCGCGCAGACGCGGCATTCACGGCGATACGGAGCAGCCGAGGCAGGGAGAACCCGCCTTGGCGCACCGCGTTTTCCCGAACAATAAATATTGCCGTACGCCAAGAAAAATCGGGGCGAAACCCGTACAATTAAAAGATATCCAGGCAGGCATGAATCCTGCTGACGAGACAAGGTAGACCGTCCGCCGGTGAGTCCGGGTTCGATCTGCCGGCAACAGCAAGCACAGCAAGTAGGGTCACTATCCGGCGGTTTGCATCTTCAGGGACGGCAGTTTTTTATCAGGGGAAGTTGAGCGTTATGATTTCAAATATCAAAATTGGTGCACGTCTTGCACTGGGATTCTGTCTGGTCTTGCTCTGCGCAGCGGCGATCCTGCTCAACGGCCTGTGGCGCATGACCCAGATGGAAAGCAGCAGCGCCTACATCATCGATCAGAAGGTCGCCAGCATGACCGCGGCAATGAGCATGCGCGAATCCGGCAGTGCTTTGGCGCTGGCCTTGCGCAAGGTGGTCACGCCTACCGATGCCGCCGAAGGCCAGCAGGAAAACCAGCGCCTCGCCAAGATCCTGCAGGCCTATGCGGGCTATGAAGGCCAGCTCACCAAACTGACTTCCACCGACAAGGGCAAGGCATTGCTGACGGCTTCCGCCGCCGAACGCAAGGTGCTGTTCCCGATCGTCGAAAAGATCCGTGAAATGGTCGGCGCCGGCAATTACTTCGACGCCGCGCAACTCCTCAAGAGCGATTTCCTGCCGTCCTACGACAAGTGGATGGCCAGCGTGGCCGCACTCGCCGCGTATCAGCAGGAAGACATGTCGGCAGCCTATGTCGAATTCCAGAACAGCTATCACAGCGGCCGGATCGGCATGATCGTGATCGGACTGGTGACGCTGCTGCTGGGCGCCTTCTTCACCTGGTCGATCACCCGCACCATCACCGCGCCGCTGCTGCGCGCCGGCAAGATCACCGAAACCATCGCCAGCGGCGACCTGACCCAGACCGTGGAAGAGAAGAGCCACGACGAAGCGGGCCAACTGGTGCATTCGCTCAATACGATGCAGACCAAGCTGGCGGCGACCGTCAATGAAATCAAGCAGAGCGCGGCCATCATCGCGGTGGCGTCGCAAGAGATCGCCACCGGCAATGCCGACCTGTCGAACCGCACCGAATCGCAGGCTTCCAGCCTGGAAGAAACCGCCAGCTCAATGGAACAGCTGACCTCGACGGTCAAGCAGAACGCCGAGAATGCGCACCAGGCCAACCAGCTGGTGATGTCGGCTTCCGACTACGCCGTCAAGGGCGGCAAGGTGGTCGGCGACGTGGTGCAGACCATGGGTTCGATCAAGGAAAGCTCGCGCAAGATCGTCGACATCATCGGCGTCATCGACGGCATCGCGTTCCAGACCAATATCCTTGCGCTCAATGCTGCGGTTGAAGCCGCGCGCGCAGGTGAACAGGGCCGTGGCTTCGCCGTGGTGGCGTCGGAAGTGCGCAGCCTGGCGCAACGCTCGGCGTCGGCCGCCAAGGAAATCAAGACCCTGATCGGCGACTCGGTCAGCAAGGTCGATGCCGGCGGCAAGCTGGTCGATGAAGCCGGTGTGACCATGAGCGAGATCGTCACCTCGGTCAAGCACGTGGCCGACATCATGGGCGAGATCACCGCCGCCAGCAAGGAACAGAGCGCGGGCATTGCCGAAGTCAACGGCGCCATCGCCCAGATCGATGAAATCACCCAGCAGAATGCGGCCCTGGTCGAACAGGCTGCGGCGGCCGCCGAGAGTCTGCAGGAACAGGCCGATCTGCTGGCGCGCGCGGTCGGCGTCTTCAAGATCGACAATGCCGCTTTCGCTGCCCAGCCTGTAAATACACCGTCGATGCTGAAGACCGTTAATCCGCCGTTGGAGCTGGCGACCGAAGCTGCAACGCATGCAGCTCCGGCGATCAAGCCGGCGGCAGCGCGCAAGACGACCCTGGCGCCGACGCCGAAGCGTCAGGTTACGCCACAGGACGAAGGCAGTTGGGAAGAGTTCTGACCAATTTTGACCGGCGTTGACCTGAGTGATCAGGTCCGGTTGTTAAAAAGGCTGCTCGATGAGCAGCCTTTTTCTATTTCGATCACTTTGAAATCAGGTCCGGCGCCATCACCGCACGCAAATAATTGGTGGTGATGTCGCCGCGTTCACGCTGGGCAATCCACCACACGTTGGCTTTGCGGATCGACCATTCCTGCTGCTGGCCGCCGATCAGTTGCGCGGCGACCAGGCCCAGTGTCGGTTGATGGCCGATCACCAGCACCGGTTCGCGGCTGTCGGGCCAGTTGGCGGCGGCGAGCAGGTCTTGCGGACTTTTGTCGGGCGCCAGGTCGGGATGGATCTTGAACTTGCGGCCCAGTGCTTCGGCCGTTTGCAGGGTGCGCGTGGCCGGGCTGACCAGGATGCGGCAGCTCTCGGGAAGGTTGCGGTCGAGCCAGTCGGCCATCTTCCAGGCCTGCTTGTGTCCCTTGCCGGTGAGGGCGCGGCCTTCATCGGGTTCGCCGAGTTCTGCTTCGGCATGACGCCATAAGATCAGTTCCATGGGATTCACCTCCGGTGGATAAGCTGCAAAACAAGCTGGGCCGCGTCATTCTTCGCCGAGCGGGGCGGCAATGCCGAGCGTGTGCATCAGGTAGGCCTGGGCGCTGAACGCAGCCTGGCGCGTGCGGGCTTTTTTCTGCACATATACGCCGTCGCAGTTCAGGTGCCAGGCGTTGGTGTTGTCCTTCAGGTAGGGATCGAGGCCTTCGGTGATGACGCGTTTCTTGAGCGCCTTGTCCAGTATCGGGAAGGCGACTTCGATGCGGCGGAACAGGTTGCGGTTCATCCAGTCGGCGCTCGAGAGATAGACATCGTGCGCCAGATCATTGCGGAAATAATAGATGCGCGAGTGTTCCAGGTAGCGCCCGATCACCGAGCGTACGCGGATGTTCTCCGACAGGCCGGCCATGCCCGGGCGTAGTGCACAGGCGCCGCGCACGATCAGGTCGATCTTGACGCCGTCGGCCGAGGCCGCGTACAGCGCGCGGATCACCGATTCGTCCAGCAACGCGTTCATCTTGGCGATGATGCGCGCCGGCCGCCCTTCGCGCGCGATCTGCGCTTCGTTGCGGATGGCGCGGATGATTTCCTTTTGCAGCGAAAACGGCGCCAGCCACAAATGATTGAGGGTGCGCGGCTTGGTCAGCGTGGTCAGGTGGATGAACACTTCGTTGACCTCGGCGGTCAGTTCGCGGTGCGAGGTCAGCAGGCCGAAGTCGGTATAGAACTTGGTCGTGGTCGGGTGATAGTTGCCGGTGCCGAGGTGGGCGTAGAAGTGCAGGGCGTTGTCTTCACGGCGGATCACCAGCGCAATCTTGGCGTGGGTCTTGAGGCCGACCACGCCGTAGACGACTTGCGCGCCCGCTTGTTCCAGCTTGACCGCCCAGTTGATGTTGGCTTCTTCGTCGAAGCGCGCCATCAGCTCCACGATGACGGTGACTTCCTTGCCGCGCTGGGCGGCATGGATCAGCGCCTCCATCAGGTCGGAATTCATGCCGGTGCGGTAAATCGTTTGCTTGATCGCCATCACGTTGGGGTCTTGTGCCGCCGTGCGGATGAAATCCACCACCGGCTGGAACGACTGGAACGGATGATGCAGCAACACGTCGCGCTTCTTCAGCACGGCGAAAATATTTTCATTCTGCAAATGCGGCGGCAGCGTCTGCGCAAACGGCGGGAAGCGCAGCGCCGGCTCCGACACCAGGTCGACCAGTTCCGACAGGCGCACCAGGTTCACCGGCCCCTTGACGGCATACAGGCGATTGCGCTCGATCGAGAACTGCTCGAGCAGGAATTGCGCGAGGTGTTCCGGGCAATTGCTGGCGACCTCGAGACGCACGCCGACGCCGAACTGGCGGCTCTGCAATTCGGTCTGCAAAGCCTGCCGCAGGTTCTTGACTTCTTCCTCGTCGACCCACAGGTCGCTGTTGCGCGTGACGCGGAACTGCGAATAGGCGGTAATCTCGCGGCCGGTAAACAATTCGCCGATATGCGCATGGATCACCGAGGACAACAGGCAGAACGACACGCCTTTCTTGTCCGACAGCTCGTCAGGAAGGCGGATCACGCGCGGCAGAACGCGCGGCGCCTTGACGATGGCGATCGCCGTGCCGCGGCCGAAGGCATCCTTGCCGGACAGTTCGATGATGAAGTTCAGACTCTTGTTCAACACCTGCGGGAACGGATGGGCCGGATCGAGGCCGATCGGCGTCAGCAGCGGCCGCACGTTATGTTCGAAGTACTGCCTGACCCAGGCGCGCTGGGCGTCGTTGCGGTCCTCGTGGCGCAACAGGCGGACGCCCTTGTTGGCCAGCTGCGGCAGGATGTCCTTGTTCAGCAACTCATACTGGCGCGCCACGATCTGGTGGCATTCGATACTGGTGCGTTCCAGCGCCGCGCTCAGTTCGGGCGGATCGATGTGTTCGCCTTCAATACGATTAGCCAGCAGGCTGGCGATGCGCACTTCAAAGAATTCGTCGAGGTTGCTGCTGCAGATGCACAGATAGCGCAGACGCTCGAGCAAGGGAATCTGCTTGTTCTCGGCTTGTGCCAGCACCCGGCGGTTGAACGCCAGTTGGGACAGTTCGCGGTTGAGGTAAATGGCGGTCGGATTGATTTCCGTGTGTGCGTTATCATCCGGTTTTTCTTTTCTGGTCATGCGCCGATCCCATTGGTGTCCATAGCAATTTTTCGCAGTGTAGGGTGGCTGTATGACAAGTTAATGACAAGCCCCGGGGGCTTTGTCACAAATGCCGTGTCCGTCCGCATCTGCATTTCCACCAGGAAATTGTCTCGTAAGTCCTGATTCTAACCCCGCTTGCGCGGTGTCTTCCTTGTTGTCGATCAAGCAACGCCTTCTTTTCCTTTCATGACAAGGGCGGGTCATAAACTCGTCACATTTGCTGGTTAAAGTTCACCCCGTCCCAGGAACGCATTCCATCAGTTCCGCAAGTTTCTTCATGAATGCCGTCGGACGGTACAGGTAAGGCGGCACTGCATGAATGGGTTCTTCGACAAACTATCTCGTCAAACAAAGGAGCAAGACATGGGGTTCAATCACATTCTTAAATCTGTTGCGGTAGCAGTATGCGGTACGGTCGCGTTTTCCGCGGCAGTGCACGCAGCAGAAATCACCGGCGCAGGCGCATCGTTCCCGTATCCGATCTACGCCAAATGGGCGGAATCGTACAAGGCGGCTACCGGCAACAGCCTGAACTACCAATCCATCGGTTCCGGCGGCGGCATCAAGCAAATCAAGGCCAAGACCGTTGACTTCGGCGCATCCGATGCCCCGCTGTCGCAAGCCGAGCTCGAGGCTGACGGCCTGACGCAATTCCCGGCAGTGGTCGGCGGCGTCGTGCCGGTCATCAACCTCGACGGCACGACTCCAGGCCAGGTCAAGCTGTCCGGTCAAGTGCTGGGCGATATCTACTCGGGCAAGATCACCAAGTGGAACGCTCCTGAAATCGCCGCCCTGAACGCAGGCGTCAAGCTGCCGGCGGAAGACATCACCGTGGTCTACCGTTCCGACGGTTCGGGCACCTCGTTCGTGTTCACCAGCTACCTGTCGAAGGCCAACGCAGACTTCAAGTCGAAGATCGGCGCAGGCACTGCAGTCAAGTGGCCGGTCGGCGTGGGCGGCAAGGGTAACGAAGGCGTCGCCGCCAACGTGCAAAAGGTCAAGGGCGCAATCGGCTACGTCGAATACGCTTACGTGAAGAAGAACAAGCTGAACTACACCCAGCTGAAGAACAAGGACGGCGCCTTCGTGTCGCCTGACGACGCAACATTCAAGGCAGCGACTGCTGCTGCCGACTGGGCCAAGACTCCAGGTTTCGCAGTTGACTTCACCGATGCCGCCGGCAAGAACAGCTGGCCTATCAGCAGCGCGACTTTCATCCTGTTGCACAAGGCACAAGCTGCCGACGGCGCCAAGGGCAAGGAAGTCCTGAAGTTCTTCGACTGGGCTTACAAGAACGGCGGCACAGCTGCAGCCGATCTGGACTATGTGCCGCTGCCGGCCGCAGTCATCAAGCTGGTTGAAGATTCCTGGAAAGTCAATGTCAAGGACAGCGCCGGCAAGGCAATCTGGTAATCAGAGATCGCAAGATCCAGTCAGTCAGAACTTGTTTTTCGGTAGTGCATTGAATGATGTATAGCGGATTGCGGCGGCGTTCACCATCGCCGCAATCCGCACCAAATGGTGAAAATAATGAGCTCAAACATCTCTGCCACGACCATGTCGAACACCGATTTAGGTAAGCCTCCCGCAGATAGCGCCATGCAACAAGCTCAGCACGCGCACGCCGCGTTGTTGGCGACCATGCGCAAGCAGCGCATTCAAGATTTCCTCTTTCATAAAGTCACGCTGATCTTCGCCTTGTCGGTACTGGTGATGCTCGGCGGGATTATCGTTTCCCTCTTCATCGGCGCCTGGCCGGCTTTCCATGAGTTCGGCCCCGGCTTCATCACACGCGTCGAGTGGGACCCGGTCAATGACCAATACGGCGCCGCGATCGCCATCGTCGGCACGCTGACGACGTCGCTGATTGCATTGCTGATCGCCTTTCCGGTCAGCTTCGGTATCGCGCTGTTTCTTACTGAAATCTGCCCGAGCCGCCTGCGTCGTCCGCTCGGCACGGCAGTCGAGCTGCTGGCCGGCGTGCCCAGCATCATCTACGGCATGTGGGGCTTGTTCGTGTTCGCGCCGCTGTTCGCCGAATACGTCCAGCCGGCCCTGAAAGCCACCATCGGCCAACTGCCGGTGATCGGCACCTTGTTCCAGGGCCCGACCATGGGCATCGGCATCCTGACCGCCGGCCTGATCCTGTCGGTCATGATCATTCCGTTCATCGCTTCGGTGATGCGCGACGTGTTCGAGGTGGTGCCTGCCGTGCTCAAGGAATCCGCTTACGGCCTCGGCTGTACGCGCTGGGAAGTAGTGCGCAAGGTGGTGCTGCCTTACACCAAGACCGGTGTGGTCGGCGGCGTCATGCTGGGTCTCGGTCGGGCGCTTGGCGAAACCATGGCGGTCACCTTCGTGATCGGCAATTCGCACCGCCTCTCGTGGTCGCTGTTCGCCGCCGGCAACAGCATCGCCTCCACGCTCGCCAATGAAATCGCTGAAGCATCGTCGACGCTGCACGTATCGTCGCTGTTCGCACTCGGTCTGATCCTGTTCGTGATCACTTTCATCGTGCTGGCCGTGGCGAAGGTGATGTTGATGGGTATGACACGCAAGGAAGGCGCCAAATAATGAACCAACAAGTCACTCCGCAAGCCGGCTCGAACAAAAACGAGACTGCCATTCCGCTGAACTCGCCCTTGAATCCGGTCTATCGCCGCCGCCTGCTGCAACATCGCATCGGCATGCTGTTCTCGTTCCTGGCGATGGCCGCCGGCCTGATCGTGCTGGCCTGGATCCTGCTGACGCTGCTGATCAAGGGCTTCGGCGCACTCAACATCGGCATGCTCACGCAAAACACGCCATCGCCGGGCGGCGACGGCGGCGGTCTGCTCAACCCTATCATCGGCAGCCTGATGATGGTCGGCCTCGGTACCTTGATCAGCACACCGATCGGCATCCTGGCGGGCATCTATCTGGCCGAATACGGCGAAGAGAGCAAGCTTGCGCAGACCACGCGTTTCGTGACCGACATCATGCTGTCGGCGCCGTCGATTGTCATCGGTTTGTTCGTCTACGCGATCTATGTCGCCAACGTCGGCCACTTCTCCGGCTGGGCCGGCACCTTCGCGATCTCGCTGATTGCGATCCCGGTGATAGTGCGTACGACCGACAACATGTTGAAACTGGTGCCGAGCAGCCTGCGCGAAGCAGCCTTCTCGCTCGGCGCACCGCGCTGGAAAGTGGCAATGATGGTGCGCCTGCGCGCCGTCAAGGCCGGCGTGGTGACCGGCGTGCTGCTGGCGGTGGCGCGTATCTCGGGTGAAACGGCGCCGTTGCTGTTCACCGCGCTCAACAACCAGTTCTTCAGTACCAACATGAACAGGCCGATCGCCAACCTGCCGGTGGTGATCAACCAGTTCGCCATGAGTCCTTACGACAACTGGGTAGCACTTGCATGGGGTGGCGCCTTGCTGATCACCGTCAGCGTGCTCGCACTGAATATTCTGTCCCGCACCATGTTCAGCCAACGCGTCCCTGGTTAATTGATACCGGACAACCGATAAGCGAATCGACAAGTGAATACTATGACTACGCAAACATCCGCAACAGCAGACAAGAAATCGACCATTGAAATTTCGCAGCTGAATTTCTACTACGGCGGTTTCCAGGGCCTCAAGAACATCAATCTCAATATCTTCGAAGGCAAGGTCACCGCCTTCATCGGCCCGTCGGGCTGCGGCAAGTCGACCCTGCTGCGCACCTTCAACCGCATGTACGACCTGTACCCGGGTCAACGCGCCGAAGGCAAGATCATGTACGCCGGCAACAACATCCTTGAATCCGGCCAGGATCTGAACATGTTGCGCGCCAAGGTCGGCATGGTGTTCCAGAAGCCGACGCCATTCCCGATGTCGGTCTACGACAACATCGCCTTCGGCATCCGCCTGTACGAAAACCTGCCCAAGGGCGAAATGGACGAGCGCGTCGAATGGGCCCTGAACAAGGCGGCGCTGTGGGGTGAAGTCAAGGACAAGCTGAACAAGAGCGGCCTGTCCCTGTCGGGTGGTCAGCAACAACGCCTGTGCATCGCCCGCGGCGTCGCGGTCAAGCCGGAAGTGTTGCTGCTGGACGAACCGACTTCGGCGCTGGATCCGATCTCGACCGCCAAGGTGGAAGAACTGATCGGCGAGCTGAAGAAGGACTACACCATCGCCATCGTCACGCACAACATGCAGCAAGCGGCGCGCTGCTCGGATTACACCGCCTACATGTACCTGGGCGAGTTGATGGAGTTTGGCGAGACCGACCAGATTTTCATGAATCCGGCACGCAAGGAAACCCAAGACTACATAACAGGCCGTTTTGGTTAAGGGGCACCGCATAAGCTACTGCGCGCACCGATCTCCGAGTGGCGATGCTCGCCGTACTCCTGTACGGCTGCGCTTCTCACTCAGACCTCGGCGCTGCTCGCTACGCTTCTGCCGCACCCTTTGAAGTTATCTAATTTAAAAAATTTTTTAAGGACGTCACATGACAGGCGATCACTCTTCCAAGCAATACGATGCCGATCTGGAAACTATTCGTTCCAAAGTGCTGGCCATGGGCGGCATGGTGGAGCGTCAGTTCCAGGATGCGATTTCGGCTTTCCGTAACGGCAATCTTGAGCTGGCCGCACGCGTGATGAAGGACGACGAGTCAGTCAATCGCCTGGAAGTCGAACTCGACGATGCCTGCAGCCACCTGATCGTGCGTCGCCAGCCGACCGCCAACGACCTGCGCACCGTGATGGCGACCATCAAGATCATCACCGACCTGGAACGCGTCGGCGACGAAGCCACCAAGATCGCCCGCAATGCGATCCACCTGCACAAGCGCGGCGTCGGCCCGATCAATCATTATGAAACCGTGCGCGTCATCGCCGAAGAAGCGTCGGAAATGCTGCGCAGCGCACTCGATTCCTTTGCACGTCTCGATACCGAACAGGCGACCGCACTGATCGCCCAGGATGCCAGCATCGACCACGGCTTCCGTTCGATCACGCGCAGCCTGGCGACCTTCATGATGGAAGATCCGCGCACCATCTCGGCCTCGATCGACACGCTGTGGGTGGCCAAGGCCATCGAGCGCATCGGCGACCACGCCAAGAACATCGGCGAATACGTGATCTACGTTGTCGGCGGCAAGGATATTCGTCATACCGATTTCGGTTCGGCGCAGATTTCCGTGACCGAAGAAGATTGAACCGGCGTTTTCCTTGAACCATTCAGATAGCGCAACTCCATGACTACCATCCTGATCGTTGAAGACGAGCCTTCGATTGCCGAGCTGATTGCCTTCACGCTCAAGGAGGCAGGATGGTCGAGTTTCGTGGTGTCCAATACGGCCGCAGCGTGGGAATTCGTCCAGCGCCGCGCGCCGCAACTGGTGCTGCTGGACTGGATGCTGCCTGACCGCAGCGGCCTGCACCTGTTGTCGCGCATCCGCGGCGACCGCCAGCTGCAACAGCTGTCGGTGATCATGCTGACCGCCAAAAGCATGGAAGAGGACAAGATCGCCGGCCTCGACAACGGCGCCGACGACTACATCACCAAGCCGTTTTCGCCGCGCGAACTGACGGCGCGCATCAAGGCGCTGCTGCGCCGCAAGAGCCCGGAGTTCGCCCAGGAAGAAATGACGGTCGGTCCGGTCACGCTCGATCCGGCCAGCTGCTCGGTGGCGCTCAGCGGCGACAAGATCGACATCGGCCACGCCGAATACAAGTTGCTGAAGTTCTTCATGGCGCATCCTGACCGCGTGTTTTCACGCAGCCAGTTGCTGGACCGCGTCTGGGGCGACCATGTCGTCATCGAAGAACGCACCGTCGACGTCCACGTCCTGCGCCTGCGGAAAGCGTTGCGCGACGCCGAGCACCTGATCAAGACGGTGCGCAGCGTCGGCTACATGCTGTCGGCAAAATAACAAAAGCAACGAAGCCCGGGAGACGCGCGAGGCGCCTGGAATTCCGAAAGACCTCTATACTGGACGACTGTTCCAGTCCTGAAACTAACGAGCATCACATGAGTCCACAACTGCTGTTCTGGGTTCCGGCGGCCTTGCGCTTCCTGATCTGCCTGATTGGCGTCTGCGTCGTCTGGTTTTTCTTCGGCGCCACCGCCGGGCTGATCGTCGCCCTGGCCGGCATGGGCGCGCTGGCGTTTACCCAATTGCATTACCTGTTCCGCCTCGGCAGCTGGCTCGACAATCCCAGCCACGCCAAGCTGCCGGACGGCTGGGGCGCCTGGACCGATATTTTTGCGCGCCTGTACCGCATGCGTCGCGACGACGAAAAAAACCAGATCGAACTGGCCGAATGGCTGGCGCGTTTCCGCCAGGCCATGAGCCTGCTGCCGGATGGCGTGGTGATCATGGACGACGTGCTGTTCCTCGAATGGTGCAATCCGGCGGCGCAGCAACACCTGGGTTTGCAGCTCGAGCGCGACAAGGGCATGCGCGTCACCAACCTGATCCGCAATCCTGCCTTCATCGATTACATCATTCTCGGCCGCTATGAGCAGCCGCTGACCCTGAGCGTGCAGGAGCGTAAGCTGATCGTGCAGATCATCCCATTCGAAAACCGCCGCCAGATCCTGGTCACCCACGACGCCACCGAATCGGAGCGCATCGACATGATGCGCCGCGACTTCATCGCCAACGCCTCGCATGAATTGCGCACGCCGCTGACGGTGATCAACGGCTTCCTCGAAATCGCGCTGGCGCAACCGAACCTCGACACCGACGTGCGCACCGCGCATCTCAAGCTCATGACCGAGCAGGGGCAGCGCATGCAGAACCTGATCGGCGACATGCTGACGCTGACGCGGCTGGAGTCGGTCGACTATCCATTGCGTTCGGAACGCGTGCACGTGCGTCCGCTGCTGGAAGGCATTCTGGAAGAAGCCAAGGCGCTGTCGTCAGGCAAGCACCAGATCACGCTGGAAGCCGACGGCCCCGATCTGCAGGGCAACGTCGACGAACTGCGCAGCGCCTTCAGCAACCTGGTTTCGAATGCGGTGCGCTATACGCCGCAAGACGGCATCATCAAGTTGTACTGGGAGCGCAAGGCGGGCGGCGGCGCGCAATTCGTCGTCAGGGACAACGGCATCGGCATCAGCCAGGAACACATCTCGCGCCTGACCGAGCGCTTCTACCGCGTCGACAAGAGCCGCTCGCGCGAGACGCAAGGCACCGGCCTGGGCCTGGCCATCGTGCGCCATGTCTTGCTGCGCCATCGCGCCACCCTTGGCGTGGAATCGGTGCCGGACAAGGGCAGCACCTTTACGGTGGGTTTCCCGGCGAATGTGCTGATCGAGGAATTTGTGCCGGTGGAGCGCAACTGAGTTCAACTGCGTTCAGCTGAGTTGCTGTCACCGATGGTGCGGAAGACAGAGTTGAAGGTCGCCCGATTGATGGCGACCTCAGGATAAATTCAACAAGTAACCGAGTCGGTGCAGGTTGCAGAACCGGTTGTGGTACCGATTGTGTCACCGGTTGTACCATTGGCTGCTGCATCGCCTGTGGCGCTGGTTGGGCAGTTTGCAGGGGCGCTTGCCTCGGCTCTGGTTTGACGGTCCTTCCGGTATAACTCAGCTTGCGCAGTTCCGGCTCGCCGACGGATTCATCCATCAGGGTGAAGGCTATGCTGCCGGGCATGATGCCCATCAAAGCGATGACCAGTTCGGTGCGCACGTATTTGTTTCGCCGGGATAAACCACAAGCGACTCTCAAAAAGGGCGTTGACGGCCTTGTCCCGGCGTTTTGAACGCCTGCTCCTTTGAACCCGCAGAAACACAAGAGCTTGCCGCGATGCAGACTTTTTCTGCAAAGGCCGCAGTGATCCCCGGCGGCGGCTGTCAACTATACTTTCCACTACTATCTTGCTACAGTCCCCATAATAAAAAACAAATCCGGATCAGGGGAATTCCATGAGATTGACAGCACTGTCCTGTGCCGCCATCGTATTGCTGACATCCGCGGCGGCGCACGCGGCTGCGCCCAGTGCGATGTTGCGCGTCGTCTGCGACGATGGCGACAAGGACGCCGAAGTCACGATCGACGGCAAATTCAGGGCGAATGCCCGGTCGACATCATGTTGACCGAAGGTGCGCACAAGTTGCGCATGAGCAAGCCGGTCGGTTCCGCCCAGGAACAGGTGGACGCGCAGTCTTGTTATTTGTTCAAGCCTGAGCCGGACCGGACCGTGTCCTGGAGCGGCTCTTGCCGGGACGGCATCGCCTCAGGAAGCGGCGGTTGAAGTACGAAGTCAACGGCGTCGTCACTGCCCGCTATGTCGGCATGCTGGCGGCAGGATGGCCGGACGGGCAAGGGATCCTGTATTTCAAGGGCGGCGAGCAATACACCGGCGACTTTGCCGATGGTGTGCGGCAGTGACACAGCAAGCAGTTGCTTGACAACGGGACGTTTGAAGGCGAATTCGTAAAAGGCTTGCGCAACGGCAAAGGTACCTACATCTGGAATACCGGGGACCGTTATGAGGGCGACCGGGTCGACGGCAAGCGCGAGGGCAAGGGCGATTTATTGACCAAGGACGGTTACCGCTACGCCGGCGATTTCGCCAACAATCAGAAGCAGGGCCGCGGCGTAGTCATTGCCCCAGAAGGTACCCGTCTGGAAGGCCTGTTTGAAAACGATTCAATAAAGAAATAAGAAATAGGGAAACAGGGGATCGTCTTGAGTAAAAAGAATCTGGCCGTAGGGGCGGCACAAACCTCGCTCGTGCTGGCGTTGTTATGCGCAGGACTGGCGGCGCCGGTACATGCCGCAACGCAGGATCTGCTGCGCATGAGCGAGCAATTGGACCGCGCGGACAAGGGCGACTTCGACGCGGCGCTGTCCAAGGCGTCTCAATGCACCCGCGCACGCGACTACACCTGCGCAGAGACGCAAATGAAAAATGCCAGAAAACTGGCCGTCGACGGCAAATCGAAAAGCGCCCTCAAACGCGCGGAAGACGAGCTCCTGGCTGAACGGGCGCGCGAAAAAGAAGAGCAGCGCGTGGCGGCGCAGCGGCAGCTGGAACTGGAACAGCAGGAAGCCCGCTTGCGCCAGGCCGAGCAACGCGCGCGCGACGCCGAACGGCAGGCGCAGGCGGACGCCGACGAGCGCGACAATCTCAACAACCGTATCGCTGCGGCAGGAAACGCGTATTCGCAAACCCTGCGTGCGCAGGCAAATTCCAGGGCGGCAGACCAGGCGCGCAGCAAGCAATTCGAGCAGCAGCAGGCGGACGCTGCAAAGAACGTCGCGAACGAACAACGACGGTTGACGCAGGAGCGCGCCCAGCTCGAGTCGCAACGCCAGCAGCAGCAACGCCAGGCTCAAGTTCAGGCGGATGCTCAGCGCATTCAGCTGGCGCAGGCGCAGCAGCAAGCTCAGCGCGCGCAAACCGCAGCAGCGAAGACGCCGCCTGAAAGCCAGCCGGTGCGCGTCACCGCACCGGCTGCAGCAATACCTCCAAAGAAATCGGACTCGATCAATACCGGTCGCGAAGCGATGCGTTGTGTCTCCGTCAACCGGGACAAGGAAGGCCTGATTTTCACCAACACCTGCAGCATCCAGATCTTTGTCGTGTGGTGCGGCAGTCTGAAATACAGCAAGAAACAATGCGGCGATGGTCCGGCGGGCAACAGTTTTTATACGCATTCCGTCAATGTCATGCCGGGCGACAAGCAATATGCATACGGTGTGGGCGACTATCACTACGCTGCATGCGAGGGCGGGATTTCATTCGGCAAGGATGAAATCCAGGATCGCCCCGACGGTACGTTTACCTGTGTTCCGAAATAGCGACTGGAAAATAAAATGAAAAAAATGTCGAGCCGCGCCCCTCTGTTGATGGCGCTTCTGTTTGCATCCGGCATGGCCGGCGCCGCCGAAACCGCAGCCGCAGCCAAAGCGAAATCAGGCGGCGCAAAGCAGGCGCCGGTTGAAATGTCAGTCATGCGCGTTCTTTGCGAGGGGAAGTATGCCGATGCCCAGGTCAGCGTCAACGGCGTCCTGAAAGGAGAATGCCCGATCGACATGGAGGTCAGGCCGGGTCTGATCCAGATCCGGGCAACCAAGAAACGCGACGACTATTACGATCAGGTCTTTGAGCAAAGTTTCACGCTGGGCTCCGGCGTGGCGAAACGTGTGGAAGTCGTTTTCAACAAGCGTCCGCAGTTCCGGCCCGAAGCCATTGCGCGTGCAGACAAGGCCGTTGAGGCCAGCGAAATCGCGATGGAGGCCAGACGGCGCAGTGAAATACCGGTTCTGGAGAATGCGGCCGCAAGTGGTGACGGCGCCGCCATGGCCCGCCTCGGCGCGTTTTGCCGTAACGGGCTGGCCGGCCCCGTCGATCTCAAGAAATCTTCCGATTGGTACAAGAAAGCCGCCGATGCCGGCAACGCCGAAGGCATGTACGAATATGCCCTGCAGTCCGAGAGAGGCTATCTGGCTCCCAAGAACATGGCGCTGGCTGTCGAGCTCTATCAAAAGAGCGCCGCGCTGGGTGAGCCGCGCGCGCTGGAAAAAATAGGCAGATTCATGGAAAAAGGCAGCGACGGATTTCAGAAAAATCCTCGCTTGGCCGTCACCTACTATGCCAAAGCGGCGGAGGCCGGCAACAAGCGGGCATCGCTCATGTATTGGGCAGCCTTGCCCGAAGCAGAACAAGACGCCGCCCTGGCGACGGAAGAAAAACTGGCTACGGCCGCGACCAGAATCCAGCTCCGGAAAGCGGAAGCCGGCGAGGATTTTGATGCGCTCACCGATGCGGCGGCAACCTACACTTTCGGAACTTACGGCAATGCGGTCAATCCTGAGCGCGCCTTGACCTACTATCGGATGGCGCTGCGCCAGAAGAAAAAGCAGGCCGCGGCGGGCGATGCGCAAACCAGCTATCAACTGGGATATTGGTATGCAGAGGGCGGCATCGGTTTGTCTGCCGACAGAAATGAAGCAATACGCTACTACAAGCAGGCGCAGTTGCAGGGTTATCCCGACGCTGCAGAAGCCTTGAGCAAATTGCAGTCGCAGTAGGCAAGGGCGCCGGGCCCGGTCATATTGCGTTCATCTGCCGGAACGTACACATGCCGGCGGCCCGGCAGACTACTTCTTCGCCAGCCTGTCCTTGTGCGCCTGCACCATCGCCCCCAGCATCTGCTCACCGTAGCCTTCCTTCGCGCTCTGCTGCAAGGTCGCCGCAACATGCGGGCCGATCATGGACGGATTGGCGAAAGCCGCCGTCATGTTGTTGTAGTAGCTCAGGTCCTTGCCGGCGTTGGCGATGCTGAACTTCATGCCGTCCGAACGGCCTTCGAGGATGCCGCCGGCGATCATCTGGAAGATGCCGCTGTTGGCGCCGCCCTTGCTGATCACGTCGAAGAACTTGCGCTGATCTACGCCGACGGCGTCGCACATCGCCAGCGCTTCGGTCGCCAGCGTGGCAGTGCCGATCGCGACGAAGTTGTTGAGCAGCTTGAGCTTTTGCGCGCTGGTGGTGCCGCCGATGTGGAAGATGTTTTCGCAGAAGGCTTCGAGGATGGGCTTGACCTTGGCGAAGGTGGCGTCATCGGCGCCGACCATGGTGTTGAGGCGGCCCTGCATGGCTTCGACCGGCGTGCGCGCCAGCGGCGCATCGACGAAGCTGACGCCCTTGGTCGCCAGTTGCCCGGCGATGCGCGCGCTCGACATCGGCTCGCTGGTGGAGCAGTCGATCAGGATCTGGCCGCTGCGGCAGTTTTCCAGGATGCCGCCGGCGCGGAAGATCAGGTCCTCGACCTGCGGCGAACCGGTGACGCAAAGGATGATGGCGTCGACGTTGGTCACCAGGTCTTGCAGGCTGGAGGCTTCGCGTGCGCCTTCGGCGACCAGTTCTTCCACCGGCTTGCGATTGCGGTTGCCCATCACGGTGACGTTGAAACCCTTGATGACGAGGTTGTGCGCCATGCCCTGGCCCATCATGCCGACGCCTATGAATCCGATATTTTTCATGACTGGTGAAATGCTTTCGTGAAAAGTGAAAAAAGCCGGCGCGACTGTTTCTGCGACAGCTGCGCCGACGCCGAACGAGTTTGTTGAATCAAGGCTTATTGAATCACTTCGGCATGTATTGCGACAGGTCGGGCAGCGGTGCGCCGGCCGCCGCTTCATACGACTTCGCCAGGTTGCCGTTCTTCATGTTGGCGACCACCCAGTTGTTGATCCAGGCCAGCAGCGCGGTGTCTTCCTTGCGCACGCCAATGCCGTGCGGCACGACCTTGACCGAGAACTTGGTTTCGATGTTACGGCCCGGGTTCTTGCGTGCCGTGGTGGTCACCAGTTCCTTGGCGGTGCCGATGGCGTCGACCTGGCCCGACAGCAGCGCCGCCGCGTTGGTGGAGTCATCGTCGTAGCGCACCAGCGTCGTACCCTTGGGGACGAGCGGCGTCAGCAGCGTGTCCTGCAGGTTGCCGCGCACCACGCCGACGCGTTTGCCGGCCAGGTCGGCCAGGCTCTTGATCTGCATGGTCTTTTCTGCGCCGACTACCGATTCCGACGCGCTGTAGGGTACGCTGAAGTTGATCACCTTGGCGCGCTCCGGCGTGATGCTGAACGACGCGATCACGATATCGGCCTTGTTGGTCAGCAGGAAAGGCACGCGGTTGGGGCCGGTGACCTGGATGATTTCCATCTCGACGCCGAGGTCCTTGGCCAGCATCTTGGCGGCGCTGACGTCGGAGCCGTAAGGTTGAAGCTTGTCGTCGGTCATGCCGAACGGCGGCGAGCCGAGATCGATGGCGATGACGATCTTCTTGCGCTGGCGGATGTCATTGAGCGTGTCGGCGCTGGCCGACTGGGTCAGGAAGAGCAGGCCGAGGACGGCCGCGGCGGCGTATTTGATGCTGGCTTTGAAGGTGTGCATGCAATCTCCTGATGTAAGAATTGTTGTTTGTTTTACTACCGCTCTGCTGAAAAAACGAAGTCAATCCGGAAATGCGGTCACAGGAAACTGCGGGCGCAAGGGAGCCTTCGCGACTGACGCAATGCGTCGCCGGCGGGGAAGTCTTTCGCGCGTGAAAAATCCTGTGTTGTCTCGCCTGAAGCGTGACGTCCCGAAGCTGCTGCCCTGAGTACGTCCGCCGGCTTTTATGGTTCTTGTTTTGTCGCCGGTTCTCTTTCAATACGAGCTACCGGTTGGAAGGCGACACTACGCCCGGCCCCGTGCACTGTCCAATGAAACTAATTCATCGCGTGATAACCGATTGCGAGGGCGGGCTTGCCGGGCATTCTCATTCGATTTTTTTGGCGCGTTGCAACATGCTGTCAGCGGCGATATGCCGGCGAGCCAGGCCGCCGTACTGGCTCGGGGTCTTGCCGAGCACGCTGCGGAACATGCTGGTGAAGGCGCTGGCGCTTTTGTAACCGAGCCGCTCGGCGATGCGCTCGACCGCTTCGCCTTGCGACAGCCGCAGCAGCGCGTCGGTGATGTGGACCTGCTGCACCCAATGGCGAAAATGCAAGCCGGTTTCTTTCGGGAACAAGCGAATCAGCGTGCGCGGACTGGCGCCGGCGAACCCGGCCCAGTGCTCCAGCGAGTTGGCGTTGCCGGGATCGGCGAGGATGGCTTCGCACACGGCCACCACGCGCCGGTCGGCCGGCCACGGGATCACCACCGGGATGGCGGCGGCGCCGTCGATTTCCGACAGGATCAGTTGCGCCAGGTGGCCGCCGCGGCCGCGCAGGTCGTAGCCGGATTCGGAATCCGATTCTTCCTTCAGCAGCGCCAGGATCAGTTCGCGCAGCAGTGGGGTGACTTCCAGCAGGCGGCACTCGGCGCCGATCAGTTCAGATTCGTGCGGGCGGATGTAGAGCGTGCGCAGGCGCACCGCGCTGAGCATGCGGATTTCATGCGCCAGGCTGCACGGCACCCACAGCGCACGCTGCGGCGGGATGACCCAGAGGCCGTGCGCGGTGCGCACCTGCATGACGCCTTCGGCCGCGTACAGCAACTGGCCGCGCGGATGCGAGTGCGTGGCGAGCAATTGGTCGTAATCGAAGTCGCGGCTGAAGGCGACTACCGCATGCGGCAAGTGTTGCAGCTGGGCGGCTTCGAGGCTGGAGTGGACGATGTTGATCACGATGAAAAATGGAGTGTCACTTAATCGATGGAAAATGTCATTCTGATTTTTAAGTGTCAATATACCATTTGCCTATCGTTCCATCATTCCTGCCATTTCATTTTTTATCGCCATGACCATCCAGACCTCCTCTCCCGCCGTGTTGTCCGATGCGCCCGCTGCAAGCGCACCGGCGGCCACACAACCAGGCAGTTCACCATTGGTGCTGCGCATCGTGCTCGCCGTCGGCTTCGCCCACCTGATCAACGACCTGATCCAGGCGCTGTTGCCGTCCATCTATCCGATGCTCAAGCAAAACTATGGACTGAGCTTCACCCAGGTCGGCCTGATCACCCTGACCTTCCAGGTCACGGCCTCGCTGATACAGCCCTGGATCGGGATGTATACCGACAAGCATCCCAAGCCTTTGCTGCTGCCGTGCGGCGCGCTGTTCACGCTGCTGGGCATCGTCCTGCTGTCGATGGCCGGCAGCTTCGGCTGGTTCCTGCTGGCGGCGGGGCTGATCGGCGTCGGTTCGTCGACCTTCCATCCGGAAGCTTCGCGCATCGCGCGCATGGCTTCGGGTGGCCGCTTCGGTTTTGCGCAGTCGACTTTCCAGGTCGGCGGCAATGCCGGATCGGCCCTGGGTCCTTTATTCGCGGCGGCGATCGTGGTGCCGTTCGGTCAACCCAATATCGCGTGGTTCTGCATCTTCGCGGTGGTGGCAATCGTGGTGCTGTCGCGCGTGAGCAATTGGTATCGCCATCATCTGGCCGCCGGTGCAAAAAAGGCGCGTGCGACGGTGCATCATCACCTCTCTCCCGGCACCGTCAAAAGGGCCTTGCTGGTGCTGGCCTTGCTGGTGTTTTCCAAATACTTTTACATGGCTGGTTTCACCAGTTACTTTACCTTCTACCTGATCGACCGATTCCATCTGACCGTCGGCGACTCGCAGATCCTGCTGTTCCTGTTCCTCGGCGCGGTGGCGGCCGGCACCTTCTTCGGCGGACCGATCGGCGACAAGATCGGACGCAAGCGCGTGATCTGGTTTTCCATCCTCGGGGCGGCCCCGTTCGCCTTGCTGCTGCCGCACGCCAACCTGTTCTGGACCGGCGTGCTGTGCGTGTTCGTCGGCTTCATCCTGGCCTCGGCGTTCTCGGCCATCGTGGTGTATGCGCAGGAGCTGGTGCCGGGCAAGGTGGGGCTGATTTCGGGCGTGTTCTTCGGCCTGATGTTCGGCTTCGGCGGCATCGGCGCGGCACTGCTCGGGCATCTGGCCGACCTGTATGGCATCGCCAATGTTTATCTGCTGTGTTCGCTGCTGCCGCTGGCCGGTGTGCTGACGGTGTTCCTGCCGGACCTGAAAGAATAGGTCCAGTGCGCAACGACGAAAACGCCATCCGTTTGCGCGGATGGCGTTTTTTTTGCCCCAAAAAAGCTTACAGCTTCGTCACCGCCAGCACGGCATTGGCGAATTCCTGCGGCGCCTCTTGCGGCAGGTTATGGCCGATGCCGCCGCTGAGGTTGCGGTGCTCATACTTGCCTGCAAACTTGTTGCGGTACAAGGCCGGCGGCAGGAATGGTGCGCCGTTGGCGTCGCCTTCCATCGTGATGGTCGGGATGCCGATCACCGGCAGGTCGGCAAGACGGCGTTCCAGCGCGTCGTACTTGCGTTCGCCGTCGGCCAGGCCGAGGCGCCAGCGGTAGTTGTGAACGACGATGGCGACGTAGTCCGGATTGTCGAACGATGCGGCGCTGCGGTTGAAAGTGGCGGCGTCGAAATTCCATTTCGGCGAGGCCGTCTTCCAGATCAGTTCGGCGAACTCGCGGCGGTATTGCGTGTAACCGGTCACGCCGCGCTCGGTGGTGAGGTAGAACTGATACCACCAGTCGAACTCGGCCTTGGGCGGCAGCGGCTTCTTGGCGGCCGCCAGGTTGGTCATCAGGTAGCCGCTCACGGACACCAGCGCCTCGCAACGTTCCGGCCACAGCGCGGCCATGATGCAGGCGGTGCGTGCACCCCAGTCGAAACCGGCGATGACCGCCGACGGAATGCGCAGCGCATCCATCAGCGCGATGATGTCCTGCGCCACCGCGGATTGCTGCGCATTGCGCTGCGCGTCGGCTGACAGGAAGCGGGTGCTGCCGTGACCGCGCAAGTGCGGCACGATCACGCGATGGCCGGCGGCGGCCAGCAGCGGCGCGACGTCGACGAAGCTGTGGATGTCATACGGCCAGCCATGCAGCAGGATGACCGGCTTGCCATTGGCCGGGCCGAGTTCGGCGTAACCGATGTCAAGCACGCCGGCGTCGATCTGCCTGATCGAGGTGAAACCGGCTGCCGCTGCTGACGAAGATGCAGCTCCGGCGGCAATTGTCTGCGCATTGGCGAGTGCGCTGAAGCCCAGTTGAGCGGTAGCGACGGTGGCTGCGGCGGCGCCGAAGAAACGGCGGCGGCGTTGATCGATCTGGTCGGACATTGTTTTCTCCTTGTTTGGTTATTGCTGCGTGGTGTGGGGTGTTACTGCGGCTGCGCCAGCAGGTTCTTGATGGCGGCTTCGGTCTGCGCATACTGGCCTTCGCCGAAATGCGTGTAGACCACCTGGCCCTTCTTGTCGATCAGGTAGAAGGCTGGCCAGTACTGGTTGTTGTAGGCGCTCCAGGTGGCGTAGCGGTTGTCCTGCGCGACCGGGTAAGTGATGCCGAAGCGCTTGATGGCGGTCTTGACGTTGTCGGTGCTGCGTTCGAACGGATACTCCGGCGTGTGTACGCCGACCACCACCAGGCCCTGGTCCTTGTACTTCTGGTGCCAGGATTTGACGTAGGGCAGGGTATTGATGCAGTTGATGCAGGTGTAGGTCCAGAAGTCGACCAGCACCACCTTGCCGCGCAGTTGTTGCATGGTCAGCGGTTCGCTGTTGAGCCATTTGTCGACGCCGCTGAATTCAGGCGCGGCGACGCTCTTGCCGAGCGCGCCGGCCGAAGCGGTGGAAGTGGCGGCGGCGAGTACAGTCAGGGCGGCAAAAGTCTTGAGTCGGGAAAGCATGGTGAATCCTTTCAATTGGAAGAAGAAAACAGGGAGGACAAGGAGGCGCTGATCAGCACGTCGTATTGCAGGTAGATCGCCAGCGCGGTCAGCATCACCAGTACGCCGAACAGCTGTTGCAGGCGCTGGGTATGGCGCGACACCATGCGTACATGACGACTGATGTACTGGCCGCCGTAAAGAATCGCCAGCATCGGAATCGCGGCGCCGATGGCGTACATCAGCAACAGCAGGGCCGACCAGCCGAGGTCTTGCGCCTTCACCACCAGCACCAGGATCGAAGCCAGAACGGGACCGGCGCAAGGCGTCCAGACCGCGCCCAGCGACATGCCGAGGACGAAACCGCCGGTATTGCCGGCATGCACCTTGGGTACGCCGCGTGCGGCATGCATGCGTTGCAGCGGCGCCTGCAAATGCGCCACCAGCCATTCATACGGGCGCGGCCACAGGCGCAGCAGGCCGGACAGCGCCAGCAGCGCGATAGCGATATTGCGCAAGGCTTCCTGCGCCACGTGCACGGTGCCCGACACCGCGCCCAGCAGCATGGCGAAGGCCGAGAAGCTCAGGATGAAGCCGGCGATGATGAACAGCGGGCGGGTGCGGTTGGGTGACTTGCCCGGCTCCGTGACCGCGCTGCCCAGCAAGATCGGCAGCACCGGCAGCACGCACGGGGAAGCGATGGTCAGCAGGCCGGCCAGCAGGGCAAAGGGCGTTTCGAGGAAGCTGTGCATGGCGATTTCCAATGTGGGTTGCGATGACCGTATTGGAACGCCCGCACGTATCTGGCTTGTGTCTGCAACAGCACACGGGTGCAATGTTTTGTGTAGGTAGTTGCGCCGGATACATTGGGACACAAATCATCCCGGGATTTGTTTTCGCATTGGTTTATAAATGCAATCATTGCCAACCACCTGAAGGAGAAAAACATGACCGCCGGACTCTACAAAGGCTCCTGCCACTGCGGCGCCGTCCATTTTGAAGTTCGCACCGCGCTGACGCCGGCCGGGCGCTGCAACTGCAGCCTGTGCCGCCGCAAGGGCGCATTGATGACGCCGATGATCGACGTCGCCGACGTCAGGATCGTCAGCGGCGAAGAATCGCTGACGCTGTACCAGTTCAACACCCGGACCGCAAAGCACTATTTCTGCAAGCACTGCGGCATCTATCCATTCCACCAGACCCGCAAGGCGCCCAATCTCTGGCGCGCCAATATCGGCTGCCTCGAAGGCGTCGATCCGTATGCACTGGAAGCCGGTGTGGCCGATGGCGCCAGTTTGTCCGTGCTGGAGGATGCGTGAAGACTCTGAGGCGCTTTCTGGCGATCTTCGCGTTCCTGGCCGGCGGGTTTGCAGCCGAGCTGGCCAAGCCCGTGTATTGCTCGCTGCTCAACGTGGCCGGTACAGGCCGGGTGAGCCGGCGAAAACGCGCTAAGGTATGATCGCCGCATGGAAAACCAAGACCACATCCTGATCGTCGACGACGACCGCGGCATCCGCGAACTGCTGGCCGCCTACCTTGAGAAAAACGGCATGCGCGTGTCGCTGGCCGCCAACGGGCGCCAGATGCGCGCGGTGCTGGAGCAGGGCGCGCCGGACCTGATCGTGCTCGACCTGATGCTGCCCGGCGAAGACGGCCTGGTGCTGTGCCGCGAATTGCGCGTCGGAAAATTCAAGGCCGTGCCGGTGCTGATGCTGACCGCGCGCAGCGAAGAAACCGACCGCATCGTCGGCCTCGAAATGGGCGCCGACGACTACCTCACCAAGCCGTTCGCAGTGCGCGAACTGATGGCGCGGATCCGTTCGGTGCTGCGTCGCGCGCGCATGCTGCCGCCCAACATGCAGGTCACGGAAGCGGTCCAGATGCTCGGCTTCGGCGACTGGCGGCTGGACACCACGGCGCGTCACCTGCTGGACCGGGACGGCACCATGGTGGCGCTGAGCGGCGCCGAATACCGCCTGCTTCGCGTGTTCCTCGACCATCCGCAACGCGTGCTCACGCGCGACCAGCTGCTCAACCTGACGCAGGGACGCGCATCGGATCCTTTCGACCGTTCCATCGACCTGCTGGTGAGCCGCCTGCGCCAGCGCCTGCTGGACGGCGCGCGCGAGCCGCGCTACATCAAGACGCTGCGCAATGAAGGCTATGTCTTCTCCGCGGCCGTCACACTGATCGAAGGCGAGCAATGACATTTTCCGTACTGAGCTGGCCGCGCACGCTGTTCGCCCGGCTGGCGCTGATCCTTTGCATCGGCCTGGTGCTGGCGCAGACGCTGTCGTTCTGGCTGACGCTGACCGAGCGCGACCAGGCCACCACCAACGTCATGATGGGCTACATCGAACGCGAAGCGGCCAGCTCCGTCGCGCTGCTCGATCACCTGCCGCCGGCCGAGCGCGCGCAATGGTTGCCGCGCCTGGCGCGCCGCAGTTATGAATTCATTCTCGGTCCCGGCATCACCGGCACGCCTCCCGATGCGCGCCTGTCGAAGATGGTGGCGAAGTCGATCGCCGACGGCATCGGCACCGAATACGCACTGACCGTCAACGCCGTGCCCGGCGACAAGGAGCGCATGCAAGTGCATCTGAAGTTGACTGACGGCACGCCGCTGACCATCGACTTGCGCCCCATGTCCGGTGTACCGATGTCGCCGTGGCTGCCGCTGGTGCTGGCCTTGCAGCTGATCGTGCTGGCGGCGTGCTGCTGGCTGGCGGTGCGGCTGGCGACGCGGCCGCTGCATGCGCTGGCGGCTGCAGCGGACACGCTCGGCCCCGATCTCAAGGCGGCGCGTTTGCCGGAAGACGGCCCCTCTGAAGTTGCCCGCGCAGCCAAGGCCTTCAACGCCATGCAGGACCGCATCGCTACCTACATGACCGAGCGCATGCAAATCCTGGCGGCGATTTCACACGACTTGCAGACGCCGATCACGCGCATGCGCTTGCGCGTCGACGTGATGGATGAAGGACCGCAACACGCCAAGCTGCAACAGGATCTGCAGGAGATGGAGACGCTGGTCAAGGAAGGCGTGGCCTATGCGCGCACCTTGCATGGCGCAGCGGAAGCGCCGATCCGCATCGATCCCGACGCGCTCCTCGACAGCCTGGTGTGCGACTACGTCGACGCCGGTAATGAAGTGTCGCTGCACGGCGCCGTCGGCGCGGCGCTGGTGACGCGTCCGCAGGCCCTCAAGCGCATCCTCGGCAACCTGGTCGACAACGCGCTCAAGTTCGGCGGCGCGGCGGAGCTGGAAGTCAGCGCGCAAGCCGATGGAGTGGTGAGCATTGCCGTGCTCGACCGCGGTCCCGGCATCCCGGCCGAGTCGCTCGACGCAGTGTTCGAACCCTTCGTGCGCTTGGAGACTTCACGCAATCGCAACACCGGCGGCACCGGGCTCGGACTGGCGATCGCCCGCCAGCTGACGCTGGCGATGGATGCGAAGCTGTCATTGCATAACCGCACCGGCGGCGGACTGGAAGCGCGCCTGACGTTGCGGCCGCAACACTGATCCGTCCCATTTCCGGTCCGTAGAAAAGGCCTGCCGCATGTGCATTGCGGCGGGCCTTTTCATTTGCACGGCAGAGGATGCAATCCCTTCCGCTATCGCCGGCGGCAGTTGTCATTTCAGTTGCCAACCTCGCGCTTAAATTTTCCCCTGGTTTTGCATCATCGACAACATTGCGGCGCAATGCCGTCCGCGCAGCATTTCATGAAGCGGACATGTTGCGATGGTAAGAAGGCGATGCGGCGATTTCCTAGGTAGAAATACCAATAGCTCTGATGCCGCCTTATTGCAGACAATACTGGCCATTCCGGGCTGCTTGCTGCGTGCTGCGCGCGAAGAGCTTCCACGAAGGGGACCGGGATCGACATTCACAGAAAGATAAAAATGAATTTCTTTGCCAATATGAATATCAGCAAACGTCTCAATCTTGGCTTTGCGATCATCCTGTTTTCCGCCATCGCGGTCATCGCGCTGAGCATCTGGCGCCTGCATGAAGTGGCCGAGACCACGCAATCCATGATGGAAAAACCGCTCGCCAAGGAACGCCTGGTGTCGGACTGGTATCGCACCATCCACACCAGCGTGCGCCGTACCACGGCAATCGCCAAGAGTTCCGATCCCAGCCTGAGCGCGTTCTTCGCCGAAGACGCCGCCACCGCCACCAAGCTGTCCAACGAACAGCAAAAGACGCTTGAAGGCCTGCTCGGCAGCGACAAGGAAAAGGCCCTGTTCGCGCAACTGGCGACGGTGCGCAAAAGCTACATCGTGGCGCGTGACGCCATCTCCAAAGCCAAGGCCGACGGCAACGTGGAAGAAGCCGCACGCATCCTGGCAAAGGACTTTCCGGTAGCTGCCAAGGGCTACCTCGACGCCCTGCAGCAACTGCTCGACCTGCAACGCTCCGGCATCGATGAGATCGCCGCCAGCATCCAGGATCAATACAAGCAAAGCCGCAACCTGCTGATCGCCTTCGGCGCGCTGCTGTTCGTCGCCGGCTGGGTATTCGCCTGGCGCCTGGCGCTGAGCATCATCCGTCCCCTGAAGCAGGCGCTCGGCATTGCCGAGACGGTTGCGGCAGGCGACCTGAGCTCGCGCATCGACACCAGCCGCAAGGATGAAACCGGCAAGCTGCTGCTGGCGCTCAAGACCATGAACGACAATCTGCAACGCATCGTCGGCCAGGTGCGCACCGGCACCGACACCATCAGCACTGCCTCGGCCGAGATCGCCAGCGGCAACATGGACCTGTCCACGCGCACCGAACAGCAGGCCGGATCGCTGGAAGAAACCGCTTCCGCAATGGAACAACTGACCTCGACCGTCAAGCAGAACGCCGACAACGCGCGCCAGGCCAATCAGCTGGCCGTATCCGCTTCCGAAGTGGCGGTGCAGGGCGGCAGCGTGGTCGGGCAAGTGGTCGACACCATGGGCGCCATCAACGCTTCATCGAAGAAGATCGTCGACATCATCAGCGTCATCGACGGCATCGCTTTCCAGACCAATATCCTGGCGTTGAACGCAGCAGTGGAGGCGGCGCGCGCCGGTGAACAGGGTCGCGGCTTTGCCGTGGTGGCGTCGGAAGTGCGCAGCCTGGCGCAGCGCTCGGCCTCGGCGGCGAAGGAAATCAAGGAACTGATCAGCGACTCGGTCGACAAGGTCGACTCCGGCAGCAAGCTGGTGGAACAGGCCGGCGCGACGATGGCGGAAGTGGTCGCCAGCGTCAAGCGCGTGACCGACATCGTCGGCGAAATCAGCTCGGCCAGCCAGGAGCAGAGCGAAGGCATCGAGCAGGTCAATCGCGCAATCGCGCAGATGGATGAAACCACGCAGCAGAACGCAGCGCTGGTGGAGCAGGCTGCGGCGGCCGCGCAATCCCTGCAGGACCAGGCGGCGACGCTGACGCAGGTGGTCGGCATCTTCACGCTGGACAGCGCGCATGCGACAGGCAAGAACCTGGCAGCGGTTCAGGTCAAGCCGGTCGTCATTGTGTCCACTGCGGCAACCACGAAAAGCGCGCCGCACAAGCCAGCGCCAGGGCTGGTAAAAAGCGCAGTGAAGACAGCCGTCTCCGCCCCTGCAGCGACACCTAAGCGCTTGCCGGCCGCCGTGTCGGACGACGACTGGGAACAGTTTTAAGCGGTGAAATTTTCAGGCCGGCGTTTGCAGGAAGGTATTGCACAGCCATGCGCCGGCCTGTCCCAGTCCGCGTTCGCGCGACCAGATCACATGCACGCGGATGCTGCGCGGCCAGCCATGCACCTTTAACTCCTTCAGTTCCGCCGCGCCGAAACGCTTGACCACCCAGCGCGGCAATTCCGCCCAGCCGAATCCCAGTTCAGTCATCTCCAGCAAGATCAGGTAACTCGATGCCGACCAGTGCAATCCGGGTTGCTGCCGTCGCGCCTGGTCGCGATGCGTGTAAGTGTTCACGCGCAGCTCGCGCGCCTGGCGCAGCATGTCGCCGCTGATGTGCGCGGCCTGCGCCAGCGGATGTGCGGTGCTGACATACAGGCCGATCTCGGACTGGTCGGCGATGGTCTCGAAGCCGATGTCCGGCGGATAAGACGGTTGCGCCGCCACCAGTGCCAGCTGCACGCGACCCGATTGCACCAGGTCGACGGCGTCTTCATCTTCGGCGATCAGGCACTCCAGGCTGAGGTCGGGAAAGCGCTGCTCGAGTTGCGCCAGGCTTTTTTCAAACACGTCGGATTGATAGGTGTCGGACAACGCAAAACTCAGTTGGGCCTCGCGGCCACCCGCCAGTTGTTGCGCTGCCCGGCTCAGCTTGTCGTTGGCGTCGAGCAGCTGACGCGCATGCGTGAGCAGCGCGTGGCCGTGTTCGGTCAGCGTCGGCTTGCGCGTACTGCGGTCGAACAGCGTCACGCCGAGATCGATTTCCAGATTGGCGATGGCTTCGCTGACGCTGGATTGCTGCCTGCCCAGCTTGCGGGCAGCGGCCGAAAACGAGCCGAGGTTGGCGGCTTCGATGAACATCAGCAGAGCGTCGAGGGAATGCATCAGGTCTCGTTTATATATCGGATATTCCGATGGTTAATAACTTCATTCTATCAGTGGAACCGTCGATAATCGAGGCATTCCCAAGGAGAGAATCCATGAACCAAGAGAAATCCCTGTATGAACGTTTCCTGCACGCGGTGCTGTTTGAAATCGTTGCGCTGCTGTTGTGCGCACCGGTGATGTCGTGGCTGCTGGGCGTGTCGTTCGCGCACGCCGGCGCGCTGACGCTGATGATTTCACTGGTGGCGATGACCTGGAACGTCATCTTCAACACCGTGTTCGACCGCCTCGAACGCCGCTGGAAGGCGCCCGCCGCCGAGCGCAGCTTCGCGGTGCGCATCGTCCACGCCGTCGTGTTCGAAGCCGGCCTGATCCTGGCCGTGGTGCCGCTGGCCGCCTGGTGGCTCAATATCGGACTGATCGAGGCCTTCGTACTCGACATCGGCCTGGTGTTGTTTTTTCTTCCTTACACGCTGGTGTTCAATTGGTGCTATGACAAGATGCGCGCCGGCATGCTCAGGCGTGCAACTTGCTGACATGGGCTGAAAACGGCTTGTTAACAGTGTTTACAGCCTGATACAGTGAAACCGCACCAAAACAGGAAGCCGCCGTCAGGCGGCTTTTCTATTTCTTGACGCCAATTTCCCTCGCTGATCCGGCGAATGACGCCGCATCCCCAACGCTATACTTGCGCGCCGCCGTGGGAAATCTCCATGCATTCCTGCTGCATTCGTTGTCATTCCAATATCGCATAAGAACAGAGACTTCTATGAACATTCTTGCCAACCTGAAGATCGGCAAACGACTCGCGCTGGGCTTCTCCATCATTCTGCTGCTGGCCATTACCATCATCTGCATCGGCATCTGGCGCCTGCAAGGCGTGACCGACGCCACCAAGGCCATGATGCAGCGTCCGCTGGAAAAAGAACGCCTCATCAGCGACTGGTTCCCGATCGTGCAAACTTCCATCACGCGCGTGACGGCGATCGCCAAGAGCACCGATCCGGCGCTGGCGCCGTTCTTCGCCAAGGAAGATGCGGCCTCGTCGAAGATCTCGACCGAGCTGCTCAAGAAGCTGCAACCGATCCTGGAAAGCGAACAGGAACTGACGCTGTTCAAGAAGATCGAGACGCAGCGTTCGTTGTACGTCGCGGCGCGCGACCAGATGCGCAAGGCCAAGGCGGCCGGCGACCTGGACGAAGCCAATCGTTTGCTGGAAAGCGCCTTCATGCCGCGCGCCAATGATCTCAAAGATGCACTGCAGAATCTGCTGACGATGCAGCGCAAGAGCATCGACGACACCGCCACCGACATCGAACGCATGGCCCAGACCGGCCGTACGCTGTTGATCGTGCTGGGCGTGCTGATCCTGTTGTTCGGCGTCAGCAGCGCCTGGTACCTGACCGTCAACATCACGCGTCCGCTGACTGTCGCGGTCGGCGTGGCGCGTTCGATCGCCGACGGCGACCTGACCGCGCACATTGAAGTGCGCAGCAAGGATGAAGTCGGCATGCTGTTGTCCGCATTGAAAGACATGAACGGCAGCCTGCTGAAAATCGTCGGCGACGTGCGCGGCGGCACCGATGCCATCGCCACCGCATCGAGCCAGATCGCCAGCGGCAATCTCGACCTGTCCTCGCGTACGGAAGAGCAGGCCAGTTCGCTTGAACAGACCGCTGCAGCGATGGAGCAATTGTCGGCGACCGTCAAACAGAACTCCGACAATGCCGTGCAGGCCAATGCACTGGCGACCTCGGCATCGGGCGTCGCGGCTGAAGGCGGCGACGTGGTCGGCGCCGTGATTTCGACCATGCGCTCGATTGACGCGTCGTCGAAGAAGATTGTCGACATCATCAGCGTGATCGACGGCATCGCCTTCCAGACCAATATCCTGGCGTTGAACGCAGCGGTCGAGGCGGCGCGGGCCGGCGAGCAAGGCCGCGGGTTTGCCGTGGTAGCGTCGGAAGTGCGCAGCCTGGCGCAACGCAGCGCCGCCGCGGCCAAGGAAATCAAGCAACTGATCGGCGACTCGGTGGACAAGGTCGGCGCCGGCACCAAGCTGGTGGAAAAGGCCGGTGTGACCATGGATGAGGTGGTTGCCAGCGTCAAGCGCGTGACCGATGTGGTCAGCGAGATATCCGCCGCCAGCCGTGAGCAGAGCGAGGGCATCGACCAGGTCAAGCATGCCGTGACGCAGATGGACGGCGTCACGCAGCAGAATGCCGCGCTGGTCGAAGAAGCCGCCGCCGCCGCGCAATCGCTGCAGCAGCAGGCCGCCAACCTGGCGCGCATCGTCAGCGTGTTCAAGCTGGGGCACGAGCTGAGCACCGGACAGGCGCCACGCGCGCGGCGCGAAATCGACATCACCGCCGCTCCGGCACGGCTGCGCTGAGGTATTTTTCGAAGCAAAAAAAGCCGCCCGAGGGCGGCTTTTTTCATGCTGCGGACAACGACATGATTACTTGGCGACGGGTTCGCGGAAGTAGATGCGCTTGGGCAGCGCCCACAACAGCAAGGCCGCGCCGACCAGGCATTCCAGCGCCACCACGTACAGGCCCAGCGAAGCGCTGCCGGTGATGTCGCGGATCTTGCCGACCATGTACGGCGTGATGATGCCGCCGAGCTGGCCGACCGAGTTGATCAGTGCGATGCCGCCGGCCGCTGCGGCGCCGGTCAGCACGCGCGGAGGCAGGATCCAGAACAGGCCGATGCCGGCGATGATGCCGGTTGCGGCGAACGACAGGCCGACCACCAGCACCAGCGTGTTGCTGCCGAAGTAGGCGCTCACGGCATAACCGACGGCGCCGGCCAGCGCGCAACCTGCCAGGTGCCAGCGGCGTTCGCCGGTGCGGTCCGAGCTGCGGCCGATCAGGATCATGCCGATGGCGGCGCACAGGTAAGGAATCACCGTGATCAGGCCGATGATGAAGGTGTCGTCGGTGCCGGCGGTCTTGATCAGTTGCGGCATCCAGAACACCAGGCCGTAGATGCCGGAAGCCAGCACCAGGTAGATCAGCGACATAGTGATGGTCGACGGCTGCTTGAGCGCGTCGCGGAAGGAATGCACCGCTTCGCTCTTCGGCTCGGCTGCGAGGCGGGCCAGCAGCAGTTTCTTTTCATCGTCTTTCAGCCAGCGCGCGTCTTCGATCTTGTTGTCGATGACGATCCAGCAGATCACGCCGAGCACGATCGACGGAATGCCTTCCAGCAGGAACAGCCATTGCCAGCCGTGCAGCGAGCTCACGCCGTGGGTGAACTTCATGATGCCGCCCGAGATCGGGCCGCCGATCATGCCGCACAGGGCGATGGCCGCCATGAACAGCGAATTGATGCGACCGCGGCGTTGCGACGGGAACCAGTTGGTGAAGAAATACAGCGCGCCCGGCACGAAGCCGGCTTCAAGGCTGCCGATCAGGAAACGCAGGATGTAGAACCCGGTTTCATTGGTGACGAACATCATCGCCGCCGAGGCGATGCCCCAGGTGACCATGATGCGGGCGATCCAGCGCTTCGGACCGACCTTGTGCAGGATCATGTTGCTCGGGATTTCAAACAGGAAGTAGCCGACGAAGAAGATACTCGCGCCGAGGCCGTAGACGGCGTCGGAGAAACCGAGATCCTGCTGCATCTGCAACTTGGCGAAACTGATATTGACGCGGTCGAGATAAGCGAACACGAAGCAGATCACGAGCAGCGGCACGAAGCGCAGCGTGATGCGGCGGTATAGATTGGATTCCTGGATATCCTGCGCGGTGGCCGGATAGGGTACTGCTGCCATAACATCTCTCCTCTGAAGCAATAAAAGGGCGCAGCATGCCGACCCGGAATGCTTGTGGCATGCCGGGCAAACAGGCTGTAGTAATTTTTATTATTGGCGGATAGCTCGACGCATGTTCAATGCGCCGCCGCCGGTGCGGCGGACGCTATCCGTTTGATTCCGGCTGGATCAGTAGTGATTCAGTGCCGGGTCAATATGTCGCGCGGCCGCCGGACAGGTCAAAGACCGATGCGGTGGTGAACGAGTTTTCTTCCGACACCAGCCAGCTCACCATGGCGGCGATCTCTTCCACTTTGACGAAGCGTCCGCGCGGGATCTTCGACAGCATGTAGTCGATGTGGGCCTGGGTGCATTGTTCCAGGATGCGGGTTTGCGCCGCAGCCGGGGTGATCGCGTTGACGGCGATGTTCTTGGTCGCGGTTTCCTTGCCGAGGCTCTTGGTCAGGGCGATCAGGCCTGCCTTGGCGGCGCTGTAGGCGGACGCGGTCGGATTGCCTTCCTTGCCGGCGATGGAAGCGATGTTGACGATGCGGCCGTAGTTTTGCGCGATCATGCGTTGCACCACCACCTGGTTGACGTAGAACGCGCCGTTCAGGTCGATGTCGATGACGCGGCGCCATTCTTCCGGCGAGTAGTCGGCGACGAGGCCGTTCTGGCCCGCGATGCCGGCGCTGTGCACCAGCACGTCGATCGATTGCGTGACTTTTTCAGTGGCTTCGATGGCGCGTTGCACGGCGGCCTGGTCGGCGATGTTGACGGCGACGGTTTCGACGTTGCCGAGCGACTCGAGCTTGGCGCGCGCTTCCTGCAGCAACTTCTCATCGAGGTCCCACAGGACGACTTTGGCCTTGCCTTGCAGCAGACGTTCGGCGATGGCGAAACCGATGCCTTGCGCACCGCCGGTGATGATCGCGCTGCGACCCTGGAAATCGTAATGATTCATGTGAACTCCGTTCTCTTTGCTCTTGAGGTGACCTGTTGGAATCTGCCTCTGCGGGCAGTTCTTATCGCGTCAAACTTGTTGTTGTTCCGTAGCGAGAAGTCGTCAGCCGGTGGCGGACGGAGCGCAGGAACCGGAATGTACTTCAGTACATGAGATTCCGAGCACCGCCCGACGCCGGATCACGGCTTCGCAGTAGGAACAAAAGCAAGTTTTATGCGTTGACAGTCTTTTGCTGTTGTTCGCCCAGGCCTTCGATGCTCAGGCGCATGGTTTGGCCGGCAGTCAGGTAGACAGCATTCGGCTTGACGCCCATGCCGACGCCTGGAGGCGTACCTGTCGAGATCACGTCGCCCGGTTGCAGGCTCATGAACTTGCTCAGGTAGGAAATGATGAACGGCACGTTGAAGATCATCGTGTTGGTGTTGCCGTTCTGGTAGCGCTTGCCGTCGACTTCCAGCCACAGTTGCAGGTTGTTCGGGTTGGCGATTTCATCGCGCGTCACCAGCCATGGGCCGATCGGACCGAAGGTGTCGCAACCCTTGCCCTTGTCCCAGGTGCCGCCGCGTTCGGTTTGGTATTCGCGCTCGGAGACGTCGTTGACGACGCAATAGCCGGCGATGTGCGACAGCGCATCCTTTTCTTCGATGTACGAAGCGGCCTTGCCGATGACCACGCCCAGTTCGACTTCCCAGTCGGTCTTCTTGGAGCCGCGTGGGATCTTGACGTCGTCGTTGGGACCGACCACGGCCGATGTCCACTTGTTGAACACGACTGGTTCGGCTGGAATGGGCAGGCCGGATTCAGCAGCGTGGTCGGCGTAGTTCAGGCCGATGCAGATGAACTTGCCGATGTTGCCGACGCAGGCGCCGATACGTGGATTGCCGTCGACCACCGGCAGGCTTTGCAGGTCCAGTGCGCGGATTTTCGCCAGGGTAGCGTCATCCAGAGCGGCGCCGTTGACGTCCTTGATATGTGCCGACAGGTCGCGGATCTTGCCGGCCTGATCCAGGATGCCTGGCTTTTCTTGGCCGACAGGGCCGTAACGGAGTAATTTCATTGCTCTTCCTTTGGTGGTTGGTCTAAATAAGGCGCCATCGTGGCGACTGCGGCGCATGGTCCTGCTTGGGAATCGAGATAATACCAATTAATTGGTAAGACCATCAAACAACTTTGCCGCGTTTCAGGTGAAAATTTATAAACCAGAGGTGTCATTTCCAATGAGGTTCTGATAGCGAGGGTGGCCAAGCACCTGTAAATCAGCTGCTTCGCGAGAGAAGAAATAGCATTTTTGAAAATATTGTCAAAGAAATAATCTGTCCTCGATAGCCGTTTTTGTCGTTCTTGATTGACATGCGATCCATGCTCCCGACGCGACGCTGCCGGGGCATGACGGCAAGAGTTCGGCGTGATCTGGTGGTTTAACTACATGAAATAGTTAGCACGGAAGACTGCACGTGCAGCCAAGAGTAAATGTCGTCTGTGGCATACGTTCCGTTTCGGCAAGCTGTTGAAACACAGGCTTTTGTGCGTTAATTACGGCTGTCGGATTCAGGGGCGGAAGCGTTGTCATGCTTGCGATCAAACAAATAGAACAGATGGGGTTTTAAAATTAAGCGTTTAGGGAAGGCTCTTAAAATAAGTGCGGCTCTGTTGATGGCAATGGTATTCGGCTTGTTTGGCTGGATGCTGTACAAGAGTCATGAGGAAGCAAGCCAATACGCTGTCGAGACGTCGCAAAACATCACGCTGATGGCTCAGCGCGACATCGTGCGGAATATAGAGATACTGTCGTTGTCTCTGGATGCCCTGGCTAATCGCTATCAAGATCCCCTGTTTCGGCAGCTGACCCACAACCAGCAATATTCCTACCTTTTCGGCAGCGTGGCTGCGGCGAAGCATGTAATCGTCATGGCGGTGCTTGACGCCGCTGGAAAAGTCGCGGTGTCGTCCCTGCCGGGTACCCCGGCCAATACGTATGGCGATCGCCTCTATTTCACGGTTCAGCGAGACCGGCCGGAAACCGGCCTGTATATTTCGCCGCCCATTACGGCCAAGTTCGATCGGGAGCTTCAGGTCGTCGTCTTGTCCAAGCGCCTATCCAATCAAGACGGCAGTTTTGCGGGTGTCGTGGTCATGGCTCTCGATCTTTCCTATTTTCGTGAATTGTTCAGCGGAATTGCGTTGGGCGAAGATGGCGTGATGTCTCTCTACGCTCGCAGCGGCGTGGTCTACATGCGGCTGCCGTATGCTGCGTCAATGATTGGTCGCGACATCAGTTCCAGCGACAATTTCTTGCGGATAAAATCGCTGATTCAACAGGAGAGCGGTAGCTTCTTCGCCCGGGCTGTCACCGATGGCGTAAAACGTTTGTACGCCTTCCGGAATGTTCCCGGGACGCAGCTGGTTGTCTTTGTTGGTCGTTCCGAAAAGCATATTTTCAGTCATTGGACGGAAAGCCTCTACGCTCTCGGCGGTGCGATGCTGGTCTTCACCGTCGTCTGCATGGCGCTTTTTTACATATTGCGAAACGAGCTCAAGAAACGACGTCGGGCCGAGGAAAGATTGCAGGAACTGGTGTCTGTCGACGACTTGACGAAGCTGCTCAATCGGCGCGCGCTGGACAACGCGCTAGGCGATCTGTGGAGCAGAAGCCGGCGCGGCAGGGGGATATTTTCGATTCTGTTCATCGATGTCGATTACTTTAAATTTTACAACGACACCTATGGCCATCAAAAAGGAGACGACGTTCTTGTATCCGTCTCCCGCGCCATCTCCACGCAGTTGCCGCGAAGTTCGGACCTCGCTGCACGCTATGGTGGAGAAGAGTTCATCGTCGTGCTGGCGGAAACAGACGCAGACGGGGCCCTCCACGTCGGCGAGAAAATTCGGGGCGCAATCGAAGCACTCAATATCCCACACGCGAAAAGCCAAATTGGCCATATTTCGGCGAGCATCGGCGCAGCCATGTACGACAGCACTGTCCATGATTCCATCAATGCAGTGTTGAATGCCGCTGACAGCGCGCTATATGCGGCCAAGGGGAACGGGCGAAACAACGTCCAGATAAGCGCGAAGCCAGTCAATTCGATGCATCTTTAACGCAACCATGGGCAAGGCGGCTTTTTCCTTCCGGCTTATTGCGCCTGCAAGTACCGTTCCACCAGACGCGTCCAGTAAGCCGCACCCACAGTGACATTGTCGTCGCTGAAGTCATAGTGCGCGTTGTGCAGCATCGGCTTTCCTGCACCGTTGCCGACGCGTAGAAAACAACCCGGACGCTGCTGCAGGAAATAGGCGAAATCTTCGCTGCCGGCGATCGGCGGGAACGACGGAATGATCTTGTCTGCGCCGACCAGTTCCACCGCGATCTGTTTCGCGAACTCGGTTTCAGCCTCTGAATTGACCAGCACCGGATAGCCGCGGATGTACTCGACTTCCGCTTTGGCGCCGTAACCTTCAACGTGAGATTGCACCAGCGCGCGGATGCGCTGCTCCAGCAGTTCGCGCACCCCTTGCTTGAAGGAGCGCACGCTCAGTTCCATCGTGGCATGCTCCGGAATCACATTGGCTGCATGGCCGGCGTGCAGCGAACCGACCGTCACCACCGCAGCTTCCATCGGATCGATATTGCGTGACACCACGGTCTGCAAAGCCATCACCAGACTGCTGGCGGCGACCAGTGGATCGATCGACTGGTGCGGACGCGCTGCGTGGCTACCCTTGCCGAGGATCTTGATCTTTACCGTGTCGCAAGCTGCCATGAACGGGCCGGCGCGAAACATGAAGGTGCCAGTTTCCACCCCCGGATGATTGTGCATGCCGAAGATCGCATCGCAGGGAAAGCGTTCGAACAATCCATCCCTGATCATCTGTACGGCGCCGCTGTTGAAGCCGGCTTCTTCCGCCGGTTGAAAGATCAGGTTGACGGTGCCGTCGAAATTGCGCGTGCGCGACAACTGCAATGCCGCGCCGAGCAACATCGCGGTGTGGCCGTCGTGGCCGCAGGCGTGCATTTTCCCCTGGCGTTCGCTGGCATAGGAGAGGCCGGTCATTTCGTTGATCGGCAGCGCATCCATATCGGCGCGCACGCCGATGCTGCGCGTGCTGCTGCCGGAACGCAAGGTGGCGACCAGGCCGTGGCCGCCGATGTTGCGCGCGACGGCATAGCCCCAGCTTTCCAGGCGTGCCGCCACCAGCGCTGCGGTATCGACTTCTTCATATGACAATTCGGGATGCTGGTGGATGTGACGGCGGATCCCGACCAGCTCATCCTTGACGTCGTCCAGATCGGCGATCCGGCAAAACTCTGTACTCATGTGTTCACTCCGGAAATTCGGCTCCTAGGCCGCGACGGCGAGCATTGTTCTGCGCGCCAGCACTTGCGCGCCCTGTTCTGACAAATCCCAGAACAAGCCGGCCATGACTTGCAATGACTCGCGCGATACGCTGGCAAGTATATGCTCGTTGGGTGCATGCTGCGAGCAGGCAGGATACGAGTGCGGCACCCACAGTGTCGGCAAGCCGAGCACGTCGGAGAACACGTCGTTGGGCAACGAGCCGCCCAGATTGGGCAACAAGGTCGGCTGCTTGCCGCTGGTCTCCTGCATCGACGCCAGACCCCAGCGTACCCATTCATCGTCCGGATTGAGGCGGGTCGCGGTGAACTGGATGCCGGACAGCGAGACCTCAACGTCGGTGTAACCATGCGCGTCGAGATACCCCCGGATGTTGGCGATGAAATTCTTGTCGTCGCTGCCGACCACGAAACGGATCTGGCAATGTGCCGAGGCATGGCCGGGAATCGCATTGACCGGCATTTCCGGATTACCGGTCTTGAACGCCAGCACTTCCAGCGTGTTCCAGCCGAATACCCGCTCGGCCGGCGTCAGGCCCGGCTCCCCCCAGTCCACGTCAACCTCCGGATCGTCAGGGCCACCGCCGACTTCGACATTGCGCAGTGCGTTGCGCACGCTCTGCGGCAAGGCATCCGGCAGCAGGCTGGGCACGCGTATACGGCCCTTGCCGTCGACCAGGCAAGCGATGGCGTTGGCCAGGCGCACGCCGGGGTTGCGCAGCAAGCCGCCCCAGTTGCCGGAGTGGTGGCCGCCGTTGCGCGAATTGACGCGCAGGTCGAAATTGCAGCCGCCGCGTGAGCCGAGGAACATAGTCGGTGTCGGCGCATTGACACGCGGTCCGTCGGAAGCAATGAAGAGATCCGATTTCAACTTCTCTGCATATTTTTCGGCGACTTCCCTGAGGCCCGGCGAGCCGGCTTCTTCGCCCATTTCCAGGATCACCTTGACGTTGTAGCCAAGCTTGCCGCCGCGCAGTTTCAGGACTTCGGCCAGCGCGGCGAAGTTGATGGTGTGTTGCGCCTTGTTGTCGGCGATGCCGCGACCGTACCAGCGGTCGCCTTCGACGACGATTTTCCAAGGATTGAGGCCTTCGCGCCATTGATTGTCATAGCCGCGCACGACGTCGCCGTGGCCATAGGTCAGCAGGGTGAAGACCGCATCGGCTTCCAGACGCTCCGCCAGCAGGAACGGTGTGCCACCCGGCAGCGGATTGTCGATCACTCCGCAGGTGAAGCCAAGGCCTTCGAGCTCAGGTTGAATTTCCTGCAGCAGGTAGTCATACAGAATCGGCCGGCTGGCAGCTTCCTGGCTCTCGGTGCGGATGGCGACGCGTTTCTGCAAGGCCGTCATGAAACGGCCGTCGTCGAAATAGGCGCTGGCCTGCGCGATGGCTTGTGCTCTGCTCATGTTGCTTCTCCTCGGTTATATAAATGAGATTCGATGAAATCAATAAGTCGTTCTGAAAAGCGGCGCGCCGTTTCGTGTTTCCTGTCTTTTTCTATCCGCTCACGGCCAGCTCCGGAATACCCAGTCCAGGCTCGGGCGTCAGCGCTGATGCCAACAGCATGCGCGTGTACGGATGCTGCGCGTCGGAGAAAATCTTTTCGCGCGTCTCCAACTCCACGATGCTGCCTTTGTGCATGACGGCGACACGGTCGACCAGATGCTCGACCACGCCGAGGTCATGGCTGATGAAGAGATACGTGAGACCGAACTCGGCTTTGAGATCCAGCAACAGGTTGAGAATCTGCGCCTGTACCGAAACATCCAGCGCCGACGTCGGCTCGTCGCAAATCAGAATGTCAGGCTGCAGGATCAGGGCGCGTGCGATCGCCACGCGCTGGCGCTGGCCGCCGGACAGCTGATTCGGATACTGGGCGTAGGTGCGCTCCGGCATGCCGACCAGATCGAGGATCCGGCGCACCGATTTCTGCTGCTCGGCGGAACTGCCGATGCGATGCAGCTTCAACGGCAGGCCGACGATTTCGGCAACGGTCTTGCGCGGGTTGAGCGAAGAATACGGATCCTGGAAAATCGGCTGGATGTGGCGCGCATTCTCCTTGCGCAGCGTCGGATCGACTTCCTGGCCGTTGATCAGGACATTGCCGGAAGTCGGCTCCAGCAATCCCAGCAGCATCTTGGCCAGCGTGCTCTTGCCGCAGCCGGATTCGCCGACCAGACCCAGCGTTTCGCCGCGATACAGACGCAACGAGACATCGCTGACAGCCCTGATCTTGCCGGGCGTCTTGAACATGCCGCGCTTGAGTGCGTATATCTTGCTCAGTGCACAGAGTTCCAGCGCGATGTCACTACCGGCAGGCGTGGCCGATATTTCGGCTGGCACGGATTCATTCATATTCATGCCGCCACCTCGCTCAGTTGCCGCGCGTCTGCCGCCGTCACCTTGTGACAGCGTACATGGTGAATCTTGTCGCCGCCGGCGGTATTGAGCATCGGCGGATCTTGCTCGCAGGCGGCGTCAGCCAGCGAACAGCGATTGCGGAAGACACAGCCGCCGATATTGCCGACCAGGCTCGGCACCACGCCGGGAATGGCTTGCAGCTTGCTCCCCGGCAGCGTCTTGCCGCGTACGGGAATGCAGTCAAGCAGACCGCGGGTATAAGGATGCCGGGGCGAGGCGAACAGTTGTCCGACGTCGGCGGTTTCCACCACCTGTCCGGCGTACATCACGGCGACGCGATCGGCGATGCGCGACACCACGCCGAGGTCGTGGGTGATGAAGACCACCGCCGTGCCGAACTCGCGCTGCAGTTCACGGATCATGCGCAGGATTTGCGCCTGTATGGTGACGTCCAATGCGGTAGTCGGCTCGTCGGCAATGATCAGGTCGGGACCGCACATCAGCGCCATGGCGATCATCACGCGCTGACGCAAGCCGCCGGAGAGTTGGTGCGGATACTGACGCAGACGATCTTCGGCATTGCTGATGCCGGTGCGGTGCAGCAGGTAGATGGCGCGATCGCGGGCTTCGGCGCGGGTGACGCCGGGCTTTTCCAGCATGGCTTCGCAGAGTTGGTTTCCCAGTGTGTACGAAGGATTGAGAGAAGTCATCGGCTCCTGAAAAATCATCGACATGCGCTGGCCGCGCAACTGATTCAGTTTTTTTTCCGGCAGGCCAAGCAATTCGACGCCGTCAAATGTCATGCGATCGGCGGTGCCGACAGCCTTGCGCGGCAACAGTCCCATCAATGCCAGCGAGGTCATCGATTTGCCGCAGCCGGATTCGCCGACCAGGCACAACATCTCGCCGCGCTTGACCTGGAAGTCGATGCCGCGCACGGCGTGCAGCATGCCGTTTTCGGTCGGCAGATCGACACGCAGATTTTTTACATCGAGAAGAACGCTCATCATCGTCTCCTTATCAGTTGCGGCCGTCAGGCGCGTTGACGTCGCGCAGACCGTCGCCGACCAGGTTGATCGCGAGCACCAGGATCGCCAATGCCACACCTGGAATCACGATGACCCAGGGCTTGAAGAACATGTAGGACTTTCCTTCCGAGACCATCAGACCCCAGGACGGCGTCGGTGGCTGCACGCCGAGTCCGAGAAAGGATAAGGTTGCCTCCAGCAGGATCGCATGCGCCATTTCCAGGGTAATGACGACAATCAGTGCGCTCATGATGTTGGGCAAAATCTCACGCACCAGAATGTAGGGCGTCGATGCGCCGATGGCCTTGGCGGCGGCGATGAATTCGGCGTCGCGCAGCTGCTGCGTCGCTGAACGCGTGACCACGGCGAAACGGTCCCACAGCAGCAAGCCGAGCAGGATAATCACGACCTTCAATGAACCGCCGACCAGCGAGGCCATCGCCAACGCAACCAACACCACCGGCATCGACAAGCGGGTAGTGATGACGTAGCTGATCAAGGCATCGACACGGCCGCCGAAGTAGCCGGCCAGAACCCCCAGCGTGGTGCCGATCACGCCGGAGATGAGCGCTGCAGCGCAACCGATGATCAGCGAGACGCGCGCGCCGTAGATCAAGCGGCTCAGATAATCCCGGCCGAGCTTGTCGGTGCCGAGTACATGGTCCCAACTGCCGAGCGCGTTCCAGATCGGCGGAATCAGGCGTTGCGAGACATTTTGCTCAAAGGGATCATGCGGCGCCAGCAAGGGCGCGAACAGCGCCGCCAGCACGATCACGGCGAGGATGGCCGCACCCAGCACCAGGCCGCGATGGCCGAGCATGCGGTTCAACTTGCGCCGCCACAGCGGCACCGGTTTGAGCGTTGCCTGTACAAAACCGGTTGTTTGGCTGGTCGGCATGGAAGGAGTGGAAATGGTCGTCATGGCGATTCCTCAGCGAGTGCGGATGCGCGGATCGAGCAGCGCGTTGATGACGTCGGCCAGGAAAGTGAGGCCGATATAAAACATCGCGATGATCAGCACCACCGCCTGCACCACCGGATAGTCGTTGCGCGAGATGGCGTCCCAGGCGAGCTGGCCGAGGCCTTGCATCGAATACACCGATTCAATCACCACCGAGCCGCCGAGCATGAAGCCAAGTTCCACCGCAGCGAGTGCGACGACCGGAATCACGGCATTGCGCAGCGCATGCTTGAAAATGACCTTGCCTTTGCTGAGGCCCTTGGCGCGTGCCGTACGGATGTAGTCGGAACCGAGCACCTCCAGCATGCCGGCGCGCGTCAGGCGCATCATTGCGGGCATGGCGTAATAGCCGAGAGCGATCGCCGGCAGGACGAAATTCTCCCAGCCTTCGTTGCCGGCGACCGGTAGCCAGTGCAGGGTCACCGAAAAAATCAGGATGAGGCTGAGGCCGAACCAGAAGCTGGGCATGGCCTGTCCTACCACCGCGATGAGGAGTGCGACGCGGTCCAGCCAGGTGTCGCGATAAATCGCCGCCAACACGCCAAGCGGAATGGCGACGGCGACGGCCAGCAGCAAGGCGATGCCGCCCAGCTTCATGGTGACCGGCAAGCGCTCGGCCACCATTTCCATGACCGGCCCCTGAAAGTAAAACGACTTGCCGAAATCCAGTTGCACCGCTTTGCCGAGCCAGTCGAAGTACTGCGACATCATCGGCCGGTCGAGCCCGAACTGCACGCGTATGGCTTCCACTTGCGTGGCGCTGGCTTCAGGCCCGGCGATCGCCGTGGCCAGGTCGCCCGACATGTGCAGCAGTGAAAAACTGACGATGGAGACCGTCACGGCAACGCACAGGGCGATACCGAAGCGACGCAAAATGTAGATCAGCATGGCGGCAAGCCCTCATCACGATCATGGTTGGCTGGACGGACGACGATGGCCGTCCGCCGTGGCGAAGCTACTTCCAGCTCGCTTCATAGAAACGCGGAAGTTCGTCCGGATAACCTTGGAACTTCAGCTGCGAGTTATAGGCGTAGAAGGTGGAGTAAGAGAACATCGGCGCCATGAAGGCTTGCCTGGAAATCGATTCCAGCGACTTCGTGTAGTTGGTCTTGCGCACAGCAGGGTCAACCGAGTTGTCGGCGGTTTCCAGCCATTGGCGCAATTGCGGGTCTTTGGTGATGTCGTCCGCGTTGCCCTTGAAGTAGACGCCGGTGAACGCCGATGCATCATTGATCGAGAAGGATGCCCAGGTCTGGAAGGTGAGCGGTGTCTTGCCGCTGCGATATTCCGTCAGCAGGGCGGCGAACTTCATGTAGCGCAGGCGTGCGCGGATGCCGACCTTGTGCAGATCGCCGATGATGGCTTCGGCGAATTCGCGCTCGCGGTAGGCGTAGATCTCGGTATCGAAGCCGTTCGGATAACCTGCTGCAGCCAGCAATTCCTTGGCCTTGGCGGGATTGTATTCATAGTTGATGACGGCCTTGGCGTCGCAACCGAACTGCGTGCGGAAGCAGGCGGTATACACCGGCTGGCTGCCGCCGCGCACCAGGTTGTCGGCGATGCCTTTGCGGTTGATCGCATAGTTGACTGCCTGGCGTACGCGCAGATCCTTGAACGGCGAATTCGGTCCCGAAGTGCCGGTGGCGTCGATGGTCAGGAAGCCGACGCGCATGGTTTCACCGCTTTGCACGGTGATCTTCGGCGTGGTCTTGAGCGACTCGGCCTGGTCAGCCGGCACGCGCCAGATCCAGTCAATGGCGCCGGTCATGAGTTGCGCTGAACGGGTTTCCGGATCAGGGATCACGACGAACTTGATGTTGCCGATCTTCGGCTGGCCTTGCGGACTTTCCTTGAAGTAGTTCGGGTTCCTGACCAGTGTCACACCCTGTCCCGGCACCACGCTGGTGGCTTTGTAGGGACCGGTGCCGATCGGCGCCTTGCTGAATCCTTCCAGGCCGAGTTTCTTGAAATAGACGCCGGGATAAATCGGCAACGGGCCGGCGAGATATTCCAGCGCGGCGGGGAAGGGACGCTTGAGGTTGATGCGCACCTTGTAGTCGCCGAGCTTTTCGACGTCCTTGATCCAGTCGGTGTTCTGACGCGTGACGGCCTTGGACTCGTTGGAGACGGCGTAGTTGAAGGTGAACACGACGTCATCGGCACTGAACTTGTCGCCGTTCTGGAATTGCACGCCCTGGCGCAGATCCATCACGAGCGCGGTCGGCGATTCCCACTTCCAGGCGGTGGCCAGCTGCGGTTTGTACTCGCCGGTCCTGGGATCGCGAAAGACCAGCGTGTCCCAGATCAGGTGGGCCAGGATGACGCCTTCGCGCAGGTTGTTGTGATACTGGCTGATGTTTTCGACCTCGCTGTCGGAGGCGTACACCAGCGTGTCGTTGGCCTTATTGGCCAATGCCGGGGTGGATATCGACAGCGTCGCGGCAGCCCCCGCCAACAGCAACGCATGTCGTGCATTGTGTACCCACGCAGCTCCGGATCCCTTTGCCACATTCTTTTTCGCGTTCATTCCCGACCTTCCATTCTGAATTGTTTGAAAAACAACGGCATGAAACTCAGCAACAAATTGAGCAACAAATTGAGCAACAACGTGAGTGGATACTAGGTCGATTGAGGTGCTGCAACAATTAGAGAATTCCTAAGCCTGCGTTGCCGAAATGAGAAGGCAGGCTTTTTGCTTGCTTGCGAGCGGTGGCGATGACGTCTGCATCGCATTCGCAAAGGCCGACATGAAATCTCAATATTTGCAAGATACTGCGCTGCGCTATTTCCTTGAAGTGGTGCGTTGCGGCTCGATCGCTGAAGCGTCGCAACGCCTGAATGTCGCCAGCTCGGCGATCAGCCGTCAGATCAGGAGCCTGGAAGAATTGCTCGACACCGTCCTGTTCGAGCGCCGGCCGCGCGGCATGGTGCTGAGCGCGGGCGGGGAAATGCTGGCCGCGCATGCGCAGAAGGTGAGGCTGGAAGCGGATCGCGTGGTGGCTGACCTGCTGGCGCTGAAGGGCTTGCGCAGCGGGCGCATCCGGGTGGCGGCGTCGGAGGGATTCGGCATCGACTTCATGCCGCGGCTGATCCGCAGCTTCCAGCAAAAGTATCCGGCGATTCAGTTTCAGGTATATGTGGGACCGCCGACGATGGTCTCGCGCCAGGTGCGCGACGGCAATGCCGACATCGGCGTGACCTTCAACCGCCTGCCTGAACCGGACATCAAGATCGTGCACCAGCAACCGGCGCCGGTGCTGCTACTCATGCGCAACGGCCATCCGCTGAGCAAGTTCAAGAGCGTGACATTGTCGCAACTGCGGCCTTATCCGCTGGCGCTGCCCGATCCGGACACCACGCTGCGGCAACTGTTCGACCTGGCGTGCAGCCGCCAGCAACTGGTATTCGAGCCCGTCCTCACCAGCAATTACATCCAGACGCTGCACAACTATCTGCTGGAAGGGGACGCGCTGTCGATCACAGGGGCGGTGACGGTACGCTATCGGATTGCCAAGGGTGAATTCACGATGGTGCCGATTCACGATCGTGCGCTTGATGGACGCTACGTTGAGGTGCAGACGCTATCGGGACGCACCTTGCCGCGCATCGTGGAAATCTTCCTCGACTATCTGCTGGGCGAGTTGAACGAGGACATCTGAGTTCCTTGCCATTCACAAATGCAGCTGGGTCGTCGACAGCACTTCCTTGATCACCATAAAGGTGCGCACCTGGCGTACGCCGGGCAGATACAGCAGCTGCTCGGCATGCAGGCGATTGAAGCTGTCGTTGTCCTTGGTGCGCACCAGCATGAAGTAGTCGAACTCGCCGGTGACGACGTGGCACTCCAGGCAACCTGACACTTTCTGCACCGCCTTTTCAAAGGCGGTGAATGATTCCGGCGTGGAGCGATCCAGCACCACGCCGATCATCACCAGCGTGCCGGCATCCAGCGCACGCGGATTAAGCAGCGCGACGATGCCCTTGATCAATCCCAACTCCTTGAGACGCTCCACCCGGCGCAGGCAGGCCGGCGCGCTGAGATTGACCCTGGCCGCCAGTGCGACGTTGGAAATCGAGGCGTCGCGTTGCAGCAGCTTGAGGATGGCGCGGTCGGTGCGATCGAGTGTGTCGTTGAAGGATTCCGTTTCAGCACTCTTGCTGCGCAATTTTATTGCTTTCATGGATTGTTTTTTCAGAATAAAAATAAACATAAATTATCAATTGAAGTATTACTCATCAAATAGTAGCGCAAGTTCGCAACCCTGATGCGCAGATTAATTCCTACAATGAAATCCAGCGCATACCGCTACACCATCACACGTCGTCGCACATCACACCGATATCGGAGGAGCAGTCCATGCCGTCCTTGTTCGCCAGTGCCGATGCGTGGATATCCCTTCACACTCCAGGAGCATCACGCATGAATCTGAAAAAATTCGCCCGCTATCCGCTGACTTTCGGCCCGACGCCGATTCAACCGCTCAAGCGCCTGAGCGCCCATCTCGGCGGCAAAGTTGAGCTCTACATGAAGCGCGAAGACTGCAATAGCGGCCTGGCCTTCGGCGGCAACAAGACGCGCAAGTTGGAGTACCTGATCCCGGAAGCATTGGAGGGCGGCTACGACACGCTGGTATCGATCGGCGGCATCCAATCCAACCAGACACGCCAGGTGGCAGCGGTGGCGGCGCACCTTGGCCTGAAGTGCGTGCTGGTGCAAGAGAACTGGGTGAACTATTCCGACGCCGTGTATGACCGCGTCGGCAACATCGAAATGTCGCGCATCATGGGCGCCGACGTGCGCCTTGATGCGGCAGGTTTCGATATCGGTATCCGCAAGAGCTGGGAAGATGCGATGGAGAGCGTGCGCCAGAATGGCGGCAAGCCGTATCCGATTCCGGCCGGTTGCTCGGAACATCCGAAGGGCGGCCTGGGCTTTGTCGCCTTTGCCGAAGAAGTGCGCCAACAGGAAGAAGAACTCGGCTTCAAGTTCGACTACATCGTTACCTGTGCCGTCACCGGCAGCACGCAGGCCGGCATGGTGGTCGGCTTCGCTGCGGACGGCCGCGCGGATCGCGTGATCGGCATCGACGCTTCGGCGAAACCAAAACAGACCTTCGACCAGATCCTGCGCATCGCCAAGAACACGGCGGGACTGGTGGAGCTGAACTACGACATCACCGAAAAAGACATCGTGCTCGACACACGCTTCGGCGGTCCGGAATACGGTTTGCCGAATGAAGGCACGCTGGAGGCGATTCGCCTGTGCGCACGCACCGAAGGCATCCTGACCGACCCGGTGTACGAAGGAAAGTCGATGCACGGCATGATCGAGAAGGTGCGGCTGGGCGAATTTCCGGAAGGCGCGAAGGTGCTCTACGCGCATCTCGGCGGTGTGCCCGCGCTCAATGCCTACAGCTTCATCTTCCGTAATGGCTAAGCGTCCTGAGCATCGTTCTTGCTTTGCAAAGTAAAGCATGAGGTCCGTCGACACACGTTATCGCCGGACCTTGCCCGCTTCAACAGGTATCGCTGTGCATGGGAGAGCCTTATGGATCCAGTTGTCAGTCCTGCCGTCGTATTGCTCCAGCAACTTGAAACACTGCTCAAGGACCCCGTTGTGGGGCCGCGCGTCGCGCAACGTGTGGCAGCGGCCATCGAAACCGTCATGCAAGAGCGGCTTGCCGATAAGGGAGACGCTCCCGATGTCGAGGCATATGCCAAACTGTGGATCCCGGCATGGGACGACGAGGGCGCGGCGCGGCGGGCCTTGATTTCCTTGGCGTCGATATAAAGGAAGATAGTCTTCAGTTCATCGGATTGGAATGGTGAACGTCCCATTGGGATATTGCTTGCACATGAACTCGACGAAAGCCCGCACTTTGGGACTTTGCAAACGGCGAGAGGTGTGCAGAACCCAAAGCTCAACTTCGTCGCCGGCAATTCCCCACGATACCAATTCCCCCTTTTCCAGCAAGCCGCCGATGATGGACTGCGGCAGCATCGCTGCCCCTGCGCCGTCGACAATGGCGTCCCGCACCATCAGCAGCGAAGACAGGCGCAGAACAGGTCGCGGTTCGATGGTGAACTGACCATTGCGAACCGACCAGACATCCCCGTCTCGATAGCCCGGCGTGACGACTGCCGGTACAGGAAACGGCTTGTCACGACCTCCTTTCGGCATCTGAATCGATGGTGCGGCCGCAAGGACCAGCCTGTCTTTGGCAAAGCATCTGCCGACCAGCGCGCTGTCCTTGCTCGGATTGATCCGTATGGCGACATCGAAATGCTCGTCTACCAGATTGACAAGGCGATCCTCAGCCACGGCTTCGATCTGCACTTCGGGGTAGCTCGCCAGGAACCGGGCGGCAATCCGCCCCAAGGCCAACTGCGAAAACAGGAGCGGCGCTGCGATACGCAAACGCCCTCGCGGCGTCGCAAGGCCGTCCCGTGCTGCCGCGACCGCGTCGGCGACCTCGTGCATCGGCCCCTCCGTTCTGGCGCGCAGCAGTTGGCCTGCTTCGGTCAACTCCAGGCTACGAGCGCCGCGCTCGATGAGCCGTATCCCCAATGCTTCTTCGAGATCGGCAACACGACGCGACAGAGTCGCTTTGGAGCGTCCGCTGGCGCGGCTGGCTTTGCCAAAGCCGCCGTGAGCGGCCACTAACTGGAAGTCCTCAAGGGCATTGAAATCCATGATGTCTCATTTTTAAAACGAAGTGTCTATATTTTACAGTCTTTGTTTTGTATGCGGGACGACCTATTATTTGTTCGTACGCAACCCACAACCTCAAAGGAGTAGTCATGAACAATATCCGTGCATTGGTTCTTACCGAATACGGCGGCCCATCCGCCCTCAAGATTTCGTCCATCGAAGCGCCGGTGGCAGGAGCAGGCCAAGTGCTGGTCCGCGTCCAGGCCGCGGGTGTCAACGGACTGGACTGGAAGGTCCGGGAAGGCTATGTCCGCGACGCTTTTCCATTGCAATTGCCGACCGTCCCAGGCATCGAACTGGCCGGCATCGTGGAAGCGGCGGGGGCGGGCACCCGACTGCGCAAAGGCGATCGCGTCATGGGACCGCGCGGCGGCCTCGGCGCCTATGCCGATCTGGTTGCGGTAGACGAGGCCAATCTTTGCCTGATACCTGAATCGCTGAGTTTCGTCGAGGCGGCAGCCTTGCCTGTGGCATCCGTGGCGGCATGGCAAAGCCTGAATTTTGCCGGTCCGATACAGGCCGGCCAGCGCATTCTTATCCACGGCGCTGCCGGTGGTCTCGGAGGATTCGCGGTGCAGTACGCGCATCAGGCCGGGGCCGTGGTATTTGCCGCCGCCTTGGAGGAGCATGCCGGCTACCTCCGCAGCCTGGGCGCTGACCACGTCATCGCCTACGACAAGGAACAGTTCGAAGCATCGGCACGCGATATCGACCTGGTGCTCGACTATGTCGGCGGCGAGGTGCTGAATCGATCGTGGTCCGTCCTTGCCGAAGATGGCGTCATCGTGAGCACCGCTTCGCCGGCCATCCAGGCGAGCACCCCCGCAGGACGCCGGGGCCTGTGGTTCATGAACACATCGGATGCCGCACGGCTGCAAGCAATCGCAGAGGACGTGGCGCACGGACGTTTGCAGTCGAAGGTAGGCGCGGTCGTAAGTTTCGATGAACTGCCTGCGGCGATCGAGCGCAATCGGACCCAGCCGCAAGTGGGCAAGACCGTCGTGGATTTTTCCCTCTGAACCAACTTCCAGAAGAAGAGAAAACGTCTGCCTGAGGCATGTCCTCAAGCATTTCGCGAATCTGTGGATAGAGCGATGTCGAGTTGATCGGGAGTTTCTATCCATTTTTGAATTTACCAACCAAACCAAGGAGTAATCATCATGACTATTATCGTTACCGGAGCTACCGGCACTGTCGGTCGCCAAGTTGTCGGGCAACTCGTGAAGCGTGGCGCCGATGTTCGCGCTCTCGTGCGCGACCCGTCGAAGGCAAATTTCCCGGCGGGCGTCGACGTCGTCCAGGGCGATCTGCTCGACGTCGACTCGCTGCGCCGCGCCTTCTCCGGCGTCTCGACGCTGTTCCTTCTCAACGGGGTGGTGCCCGACGAATACACGCAGGCGCTGATCGCGCTTAACGTCGCACGCGAGGCCGGCATCGAGCGGATCGTCTATCTCTCGGTGATTCACAGCGACCTCTACGTGAACGTGCCGCATTTCGCAGGAAAATTCGGTGTTGAACGCATGATCGAGCGAATGGGGCTCAACGCAACCATTCTGCGTCCCGCCTACTTCATGGGCAACGACCTCACGATCAAGGACGCGGTAACCGGCTACGGCATCTATCCGATGCCGATCGGCAGCAAGGGGCTGGCAATGGTTGATACGGGCGACATCGCCGAGATCGCGGCCATCGAACTTATCCGCCGGGAACGAACCGCCGTCCCACTTCCTCCGGACCGGATCAATCTCGTTGGTCCCGACACCTTGACCGGTGCAGACATCGCTGCGATCTGGACAGAAGTCCTGGGACGTCCGATCGCCTATCCGGGCGATGATCCCGCCGGGTTCGAGAAAAACCTCCGACAGTTCATGCCGAGCTGGATGGCCTTCGATATGCGCCTGATGAGCGAGCGTTTTCTTACTGAGGGAATGATTCCGGAAGCCGGCGATGTGGAACGCCTGACCGCGCTGCTGGGACGCCCGCTTCGTTCCTATCGTGATTTCGCTTCCGCGATTGCGGCGTCGGCCTGAGGCCGGAACATCAGGACATCAGGCCAAGGAGCGCCATCATGTTCTACTCGGCCATCATTCCCTTGGCCGGTTTGTCAGGATGGCGCTCGTAATAACGTGGAACAGATGATCTCCTCGCGGAGCGAATGAGGGTTGGTCGCCGACCCAGCCGAGCGCCGACATCAGAGCGAACAAATCTATCCCATCCATATCGGCGCGCGCCGTTCCGTCGGTCTGCGCACGGCGCAATAGTCGCGCGCCCGCTTCATGCACCGCCGAGCATGAAGCATAAAGCGCGGAGTTCGGGTCTTCGTGGGCGCGGGCCATCAAGGCAACGACGCCGCTATAGCTGTGAACGAATGCCACCCCTTCGCGAAACCATGACACCAGCGCTTCATCAGGCGGATGCGACGATTCGAATTCACTGGCTTTTTGCGTCAGTGCGTCCAGGTTGGTACGCAGCAACGCATCGAACAAGGCTTCTCGCGTCGGGAAATGGCGAAGCACTGTGGTCAGCCCGACGCCTGCGCGGCGGGCGATATCTCGCATGGACGCATCGGCGCCATGTTCGGTAACGACGTCGCGCGCGACCTCCAGGAGATGGCTGTAGTTTTTTAGGGCGTCAGCTCGCATGGACTTCCTTGACAAGTGGATCGGTGATCCGTATATTTAATAAATGGAGCGGTGATCCGGATGTTAAATCCCTGCATATCAAATCCATATATGGATCGCTGCTCCATAAGATACCGCGCATTTGTGCGAATGGAAACAGAAACGTGGTGCGACGCCACCTAAGGAGCATGACATGAACAGATTGCATCAAAAAACCGCCGTGATCACCGGCGGCGCCACCGGCATCGGCCTCGCCGCAGCAAAGCGCTTCATCGAGGAGGGCGCCTTCGTCTTCATCTTCGGCCGCCGGCAGGAAGCGCTCGACGCCGCCATCGCTGACCTTGGCCCCAATGCCCGTGCGGTGAAGGGCTCGATCACCGATCCGGACGACCTCGACCGGCTCTACGCGGCGGTGAAGGCCGAGCGAGGAACTCTCGACATCGTCTTCGCCAATGCCGGGGCGGGCGGCCCCCTTCCGCTCGGCAAGCTCACCGCCGAGCACATTGACGAAACCTTCGACACCAATGTGAAGGGAACGATCTTCACGGTCCAGAAGGCGTTACCACTGATGGGGCAGGGTGGTTCGATCATTCTGACCGGATCGAGTGCCGGCACCACGGGCGCCCCGGCATTCAGCGTCTACAGCGCGAGCAAGGCGGCTGTGCGCAACCTCGCGCGGACCTGGGCGGAAGACTTGAAGGGCACCGGCATCCGGGTCAACGTGCTGTCGCCCGGGCCGACGGCGACCGAACTCGCGAAGGCAGCGCTAGGCGAAGAAGGCATGAAGGTCTTCGCCGCGATGAATCCGCTCCAGCGCATGGCCGATCCGGCCGAGCTCGGGGCGGCGGCTGCCTTTCTCGCATCGCAGGACAGCAGCTTCATGACCGCCAGCGAGGTTGCCGTCGACGGCGGCCTGGCGCAAATCTGACGCTACCCGACGGCGCTCCATTCGATTATTCGGAGCGTCGTCGGATTCATTGAGGAGAATATATGAGCTACGCAATTATCGGCTTCGGCAATATTGGCCAGGCCTTGTCCAAGGCGTTTGCCCGTAACGGCATCGAAGTATCCGTTGCCACTACGCGCGACCCCGAGAGCTTTGCATCCGCCGCGGCCGCGATAGGACCCACGATCATTCCCAAGACACTGGCGGAAGCAGTCAAGGCGGACATCATCTTTCTAGCTGTCCGTTTCGAGTCGCACCCGGATGTCGCGAAGGCGCTGTCCACATGGAATGGAAAGACCATCATCGATGTAACCAACGCCTACGGCGTACCTCCCGAGGAACTGGGCGGGCAGCCTTCTTCCAAGGTCGTTGCGCAGGCCTTCACCGATGCAAGACTGGTCAAGGGCTTCAATCATCTGATCGCTGCCGTCCTGGCCCAGGATCCGGCCGTACACGGCGGCCGCAGAGTCGTTTTCCTTGCGAGCGATGATGAAGACGCCGCAGCGCAGGTCAGTACGCTCGCGGAAAATCTCGGTTTCTCACCCATCAGACTTGGCGGGATTTCGGAGGGTGGACTGCTTGTGCAGGCGCGTGGAAATAGCTGGGGACAACTCATCTTTAAGGACTTGGTCAAGTCCCCGTCCTAAGGCAATTCCGGATTGCGAAGCCGGCCAGCGGATTTCCTCCGTGCGCGGTGCAATCGAGCGCCAATGACGGGGCATCAGTGTGTCCGTTGAGGAGGAAACGGTAAGACCGGTTATGCTTGAGCCATGCGGCCAATTGCATGAACTTGATGTCTTTGCTGCAGCAATCCGCCAGCGGCCAAGTGGCGATTGGAGAACCACCGTATCCAACATCGTACTTCCGAAGCGGACATTCAAAAAAGAGGAAAGACATGCGTTTCAGTCATGCCGCCATGCCAGGACTTTTCTTCTGCGCATCTTTGGCTCGCCTTGCCGGCGCAGCCGAAATCGACGTTGTTAACAGTCCGGTCCCGGTGGTGCTGCAAGATCGCCTGAACGTGCAAACGGCAGGCGGCGCAGGCGACGTGCCAATACGCGTGTCGCGGAACTGGAAATTTGAACAATCCGACATTACAAGAGCCATTATCATCATTCATGGCTGGCCGCGTCGCGACATCGACGCCGATAAAGATCTGCAACAGCGCGCCGGCACCCTGGCCGCGCACACGCTCTTCATCACGCCGCAATTTCTTACGGAAGTCGATGTCAAGGCACATCACCTGTCCCCCATGACATTGCGCTGGCGAGAAAGCGACTGGCTGCAGGGCTATGATGCCGGATCGCCTGCTCCAATCAGCGCGTTTTCAGTGATAGACCAGATTTTTATGCGGCTTGCCGACCGAAAGCTCTTTCCTCATTTGAAAGACGTCGTGTTGGCGGGCCACTCTGCCGGCGGCCAGTTCGTGCAGCGCTATGCGGTGGTGGGGCAGGTCTCGCAGGAGGCCGTCGTTTCCCCTATCCATGTCCGTTACGTCGTTGCCAATCCGGCGGCTTATCTGTACTTCGACGACAGGCGACCGCAAGCGGACGGCAGCTTTGCTGATGTGAGCGCTCAGTGCGCTACTGCAGGGACATGGAACAATGGCCTCTCCGCCAAGGTGCCTGCTTACGTGCAGCAACCGGTGGCGCCCGTCATGCTCGAAAAAGGCTATTTGCAGCGTGACGTCGTCTACTTGCTTGGCGCCGCTGACAATGATCCGAACGCAGACGCTGTCGGCCAGTCCTGCACGTATAAGAGCCAGGGTGCAACGCGCCTGGAACGCGGGCACGCCTACTTCCGCTACGTGACGGCCGCCGCCGAAGCGGCTCATCTGCCGCAACTGCAGCGGTTGTTCGAAGTGCCTGCAGTTGCGCATCGCACATTCGCCATGTATCACTCGGTATGCGGCTTGGCTGCGCTGTTCGGAAAATCTGGTTGCGAGGAGACGTTGCATTAAATGCCGGGCAGAATTCGAAAGACTGTCGCGCAATGGGCAAGCAGATTGGTTTTTCAATAAGTCTTCATGGGGTATCGATGGTCAATTTGCTCGCTTGGGAAGCAGTGCTATGTGCTTGTCCAATATAAGCTTCAGCTTGCCTTCACGGCGCATGGTATCCAATTGAAGATTCAAGGCCTTCAGGTGCCGGATACACGGACTTGATTTGGCGATGGCGATGAAATTGTCCGATTCCGAGACATACGGCTTCAAGGCAACGAACTTGTCATTTTGTCCGGAGGCGGTTAAGTAGGCTATTCCGCTGTAGTACCCGGTAATCAAGTAATCGATACGATGCAGTTCAAGTTTCTTGAAATTCATGTAGGCTTTTTGCTCAGCCTCCACTTGCAGATTCCCTTTCAAGAATTCATCGAAACCATTCCCGAACTGATTGCCGAGCGTGACTCCTCCCTTTTTCCCCATCAGGTCATTCCATCCCGAATAACTGAAGCTTCGCTCCCTCGCAACAAATATGGCAATGGGATTGGCAAATAGCGCGACGTTTGTATAGATCAGATACTCGCGTCTTTCGGGGGTATCTTTGAGAGAGGAGATCATGTCGATCTCCCCTGTCTGTGCGCTTTTCAGGACGCGATGGAAAGGACCCACATAGCGCACTTCATAAGGGATGCCGAGAGTAGTCAAGGCGCTGGTGGCGATCTCGATACTCGCGCCGGTCAGATGTTTGCCGTCGTACCATTGCAGCGGTGCATAGTCGGAGTCGGCCGAAATGACAACTTTTCGACATTCCTTTTCTTGCGACAAAGCGGCCAACGGGACTAGCGCAAGGAACAAGACACATCGGAACAGAATAGGCATGCGGGGTCTCCCAGCGAATTTTATTTAATATTTTGCCGTATTGTTTCTGTACTATAACCCGAATAAAACCGATGGTAGAAGCTGAAGTTAAAAACTGCCGGGACGGTGGTTTTTTATTTTTCTCAGAGGGGAGCCGGAATGCGATTGATGTGATTGCCGCCATGCTCGCAGGTGATGATGATACGTTGGCGTTGACGGACGCTTGCCGATGGTGTTGAAGCATTTCCCCGCCTCCGAAAAAGAGGCGAGGCACGCTTCTTTTTCTATTCCTATTGTTTGGCCATCTTCCAGCCGCCGCCGAGCACCTTGTAGAGCGTGATGCGGTTTTGCAGCTCCGCAAGTTGCACCTGGATGGATTGCTGCTGAATCGCGAACAGCGAGCGTTGCGCGTCCAGGTATTCCAGGTAGCTTGAATAGCCGGCTTCATAGCGGCTCCTGGCGAAGCCGTAGCGGGCCGACTCGGCAGCCTCCTGGGCCTTCACGGCGCCGGCTTCGTCGGCCAGCGTCGCGCGACCCGCCAGCGCATCGGCGACTTCGCGGAAAGCGACCTGCACCGTCTTTTCATATTGTGCGACGGCGATTTTCTTGTCGGTCTCCGCCACGTTCAGGTTGGCGATATTGCGGCCGCCTTCAAAGATGGGAATGGAGATCTGCGGAATGAACGACCAGGAGCGCGATCCCGAATCGAACAATCCGGACAGCTGACTGCTGGCGGAGCCGAAGTTTCCCGTCAGGGAAATGCGCGGGAAGAACGCCGCCCGCGCCGCGCCGATGTTGGCGTTTTGCGAACGCAGCAAGGCCTCTTGCTGGAGGATGTCCGGCCGTGCGGTGAGCAGGTCCGACGGCAGTCCGGCGGGAAGGTCCGGCAGAACCTGTTCGGCAGATGTCGCGTTCGCGATTCCGATATCCGCTGCGAGCGGATGGCCGACCAGTACGGCCAAGGCATTTTCATCGAGCGTCTTGCGCCGTTCCTGTTGCGCACGCGCGGCCTTGGCCGCTTCGAAAAGCGACTCCGCCTGCCGCAGGTCATATTCGGAACTCGCACCCTCGGCGTACAGCTGCTTTTGCCGCTCATAGGAATCGGCCCGGCTGGCCAGCGTGTTTTCGGTGAGCTGCAACAGGCGCCGGTCGGCCACCAGCGCTTCGTAGGTATTGGCTACTTCGGCAATCAGGCTGATCTGCGCGCTGCGTTGCGCCTGCTCGGTCGCCAGGTAACGTTGCAGCGCTGCCTCGCTCAGGTTCCTGACCCGGCCGAACAGGTCGATTTCAAACGCGGCCAGGCCGACGCCGGCGAAATAGCTGCTGTTGACGCCTGCTTTGCCGGTCGGGTTGACGTCCGCCGGCAGGCGCTGGCGTGCGCCGTTGCCGTTCAACGCAAGGTTGGGCACCTGATCGGCAACCTGGATGTTGTACATGGCCCGGGCGCGTTCGATGTTCAGTGTGGCCATGCGCAGATCGCGGTTGTGGTCGAGCGCGGCGGCGATCACCGACTTCAGTTGTGCATCCTGGAAGAAATCGGTCCAGGCTATCGATGCCGCCTGCCGGGTGTCGGACTGCGTTCCGGCGGGCTCGGCTTTTTGCAAATCGTTTTGCCAATGAGCCGCCACCGGGAAAGCCGGCTGTTGATACGACGGCGCCAGCGAGCACGCCGCCAGCGAGGCGCTGATCAGTGAGATCCCGGCGATTGTCCGCAAGGACTGGAAAGTAATTGTCATCGTGCGTGCCTCAAATAGGAGAGTGGCTGATGCCGGCCGGGTGACCGGGCGCGGCCGGACGTTTCACCTTGAACCAGATGGCGTACAGGGCCGGCAGGAACAGCAGCGTGAGGACGGTGCCGACGCCGACGCCGCCGATCAGGACATACGCCAGAGGCCCCCAGAACGAGGAATGCGTCAGCGGGATGAAGGCCAGCATGGCGGCCACTGCCGTCAGGATGACCGGGCGGGCGCGTCGCACGGTGGACTCGATCACGGCGTCATACGGTGTCATGCCGGACAGCAGGTCGCTGCGGATCTGGTCGACCAGGATCAGCGTGTTGCGGATCAGGATGCCGGCCAGGCCGATCAGGCCGAGGATGGCGTTGAAGCCGAACGGCTGGTGGAAGATCAGCAAGGTCGGCACCGCGCCGACCAGCCCCAGCGGCGCGGTAGCGAAGACCATCCACATGGTGGCAAACGAGCGGACCTGGAACATGATGACGGCCAGCATCAGGATGATCATCAGCGGGAACATCGCGGCCAATGCAACGTCGGCCTTGGCGCTTTCTTCGACCGAACCGCCGGTGTCGATGTGATAACCGGCCGGCAACGCCGCCTTGATGGCGTCCAGCTTGGGCAGGATGGCATGCGTGACGTCGGGCGGTTGCATGCCGTCGCGCACGTCGCCCTGCACGGCGATGTAGAGCTCGCGGTTGTAGCGTTTCAAGACCGCATCTTCGACATTCGACGACAGCTTGCTGACCTGCGAGAGCGGGACCGCGACGCCGTCCTGCGTGGTCAGGGTCAGGTTGCCGATTTCCGCCAGGCTGGTGCGATCGCGCTTCACGCCGCGCACCATCACGTCGACAATGCGCAAGCCGTCCCTGACCTGCGTGGTCGAGGCGCCGTTCAGTATCGCTTGCAGCTGCAGGGCGGCATCGCGCGGATTGAGACCGACCTGGCGCAAGCGCTCCTGATCCAGTTCCAGGCGCAAGGTCTGGGTTCGGTCGCCCCAGTCCAGATGCACATCCCGGGTGTCCGGATTGCTCTGCACCACGTCCCTCACTTTGAACGCGATGTCGCGCACGGTATTGAGATCGGGACCGACGATGCGGAACAGCACCGGGAACGGCACCGGCGGGCCGAACACGAACTGGCTCACCCGGACGCGGGCATTGGCAAACTTGCCGTCGGCGATCATCTTGCTGAACTTGGCTTTGAGAGCATCGCGGTCTTTGGCGTTGTCAGTCAACACGATCAACTGAGCGAAAGCCGGGTTGGGCAACTCGGGATTGACCGAGAGGAAGAAGCGCGGCGCGCCCTGGCCGATGTAGCTGGAGACGATTTTCGCTTCAGGCTCCTTGTGCAGCGCTTCTTCTATCTTCTTGACGGTGGCATCGGTGGCGCTGAATGCGCTGCCGGGCGGCAGGTTGACTTCGATGGTCAGCTCCGGCCGTTCGGAATTGGGGAAGAACTGTTTCTGCACGAAGCCCATGCCGAAAATGGCGGCGGCAAACACGCCGATGGTGATCGCGGCGGTAATCCATTTATTGTCGACGCACCAGCGCACCAGCGCGCGGAAGCGCTGATAGTTCCTGGTGGCGTAGATGGCATCCTGCCCGCCGGCATGCACCGGGATATTCGGCAGCATCTTGACGCCCAGGTAGGGAATGAAGAGGACCGCGACAAACCACGACGTGATCAGCGAAAACGCCACGACCCAGAAAATGTTGCCGGCATATTCGCCGGCCGTCGACCTGGCGAAGCCGACCGGCAGGAAGCCGATGATGGTCACCAGCGTGCCGGACGCCATCGGGGCGGCGGTAGCGCCCCAGGCATAAGTCGCGGCGGAAATCCGGTCCATGCCTTCTTCCATCTTCACGACCATCATTTCGATCGCGATGATGGCGTCATCGACCAGCAATCCCAATGAAAGGATCAACGCGCCCAGCGTGATGCGGTCGAAGTCGCGCCCCGTCGCCAGCATGATGACGAACACCGCCGACAGCGTGAGCGGCACCGCCGCCGCCACCACGACGCCGACCCGGAAGCCGAGCGTCACCAGGCTGACGATGATGACCACGGCAAGCGCCATGACGAACTTGATCATGAATTCGTCGATCGCCGCTTCAATCGCCAGCGCCTGATCCGATACCTTGGTCAGCGACATGCCCAGCGGAAGCGAGGCCTGAATCAGGTCGCGTTCCTTTGTCAGGGATTTGCCCAGCGTCAAGCCGTTGAATCCCTTTTTCATGACAACCGCCAGCATCAGCGACGGCTCATCCTGTATGCGCACCAGGAACGACTTGGGATCTTCGTAGCCGCGCTTGACGTCGGCGATATCGCCGAGCTTGAAGCTGCGGCCGCCGGCGGCGATGGGAATCGCCTTGACCGCATCGATGTTGTTGATGGCGCCGTCCAGGCGCAGGTACACGCGCGGGCCGGCGGTTTCGACAAAGCCGGACGGCGTCATGTCGTTCTGGCGATTCAGCGCGTCGAAGATGGCTTGCGCCTTGACGCCTAGCGTGGCGAGGCGTTGATTGGAAATGTCGACGTAGATTTTCTGCTGTTGCTCGCCGAGGATGTTGACCTTCTGGACGCCGTCCACGTGCAGCAATTGCTGGCGCAAGGTTTCGGCTTCCGTCACCAGCTGGCGATGCGGCAGGCCTGGTGCATTGAGTGAAAACAGCGTGAAATAGACATCCGAGTATTCGTCGTTGATGACCGGGCCGATTGCGCCGCGCGGCATGTTGATGACCTCGTCGCCGAGTTTCTTGCGGGCCTGGTAGAACTGTTCCGGCACCAGCGCGGGCAGCGTCGAATCCTTCAGAAACAATTTCATCGTGATCAGACCCGGCCGTGCGGCAGTCTCGACGCGATCATAGTATTCCAGTTCCTGCAGGCGCTTTTCCAGGCGATCGCCGACCTGTTGCTGCATTTCCTTCGCGGTGGCGCCTGGCCACAACGCAGTCACGGTCATGATCTTGACGGTGAAGCTGGGGTCTTCGGCACGCCCCAGCTTGATGAAGGCGAAGGCGCCGGCAACGGCAATCGCAATGATCAGGAACAGCGTCACTGCGCGTTCCCTTACACCGAAAGCGGAAAGATTGAAGCCGCTCATGACGCACCGCCCGTATGTGCCGCGGACTGCGGCGAAACCACTGAAACCTTGTCGCCGGCCTTGAGCAGATGGGTGCCGTAGGCGACGACCACATCACCCGCTTTCAGGCCTGCGCTGATGGCGGCGAATTCTTCACCCAGACGGACAACCGTCACGGGAACCAGCTTGACGACCTGGGTTTGTTTTTCGATCAGCCAGACGCTGGCGCCGTGGCCCTTGTCGATCAACGCGCCGATCGGGACTTCGGTCTGTTCGGTTGAAGTGGTATCGCCGGTGAGCCTGATGGTGACCGTCGAGCCCAGCGGCGCCTGCTCTCCCTTGCCGGACAGCACGTAGCGCGCCTGGTAGGTGCGGGTGAGGGGATCGGCCATGGCGGAGAGTTCTCTCAGCTTGGCCGCGAATTTTTGCGTGTCATCCGTATAGAGTGTGGCGCTTGCCTGGCGACGCGCCTGGCCGAGGCCGTTCTCGGGGATGCTGACGACTGCTTCACGCGGGCCCTTCTGCGCCAGTCGCACGATCGTCTGTCCTGCGCCGACCACTTGGCCGGCGTCGGCCAGAACGTCCATGACGACGCCATCGGCGTCTGCGCGCAGGACGGAGTAGTCCGATTGGTTTTCAACCTGGCCGGCGCGCGCCCGTTCAGCATCGAGTTGCGCCTTGGCGGAGTCCGCCAGCGCTTTGCTTTGCTCATACGCCTGTCTGGAAACGGCGCCGGAGTTCAGCAGCTTGCGCAAGCGCACTTCGTCAGCCTGGGCCTGCACGTCGCGTGCTTGCGCGGCGATCACCGCGGAGCGCGCTGCATGCTGCGCCAGGGTGTAATCGGTGCTGTCGAGCTTGAACAGCGCTTGGCCGCGTTTGACCAGTTCGCCCGGATCGACCAGGCGTTCCACGATCTTGCCGGGCACCCGGAATCCCAGATTGCTCTCGGTACGGGCATGCACGACGCCGGTGTAGCTGGCGGAATCGTGTTCAACGTTTTGAACCGTAAAGGAGGCAACCCTGGGCGCTGTCGCCGGAGGCGGCGCCGGTTTGCTACAGGCGGCAAGTGTGGCGATCAATGCGCCTGACAGCGCCATGCCCATATATTTCTTGTTGATTCCCATGAAACCCCTCGCTGGTCTGATTAATGTGTATATGCACTTTATGGATTAAAAAATAGCGAGGACATTGCCTCGCCATGGAACTTGATGCCTGTCGTTTGGAGCTTAAGGCCGTATATTCAGCGCCGCATATTTAACGTTGGGTCATTTAACGTTGGGTCACCGCCATCAACTCTTCCCGCAGAAACTTGGCGCGATCCTTGCCGACCAGTTCTTCATATTCCTTCTGAGCGGCACGCCAATGAGGGAGTGCATCAAGGAATTTCCTGGTGCCTGCTTTGGAGAGTGACAAACCGATCTTCCTGGAGCCGGCCTCCGACTTTTGCACAACATATCCATCGCGGCTCAATGGCTGGATTGCACGGACCAGACTGGTTCGATCCATCACGACCATTTCCGACAGTTCCGTCATCGTGATCTCGGGCCGCTCATGAATCACGGCAAGGAGGGTCACCTGCGAACTGGTGACGTTGACCGGTGCGAGATGCCGCTCATACAGCTGCGTGATGAACCGCGCAGCCTGTTTGGTTGCGAATAAATTGCAGCCCGTCAGTGAAGGAGTGGTGTCCATATCCAAACCTTATCATGTGCATATGCACATGTCAATTGATTCTATTTGTTGAATTCAGGCAAGGACGTCAGCAGGCGAGGACGCGGGGCGGGTCAGGTAAGCCGGCTCAGCCGGACTCCCGCCAGGAAGCCATGCACGAGCCAGCCTGCGCGTAAGCGAAGCGATCTCATCGCAACGAACAAAAAAAAGCCCGCCGAAAGGCAGGCTCATAAAGGATGGGATCTGCAGCAATTTCCCGATCAGAAATCCACTTGCGCCGACAGCACGAAGGTGCGGCCGGATGAAGTGCCGACATAACCGTTCTGCATCACCCAGTAGTTCTTGTCGAACAGGTTCTCGATGTTGGCGCGGTAGGTGATGACCTGGCCAGCTGCCTTGGTGATGTAGCGCGCGCCGATATCGGTACGGGTCCAGCCTGGTACTTTCAGGTTGCTGGTGTTGCTGTACAAGGTGGCGCCGGTCCTGGTGATACGGGTGTTCAATGCCAATCCGGTCAGCCATGGCGTATCCCAATCCAGGCCCAGGTTGAAATTGTTCTTCGGCACGGCGCCCAGTTCCCTGCCGTCGCTGGCACCGCCGGTGGTGTGCGATTGCTCGGTGTCGAAGAAGGTGCCACTGGCGTTGAATCGCAGGCCTCGTACCAGTTCGCCGTACCCCGCCAGCTCAAGGCCGCGAATGCGCGCGCGGCCATCCTGGGTGACGTATTGCAAGCCGTTGATCAGTTGGGTGGAGTTGTTCCGTTGCTCGATCTGGAACACTGCCGCCGTGGTTGTGATGCGGCCCCAGTCCATCTTGGCGCCGGTTTCATATTGTTTGGATTTGGATGGCGGGAATGCCTGGCCTTGGTTTGCATTAGGCGGCTGGACAATGGTGCCTGCCGTCAGCGCCGCCGTGTAGTTGGCGTACAGGGACAGATTCGTGATCGGCTTCACGACCACGGCCATTACCGGCGAAATGGCCGTCTTGTTCGAGGTCTGCGCAGCGTCGGTCAGGCTGTGCGTGTAAACCTGCTGACGACGCAGGCCGGCGATAAGGATCAGGCGATCATCGATCAACGACATCGTATCGGTCAGTGCCAGGCTGGTCAGGCGCTGTTGGCTGCGTGGCGTAGGATTGCCGCGTACACCCGTCATGGCCGGCAAGGGCGCCGGGTTATACAGGTTGGAGGCTACCGCTGCGCTCGCTGCGGGATAGAAGTAATCGGTTTGCTGGTTGAGCATGTTGGCGCCCGCGATCAGCGTGTGCTTGATGCCGCCTGTGTTGAAGCGCGTGCGCAGGCCAACGTCGGCGGACGTGGAGGTGACCTTCTGGTCATAGTAGCCATTGGCGACGCTGGTCGCTCCCTGCACCGAGGTGATCGTCGCCCGCGGGAAATTTTGCGCCGACTCGGCCACGTGATAGCCCACGGCGCCGTAGGCGGTCAGGTTGTCGTTGATGTCATATTCAAGACGGGTGGCAACGGCCTTGTCGTCCGACTGCAAGGTGTTGCCCGGGTACAGGTTGGTCTTGCCCGACGGCGCGTCCGGCACCGTAGTGAGGGCAGCGCCCAAGCTGAATTGCGGACGGAAGTTGCGGGTGTCCTCGTGTTGGGTATAGGCATCCAGGCTCCAGCGCACACGGCGACCGCTGTAGTCGAGACCCACAGAACCCATGCTCTGCTGTTGGTTGCTGCCGGACAGGCCGGTGTTGCCGTCGGCGTACAGCGCATTGACGCGGATGCCCCATTCCTGGTTGTCGCCGAAACGGCGGCCGATGTCGCCCTTCAGGCCGAATTGCGAATTGGACAGGTAGGTTGCCGTCACGCTGGAGATCGGATCTTCGTGCGCGCGCTTGGAGACCAGGTTGACCGCGCCGCCGACGCCGCCGGCCGGACCCATGCCGTACATCAGGGTGCCGGGACCTTTTAGCACTTCGATGCGTTCGACCATGGCGATCGGCATGCGGGTCAACGGCACCATGCCGTACAGGCCGTTGAACGCGACATCGTTGGCCGACATCGTGAAGCCGCGGATCTGGTAGCTGTCGCCGAAGCCGCCGTTGCCATTGGTGTTGCGCACGGAGGAGTCATTGGCGATCACGTCGCCGATCGCGCGCGCCTGCACGTCTTCGATACCCTGGGAGGTGTAGTTGGTGGTGCTGAAGGGCGTGTCCATCACGCTGGCGGTGCCGAGCACGCCCAGGCTGCCGCCGCGCGCGACCAGGCCGCCGGCATAGGGCGCGGTGGGGTCGGCGCTTTCAGTGATGGTCACGGTGGGCAACACGGCATTGTTGTTGCTGCCGATGGTGGCCACGGACAGCGCATAGCCGCCGTCGGCGTTCTTCACCGCTTGCAGGCCGGATCCCGCCAGCAGGATGGTGAAGCCTTCGGCCACGGTGTAGCGGCCGGACAGGCCGGCGGCCTGGCGTTCATGGGTGATGGCGGGATCGAACGACAGCAGCACGCCGGCACGGCGCGCAAAATTGTTCAGGACGCGATCCAGCGGACCGGCCGGGATGTCATAGGCAAGGCGCTGACCGTCGACGGCTTGCGCTTGCAGGCTGGTCATCGGCATGGCGAAAGCAGCCAGTACAGCCAGCCGGGCCAGGGTCGGGCGGGAAGGGAAGCGGGTCAGGTTTTTCATGGCATGGTTACGGTGATTGGCAAAGGTGCTATCAGGTAAACCGGACGAGTGACGAAAACCTGCAGAACAAAATTGAAATTTTTTGCAGCCGTACTTTTAACTCCGTGCGCTAACTCCGTGCGTCGGTGCGCGGGCGCAGCGTGATCCAGTAGGAGGTGACGGTGTCGATCTGCACCGGCAAGGTCCGGGCAATGGCGGCGAGGATGCGCGCCGGCTGGTCGAGCGGGAACACGCCCGAGATGGTCAGGCTGGCGATGGCCGGGTCGCAGCGCAGCTTGCCGGGCATGCTGCGGTCCAGTTCCGCGACCAGTTCGCCCAGCGGCATGCGGTCGGCCACAATGACGCCGTCGGTCCAGGCCACCGCCTCTTCATTGGCCCGCGACAAGGCGCCGATCAATCCTTGCCGATCGAACAGGCCCTGGCGTCCGGCATCGATGCGGATGGCGCCGTTGGTTCCGGAGGTGCCGGCAGGTTTGAATTCCACCGCGCCTTCGAACACTGCGATCCGCATGCCGGCCGCGCTGTCGCGCACCTGGAAGCGGGTGCCCAGCGCACGTGCCTGGCCCAGCCGGGTGTGCACGACGAAAGGCCGATAGGCGCGATCGATTTCCTTCGCGGTGGTGATCAGTACTTCGCCGCGATGCAGGCGCACCAGGCGGGATTGTTCGTCATAGGCGGCGTCGATGGCGGTGGCGGTGTTGAGTTCGACTGCCGTGCCGTCGGCCAGCGTCACGCGGCGGCGTTCGCCGGCTTTGGTCGCGTAGTCGGCCATCAGCGTCCGCCACGGGACGACCTCATTGCCGCCGGCGGCCAACAGGCCGACACCGAGGGCGATACACAGGGATTTGACGGCGAAGCGGCGATTATGGCGATGGCGGTTGCTGGCGTCGCCGATGCTGCCGTGCGTCAGTGCGCTGGGCAGGGTGGAGACACGTTCACTCAGGGATTGCAGCCGCTGCCATGCCAGTTCGTGGCGCGCTTCTTCAGCGCGCCAGCGGCGGCAGGCTTCGCGTTCCTGCTCGGTGGCGGCGCCGGATTGCAGCTTCACCATCCAGTCGATGGCGATCGTCACGATATCGTTTCCCGGGGCGCTTGAGTCCGCAATCATGTCAGTTGCCATACTGCACGCGATAACACGCCATGAAGGCGCGTTTCATGTATTGCTGCACCGAACTCAGGGACACCTCCAGGCGCACGGCGATCTCGGCATAGCTGAGACCGTCCAGCTGCGACAGCAGGAAGGCGCTGCGCACCTTGGCCGGCAGGGCGGCCAGCATGGCGTCGATCTGGTTGAGGGTTTCCAGCACCGCCAGCCGCGCTTCGGGCGACGGCACGTGCTCGGGCGGCAATTGCGCAAGTATCTCGAGGAAGGCGGCTTCCAGCGCACAGCGGCGGAAGTGATCGATCACCAGGCCGCGGGCGATGGTGGCCAGCAGGGCGCGCGCTTCATCAAGGTAGAAGTCGCGACGCGACACCATGATCCGCAGGAAGGTGTCCTGAGCCAGATCGGCCGCCAGTTCCGGGTTGCCGGTCCGACGGCGCAGCCAGCCCAGCAGCCAGTGATGATGGCCGGTGTAGAGGCCTGCCATGTCTTGGTGGGGGGAATGGACGGCGGCAGTCATGACGACAAAAAATAATGAGAATGGTTCTCATTGTAATCTGCAAACCGCCTTCGCGCCAAGATGCGCGCCGCCGCAGTTGTTTTTTCAGAACAATCCGGTACCGCCGATCAACCTGCCGGGGCGGCGGCTGGAACGAGTAAGTTGCGCAGCTTCAGGTCTGGAAAAAGCGCAACAATTCGTCCGCCACCGCATCCGGAATTTCTTCCGGCATGTAGTGGCCGCTGCCTGGCAGCGTGCCGCCGCGCACGTCGGTCGCGATGCTGCGCAAGGTGGTGACGAGTGCGTCCTTGACGCCATGCTCCGCGCCCAAGGCGAGGATGGGCATGGCGAGCGTCTGTTCGCCGCGGCGGCGGCTTTGTGCGAGTCCCGCCGGGCTGAAGGCGACGCGATAGTAGGACAGCGCGGCGCGCACGGCGCCCGGCGCTGAAAACACCCGCTCGTATTCATCCAGGTCGGCCGGCGTGATGGACCAGCGATTGATCGCCTTGGTGTGGAACAGATAGTTGAGGAAGGCGCGTTCGTGACCTTGCAGCAAGATCTCGGGCAGATCGTCGAGGCGGTTGAACGGAAAGTGCCAGGTCTTGAGATTGGTTTCCTCGGAAGGAATGCCGGGCGGAGGAGGCGGAGTAATGCCGGGCAGGGCGGCATCGAACAACGCCAGCCGCCGGATATCGGCGGGCCAGTCGGCGGCATAGGCGTGGCCTATCCAGGTGCCGATGTCGTGACCGGCAACGTCGAACGGACCGTCTTTGAGCAGGCCCAGCGCGTTGGCGAATTCGTGCAGATCGGCGGCGATCGTCTTCAGGTCGTAACCGGATGCGGGTTTGTCCGAGTCTCCCATGCCGCGCGGATCGATGGCGATGACGCGCCGCCCGCTCGCCGCCAGCAAGGGCATGACCAGGCGCCACGCATACCAGCTCTGCGGCCAGCCGGGGATCAGGAGAATCGGCGGCATCGGGGGGATCGGCACCCCGTTGCTGCCGCCTTCAACGTAATGCAGGCGTACCCCGTTGACGCGGGCGCTGCCGTGGTGGAAGTCGTTCCAGAACGTATCAGGAGAAAATGTCTGCATGCGGAATCCTTCAGGTGAATTGCTACGGTTGATTATTCGAATAAATAGGAAATGATTGTTTCCTAAATTGGCAAAAATTTTTAATCGAGCACTTTCATGGCCTTGTCGATCAGGGCGTTCATTTCTTTCTTGCTGCGGCCTGTCTTGCCGATGACGCGCATGCCCTGCATGACGCACAAGAGCAAACGGGCTGTCGCCGCTGCTTCGACATGGGCAGGAACGCTGCCATCTTCCTGCCCTTGGCGAATGAACAGGGCCAGTCGCTTTTCGTGGACATCAAGGGATTGCGCCACGCGTCCGGCGATCTCAGGATCGGAAATCGCGAGCTCGACGGCGCTGCTGACGATCAGGCAGCCGCGGCGACCATCGTCGTCGTAGCTTGATGCCGCATAGAGCGCCAGCAAGGTCCGCACCCGTTCGCGACCGGTCCGGGCGGGCTCCAGCGCTTGTCGCAGGCGTTCGGTGCGCAGCGCGATATAGCGTTCGAGGGCGGCGACGAAAACAGCTCTTTTATCGTCGAAGGCCTTGTAGATGCTGCCGGCGGTCAATCCCAGGGCGGTCCCCAGATCGCTGACCGAGGTGCCGTAATAGCCCTTTTCCGTAAACACGACAATTGCCTTGTCCAGTGCTGCATCGATATCGAACTCGCGCGGACGGCCGCGGCTGCGAGGAATGTTGGGAGGAGTGGAGGCCATGCCTGCAATTATAGGAAATGATTGTTTCCTAATCAAGTGCCGATTGGATGGGGCGATTACGCTAAAATGGCTGCGCCCGTTCGGGCTGAGATTCTCTGCTCTAGAAGAACATGTCTGTTTTGCATCGCTTCCTCGCCTTATCCTCCGCTGTTTTGTTGACGGCCTGCAATGGCTTGATGCCGTCCAAGTCGGCAACGCCTATCGAAACGTCTCCGGTGACGCCGGTGGCAGCGCCGACCAAATTGCCGCAAAAGCCGCGTATTGCACTGGCCCTGGGTGGCGGCGCCGCGCGTGGGTTTGCGCACGTGGGCGTGATCAAGGCGCTGGAGTCGCAAGGTATCGTGCCCGACATCGTGGTCGGCACCAGCGCAGGCAGCCTGGTCGGTGCGCTTTATGCCGCCGGCAACAATGGCTTTGCGCTGCAGAAGCTGGCGCTGGACATGGACGAGGCGACCATTTCCGATTGGTCGGTGCCGTTCTTCGCCAAGGTCAGCGGCGTGCTCAAGGGCGAGGGCGTGCAGACGTATGTGAACCGTTCGGTGAACAACCTGCCGATCGAAAAATTCAAGATTCCATTCGGTGCCGTGGCGACCGATCTCAAAACCGGCCAGGCGATCCTATTCCGGCGCGGTAATGCCGGCATCGCGGTGCGCGCGTCATCGGCCGTGCCGGGCGTATTCCAGTCGGTCAAGATCGGCGATCACTATTATGTGGACGGCGGACTGGTGGCGCCGGTGCCGGTGCATTTTGCGCGCGAGATGGGCGCAGACTTCGTCATCGCGGTAAATATCTCGGCCCAGCCCGAGGCGCAGGCTTCGGCCAGTTCGGTCGATGTCATGCTGCAAACTTTCGCGATCATGGGACAGAGCATCAACAACTACGAACTAAAAGATGCCGACGTCGTGATTCAGCCTGGTCTGGGAGCGATGAAGGGCAGCGATTTCGCCGGCCGCAACCTGGCGATCCTGGCCGGCGAGCAGGCCGCCATGAAGGCGATGCCCGACCTGAAGGCGAAGCTGAAACTCAAAGGCGGGAACTGATCTGCGTTGTCAGACGGGAAATAAGAGGGTGCTGCGAAGGCGACCGGGAAGGCGATGAGGGGAGCTGCGGATGAAGTCCCGCAGAAAACTTATTGCTGGTCTTCAGCAGTCGCCGAAATGCGGCGTGCACCATTAAAGCGCTTTTTCCAGTAAGCCACATCCATGTCTTCGATGCGCACCTGGCCGCCGGCGGAGGGCGAATGGATGAATTTGCCATCGCCGAGATAGATGCCGACATGCGAGAAGCCGCGGCGCAGCGTGTTGTAGAACACCAGGTCGCCCGGACGCAGGTCAACCACTTTTTCGCCGACGCGGCTGATCTCGGCCGAAGTGCGCGGTAAATCCGTGCCGAGCGCTTCCTTGAACACATAACGCACCAGGCCGCTGCAATCGAGGCCGGTTTCCGGCGATGTGCCGCCGTAACGATAGTTGATGCCGAGCATGCTCAATGCCTGGACAGCCAGTTCGGAAGCGCGGTTGGTGATGTCGTGCAGTTTGGCGAGAGCGATGTTTGCCTTGCCGGGAGGAGGGGTGTCTTGTTGCAGAGGTGTTTCGATACTCCATGCAGCGCTGCAGAACCAGAATCCGGCAGCCAGCACGCACGATTTTGCGAGGTGTCGTCGGAATCGGTTGGTTTTTGCGGCGTTGCGTGTTGTCATCAGGACATTTTCCTATGGGTATGACTGCTGGAATGTAAACAATTTAGCCAGTAATGTCAAAAGCTTATTTCGCGTTATCTTACAGAAATTGCAATAAAGTCAAGACCTTACGTGCAGGAGGATGCCCTCGATGAAGGGGCGATCTCCCGGGTTTTGCATATTTTGCGCCGGCGAGCCAATCTCGAATTACAATCAGCATTCTTTTTTACTTGAGCCATTTGGGAGCATCATGCAAACGAAACCGTATCTGACCCTCGACGATCTGAAGAAAATTGCCGCCGGCGCCGAAGCCGAAGCAAAAGCCAATAACTGGGCGGTCGTCATTGCCATCGTCGACGATGGCGGTCACTTGCTGTGGTTGCAGCGCCTGGACGGCGCCGCGCCTGCCTCGTCGCATATTGCTCCAGCCAAGGCCAAGACTGCCGCCCTGGGTCGCCGCGAAACCAAGATTTACGAAGACATGATCAACAACGGCCGTTTCTCCTTCCTATGCGCGCCTGAACTGGACGGCTTGCTGGAAGGCGGCGTGCCTATCGTGGTCGACGGTCAATGTGTCGGCGCGGTCGGCGTGTCGGGCGTGAAGTCGTCGGAAGACGTACAGATCGGCAAGGCAGGCATCGCCGCACTGGGTCTCTGATAACGTTGATCGGTAACGATGTTGGCAGATGCGTAATTTGCTAATTAGTTGATTTTTAGCCGATTTTTGTCTACGGGCAAGCCCCTGAAATGCGCTTTCCGGCAATCTTAGGATTTGCTGGGGGGCGCATTTTGCGCTATAATCGAGCGGTTTAGCTAATTTAAATTCCGCCGTAGCGCATACCGAATCTTCCATCTCGTCCCAGCACGCCAATCAAGCTCCCCATTGCATCAAAACGGGGAATTTGCGCCGGTCGTCGGTTGGGTAACTGAGTGCAGAATCTCTGCAGCACGATCTGGTCAGGCCAGCGGCGGTAACAATCTCAGGAGTTACCCTTGCTGCCTCTTCTTTCTGGCCCTACCGTTCCGGCCATCCTCGCGCTAGCAGACGGGTCCGTTTTTCTTGGTGTTTCCATCGGCGCTGCCGGCAACACGACAGGTGAGGTGGTTTTCAACACCGCCATGACCGGCTACCAGGAAATTCTGACCGATCCCAGCTACAGCCAACAGATCGTCACACTGACTTACCCGCATATCGGCAATACCGGCGTCAATCCCGAAGACGTCGAAGCCTCGCAGATTCACGCTGCCGGCCTGATCATCAAAGATCTGCCGCGTCTGACTTCCAATTTCCGCACCAAGCAAACACTGACCGAATACCTGCAAGCCAGCAACATCGTGGCCATTGCCGATATCGACACGCGCAAGCTGACCCGCATCCTGCGTGAAAAGGGCGCGCAAGGCGGCGCCATCGTCGCCGGCGAAACAAACATTGAAGCGGCAACCGCCAAGGCGCTGGAGCTGGCGCGCGGTTTCCCGGGACTGGCCGGCATGGACCTGGCCAAGGTCGTGTCGACCAGGCAAGCCTACAACTGGACCGAGACCGAATGGAAACTGGGTCGCGGCTATGGTCAGCAGATCACGCCGAAATTCCACGTGGTCGCGTTCGACTACGGCGTCAAGTACAACATCCTGCGCATGCTCGCCGAGCGCGGCTGCAAAGTGACCGTGCTGCCGGCGCAGGCGTCGGCTGCTGAAGCGCTGGCCCTGAATCCGGACGGCATCTTCCTGTCCAATGGTCCCGGCGATCCGGAGCCATGCGACTACGCGATTGCCGCGTCCAGGGAACTGATCGAGCGCGGCATCCCGACCTTCGGCATCTGCCTCGGCCACCAGATCATGGCGCTGGCCTCCGGCGCCAAGACACTGAAGATGAAGTTCGGCCACCACGGCGCCAACCATCCAGTGCAGGACCTGGACACCAGGCAAGTGCTGATCACTTCGCAAAACCACGGTTTCGCCGTGGATGCCGCAACCTTGCCGGCCAACTGCCGCGTCACGCACGTGTCGCTGTTCGACGGTTCGCTGCAAGGTTTCGCCCGTACCGATAAGCCTGCGTTCTGCTTCCAGGGCCACCCCGAAGCATCGCCCGGGCCGCATGACATCGCCCCCCTGTTCGATAAATTTGTGGCGATGATGGAGAAAAAGAACCATGCCTAAGCGTAACGACATTAAAAGCATCCTGATCATCGGCGCTGGTCCGATCATCATCGGCCAGGCCTGCGAATTCGACTATTCCGGCGCGCAAGCCTGCAAGGCGCTGCGTGAAGAAGGCTACAAAGTCATCCTGGTCAACAGCAATCCCGCGACCATCATGACCGACCCTGAAATGGCCGACGTCACCTACATCGAGCCGATTACCTGGCAAGTGGTGGAACGCATCATCGCCAAGGAAAAGCCGGACGCGATCCTGCCGACCATGGGCGGCCAGACTGCGCTGAACTGCGCACTCGACCTGCACCGCAACGGCGTGCTCGAAAAATACGGTTGCGAACTGATCGGCGCCTCGCCGGAAGCCATCGACAAGGCCGAAGACCGCTCCAAGTTCAAGGACGCCATGACCAAGATCGGTCTGGGCTCCGCACGTTCCGGCGTGGCGCACACCCTGGAAGAATCGTGGGCTGTACAGAAGGAACTGGGCTTCCCGGTCATCATTCGTCCATCGTTCACCATGGGCGGCACCGGTGGCGGCATCGCCTACAACGCCGAAGAATTCGAAACCATCTGCAAGCGCGGCCTGGAAGCATCGCCGACCACCGAACTGCTGATTGAAGAATCGCTGATCGGCTGGAAAGAGTACGAGATGGAAGTCGTGCGCGACAAGGCCGACAACTGCATCATCGTCTGCTCGATCGAAAACCTGGATCCGATGGGCGTGCATACCGGCGACTCCATCACCGTGGCGCCGGCGCAAACGCTGACCGACAAGGAATACCAGATCATGCGTAACGCCTCGCTGGCGGTGCTGCGTGAAATCGGCGTCGACACCGGCGGCTCCAACGTGCAGTTCTCGGTCAACCCGGCCGACGGCCGCATGATCGTCATCGAAATGAATCCGCGCGTCTCGCGTTCGTCCGCACTGGCATCGAAGGCGACCGGTTTCCCGATCGCCAAGATCGCCGCCAAGCTGGCGGTTGGCTTCACGCTGGACGAACTGCGCAACGAAATCACCGGCGGCGCAACCCCGGCTTCGTTCGAACCGTCGATCGACTATGTCGTCACCAAGATCCCGCGTTTTGCGTTCGAGAAATTCCCGCAAGCCGACAACCACCTGACCACGCAAATGAAGTCGGTCGGTGAAGTCATGGCGATCGGCCGCACCTTCCAGGAATCGTTCCAGAAAGCCCTGCGCGGCCTGGAAGTCGGCGTCGACGGCATGAACGAAAAGACCACCGACCACGAAACCATCAAGGAAGAACTGGGCGAGCCTGGTCCTGACCGTATCTGGTATGTGGGCGACGCGTTCGCACAAGGTTTCTCGCTGGAAGAAGTGCACGGCCTGACGCACATCGATCCGTGGTTCCTGTCGCAGATCAAGGAAATCGTCGATATCGAATTGTGGCTGGAAAGCAGCCAGACGCTGGAAGGCCTGGACAAGGCAACGCTGTACAAGCTCAAGCAAAAGGGTTTCGCCGACCGTCGCCTGGCCAAGCTGCTGAAGGTCACCGACACCGCCGTGCGCGAGAAGCGCCATGCGCTGAATATTCGCCCTGTCTACAAGCGCGTCGATACCTGCGCCGGCGAATTCTCGACCAATACCGCGTACATGTACTCGACCTATGAAGAAGAGTGCGAGTCGAAGCCGACCGACAAGAAAAAAATCATGGTGCTGGGCGGCGGTCCGAACCGCATCGGCCAGGGTATCGAATTCGACTATTGCTGCGTGCACGCCGCGCTGGCAATGCGCGAAGACGGTTACGAAACCATCATGGTCAACTGCAATCCGGAAACCGTCTCGACCGACTACGACACCTCCGACCGTCTGTATTTCGAATCGCTGACGCTGGAAGACGTGCTGGAAATCGTCGCGCTGGAAAAACCATACGGCGTGATCGTCCAGTACGGCGGCCAGACGCCACTGAAGCTGGCGCTCGACCTGGAAGCCAACGGCGTGCCTATCGTCGGCACCTCGCCGGACATGATCGACGCTGCGGAAGACCGCGAGCGTTTCCAAAAACTGTTGCAAGACCTCGGCCTGCGTCAACCGCCGAACCGTACCGCGCGTACCGAAGCTGACGCACTGCGCCTGGCGCAGGAAATCGGTTATCCGCTGGTGGTGCGTCCGTCGTACGTGCTGGGTGGCCGCGCGATGGAAATCGTCCACGAGCAACGCGACCTCGAGCGCTATATGCGCGAAGCGGTCAAGGTGTCGCATGACTCGCCGGTGCTGCTGGACCGCTTCCTGAACGATGCGATCGAAGTCGACGTCGACTGTCTGTCGGACGGCGAGCGCACCTTCATCGGCGGCGTGATGGAACACATCGAACAAGCCGGCGTGCACTCTGGCGACTCGGCCTGCTCGCTGCCGCCTTACTCGCTGGCGAAAGACACCATCGAAGAACTGAAGCGCCAGACCGCCTTGATGGCCAAGGGCCTCAACGTGGTCGGCCTGATGAACGTGCAGTTCGCGATCCAGCAAACCGAAGTCGACGGCAAGCTGCAAGACGTCGTCTTCGTACTGGAAGTGAACCCGCGTGCCTCGCGCACCGTGCCGTTCGTCTCCAAGGCAACCGGCCTGCAACTGGCCAAGATCGCCGCACGCTGCATGGTCGGTCAGTCGCTGGACAGCCAGGGCATCAAGAACGAAGTGATCCCGCCTTACTTCAGCGTCAAGGAAGCCGTGTTCCCGTTCGTCAAATTCCCGGGCGTCGACACCATCCTCGGACCTGAGATGAAGTCGACCGGCGAAGTCATGGGCGTGGGCAAGACCTTCGGCGAAGCCTTCGTGAAGTCGCAGCTGGGCGCGGGCGTCAAGCTGCCGACATCGGGCAAGGTATTCCTGAGCGTCAAGGGCAGCGACAAGCCGCGCGCCGTGCAAGTGGCGAAGGATCTGGTCGGCCTCGGCTTCTCGATCGTCGCGACCAAGGGTACCGCCGGCGCCATCAGCGCGGCCGGCATTCCCGTGACCACCGTGAACAAGGTGGTTGAAGGTCGTCCGCACATCGTCGATATGATCAAGAACAACGAAATCACACTCGTGGTCAACACGGTCGAAGAGAAGCGCACCGCGATTGCCGACTCCGGCGCGATCCGTACTTCGGCACTGGCAGCGCGCGTGACGACGTTCACGACCATCGCCGGCGCAGAGGCTGCGGTGGAGGGCATGCGTCATCTGAATGCGCTGGATGTGTATGATTTACAAGGGCTGCATAAAGCTATACACTAAACCCTCATACACGTTTTATTGCTAGCCACAGAGGGCATCTGAGTATTCGATGCCCTCTGTGTCTTTTTTAACGGCAAACTCTGTATTTGCCCGCAAGGGCTGTTGGGACATTGCGCTGGGCGGACCACCGTTTCCAGGGCAATGTCCCAACAGCCTTATGGGGCAAGTCATACAAAAGTGCCTCATTTTTTTGTTGAGAGTTTTATGAGTACAGTTCCCATCACCAAGTATGGTGCAGAGCTTCTGAAGGAAGAGTTGCAACGTCTGAAAACCAAAGAACGTCCGGCCGTCATCAACGCGATTGCCGAAGCGCGCGCGCAAGGCGATCTGTCGGAAAACGCCGAATATGATGCCGCCAAGGAACGCCAGGCTTTCATCGAAGGCCGTATTGCGGATCTGGAAGGCAAGCTGGGTTCGTCGCTGATCGTCGATCCCGCGACCCTGAGCTCGGGCGCCGATGGACGCGTGGTGTTTGCTGCGACCGTCGATCTGGAAAATCTGGACAGCGGTGAAAAAGTCACCTATCAGATCGTCGGTATCGACGAAGCCGATATCAAGGTGTCGAAGGTGTCGGTTACATCGCCGATCGCACGTGCACTGATCGGCAAGAGCGCCGGCGACGTGGTTGCGGTCGAAGCGCCATCGGGCGTGCGCGAGTATGAAATTCTGAAAGTGCGCTACGTTTAAGTCATGGCGTAAAAGGCCGACGCAGGTGCTGTTGATGAGCTGGAAATAATTTACGGCACTCTGCGATGGTTAAGAAAATGCCCGCTGAAGCGGGCATTTTTTCTTGCTCAAATCCGATGGGTGGATGATCAGCCCATGGATTTTTTTGCACTCTTCTGACGCGGTTTGGCGCGCTTGATCGAGCCGCCCGCCGTAACGCGTTCGTTACCCTTGATCATGACCTTGGTCACCGATGGGCGCTTGGTGCCGCTGGCGCTGGGTTTGACGATGGTGACTTCGCGCATGCCCTTGCCGCGTGTTTCGCTGCGTTCCTTGACGGCGTCCTTCTTGGGACGGAAGATCACCAGCAGCTTGCCGATGTGTTGCACCGGTGCGGCTTTCAGTTCTTCGCAGATGGTGTCGTAAATGGCGACGCGGGCTTCGCGGTCATCTCCGAACACGCGCACCTTGATAAGGCCGTGGGCGTTCAGGCTGGCATCGATTTCTTTGGTGACTGCAGGCGTCAGGCCGCCTTCGCCGACGATCACGACAGGGCTCAGGCCATGCGCTTCGGCGCGCAATTCACTGCGCTCTGCAGGAGTAAGTTTCAACATAGTTTGTTTCCGGTGGGAGAGCGGCTTGTGGCCTGAGGCCGGCAAGAACCGGACCGAACTCTGTCCCTCAATATTTAAAACCAGTATTCTACGCGAATGGCAAAGAAGAAATTAAACAAAAACTGGCTGCACGATCACATTAACGACCCGTATGTGAAGCTTGCGCAGAAGGAAGGCTATCGCGCACGCGCGGCCTACAAGCTCAAGGAAATCGACGAGGAAGAGAAGCTGATCAAGCCCGGCCAGGTCATCGTCGACCTCGGCTCGACGCCCGGCAGCTGGTCGCAGTATGCCCGCAACAAGCTGGCCGGCCTCGAAGGCGGCGGCATCCGCGGCACCATCATCGGGTTGGACATGCTGCCGATGGATCCGATTGCCGACGTCCACTTCATCCAGGGCGACTTCCGCGAGGAGGATTCCCTGCGCCAGCTGGAAGCGATTCTGGACGGCCGCCAGGTCGACCTGGTGCTGTCCGACATGGCGCCCAACCTGTCCGGCGTAGCGATTTCCGATGCGGCGCGGGTCGAGCATCTTATCGATCTGGCAATTGAATTCGCTCAGGCGCACATGAAGCCGACCGGCTCCGTGCTCGTGAAATGCTTCAACGGCACCGGCTACAACGAGCTGGTGCACAAATTCCGGGCCGAATTCAAGACGGTGATGTCGAAGAAGCCCAAGGCCAGTCGCGACAAGTCGTCGGAAATTTTCCTTCTGGGCAAGGTTTTGAAAAATCCGCAGTAAGCCTTGCGCGTGTTTTTCCGTAAAAATCGCGTAATAAACCAGTATTTGGCGCATTTTCCTTCTTGATTTCACGCTGTCCGGCCACACATCAACTGCAGGAAACCTTCTTTGGCAGGTCCGAAAGGCGTCATTTGTACCGGTTTTTTGCGTTGTTTTCATGTCGTTTCCGGCGCGATGTTGCCGTCTTTCCGCATTCAAGTTTGCCCGCCGGTTTGCCGTAGTTCAGAGCAGGGCTGCCGGTATGGACGGTTTCCTAGTAAGCGCAGATGAATCCGGGTAAAATCGGATATATATAAGGTAATGAGGCGCGCTCGCGTCGGAGGAGTTCTAGTGAACAACATGTTTTCCAAAGCCGCCATCTGGGTGGTCATCGCGCTTGTGCTGTTTATGGTCTTTAAACAGTTCGACAGCCGCAGTGCGGCGTCGGGCGCTACAGCGATCGCTTACTCCGACTTCATCAGCGAAGTAAAAGCCGGTCACATCAAAGACGCCACCATCGAAGATCGCAGCATCATCGCAACCACGCAAGATGGTAAAAAGGTTAAAACCGCCGCGACCTATCTGGACCGCGGCTTGGTCGGCGATCTGCTGAACAACGGCGTGAAATTCGACGTCAAGCAGCCTGAAGAGCAATCCTTCCTGTCGCAAGTATTCATTTCCTGGTTCCCGATGCTGTTGCTGATCGGCGTCTGGGTGTTCTTCATGCGCCAGATGCAGGGCGGCGGCAAGGGCGGCGCGTTCTCTTTCGGCAAATCGAAGGCGCGCATGCTTGATGAAAACAGCAATTCGGTCACCTTCGCCGACGTCGCCGGTTGCGACGAAGCGAAAGAAGAAGTGCAGGAGCTGGTCGAATTCCTGCGCGATCCAACCAAATTCCAGAAACTCGGCGGCCGTATTCCCCACGGCGTGCTGATGGTCGGTCCTCCGGGCACCGGTAAGACATTGCTGGCGCGCGCGATTGCCGGCGAAGCCAAGGTGCCGTTCTTCACCATCTCCGGTTCCGACTTCGTTGAAATGTTCGTCGGCGTGGGTGCGTCGCGTGTCCGCGACATGTTCGAAAACGCCAAGAAGCACGCACCGTGCATCATCTTCATCGATGAAATCGATGCGGTCGGTCGCCATCGCGGCGCCGGCATGGGCGGCGGCAACGACGAACGTGAACAGACACTGAACCAGATGCTGGTCGAGATGGACGGTTTTGAAGCCAACTCGGGCGTCATCGTGATCGCCGCCACCAACCGCGCCGACGTGCTCGACAAGGCGCTGCTGCGTCCGGGCCGTTTCGACCGTCAGGTGATGGTCGGTTTGCCGGACATCCGCGGCCGCGAACAAATCCTGTACGTTCACATGCGCAAAGTGCCTATCGCTCCTGACGTCAAGGCCGACATCCTGGCACGCGGCACGCCTGGTTTCTCCGGCGCCGACCTGGCCAACCTGGTGAACGAAGCCGCATTGTTCGCCGCGCGCCGCAGCAAGCGCCTGGTGGAAATGCAGGACTTCGAAGATGCCAAGGACAAGATCGTCATGGGTCCGGAACGCAAGTCCGCCGTGATGCGCGAAGAAGAACGCCGCAATACCGCGTTCCACGAGTCCGGCCACGCGGTTGTAGCCAAGCTGCTGCCGAAGGCGGATCCGGTCCACAAGGTCACCATCATGCCGCGCGGTTATGCACTCGGCCTGACCTGGCAGTTGCCTGAACATGATCGCGTCAACATGTACAAGGACAAGATGCTGGAAGAAATCGCCATCCTGTTCGGCGGTCGTATCGCAGAAGAAATCTTCATGCACCAGATGTCGACCGGCGCCTCCAACGACTTTGAGCGCGCAACCAAGCTGGCACGCGCCATGGTCACACGCTACGGCATGTCGGAAGCGCTGGGCACGATGGTCTACGAAGACACCGAGCAAGACGCTTACTTTGGCCGCATGTCGTCGAAGACCGTTTCGGAAGCGACGCAGCAAAAGGTCGATGCTGAAATCCGCAGTATCCTCGACACGCAATACGCACTGTCGCGTCGTCTGCTGGAAGAGAATCGCGACAAGGTCGAAGTCATGGCGCAAAAGCTGCTCGACTGGGAAACCATCGACGCCGACCAGATCAGCGACATCATGGCGGGCAATGAACCGCGTCCGCCTAAGTCGGGTATCCCGGCCAAGAAGTCTTCCGACAATACGCCAGGCGATATTTCGCCGACCGCCACCGCTCCCGCCTGATTGCGGGGTAGGGCGCACAGCTGGTCTCAGGGTGAGGAGCAATCCTCGCCCTTTTTCTTTGTTTGGCGCGGAAGTGCATAGGCAGCCGGCAAGCAGCAGTGGCAAGCAGTCCGGAGACGGGCACAATCAATAACGACAAATCATCGCCTGCAGGCACTTCGGGCGCCAGGTTTGAAAACGATGCAGCTTCAATGAGTCAACACACTCTACAATGCGGGCGCTACCGCCTTTCCGTTGCGCCGGGGCGCAGGCCTCTGGTCATGGGCATCCTCAACGTCACTCCCGATTCCTTTTCCGATGGCGGCAGCTACTCCGCGCTCGAGTTCGCCTTGTCGCATGCCGAACAGATGATCGCCGACGGTGTCGACATCATCGACATCGGCGGCGAATCGACCCGTCCGGGCATTCCACCGGTGCCGCTGGATGAAGAACTGCGGCGCGTGATGCCGGTGATTTACGCCTTGCGTGATTGCGGCAAGCCGCTGTCGATCGATACCTACAAGCCGGAGGTCATGCGCGAGGCGCTGATTGCAGAGGTCGACATGATCAATGACATCAACGGTTTCCGTGCTCCCGGCGCCATCGATGCAGTCAGGGATAGCGCCGCGGGGCTATGCATCATGCACATGCAGGGCGAGCCCCAGACCATGCAGCAGCAGCCGAGTTATGGCGACGTGGTGGCGGAAGTAATCGCCTTCCTGCAGGAACGCGTCGGCGCACTGGAAGCTGCGGGCGTGAGACATGAGCGCATTTGCATTGATCCCGGCTTCGGCTTCGGCAAGAGCGTCGGCCACAATTACGACTTGCTGCGCAATACCCGCCGCCTGATCGATACGCTCGATCTGCCGCTGCTGGCCGGCATGTCGCGCAAATCCATGATCGGTGCAATCACCGGCAAGCCGCTTGACCAACGCCTGGCCGGCAGCCTCGGCGCGGCCTTGGCAGCAGCGGCGCAAGGTGCGATGATCATTCGTGTGCATGACGTCGCGGAGACCGTCGACGCGCTCAACGTGTGGCAGGCCGGCATGGCCGGGGACGGCGTGAAAACAATTTATAAAAATACCTGACAAGAAAGAGCTCAGAATCATGGCTGCAAAATACTTTGGTACCGATGGCGTGCGCGGACGTGTGGGAACTGCACCGATTACGCCCGATTTCGTGATGCGCCTCGGCTATGCCGCCGGCAAAGTGCTGACCAAGACCTGGTCTTCCTCGGCCAAGCCGACCGTGCTGATCGGCAAGGACACGCGGATTTCCGGCTACATGCTGGAGGCCGCATTGGAAGCCGGCTTTGCCGCTGCCGGTGTGGATGTGATGCTGGCCGGACCGGTGCCGACGCCGGCGGTGGCCTACCTCACGCGCGCATTGCGACTGTCTGCCGGCGTGGTGATTTCGGCCTCGCATAATCCGTATCACGACAACGGCATCAAGTTTTTCTCCGCGTCGGGCAACAAGTTGCCGGATGCGGTGGAAGCGGAGATCGAAGCGGAGCTCGAACAGCCCATGGATTGCGTGTCTTCCGAAAAGCTCGGCAAGGCCAAGCGCCTGGACGACGCCCAGGGCCGCTACATCGAATTCTGCAAGAGCACCTTCCCGAACGATCTCGATCTGCACGGCATGCGCATCGTGGTCGATTGCGCGCATGGCGCGGCTTACCATATCGCGCCGCATGTGTTCCACGAACTCGGCGCCGAAGTCATCACGATCGGCAACAAGCCCGACGGCCTCAACATCAATGAAGGTTTTGGCGCGACGGCGCCGGAGGCCTTGTCCAGGTCTGTGCTGGCAAACAAGGCGCACGTCGGCATTGCGCTTGACGGCGACGCCGACCGGCTGGTGATGGTGGACGCTGCGGGTCGCATCTATAACGGCGACGAGCTGCTGTACGTGATGGTCAAGGACCGTCTCGCCACCGGCCCGGTGCCGGGTGCAGTCGGCACGCTGATGACCAACATGGCGCTGGAAGTCGCTTTCAAGAAAATGGGTATCGGTTTCGCGCGCGCTAAAGTGGGTGACCGCTACGTTCTGGAGACCTTGCAGGAACGCGGCTGGCTGCTGGGCGGCGAAGGCTCGGGTCATTTGCTCTGCCTGGACAAGCACACCACCGGCGACGGCATTGTCTCGGCGTTGCAGGTCTTGTCCGCGCTCAAGCGCGCCAGCCTCAGCCTGGCCGACATGACGGCAGACATTCGTCTCTATCCGCAAGTCCTCATCAACGTGAAGATCCCGGCCGGCTTCGACTGGAAAACCAATCCCGGCATGCAAGCTGAAAAGGACGCCGTCGAACAGGCGCTGGGCGACAGCGGCCGTGTGCTGATCCGTCCTTCCGGCACCGAGCCCCTGATCCGCGTGATGGTCGAGGCGCAGCAGGCCGACGTGGCGCAGACGATGGCAAGGCGGATTGCTGATAAAGTAACGGCCTGAAGCGTGCAGTGACGCCGGTCGCACCGACCGGCAAGCAGCGCGCGGAGCAGGAGCCGGGAAAGGGCTGCTGCCCGGTGATGCCACTCCATGGCGTCGCTCATTACAAGTCAAAACATACCCGCGAATGTCAAAAGACCAGTTACATATCCTGTTAGTCGAAGACGAGCCCAGCATCGCCGAGCTGCTGCGGTTCACCATGCAGGGCGCCGGATTCATCACGTCCATCGCCAGCGACGCGGCGCAGGCGCGCAAGTTGATCGCCGACGCGCTGCCGCATCTGGTGTTGCTGGACTGGATGTTGCCAGATACGTCCGGCCTGGGATTGCTCAGCGAATGGCGCCGCGATGCGCGCACGGCGGCGCTGCCGGTGATCATGCTGACCGCCAAGGGGATGGAAGAAGACAAAGTCAAGGGACTCAACGAAGGCGCCGACGACTACGTCACCAAACCGTTTTCGCCGAAGGAGCTGGTGGCGCGCGTGCAGGCGCTGCTGCGCCGCAAGGCGCCGGAAGTGGGGCAACAAAGCCTGGCTTACGGCTTGCTCGGCATCGATACCGAACGCCATCGCGTGACGGTCGATCAGCAAGAGGTCGAGCTCGATCAGGCTGAATTCAAACTGCTGCGCTACCTGGTGGCGCATCCCGAGCGCATCTTTTCGCGCGCGCAATTGCTGGACAAGGTCTGGGGCGACCATACCTTCATCGAAGAGCGCACCGTCGACGTCCACATCATGCGCCTGCGCAAATCGCTGGGCGCCGCCGCCGACTACGTCAAGACGGTACGCGGCATGGGCTACAAGCTCAGCATGGAAGAAAAATAGTCAAACCATTCCGCGACGGCGTTGATTGCCGTCGCATCAACATGACGACGCCATGCGTTGTCAATCCAGCGGAATCGACCTGTAGCGATTCACTTCCTGCGGCGACACAAAGCCCGCACGATTATCCCAGCTGTTCCTGATGTACGACACCACGGCAGCCACTTCCTGATCGTTGAGCAGTTGCCCGAACGGCGGCATGCCGTAAGGACGCGGATTGCCTTGCGTTGAAGGAGGGAAGCCGCCATTGAGCACCATCCTGATCGGATTCACTGCCGAACCCATGGTCAATGCACGGTTGCCGTTCATCGGCGGATAAGCCGGTGCGATGCCCTGGCCGCCGGCCTTGTGGCATTCGGCGCAATGCTGCTCATAAATCTTCGCGCCCGCCTGCATCACGCGATCCGCCGTGGCCTTGTCGGGTTGCGGCGTATCGAAAGCGGGCGGCGGGTCGTTTTGCGGCAACGACTTCAGATAGACCGCCATGGCCTGGATGTCGCTGTCGTTGAGATGCTGCAAGCTGCGGCTGACGACTTCCGCCATCGGTCCGAATACGGTGCTGCGCGGCGATACGCCGGTTTTCAGCAGCGCCGTGATGTGTTGCAGTTCCCAGTTGCCGAGACCGGCTTCGGCGTCCGAGGTCAATGACGGCGCGTACCAGTTCATGATCGGAATCAGGCCGCCGCCCAGGTCGGATTTGGCCACCGTTGCACCGAAGGCGTTGCGCGTGGTGTGGCAGGCGCTGCAATGGCCCAGGCCCTGCACCAGGTAGGCGCCGCGGTTCCATTCGACCGATTGTTTGCTGTCGGCGCGATAGGCGCCGGGCGTGAAGTACAGCGCACGCCAGCCGGCCAGCAGGATGCGATTGTTATACGGGAAGCGCAGCGCATGTTCCTGGCTAGGCTGGCGCACCGGCGTCACGGTTTGCATATAAGCGAACAGTGCGTTGGAATCTTCGCGGGTGACCTTGGTGTAGTTCGTGTATGGGAAAGCCGGGTAAAGGAAGCTGCCGTCCTTCGATTTGCCGTGATGCAAGGCGCGCCAGAAATCGTTGGCGCTCCAGGAGCCGAGGCCGGTTTCCTTGTCGGCGGTGATGTTGGGTGCGTACATGGTGCCGAATGGCGTCGGGATGGCGCGTCCGCCCGCATAGGGCTGGCCGCCGCGCGCGGTGTGGCAAGCCATGCAATCGCCGGCGCGGGCGAGATAAGCGCCGCGTGCGATTTGCTGTTCGGTGGCAGGCGAAGATGGCACTGCGGCCGCTGCGCTTTCGGCGTCCTCGTGATCGATGAATTCGCTGCCGATCATGACAGCCGGCACCGCTATGATCAACAGCAGCAGCGCCAGCAGGATACGTTTGAGGGATGTCATGGCGTGTTCCTTATTGCGCCACGCTGCCGCAAGGCAACGGTAACTTGACGGTCGTTGCGGCGGCCGGGCGAGCGCCTTCCGGAACGGTTTGTGCGGCAAGCCAGCTGCTGGCGGCGTTGATATCTTCCAGCGACAGACGTTGCGTGATCTGGGCCATGCAATCCGGCGCTCTGGCTCTGCGCACGCCATTCCTCCATGCCCCGAATTGCGAGTTGATATAGTCGCGCGGCAAACCGATCAGACCGGGCACCGCCGGCGCGACGCCGGTCAGGGCCTGTCCATGGCAGGCGATGCAGGCCGGTACTTTCTTGCTGCTGTCGCCGTTCATGACCAGCGCGCGCCCGCGTTCCAGCACGGCGGGTGTCGCTTCAACCGGCTGCGGCGCCGGGTAGGGCGGATGCTGGGCGGAAAAGTAGGCGGCGATTTCGTGCAGATAAGCATCCGACAGATGATCGAGCAGGTAAGTCATCAGCGGATACTGGCGATTGCCGTCGCGGAAGTTGGTCAGCTGGTTGTAGAGATAGCCTTCCGGTTTGCCGGCGATGCGCGGATAGTAGCCGTCGCTGGAGGCGCGGCCTTCCTTGCCGTGGCAGGCGGTACAGGCGGCGACGCGTTGAGCGATGGTGTCGGGCAATTGCTGTGCGTGGACAGGGGCAGCGGCGGCAATCCAGAGCGTCGACAGCGCCAATAGTGCAGCGCTTGCAGTGCGTGCAGTACGTGAAGCGACAGATGAAAACATAAGGCTGGCCATATAGTCTCGTTGTAAGTTATATGAGGCGAGCTGATCGGGCGACGGAGTCGAATGATCGCGTGGTGTTTGCATTGTAACGGAGCGGCCCTTCTTCATGCCTGCACACCCGTTGCGCAAAAATCGAAGTACAGTATGGGCTGTTGCAGTACAGATAAATGACCAGGCAATGACCAAAGGCAAAATGCAATCATGAACGACAAGTCCTTCGAGCAGGCCGTCGTTGCCGAGCGCAGCATGCTGGTGCGGTTCGCGCGCCTGCATTTGCAGGAAGATGCGGCCGAAGACGCGGCCCAGGAAGCCCTGTTGGCGGCCTTGCAGAACCCGGCAGGCTATTCGGGCAAGTCCGCGCTGCGCACCTGGCTGGTGGGCATCCTCAAGCACAAGATCGTCGATGTGTTGCGCAAGGAAAAGAAATACGTCCAGGCCGGCCCGGCTGAAATCGGCGACCCGGGCGACTTCGATGTCCTCTTCGACGACACCGGTCACTGGGCGGAAGCGCCTGCGGACTGGGGCAATCCGGCCGAAACGCTGCAGCAGGCGCAGTTCTTCGACATCATGGATTTTTGCCTCAACAAGCTGACCCCGGTGATGGCGCGGGTGTTTTCCATGCGCGAGCTGTTCGAGTTCGAGATTGCCGAAATCTGCAAGGAACTGAAGATCACCGCCGGCAACTGCAGCGTCCTGCTATACCGCGCGCGCATGCAGCTGCGCTTGTGCCTGGACCAGAACTGGTTTGAAGGCCGCAAGGCCTGATCCTGCGCCGAACTTTCCTTCCACCTCCGCAGCCGTTACAATAGCGCCCACGCCCCCGTAGCTCAGTGGATAGAGCGATCCCCTCCTAAATACAATTGGGCACCGGCATCCGAAAGGCGCCGCGTGAATGGAGTCAAATTCGGTGAACCCTGACAGCGCCCGCAGTGCTTATGCTGCAAGCGGCTGCTGGCAATACCGAGCCAAGCCGCATCGGACCTCATGATGCGGAAGGTGTAGAGACTAGACGGCTCCGGCCTGCAGACTGCAAGTTGCAAGTTGCAAGTCCATGGCCAAGGTATAGTCCAGACCACAAACAGGTTTCCTGGTGGCGAAAGCCATGGTGGTACGAAGGGATAGGTCACACGTTCGATCCGTGTCGGGGGCGCCAGACAAAAAAAGCGCAGAAGAGAAATCTTCTGCGCTTTTTTCTTTTTGCGGCCGGATCAGTTGCCGGTCAATGTCCCTGATACAGGTTGTCCCTGCCGGGCGCCTGCGAAGACGGGGCGGGGCCGGACGATGGCGCCGCCTGCGTTTCCGAATTCGGATTCTTCGACCAGCCGAAGAAGTTCGACAGCGCATCGACCACGCCGCCGCCGTCCACACCCAGCGAGGCCACGAAACCGTTGCCCGGCGTGAAGTTTTCATAGTACGGCTCGCCGTCGATGAAGCGGATCCCGGCCGGTGCCGGCGTATCGGACTGCGGCGTTCCACGCAACGCCACACCCATGTAATCGACCCAGATCGGCAATGCCAGTTGTGCGCCGAATTCCTTGCTGCCCAGGCTCTTCGGTTGGTCGTAGCCCATCCATACCACCGTCGCCAGTGTGCGTTGATACCCGGCGAACCAGCCGTCGAACGCATCGTTGGTGGTGCCGGTCTTGCCGGCCAGATCGGTGCGCTTGAGCGAGTTGCTGCGTGCGCCGGTGCCGCGCTGGGCCACCGATTGCAACAGGCTGGTCATGATGTAGCTATTGCGCTCGTCGATCGCGCGCGGCGCATTGTTGCCGACGATCAGCGGATCAGCCTTGGACAGTACCTTGCCGCGCGCGTCGGTGATCTTCGTGATCAGGTAAGGATTGATCTTGTAGCCGCCGTTGGCAAAGATCGCATACGCCGAAGCCAGTTGCAGCGGCGTGGTCTGGCCTGCACCCAAGGCCATCGGCAGATAAGGCGGCACCTTGTCGGTGTCGAAGCCGAAGTGCTGCGTAATGAAGTCCTGCGCATACTTCACGCCGATCGCGTCGAGCGTGCGGATGGCGACCAGGTTGACCGATTTTTGCAATGCGGTGCGCATGGCCATCGGACCAGCCGGCGGATCGTCGTCCTTCGGCTCCCAATTCGGCTGGCCGTTGCCGGCCGGATAGGACACCGGCGCGTCATTGATGATGGAAGCAGGCGCAAAACCTTTTTCCAGCGCCGCCGAATAGATGAAGGGCTTGAACGTCGAGCCGGGCTGGCGCCACGCTTGCGTGACGTGGTTGAAGTTGTTCTGCGTGAAATCGAAGCCGCCCACCAGCGCGCGGATGGCGCCGTTCTGCGGCGTCACCGACACCAGCGTGGCTTCCACTTCGGGCAACTGCACGATTTGCCAATTCTTCTTGCCGTCCTGCATGACGCGGATCACCGCGCCCGGCGCGATGCGGGTTTCCTTCTTCGCCTTCGGGCCCAGCGCCGCGGCGACGAACTTCAGCGTGTCGCCTGACAGCGTGATCTTGTCGCCGCTGCGGATCACCGCCTGGATCTGTTTCGGATCGGCCGACAGCACGACGGCGGCAAGGATATCGTCGTTGTCGGGGTAGTCATCCATGGCGTCGTCAATGGCCTGGGCGCGGTCTTCGTCCTTCGACGGCAAATCGATGGTTTCTTCCGGACCGCGATAGCCGTGGCGACGGTCGTAATCCATCACACCCTTGCGCACCGCATCGTAGGCAGCCTTCTGGTCGGCGGCATTGATGGTCGTGGTGACGGTGATGCCGTGGGTATAGGTGTCTTCCTTGTACTGGGCGTACACCATCTGGCGCACCATTTCATTGACGTATTCGGCATGCACGTTGTACTGGTTGCCCGGTGCGCGCACCTGGATGTCTTCCTTCACGGCGGCGTCGTATTCCTTTTGCGTGATGTAGTCGAGGTCGAGCATGCGTTGCAGGATGTATTGCTGGCGGATATGCGCACGCTTCGGATTGACGATCGGGTTGTAGGCCGACGGCGCCTTCGGCAGGCCGGCCAGCATCGCGGCCTGGGCCAATGTGACGTCCTTGATGTCCTTGCCGAAATAGGTGCGCGCCGCGGCGGCGAAACCGAAGGCGCGCTGACCCAGGTAGATCTGGTTCATGTACACCTCAAGGATCTGGTCCTTGCTCAGCGCCGCTTCGATCTTGTTGGCCAGCAGCACTTCATACAGTTTGCGCGAGACGGTTTTTTCCTTGGTCAGGAAGACGTTGCGCGCCACCTGCATGGTGATCGTGCTGGCGCCCTGGCTGGCGTGGCCGCGCACCACGTCGGTGGCGATGGCGCGCGCGATGCCGATATAGTCGATGCCGCCGTGCTGGTAGAAACGGTTGTCTTCGATCGCCAGCACCGCGTTCTTCATATTGGCGGGGATGTCGTCGAGCTTGACCAGGCTGCGCTTTTCCTCGCCGAATTCGCCGAGCAGCACGTTGTCTGCGGAGTAGATGCGCAGCGGGATCTTCGGCCGGTAATCGGTGATCACGTCCAGCGACGGCAGGCGCGGATTGATGAAGATCAGCGCATAGGCGATGATCAGCGCGCCGATGACGGCGAGGCCTAGCACCGAGAAGGCAAGGAACTTGGCGATGTTGGGATTGAGGAAGCCGCGTTGACGCGAAAGGTGGTGCAAGCGAGAATTGAAGCGCATGGTTATTGTAGGAAACCGTCGCAAAGTCAGGGCAGTGTGGTGTGCGTCAGCTTGATCTTGAAACGGCCTCGTAGTGAAGGGCGTGCCGTATCTTACAACATGGGCCGGGCGCAACAGCCGATCTGCGGACTATCATGGCCACGATTGTGTTTCCAAATGTATGCGGGGGCCTGTTTCGGTGCGAGGTCGTAATAAAAGAACATCAAACGGGAGCCAGACCGGCATTGTTTGTTGTTCAGAAGCAATGGATCGCACCGGCCGCGACAGCCGGTCGTGGTTAGATACCACTCGGATACCGCCCGGAAGCAGCATAGATACACCATCGCCGCGCGCAATCGGTACAATGCGGTCTTTCTTCTTTAATTGAGTCGCGGCAAAGGCCTTCCCGCCCCGACCTTCGATCTTATCCCTCGGCATACTTATGGCAGTCATTTCCCTCTCCAATGCGCAGCTCGCATTCGGACACGTCCCGCTTCTCGATCATGCGGAATTTTCGCTGGAAACCGGCGAGCGCGTCGGCCTGATCGGCCGCAACGGCACCGGCAAGTCGTCCTTGCTGAAAATCATCGCCGCCGTTTCCAAGCTGGACGACGGTTTGCTGGTCATGCAGCAGGGCCTGAAAATCGCCTACGTTGATCAGGAGCCGCATTTCCCTGCCGAGATGACGATCTTCAACGCGGTCGCTTCCGGCCTCGGCGAATTGCCGGCGCTGCTGGCGGAATACGAATCGCTGACCGGCCAGTTCGGCGGCGACAACGACGAAGCGCTCATGGAGCGCATGCACGACATCCAGCTGATCCTTGACGCGGCCGATGCATGGAGCCTGAACAACAAGGTCGAGACCACGCTCGACAAGCTCAACCTCAAGGGCGAAGCCCTCATCGGCGAACTGTCGGGCGGCATGCAAAAGCGCGTGGCGCTGGCCTGCGGCCTGGTCGGCGCGCCTGACGTACTGCTGCTGGACGAGCCGACCAACCATCTGGATTTCGGCTCCATCCTGTGGCTTGAAGGCCTGCTGCGCGACTACAAGGGCAGCGTGCTGTTCGTCACCCATGACCGCAGCTTCCTCGACAATGTCGCCACGCGCATCATCGAACTCGACCGCGGCAAGCTGTTGTCCTTCCCGGGCAATTTCAGCACCTATCAGGCGCGCAAGGAAGAGTTGCTGGACAACGAAGAAGTCGAGAACGCCAAGTTCGACAAATTCCTGGCGCAGGAAGAAGTCTGGATCCGCAAGGGCGTCAAGGCGCGCCGCACGCGCGACGAAGGCCGCGTGCGCCGCCTTGAATCACTGCGCCTCGAGCGCAGTGCGCGCCGTGATCGCCAGGGCCAGGTCAAGCTGGAAGTATCGTCCGGCGAGCGTTCCGGCAAGATCGTGGCGGAACTCGAGAACGTCAGCAAGTCGTACGGCGGCAAGACCATCGTGCGCGATTTCAGCGGCATCCTCATGCGCGGCGACAAGATCGGGCTGATCGGCCAGAACGGCGCCGGCAAGACCACGCTGCTGAAGCTGATCCTCGGTGAAGAAACCGCCGACGCCGGCACCGTCCGCCAGGGCACCAAATTGCAGGTCGCGTACTTCGACCAGATGCGCACCCAGCTCAATGAAGAAGCCACCCTGGCCGACACCATCGCGCCGGGCAGCGACTGGGTGGAAGTCAACGGCCAGCGCCGGCACGTGATGACGTACCTGGGCGACTTCCTGTTCGCGCCGGAACGCGCGCGTTCACCGGTGCGCACCTTGTCCGGCGGCGAGCGCAATCGCTTGTTGCTGGCGCGCCTGTTCGCCAAACCGGCCAACGTGCTGGTGCTCGATGAACCGACCAACGATCTCGACATCGACACGCTCGAACTGCTGGAAGAATTGCTGGAGGATTACGAAGGCACCGTGTTCCTGGTGAGCCATGACCGGACCTTCCTCGACAACGTCGTCACGCAGGTGATCGCCTCCGAAGGCGACGGCGTGTGGAAGGAATATGTCGGCGGCTACAGCGACTGGGAGCGCGTGCGCGCCAGCTCGCAGGCCAGCGCGAAGAAGTCGGACGGCAAGAGCGAATCCAAGCCGGCCGAACTGCCGGTGGCGGCGCCTGCCGTCGCCAAGCCGAAGAAGCTCAGCTACAAGGAGCAGCGCGAGCTCGAAGACTTGCCGAAGCTGATTGCGCAACTGGAAGAAGAACAGGCGGTGATTTCCGCCAAGCTGGCTGATCCGGATCTGTACAAGGCGGGCGGGGACGAAGCGGGGCGCCTGAATGCGCGCTTCGCCGAGATCGACGGTTTGTTGCTGGAAAATCTGGAACGCTGGGAAGTGATCGAGGCGCGTTCGAAAGGCTGATTAGCAGCAGTAGTGCAGGATCGGCGTCTTCAACTTCAGTTGGGACGCCGGCTTGCATGACGTAACTCCGGCAGCCTCTCACGCATGCTGTCGGCGTCTTCTGCATCGGGACGCAAGGCCAGGTAGGCCTCCAGGTCGTCCAGCGCCGCCTGCGGTTCAGCCAGGTTGGCGTATGCCAGGCCGCGATCGCGGCGTTCGGTAATTTCATCGGGCAATAAAATCACCAGGCGCTCCTGCACCTCAAGCACACCTTGCCAGCGTTGCGAGTCGGTGTAGATGGCTTTCAGGTTGCGCAGCATGCGGGTCAGAATTTCGCGCGGATGGGCGGCGCGCAGATAGGCCGCCAACGGCAATTCGTCGCCGTATTCCTGCTGTTCGAGATAAGGTTCGAGGCGCTCTTCGAGCTCTTCGCGCGACAGGCTGGCGCCGTTCATCGGGTCGAGCACGATGTCGCCCGATTGCACCGACAGCTTCATCAGGAAATGGCCGGGGAAGGAAATGCCCTTCATGTTCAGGCCGATCTGCTGTCCCAACTCCATGTACACCACCGCCAGCGAAATCGGAATGCCGCGGCGCGAGGTCAGCACACGATGGATGTAGCTGTTGTCGGGATCGTAATAATTGTTGATGTTGCCGGCGAACGCCAGCTCCTGGAAAAAGAAGTGGTTGAGCATCCGCAATTTTTGGATATGCGATGCATCCGGGGACAGACGCTGCTTCAACTTGAGCGCCAGGGTATCCATCTCGATCTGGCATGCGGACAAATCCAGGTCGGGATGCGCATCTTGCCCCAGCGCCAGAGCCGATTCAAAAAGCGGAATCGAATCGTCTTGACGAACCAGCGAAGAAAAATATTCGAGCGGTGTAAGCGTCATATATTGAACATGCTATCAAAATATGCGCGCTTGTGAAATGTTTGGCTGGCAATGGAGCATCAACGCAACATTGCCTCGTCCAGGCAAGCTTTCAACGGCCGATGCGCTTGAAGTCGCGGAATCGGAATCCCATCGCCATCAAGGCGCCGAAATACGTTACGCCGCATGCCGCAAACACCAGCAGCAACGCGCCGATGCGCTCGGCCGGATGGGCGCGCATGGCGATCCAGTCGAAATGCCGCGCCACTGCCAGCGCCACACCGCCGAGCAGGAACAGCGCACCGGTCAGTTTGATCAGGAACATGCGCCAGCCCGGTTGCGGCGTGTAGATGTTGCGGCGGCGCAGGCCCCAGAACAGGAATGCCGCATTCAGGCAGGCGCCCAGCCCGATCGACAAGGCCAGGCCGGCATGCGCGATCAACGGCACGAAAATGTAGTTCATCAACTGCGTCGCGATCAGCACGCCGATGGCGATCTTGACCGGCGTGCGGATGTCTTGTTTGGCGTAGAAGCCGGGAGCCAGGATTTTCACCAGGATCAGGCCGATCAGGCCGACGCCGTAGGCGATTAATGCCCGGCCTGTCATGTCGACCGAGACCGTGTCGAATTTACCGTAATGGAACAGGGTGGCAGTCAGCGGCTCCGACAGCGTCGCCAGACCCACCGCGCAGGGCAGCGCCAGCAGGAAGGTCAGGCGCAGGCCCCAGTCCAGTAGCGCCGAATATTCGGCCATGTCGTTTTCGGCGTGCGCGTTCGACAGGCTGGGCAACAGGATGGTGCCTAGCGCCACGCCGAGCAGCGCGGTCGGGAATTCCATCAGGCGGTCGGCGTACGACAGCCAGGACACGCTGCCATGCGCCAGGCGCGAGGCGATGTTGGTGTTGATCATCAGGCTGATTTGCGCGGCCGAGACCGCAAACACTGCCGGGCCCATTTTCCTGAGCACGCGCCTGACGCCCTCGTCGGACAAGCCGATCATCGGATTGAGGTACAGGCGCGGCAGCATGCCGATCTTGATCAGCGCGGGAATCTGCAAGGCGACTTGCAACACGCCGCCGACGAATACCGCAAACGCCATCGCGTAGATGGGCTGGTCGAGGTAAGGCGCCACGAACAGGGAGGCGACGATGAAGGAAACGTTCAGCAATACCGACGTGAATGCCGGGATCTTGAATTCGCGCCAGGTATTGAGGATGCCGCCGGCCAGCGCTACGAAGGACATGAAGCCGATGTACGGGAACATGATGCGGGTCATGATCACCGAGGCGTCGAAGGCATCCTGGTTGTATTTGAGCCCGGTGGCGATGAAGTACACGATCAGCGGCGTAGCCAGGATGCCGGCAATGCTGGTGGCGACCATTACCCAGATCAGCACCGTCGCCACATGGTCGACCAGGTGCTTGGTGGCGATGTCGCCTTTCTGGTTCTTGTATTCGGCGAGGATCGGTACGAAGGCCTGCGAAAAGGCGCCTTCAGCAAACAGCCGGCGCAACAGGTTGGGAATGCGGAAGGCGACGTTGAAGGCATCGGTGTAGGCCGAGGCGCCGAATGCGCGTGCGAACAGGATTTCTCTTGCGAGACCGGTAATGCGGGAGAGCATCGTCATGCCAGAAACGGTGGCAAGCGTTTTATGCAAGTTCATGGGACGGCATTATAGCTTTCGTTTTCGGGGGAGCTGCGGGTTTGCAGGGGATTCCCGCAGCGCTGACGCGGTTGGAGGCGAGCATGCAAGGAACGTTCGCCTTAAATCTTGCATACTGGTAATTAAGTCGCTTTTGCAACAGGCTGGCGGGATAGTCAGGTTGCATTTGCCAGTTTGAGGAAAAATGGTTATAATCCGTGGCTTTACAGAATTCCGCCTCGCAAGTTATCAAGATTGCGATGCTCTCGATCTCGATTTAGGATAATTATTCATGGCAAATACCGCACAAGCACGCAAACGTGCTCGTCAAGCTGTTAAGCAAAACGCGCACAACTCCAGCCAGCGTTCGACGCTGCGTACAGCAATCAAGGCTGTCCGCAAGGCGATCGAAGCAGGCGACAAGGCTGCTGCGACTACCGTGTTCCAGGCTTCGGTCTCGACTATCGACAGCATCGCTGACAAGAAAATCATTCACAAGAACAAGGCTGCTCGCCATAAGAGCCGTCTGGCTGCTGCCCTGAAGGCACTGGCTGCTTAATCTTGTTGCTGACCGGATCTTTGCTCAGGCAAAGATCTGCGCAATGCTGAATCGATAGTGATGTCGGTTCGAAAACATCAACCCGCCCAAGCGATTTGGCGGGTTTTTGCATTTCAGGTGTTGTTCAGCGAGAAAATGCTGACTTGGGTGCCATGTAGAAGTTAGGGGGGGGGGCTTGAAGCGCCGCCTTGACGCCGGCTCCGGGCGTCACAGGCTGGTTGTCAGGCGTTTAACGCGGCAAGCCTTCAATGACCGTGCCTGGCTTGATGTTCTTTTGCTTGAACCAGCCCTTGTTCATTTCCAGGGCGTAGGTGGCCGGTTTGGCCGCGCAATGCGAATCCAGCGTCTGTTCCTTCATTTCCTCGATATTGATGATCTTGCCGCTCTCATCCATGAAGGCGACCGACAGCGGGATCAGCGTATTCTTCATCCACATGCATACGCCGGCCGGTGCGCCGAAGGCGAACACCATGCCGTCATTGGCGCCCATCTTGTCGCGGAACATCAGGCCTTGCTCGCGCTGCGCTTCAGTCGAGGCGACTTCGGCCTTGATCAGGTACAGGCCGGCATTGAGCGTGGTGGTCGGAAATTTCTGAAGCTGCTGGGCCGGGCAGGGCATGGCGGCCGCGACGGCGGCAAGGGTGGCGAGCAGGGTAACGAGGGGGCGGAAACGACGCATGATGGGATGTACGTGGCTGTATGAGAAATCGACTGCAGATCCGAAATCTGCCGGAATTCGGCGATTATAAGGGAAGCCGACAAATGCAGCGGACATGAAAAAAGGCAGGACTAGCCTGCCTTTTAGTCATGCGAAAGCAAGATTACTTGGCAGCGTCAGCAGCAGCAGCCTTCTTAGCCTTCTTGGCCTTGTGGCCCTTCTTGGCCTTCTTAGCCTTCGGTGCAGCAGCTTCAGCCTTAGGAGCATCAGCAGGTGCAGCAGCAGGAGCTGCAGCTTGTGCGAACACGGAAGTGGCGAACAGACCAGCGATCAGAGCGGCGATCAATTTTTTCATTTTGCAGTCCTTCAATTTAACATGTTAAGAAGACGGTGATTCTCATGAATCATTGCCAATAACGACGTGCCGAAGGCTTGGTTGACAAAAAATTCCAAAAAACAAAATTTCTTTGCGGGACTGTCTTGAAAAGCTGGTTTTGTCAGTTTTTTGTCAGTTATCGCGATGAAATTCCTGCGGATCGACGGTTTTCCACTCTCCCGGCAGCAGCGGATCGGTCGCCAGCGCAAACGGGCCGATTGCGATTCGGACCAGTCGCAAGGTGGGTAGCCCGACCGCGGCCGTCATGCGGCGCACCTGGCGATTTTTCCCTTCCGATATTTGTATCGTCAGCCAGCTGGTCGGGTGATTCTTGCGCTCGCGAATGGGCGGATTGCGCGGCCATAGCCAGGCCGGCTCCTGCACGTGGCGGACTTCGCTTTTCCGGGTCACGAAATCGCCCAGGTCAAGCGGGTTGCGCAGCCGCTCCAGGCTGTTCGCATCGGGTGTGCCCTCCACCTGCACCAGGTAGACCTTGGGTTGCTTGCGTTTGGGGTGGCTGATGGCGTGCTGGAGTTCGCCGTCGTCGGTCAGCAGCATCAGGCCTTCGCTGTCGGCATCGAGGCGGCCGGCAGGGTAGATGTCGGGAATGTCGAGGTAATCGGCGAGCGTTTCGCGGTCATCCTGCGCCGAAAACTGGCACATTACCTGATAGGGTTTGTTGAATAAAATGAGAGGCATGCGTCAGTGTCGCAAAAACATGACGTCCAGTAAAATACTCGTGCATAATATAAATCAGTGTCTTATGTCTTATATGAGACCCGATCCTGAATTTAATCACCTCGGCTGCGATGTTGCGCGCGATCAGTTCGCCTCCATCCGCGTCCGCAGCGAGTCAGATTCCCCTCTTTTCCGCACTATTCTCGGAGACCGTAATGTATCAACACATTCAGGTGCCGGCCGAAGGTAAGAAGATTACCGTCAACGCCGACTTTTCCCTCAACGTCCCGGACAATCCGATCATTCCGTTCATCCAGGGCGACGGCACCGGTCGCGATGTGACGCCAGTCATGCTCAAGGTAGTGGATGCCGCCGTCGCCAAAGCTTACGGCGACCAGCGCAAGATCAACTGGATGGAAATTTTCGCCGGCGAAAAATCGACGCAGCTGTACGGCGCCGACGTCTGGCTGCCGGAAGAGACCGTTGCGGCCGTCAAGGAGTTCGTGGTGTCCATCAAGGGGCCGCTGACGACGCCTGTCGGCGGCGGCATCCGTTCCCTGAACGTGTCGCTGCGCCAGCAACTGGATCTGTACGTCTGCCTGCGCCCTGTGCGCTATTTCAAGGGTGTGCCGTCGCCGCTGCGCGAGCCGGAAAAGACCAACATGGTCATCTTCCGTGAAAACTCGGAAGACATCTACGCCGGCATCGAATGGCAGGCAGGCACCGATGGCGCCAAGAAGCTGATCGACTTCCTGGTCAAGGAAATGGGCGTCAAGAAGCTGCGCTTCCCGGAAACCTCCAGCCTGGGCATCAAGCCGGTGTCGCAGGAAGGCACCGAGCGCCTGGTGCGCAAGGCGATCCAGTACGCCATCGACCACGACAAGCCATCGGTGACGATCGTCCACAAGGGCAATATCATGAAGTTCACCGAAGGCAGCTTCCGCGACTGGGCCTATGCCCTGGCGCAGAAGGAGTTCGGCGGCGTGGTGATCGATGACGGCCCATGGGTCAGGATCAAGAATCCGAAGACCGGCCGCGACATCATCGTCAAGGACGTGATCGCCGACGCCTTCATGCAGCAGATCCTGCTGCGTCCCGCTGAATACAGCGTGATTGCGACGCTGAATCTGAACGGCGACTACATCTCGGACGCACTGGCGGCGCAAGTGGGCGGCATCGGGATTGCCCCGGGAGCCAACATGTCCGATTCCGTGGCGATGTTCGAAGCCACGCATGGCACCTCGCCGCGCTATGCCGGCAAGGATTACGTCAATCCGGGTTCGCTGATCCTGTCGGCCGAAATGATGCTGCGCCACATCGGCTGGACCGAAGCGGCGGCCTTGATCATCGAGGCGATGCAGAAAACGATTTCGTCGAAGAAGGTGACCTACGACTTTGCGCGCCTGATGGAAGGCGCGACGCAGGTGTCGTGTTCGGGCTTCGGCGATGCGGTGATCGAGAATCTGTAACGCTCAATTCGACAGCCGATTTATGCTGGAAGAAAGGCCGTGCCGAGTGCCGGCCTTTTTTACTGTCCGATCCAGATATTGTCCGCAAATGGCGCGGGCGTAAAAAAAGCTCCTGTCGGAACAGGAGCTTTTTACAAAAGCGACTTAATACGAATTAAGGAGCCTGGATGTTGGAAGCTTGCTTGCCTTTGGGGCCTTGCGTGACTTCGAACTGTACTTTTTGACCTTCTTTGAGGGTCTTGAAGCCGTTCATTTGAATTGCCGAGAAGTGTGCGAACAAATCTTCACCGCCGTCATCCGGAGTGATAAAGCCGAAGCCTTTAGAATCGTTGAACCACTTGACTGTACCTGTTGCCATAAAAGCATCTTTCAATTAAAAAAAATCACACGAGCCGTAAAAGCAAGAAGCCTCGCGAGATTGAATCTTCCGCAGCCCTCCTTAAACTTGCCCCCTTCGTATTAACAAGCAGTAACTACTTATCAATAAATTCCATTGTTCTCGTTAAAAATACAAAAGTCAAGTCGTTTTCAATGGAATTATTAAGCTTTTGTTCCACGAATTGAATCGAACCCTCTTGATTTAGGATAAATGAGCGTTATCTGCGCACTATCAGGAAAACGCGTAATATCTAATCTAATTAGGTATTTTCTTCATGTTGTGCAGTGCACATTGGATTGATGGTTTTAGAATAAATGCATGGCAACCAAGCACGATAATGATAGCGGTACAGTCCTGGCGCGGCAGGAGCAGAAGCTCAAGCCGCCTCCTATGTACCTGGTATTGTTGTTGAATGATGACTATACGCCGATGGAATTCGTCGTCGCAGTCATTCAGGAATACTTCAACAAAGACCGTGAAACTGCGACGCAGATTATGCTCAGCGTTCACCGCGATGGGAAAGGTATGTGTGGTGTGTATCCCAAAGATATCGCATCCACAAAAGTCGAACTCGTTTTAACCCACGCTCGAAAAGCAGGGCACCCCCTGCAATGCGTGATGGAGGAAGCATGATTGCGCAGGAATTGGAAGTCAGTTTGCACATGGCCTTTGTCGAAGCCCGACAATCCCGTCATGAATTTATCACCGTGGAACATTTGCTCCTCGCGCTGCTGGATAACCCATCGGCTGCGGAAGTGCTGCGTGCGTGCTCGGTCAACATCGACGATCTGCGCAAGACGCTGACCAATTTCATTACGGACAACACCCCGACCGTGCCCGGCACGAACGAGGTCGACACCCAGCCGACGCTGGGATTCCAGCGCGTGATCCAGCGTGCGATCATGCACGTGCAGTCGGCATCCAACGGCAAGAAGGAAGTGACCGGCGCCAACGTGCTGGTGGCGATCTTCGGCGAGAAGGATTCGCATGCCGTCTATTATCTGCACCAACAGGGCGTAACCCGCCTGGACGTAGTCAATTTCATTTCTCATGGTGTGCGCAAGGATCAGCAGATCGATTCGCAAAAAGCGCCTGAAGGAGCGGAAGACGTGCAGACCGAAGGCCAGCAAAAGGAAAGTCCTCTCGATCAGTTCACCCAGAATCTGAACAAGGCGGCCGCAGAAGGCAAGATCGATCCGCTGATCGGCCGCGACGCCGAAGTCGAGCGCGTGATCCAGACCCTGTGCCGTCGCCGCAAGAACAACCCGCTGCTGGTCGGCGAGGCCGGCGTGGGCAAGACTGCCATCGCTGAAGGCCTGGCATGGCGCATCACGCAAAACGATGTACCGGAAATCCTCAAGAACGCCGTCGTGTATTCGCTCGACATGGGCGCACTGCTGGCCGGCACGAAGTATCGCGGCGACTTCGAGCAGCGTCTGAAGGCTGTCCTCAAGCAATTGAAGGATGCGCCCAACGGCATTCTGTTCATTGACGAAATCCACACCATCATCGGCGCCGGTTCGGCCTCGGGCGGTACGCTGGATGCATCGAATCTGCTCAAGCCTGCGTTGTCGAGCGGCCAGCTGAAATGCATCGGCGCGACCACCTATACCGAATTCCGCGGCGTCTTTGAAAAAGACCACGCCTTGTCGCGTCGCTTCCAGAAGATCGACGTCAACGAACCGACCGTCGAACAGACCATTCAGATTTTGCGCGGCCTGAAGTCGAAGTTCGAAGAGCATCACGGCGTCAAGTATTCCGCTTCGGCGCTGACCTCGGCAGCCGAATTGGCCGCACGCTTCATCAATGACCGTCATCTGCCCGACAAGGCGATCGACGTCATCGACGAAGCCGGTGCAGCGCAACGGATCCTGCCGAAGTCGAAGCAGAAGAAGACCATCGGCAAGTCCGAGATTGAGGAAATCATTTCCAAGATCGCGCGCATTCCGCCGCAATCGGTCAACCAGGACGACCGCACCAAGCTGCAAACGATTGATCGCGACCTCAAGAATGTCGTGTTCGGTCAGGATCCGGCGATTGAAGCGCTGGCGTCGGCGATCAAGATGGCGCGCGCCGGCCTTGGCAAGACCGACAAGCCGATCGGCTCCTTCCTGTTCTCCGGTCCTACCGGCGTGGGCAAGACCGAAGTGGCGAAGCAACTTGCGTTCATCCTCGGCATCGAGCTGATCCGTTTCGACATGTCCGAATACATGGAGCGTCATGCAGTCAGCCGCCTGATCGGCGCGCCTCCGGGCTACGTCGGTTTCGACCAGGGCGGTCTGCTGACCGAAGCGATCACCAAGAAGCCGCACGCCGTGCTGCTGCTCGACGAAATCGAAAAGGCGCATCCGGATATCTTCAATATCCTGCTGCAGGTGATGGATCACGGCACGCTGACCGACAACAACGGCCGCAAGACCGACTTCCGCAATGTCATCATCGTGATGACCACGAATGCCGGCGCAGAAAGCCTGCAAAAGCGTTCGATCGGCTTTACCGACAAGAAGGAAGCCGGCGACGAGATGGCGGATATCAAGCGTATGTTCACGCCTGAATTCCGCAACCGTCTGGATGCAATCATCAGCTTCGGCGCGTTGAATGAAGAAATCATCCTGCGCGTGGTCGACAAGTTCCTGATGCAATTGGAAGAGCAGTTGCACGAGAAGAAGGTGGAAGCCGTATTCTCGGATGCATTGCGCAAGTTCCTGAGCAAGAAGGGCTTCGATCCGCTGATGGGTGCGCGTCCGATGTCGCGTCTGATCCAGGACATGATCCGCAAGGCGCTGGCCGACGAACTGCTGTTTGGCCGTCTGGTGACGGGCGGTCGTGTCACCGTCGAGCTGGACGACAAGGATCAGGTCAAGCTGGAATTCCCCGAAGGCGACGATCCGACGCCGCCGCCGGAAGAGCCGCAAGAGAAGCTGGAAGTCGAGTAAGCCGCAAGCAATCCCGACGCGTCGCAAGAGGTGTCAGGAGCGGGCAAGCAAAAAGGCCGGAACGTTTGATCGTTCCGGCCTTTTTGTTTTTGCGGTGTGTTCTGATGTCGCTTGGCGCTGAGACGGTAATTTGCCGTTGCAGTCGGAGGCATCCGTAGGTCACGCAGACGCTCCGTGGCAAGCACAGGACGTCAGGAGTCCACGCGCGCCCTCACATCACGGCGTCAGCGGCTTGCCTGCCGCCTGCTTGGCCTTGAGCGCCTGCACAGACTTGTCGATCGCCGTCATGCGATAGGCTGTACCGGGATGCAGCGCGGTATAGCCGCTTGGCACGCTGACCGGATACTGCGTCGCCAGCCGCTGCCAGAACGCCGCATAGCCGTCGATGCCATAGCCGGCGCGCACCAGCATGTACAAGGCCAGGTTGTCGGCTGCCGCGTCGAGATCCTGCGGATACGGGCGAATGCCGCCGGTGCCCGCAGCAGCAGTCGGATCAGGGCGCGCGCGCATCAGGTTGTCGATGACGCTGCCGGTGGTCGCCACCATGCGCTGGCGAATTGCATGGCCCAGCGAATTGTGGGCCATGTCCTTGGCGATCAGGTAGGCCAACTCTTCATCGGTCCTGGCGAAATTCATCATGCCGCGCGTGATCAGCACACGACGGCCGTCGGCGTAGGTGTTGACGTTGTCGGCGTTGCCCAGCTCGATGCTGAAGGCGCAGGCCAGCGTCAGCGGCACGATGGCGGTCTGCTGCGCCTTGTTGCGCAACAGGGTCAGCTTGACCGGCGCACGGCCGGTGACGAGCGGCCCCAGCAGATTGGCGGCTTGACGTTCGGCGTCGGGGCCTTGCTGCAGCGGCTTGTCGGCCACCGCCATCAGCACATCGCCGCGTTGCACGCCGCTCTTGGCGGCGCCGCTGCCGGGCAGCACGCCGGTGACTTGCAGGCGATCGTCGAAGCCCAGCGACTGCGCCGCATCGGCGAACTCGCTCGGATAGGAATACTTGTTCTTGGCGGTGAAGCCGAGCAGGTTGCGCGCGTTGCCGCGGCACAGCTGCGCATTGGCGGTCAACAGCGGCGCGGCAACGTTGTACAGCCGGTCCTGCTGCGCAGTCAGCACGCGCAATGCGCTCTGCTCTGGCGTCAACACCTGTGCCTTGACGGCCACCGGCGCCGTGGCGGATTGCGCAGGTTTATTGAGGGCATTGTTGTCTTGCGGTGTTACACATGCAGCGAGCAATGCCGCCGGCATGACTGCCAGCGCGATTTTTATTTTTCCCCAATAAGCCAGGTGTCGAGCGTGCATCCAGTGATCTCCTTAGTGTTTGCCGGTACTGCCGAAGCCGCCTGCGCCGCGTTCACTGCTGTCGAATTCTTCGACCACATTGAAGCCCACTTGCATGACCGGAACGATCACAAGTTGCGCCACGCGCTCCATCGGGTTTAGGACAAACTCGGTCTGGCCGCGGTTCCATGTGGAGACCATCAACTGTCCCTGATAGTCGGAGTCGATCAGCCCCACCAGATTGCCCAGCACGATGCCGTGCTTGTGGCCGAGACCGCTGCGCGGCAGGATGAGCGCGGCATAGCCGGGATCGGCCACGTGGATCGCCAGGCCGGTCGGGATCAGATGCGTGGTTCCCGGGGCGATCGTCAGCGGCGCGTCCAGGCAGGCGCGCAGGTCCAGGCCGGCGCTGCCGGCGGTGGCGTAGGCGGGAAGTTGGTCTTTCATGCGCGGGTCGAGGATTTTGACGTCGATAGTTTTCATGGGAAGCAAAATAGTGAAAATTAAAAATCAGTGCGTGCTTGCTGCGGACAAGCGATACGCGATCTCGCGCACCAGTTGCCGTGCCAGCGTCTGCTTGTCGGCGCGCGGCAGGCTGGTATGGCCCTTGTCGTCGAACAGCGTCAGCGCGTTTTCGTCCTTGCCGAAAGTCTCGTGGCCGATGTTGCCGACCAGCAGGGGAATATTTTTCTTCACGCGTTTAGCAGCGCCGTATTGTTCGAGGTTTTCGGACTCGGCGGCGAAGCCGACGCAATACGGACGTTTGGGCAAGGCGGCGACGTCGGCGAGGATGTCGGCATTTTGTTCGAAAGCCAGTTTGAGGCTGTCGTCGTCGGCGCTTTTCTTGAGCTTCCGATCGCTGACGTTGGCGACGCGCCAGTCGGCCACCGCAGCGACAGCCACGAAGATATCCTGGCCGGTAATATTGGCGAACACGGCGTCGTGCATCTGCTGCGCCGTCCGTACATCAATGCGGCGCACGCCGAACGGCGCATCCAGCGCCGTCGGTCCGGACACCAGCAGGACTTCGGCGCCGGCTTCCCGCGCGGCGCGCGCCACCGCGTAGCCCATCTTTCCCGACGACAGATTGGTGATGCCGCGCACCGGATCAATCGGCTCGAACGTCGGGCCGGCGGTCAGCAGTACGCGACGCCCGGCCAGCAACTTCGGCTGGAACGCCGCAATGATTTCTTCCAGCAGTTGTTCCGGCTCCAGCATGCGGCCATAGCCGACTTCGCCGCAGGCCTGGTCGCCCGAATCGGGACCGAGCAGCTTGATGCCGTCCTGCTGCACCTGCGCGATGTTGCGCTGGGTCGCCGGGTTTTGCCACATCTCGACGTTCATGGCCGGGGCGACCAGCAGCGGCACGCCATGCGGACGCGCCACGCACAGCGTCGACAGCAGGTCGTCGCAAGCGCCGTGGGCCAGTTTGAAAATGAAATCGGTGGAGCAGGGCACGATCACGATCGCGTCGATGCCGCGCGTGAGATCGATGTGCGGCATGTTGTTCCCGATGCGCGCATCCCATTGATCGGTGTAGACCGTGTTACCGGTCAGCGCCTGCATGGTGACGGTCGTGATGAACTGCGTCGCCGCCTGCGTCATGACGACCTGCACCGAAGCGCCTGCCTTGCCGAGACCGCGCGCCAGTTCGGCAGCCTTGTAGCAGGCCACGCCGCCGGTCAGGCCGAGAAGGATTTTTTTGCCAGCGAGATCCATTGCCTTACTCCTTATAGAACTCAATCATGACGACTGCGCGATCACAATCATTCGCAGCCTTGCCGTCCGTCATCTATTTGCCGACGCGGCGCAATTCATCCAGCACGAACAATACCGCACCCACGCAGATCGCACTATCGGCGATGTTGAAGGCCGGCCAATGCCAGTTGCCGATGAAGACGTCGAGGAAATCGATCACGTGGCCGTACAGGATGCGGTCGATCACATTGCCCACGGCGCCGCCCAGGATCAGCGCCAGCGCCCAGCAAAACATGCGTTGGCCGGCGTGCTTGCGCAGCAGGTAGACGATGTAGATCGCGGCGGCGATGCCGATGGCGGTGAACAGGTGACGCTGCCAGCCCGACTCAGCCGCCAGGAAGCTGAATGCCGCGCCCTTGTTATAGACCAGCACCAGGTTGAAGAAGCCGGTGACCGGACGCGATTCGCCGTAGTGGAACAGTTTGACGATGGTGATCTTGGACAGCTGATCCAGCAGCAATATGATCAGCGAAATGCCCAGCCATGGCAGCAGGCTGTTGTTGTTGCTGGAGCTGGGCATGAGGCGTTTTTTATTGGAAGCCATGGAAGATGAATGCGGACGTGGATGATGTCATTGAAGAAATCCGGCATGCGTTTTTCGTCGCGTGCCGGATTGAGTGGTCTGACGATTAAGCGAAATGGCGGTCTTCACCGCTGCCGAACAGATTGGCGATGCAACGGCCGCACAGGCCTTCGTGCTCGGCATGCTGGCCGTGCGGAATGACGTCCGCGCGATAGTGCCAGCAGCGTTCGCATTTCTGATTGGCCGACGGCGTGACGACGATGGCTTCGTCGGCTTCCGTCGCCACCGCAGTGACCTTGGCCGCAGAAGTGATCAGCACGAACTTCAGATCGTCGCCCAGGCTTTGCAGCAAAGCCACCTTGTCGCCGCTGACCTTGAGTTCGACTTCCGCCTGCAACGACGAACCGATGTTGCCGGCGATGCGGACTTCTTCCAGTTGCTTGGTCACGCTCGCGCGCACTTCGTGCAGCACGTTGAACTTGGCCACCAGCGCCTCGGCTTGCGCCACTTCCGGCAGCGTGTAATAGGTCTGCGTGAAGATGGTTTCGCTGCTGTCGGCAAACGCTTCCTTGCCGGCGAAGAAGCTCCAGGCTTCTTCCGCCGTGAACGACAGCGTCGGCGCCATCAGGCGCAGCAGCGCCTGGGTGATGTGCCAGATCGCGGTCTGCGCGGAGCGGCGCGCGTGCGAATCGACGCCGCTGGTGTAGAGGCGATCCTTGAGGATGTCGAGGTAGAAGCCGCCCAGGTCTTCCGAGCAATACATCTGCAGCTTGGAGACCACCGGATGGAACTCGTAGGTCTCGTAATGCGCCAGGATTTCCTTCTGCAGGTTGGCCATGTTGGCGATCGCATAGCGATCGATTTCCAGCATCTCGGCGACCGGCACGGCGTTCTTGGCCATGTCGAAATCGGCCGTGTTGGCCAGCAGGAAGCGCAGCGTATTGCGGATGCGGCGATAGGCTTCAGTCACGCGCTTGAGGATTTCGTCGGAGATCGAGATCTCGCCGGAGTAGTCGCTCGAGGCCACCCACAGGCGCAGGATTTCCGCGCCCAGCGAGTCGGCCACTTTTTGCGGCTCGACGCCGTTCTTGAGCGACTTCGACATCTTGCGGCCTTCGCCGTCGACCACGAAGCCGTGCGTCAGCAGGGCCTTGTATGGCGCGCGGCCGTTGAGCATCGACGATGTCAGCAGCGAGGAGTGGAACCAGCCGCGATGCTGGTCGGAACCCTCCAGGTACAGGTCGGCCGGAAACTGGAGCTCGTCCTTGTGTGACCCGCGCAGCACGGTTTGATGCGTCGAGCCGGAGTCGAACCAGACGTCCAGCGTGTCCTTGTTCTTCAGGTATTGATCGGCCTCGTCGCCCAGCAATTCCTTCGGATCCAGCGCCTGCCATGCTTCGATGCCGTCTTGCTCGATGCGCTGGGCGATCTGTTCCAGCAGCTCGGGCGTGCGCGGATGCAGCAGGCCGGTTTCCTTGTGCACGAAGAAGGCCATCGGCACGCCCCATTGGCGTTGGCGCGACAGTGTCCAGTCGGGGCGGTTGGCGATCATGCCGTGCAGGCGCGCCTTGCCCCAGGCTGGGAAGAAGGCGGTGTCTTCGATGCCTTGCAGCGCGGTTTCGCGCAAGCTCTTGCCGCCGTCCTTCGGCGTGTTGTCCATGCTCGCGAACCACTGCGAAGTAGCGCGATAGATGATCGGCGTCTTGTGGCGCCAGCAGTGCATGTAGCTGTGATCGAACATCACCAGCTTGAACAGCGAGCCGACTTCTTCCAGCTTGGCGCAGATCGGCTTCGACGCTTCCCAGATCGTCAGGCCGGCAAACAGCGGCAGCGACGACGCGTAGCGGCCATCGCCCATGACCGGGCTGATGATGGCGTCGTCCTTCATGCCGTGCGCCTTGCACGAGATAAAGTCTTCGATACCGTAGGCAGGCGCCGAGTGGACGATGCCGGTGCCGCTGTCGGCGGTCACGTAGTCGCCGAGGTAGATCGGCGACAAGCGGTCGTAGCCCTTGTCGGCGGTCGCCAGCGGATGATGGAAGGCGATCAGCGACAACGCCTCGCCCTTGGCGGTGGCGATGATCTTGCCTTCCAGTCCAAAGCGTTGCAGGCAGGATTCGACCAGGTCGTTGGCCAGGATCAGCAGCGTCGGCTCGCCATTGCGCTCGGTCTGCACCAGCGCGTAATCGAACTCCGGATGCACGTTCAGCGCCTGGTTGGACGGGATGGTCCATGGCGTGGTGGTCCAGATGACGACGTAGCCTTTATCCGTTGGCAGCTTGCTCAGGCCGAAAGCCTTGGCGATCTTGTCGTGTTCCGCGAAGGGAAAGCCGACGTCGATGGCCGGGTCGCGCTTGTCCTGGTATTCGACTTCCGCTTCCGCCAATGCGGAGCCGCAGTCGAAACACCAGTTGACCGGCTTCAGGCCGCGATAGACGTAACCCTTCTCCAAAATCGTGCCGAGTGCGCGCAGCTCATCGGCTTCGTTGGAGAAATTCATGGTCTTGTATGGATTGTCCCATTCGCCCAATACGCCCAGACGGATGAAATCCTTCTTTTGCAGCTCGATCTGCTCATTGGCGTAAGCGCGCGCCTTGGCTTGCACTTCGGCCACCGGCAGGTTCTTGCCGTATTTCTTCTCGATCTGGATTTCGATGGGCATGCCGTGGCAATCCCAGCCCGGTACGTATTGCGCGTCGAAGCCGGCCATGTTGCGGGCCTTGACGATCATGTCTTTCAGGATCTTGTTGACGGCGTGGCCCAGATGGATCTCACCGTTGGCATACGGCGGACCGTCATGCAGGATGAACTTCGGGCGGCCGGCCGATGCCTGGCGGATGCGCTGATAGAGCTTCTTGCTTTGCCATTCCTTGACCCATTGGGGCTCGCGCTTGGCGAGGTCGCCGCGCATCGGGAAGGCAGTCTCGGTCATGTTGACCGGATACTTGCCGGCCGGCTTGCCTTCAGGTTTGCCCTGCTTGTTTGACTTGGAGGATTCGTTGTTCGACATAAGTTGTTTTCAGTTAAATTCTGGAAATCGGTAACGGCTGCAGCCGTAAGAAGCGTCGCCGCAAATCACTGCCGGCGAGCGGGGCGGGCCAGCGTCAAATTCGGTCGGTGGCGGAGACGGCGAAACTCGCCTGTTCCTTGAACCAGGCGCGCGCCTGTTGCGCATCGCGTTCAATGGCTGCCGTCAATGTCGGCAGGTCGACGTATTTCTCTTCGTCGCGAATCTTCTTCAGGAATTCCACGCGCAGCAGTTTGCCATAGCAATCGCCGCTGTAATCGAAGATATGCGTTTCCAGAAGCACGCGGCCGCTGTCGTCCACCGTCGGGCGCACGCCCAGGCTGGCGACGGCCGGCAAGGGTTTGTCGCCGAGTCCATGCACCTGCACGATGAAGATGCCCGAAAGCGCCGGATGCTTATGGCGCACGCGCATGTTCAGCGTCGGGAAGCCGATGGTGCGGCCAAGTTTCTTGCCGTGCACCACGTGGCCGGAAATCGCATAAGAATGGCCCAGCAACTGGCGCGCATGCGGGAAGTCAGCTTTCGCCAGCGCCGCGCGGATCGCCGACGACGAGATGCGCACGCCTTCGTTGTTGACGTTCGGCATGGTGTGCACTTCAAAACCGTATTGCTTGCCGGCGTCGATCAGTGTCTGGATATTGCCGGCGCGGCGCGAGCCGAAGCAGAAATCCTCGCCCACCAGCAGCCAGCGCACATGCAGACCTTGGATCAGGATCTTTTCAATGAAGTCTTGCGGCGACAGGGAGGCGAATTTGCTGTTGAAATGTTCGACGATCACGCGGTCGACGCCGGCGTTGGACAGCGATTGCAGCTTGTCGCGCAGGTTGGCGATGCGTTGCGGGGCTTTTTCCGGAGTGCCGGCCAATTGCGCGAAGAACTCGCGCGGATGCGGTTCGAACGTCATCACGGCGGCATCCAGGTTCAGGCGGGTTGCAGCTTCGCGCACCTGCGCCAGCAGCGCCTGGTGGCCACGGTGCACGCCGTCGAAGTTGCCGATCGTCAGCGCGCAGGGCGCACGCGATTCAGCATTGGGAAGTCCGCGAAATACCTTCATGGAAGAGGTTAAGAGTGATGCCGTTGCAAAAGCCTTCCATTATAAATGTTTTCGAAGGCCTACCCCTGATTTGGCGGCGAAACGGCGGCAATCAAGCGCTTCCGGCTATTCCGGGCATGAGGGATGTTGTCGTTTTTGAATGTTTTCCTTGGCATGCAGCTAGTGATTAACCGGCAATGATGGCGTGGCGATTGCTCCGGCGAGCGTCACGGGAATCAGGCTGACTTGCCGCCGAGAAAGCCGCCAAGCAGGTTGCCGATTTCCGAACCGAGATCGCCACCGGATTGGGGCATCTGGCCGTTTGGCGTCAAGTGATCGACCAGGCCGGGAAGAATCTGGGCCAGATGGCCGGCGATGTCGCTTTGCGGAATGCCGGACGTTTGCGCCAGGCCGCTCAACTGATCGTCGCCCAGCGCTTGCGCCAGCTGATCGCCCGACACCGGCTGGTTTTGGCCGGTGCCGATCCAGGAGTCGACAATCTGGCCGAGGCCGGCGTTTTGCAGGTTGCCGAGCAAGCCGCCCAGTCCACCGAGTCCACCTGATCCTCCCGAGGCGCCGCCGGACTGATTGGCGGCCAGCATGCCGAGTACCGCCTGAATCAGCGCTGCTTTGGGATCGCCGCCGGCGTTCACATCGTTTGTATTATTGGCGAGTGCGCCGAGTACGCTGTCGAGTAAGCCCATGAAAATTCTCCTGAGTCAAAAAGTGGGGTGCGGCTCCGGAATGACTGCATGACCGGAGATGAGTTGCAGAAAAGACGCAACGTGAGGTAGTGCAACGGCTGGCGCTCTCCGGCGTTGTCGAAAAAAAGGGAGATATTGCGGGTTTCTCCCTCCTTGTTTTGTTGTTACATCTCGCCCCAGATCGCATTGATTGCAGCCAGCGCGCCGAGGCCGGCGGTTTCGGTGCGCAGCACGCGCGGTCCTATCGACAGCATCAGCGCGCCCTGGTCGCAGGCGAGGTTTTCTTCGGCCTCGGTAAAGCCGCCTTCCGGGCCGACTATCAGACTCAGCGCCTGCGCCGGGTGATGGCGCGCCCAGTCCGACAGCGATTGCTCGCCGCGTGGCGACAACAGGATACGCTTGTGCAGGTCGCTCTGGCCGATCCAGCTGTTGAATTCAGTCAGCGGGGCCAGATGCGCCAGACGGTTGCGGCCGCTTTGTTCGGCGGCGGCTTGGATGATGCCTTGCCAGTGGCTTTGTTTCTTTTCGGCGCGCTCGCTGTTGAGTCGCACCACGCAGCGTTGCGCCGCCAGCGGCTGGATTGCGGCTACGCCCAGTTCCATGGCCTTTTCGATGATCCAGTCCATCTTCGAGGCTTCCGGCAGCGCCTGCGCCAGCGTGACGGCGTAGGACAGCTCGGCTTCGCGCGGCGAGAAAGTCTTGACCTCGGCGTGCACGCGCTTCTTTTCCATCTGCGTAATGACGGCCGTATATTCGCCGCCCTGGCCGTTGAACAGCGTGATCGGATTGCCCAGTTGCATCCGGATCACCTGGACATGGTGCGCGACCTGATCGGGCAGAGCCAGCATCGTGCCGATGGCCAGGGAGTCGGGACAATAAAAGCGGGGCATGTGATGGGCGATCCGATAGAAAAATGGCAATTGGCAACGGTTTGAAGCGATTTACCCTGCAGCGGCGGCAAAACGTGTAAAAAATTGTTTTTTGACATGCCGTAATGCGCTGCCGGCATGGGGCGATTTTAATTCTTCGGGCTGGTCTCTGGTAAAATAGTTGGCTCAGTCTGGCTCGTTCCGGGAGTTCATCCGGGCCGACCGGCAAGGCATCCGACATGCGCGCGTTAATTAATGTTAGGTCCGGTTAAGACCGAATTATTCGTAACGACGTAGTTCGACCGCAATCCGCAACTCTTTGACATCGACATGACTTCCACACTCCCTACCGACAAGATGGCCAACGCGATCCGCGCGCTGGCAATGGACGCAGTACAGAAAGCAAACTCAGGACACCCAGGCGCGCCGATGGGGATGGCGGAAATCGCAGTCGCATTGTGGGCCAAGCACTATCGCCACAACCCGACCAATCCGCAATGGGCCAACCGCGACCGCTTCGTGCTGTCCAACGGCCACGGCTCAATGCTGCAATACGCCTTGCTGCACCTGACCGGCTACGACCTGCCGATGGAAGAGATCAAGAACTTCCGCCAACTGCATTCCAAGACCGCCGGCCATCCGGAAGTCCACATCACGCCGGGTGTCGAAACCACCACCGGTCCGCTGGGCCAGGGCATCACCAACGCCGTCGGCATGGCGCTGGCTGAAAAGCTGCTGGCTGCAGAATTCAACAAGCCTGACCTGGCAGTGGTCGATCACTACACATACGCTTTCGTCGGCGACGGCTGCCTGATGGAAGGCATCTCGCACGAAGCCTGCTCGCTGGCCGGCACATTGCGCCTGTCCAAGCTGATCGTGCTGTACGACGACAACGGCATCTCCATCGACGGCAAGGTCGAAGGCTGGTTCAAGGACGATACCCCGAAGCGTTTCGAAGCCTACGGCTGGAACGTGATTCCGGCGGTCGACGGCCACAACGTCGAGGCAGTCAACTCCGCCATTCATCAAGCCAAGCTGGCCGACAAGCCGACCCTGATCTGCTGCAAGACCGTGATCGGCAAAGGCTCGCCGAACCTGGCCGGCACCGACAAGGTCCACGGCGCGGCGCTGGGCGACAAGGAAGTCGCGGCCGTGCGCGAAGCGCTGGGCTGGACTTCGGCGCCGTTCGAAATTCCTGCCGACATCTATTCCGCATGGGACGGCAAGGCGCAAGGCCAGCAACTGGAAGCCGACTGGAACAAGCTGTACCAGGCATACCAGGCCAAGTACCCGACCGAGGCCGCCGAGCTGGTGCGCCGCCTCAAGGGCGAGTTGCCGGCAGGTTTCGACGCGGCAGTGCAGGCTTACATCGCCAGCACCATCGAGAAGAAAGAAACCATCGCCACCCGCAAGGCCAGCCAGAACGCGATCCAGGCTTACGCGCAAGTGCTGCCTGAATTCCTCGGCGGTTCGGCCGACCTGACCGGCTCCAATCTGACCAACTGGAAAGAATCGGTGGCCGTGCGCGCCGACGTCGCCGGCAATCACATCAACTACGGCGTGCGTGAATTCGGCATGAGCGCGATCATGAACGGCATCGCCCTGCATGGCGGCTACATTCCGTTCGGCGCGACCTTCCTGACCTTCTCCGATTACAGCCGCAATGCGCTGCGCATGGCCGCGCTGATGAAGCTGCGCGCGCTGTTCGTGTTCACGCATGATTCCATCGGCCTGGGCGAAGACGGTCCTACGCACCAATCGGTGGAACACGTTTCCAGCCTGCGCCTGATCCCGAACCTGGACAACTGGCGTCCATGCGACACGGTCGAATCGGCTGTTGCGTGGGAACAGGCAGTCAAGCGCAACGACGGTCCGAGCACCTTGATCTTCTCGCGCCAGAACCTGCCGTTCCAGGAGCGCACCCCGCAGCAAGTCGCGGACATCAAGCGCGGCGGCTACATCCTCAGAGAAGCCAAGGACGCCAAGATCATCCTGATCGCCACCGGTTCGGAAATCGAACTGGCGGTCAAGGCGGCCGATGAACTGGCGGCGCAAGGCATCCCGGCGCGCATCGTCTCGATGCCGAGCACTGACGTGTTCGACCGCCAGGACTCGGCCTACAAGGCCAGCGTCCTGCAACACGGCGTGCCGCGCGTGGCGATCGAAGCCGGCGTGACTTCCACATGGCACAAGTATGTCGGCCTGGAAGGTGCTGTGATCGGCATCGACACTTTCGGTGAATCGGCTCCGGCCGGCGTGTTGTTCAAGCATTTCGGCTTCACCGTCGAGAACGTCGTCGCCAAGGCCAAGTTGATCCTGGCATGAGTCTCGCCGGCAAGGTCCCGGGGCAGGACATCACCAACGTCGTCGGGCCGGTAACGGTCCGGCGCGCGACGGTCGACGATGCCGCCCTGATCGCTCAGGTGCGCATCGACAGCTGGCGCGCAGCGTATCGCGGCCTGATTCCGGATGCCTACCTGGATGGCATGAAGGTGGAAGACAGCACGCGCATGTGGACGCGCGTGCTGGGCGCAGCGTCCGACGCCGCCTGCACCTTCGTGGCGGAAACGGAAGGCGAACTGGTGGGTTTCGCCGCCGGCATCACACTGGCGGAACGCAAGCTGGATTTCGATGCCGAACTGACGGCTTTGTACGTTTTACCTTCGGCCCAGCGCGCCGGCATCGGACGCCGCCTGCTGACCGAAGTGGCGGCAACACTGGGCGCGGCAGGTGCGCCCAACATGCTGGTCTGGGTATTGGCGCAGAACAAAAAGGCACGTGACTTTTACGCGCACCTCGATGCGCTGCTGCTGGCAGAACAGACCTTCAAGTGGGATGAACTGGATTTGATCGAAGTCGCCTACGGCTGGCGCGACATCGGTTCCATCGGCAAAATTACTACTGTTTCTTAAGGAGAAAACATGACTATCCGCGTCGCAATCAATGGCTATGGCCGCATCGGCCGCAACATCCTCCGCGCTCACTACGAAGGCGGCAAAAAACACGACATCCAGATCGTGGCGATCAACGACCTCGGCGATCCGAAGACCAACGCCCACCTGACTCAATACGACACCACCCACGGCAAGTTCCCGGGCACCGTGACAGTCGACGGCGACTCGATCGTCGTCAACGGCGACCGCATCAAGGTGCTGGCGCAACGCAATCCGGCAGAACTGCCATGGGGCGAGCTGAAGGTTGACGTCGTGCTGGAATGCACCGGCTTCTTCACCACCAAAGAAAAGGCCAGCGCCCACCTGAAGGGCGGCGCCAAGAAAGTCATCATCTCCGCACCGGGCGGCAAGGATGTCGACGCGACTGTCGTGTTCGGCGTCAATGACGGCGTTCTGAAGGCCACCGACACCGTGATTTCCAACGCATCGTGCACCACCAACTGCCTGGCGCCGCTGGTCCAGCCGCTGCACGAGAAGATCGGTCTGGTCAACGGCCTGATGACAACCGTCCACGCTTACACCAACGACCAGGTCCTGACCGACGTCTATCACGAAGACCTGCGCCGCGCCCGTTCGGCCACGCAATCGATGATCCCGGCAAAGACCGGCGCCGCTTCCGCAGTCGGCCTGGTGTTGCCTGAACTGAACGGCAAGCTGGACGGCTATGCGATCCGCGTGCCGACCATCAACGTCTCGATCGTCGACCTGTCGTTCATCGCCGCGCGCGACACGACCGTGGATGAAGTCAACGCCATCATGAAGGCGGCTTCCGAAGCCGGCCCGCTGAAGGGCATCCTGACTTACAACACCGAGCCGCTGGTGTCCGTCGACTTCAACCACAACCCGGCATCGTCGAACTTCGACTCGACCCTGACCAAGGTCTCCGGTCGTCTGGTCAAGGTTTCGTCGTGGTATGACAACGAGTGGGGCTTCTCGAACCGCATGCTGGACACGACCGTGGCGCTGGTTTCGGCAAAATAATCGGTTTCAAGCGTCATTTTTGATTGATCCGGCCTAATTTGGCTTCTTTTCTTCGCATGCTTGTCAGGCGATGTCTAAGAAAATATCTTGGGCGGATCAATGACCAGACGATGTGTTCTGGAAAGGCTGTTGCAAATCCGTTTTGCGATAGCCTTTTTTATTGACGATTTAACAATAATTAATCGAGGGCTGTAATGTCGTCACCTTCTTCAACACCGATTTTGCGTAGCCACGGCGTCAAGCTGATTGCCATGCTGGCCCTGAGCTTCTCGCTCAGCGCCTGCGACTATGTCGCCAGCTTCACCAAACCCAAGCAGACGCCGGAAGAAGCCAAGGCCGAAGGCATCGCGCTGGGAGCGGGCTGCCGCCAGGCCGGTCAGAGCCTGGAAGATTGCTACCAGCGTAATCCCGACAAGCTGAAGGCGGGCATTTTTGCGGGCTGGAAGGACATGCACGAATACATGGCGGCCAAAAACATCCCGACCGTGGTGCCGCCGCCGGTGCCTGAAAAGACCGAAGCCGATACCGCCAAGGACAAGGAAGCGCCGAAGGATGATCGCGCCGCACGCCGCGAACGCCGTGAGCGCGAGAAGGCGGAGCAAGATGGCAAGGACGGTAAAGACAGCAAGAGCAAGGACGGTGGTGGCGACAGCGACCGCAGCAGTCGCAGGAATCGCGATCGCGACGACAGCAGCTCGAGCAAAAAGTAAGTAGACTGGGCGGCTGGAGCGAATCGAATGGTATGTGTCGATTCGCCGCGCGCCGACCTGCAGCGAGCAGTTCAAGGTTGACAACGCGCCCCGCCAGTCGGGGCGTTTTTCATGGAATGAACGATATGCAAGCGATCAAGAAACTGATTTCCGCCAACAAGGGCTTCCTGTGCTTCCTGCTCGGCATGCTGCTGATCCGCAGCGCCGTGGCGGATTGGTACGGCGTGCCGTCGGCGTCGATGTACCCGACGCTGCTGATCGGCGACCGCATCATCTCGAATCGCCTGGCCTATGACGTCAAGCTGCCGTTCACCGATATCGTGGTCGGCCGCATCGCAGATCCCCAGCGCGGCGACATCGTCACCTTCAGTTCGCCCGAAGACGGAACGCGCCTGGTCAAGCGCCTGATCGGCCTGCCCGGCGACATCGTCGAAATGCGCGACGAGCAACTGGTCATCAACGGCGCCCCGATGACCTACGACGCCGCAGCCGCAGCACCGGCGTCGCATCGCATGCCGGATTACGAAGGACGCCAGATGATCGTCAGGGAAAGCCTGCCGGCCATGGCACACGGCGTGATGCTGCTGCCGGAGCGGATGGCCTTGCGCAGCTTCGGTCCGATGATCGTGCCGGCCGGGGAATACCTGGTGCTGGGCGACAACCGCGACGACAGCAAGGATTCGCGCTATATCGGTTTCGTGCCGCGCGCCTTGCTGACCGGCCGCGTCAGCCGCGTGATGTTTTCGCTCGATCCGCAGCGTTACTATTTGCCGCGCGTGCAGCGTTTTGGCGCGGCATTGCGAGACGCATCGACAAGCTAAATCAGTCAGCGTAGCAGTCGTAGGATGGCGGCCGTTTTTGTTGGATCTGCATGATTTGATTACGTTTTGTACCGAATGCCATCAAGCTAACAGTCAAGCGATGATTGGTTTAACAATGACTTCATTTCATGCTTCACGCACAGTGCCCTCATCAATATAAATAACGCGCTCTGCCGATGCGATTGTCTCGGGTCGATGCGCTACGATAATCCTGGTTATATTTAAAGATTTGATCGATTCGTTTACGCGGCGCTCACATTCGACATCCAGATTGCTGGTTGCTTCATCAAGAAAAAGAATTTTTGGCTTTTTGTACAGAGCTCGTGCAAGCAAAATTCTTTGTTTCTGTCCACCGGAAAGAGCATTGCCCATATCGCCCACTAGGGTGTGATAGCTCATTGGCATAGCCACAATCTCATTGTGAATTGCCGCCATTTCTGCGCAGGCTTCGACCCACTCCTGATCAACCTTCTCGGCAAAGAAACTGATATTTTCTCCAATGGATCCTGCAAACAGTAAATCGTCCTGCATAACCACGCCTATCAACTGTCTATAGGTTGTTTTTCCAAGTGATTCCAGCGGTCGCGTTCCTAGTTTTATTGATCCTGAGCTGGGTACGAGTTCCCCAAGCATCAAATTCATCAGCGTCGATTTACCGCATCCCGTTTTTCCAACCAGGGCTACTGACTCACCCGGTTTTATGTAGATATTTACCCTTTCTAAAATATGTGGTTCAAGTCGAGAATATCGAAACGAGACATTTTCTAACTCAAGCGAAAATAAGCGAAGTTCGGCGGCACCTTCGTCATCTAATTTCACTTCTTGCTCAGTCAAAACCAAATCTGCTAAGCGCTCTCCTTGAAGTCTCAGCATTTTCAACTCAAAGAATTTATCGACAATAACGGCTGCCCTGCTATTGAATTGCTCGCGGTAGGCAAGAAACGCGACCATTACTCCGACGGTTAGCGATCCATCGAGGACCTGATTCGCAGCAACCCATACAATCAGCACACGCTCCAGCCCAAAAAGCCATCCGTTGAACAATTTATAGCCGATTTGGAGACGGTCGTTCTGAATGTTTGCATTGACCTGGTTTATTAGAAGAGATAGCCATGAAGATCTACGTTCATTCTTTCTCTCGAAGAGTTTTATTATTTTTATTCCTCTTATTGTTTCCAAAAAATGGCTGTGCTGTTTGGCACCGTGGATTAATTGTTCTTCGGACGTATTTTTAAGCGGGGCAAACCATAGCCACCTGCCTGTCAAATAGAGTGCAGCTGAGAGTATTGGAATCCAGGTTAAAGAAGCACCATAAACGAATAGCATGGCTAACGTAGCAATGGCCATTACGCCGTCCATCAATACCTCCAGAAAGGACGTGGTAAGTGTTCTTTGGATGGTGTCAACGGAGCCGAACCGTGAAACCACGTCCCCCAAATGTCGCTTTTCAAAAAAATTGATCGGTAGATTCAAGAGATGGGAAAACACTCCGATTCGCCATTGAATATTAACTGAAGTGCTTAAATGTAAAATCATCCATGAGCGAATGGCACCAATACCATGTTGTAAAACAATGAATAGCGCAAAACACCAAGCAAGGGTCACCAAGAGACCTCGATCAGCACCAACGATTCCTTGATCCAGCACAATCTGAATATAGAAAGGTGCAGCCAAAGAGAAAATCTCGATACCAATAGCTAAAACTACAATTTGAAAGACCGATCTTCGGAGGCCTGTTAGTCGGCCAATAAGATCGCTGAGATGAACTGTCTTGCGCTCGTCTCTAGCTTGAAATTCGGGATTAGGCCACAATTCAAGCGCTACGCCGGTGAAGTCAGCGGACACTCGCTCCATAGGAATTTTTCGGATTCCGACAGCCGGGTCATGAACGACTATGTGGCCGCTGCCAACCTTCGATAGAACAACATAATGCTGGAAATTCCAATGAAGGATGCATGGGAGCTTCAAATGGGCAAGGCCATCTAGGTCGAGTTTTACTGGCCGCCCGACCAATTGGAGTCGTTGCGCCAAACGAATGAGTTGAGAAAGTGAAACGCCTTTGAGCGAGACAGGAAATCTTTGACGTAAACTGATTAGATCATTGCGATAACCATGATACCCCGCGATCATCGCCATGCAAGAAAGTCCACACTCCGAACTCTCACTTTGAAGGATGAGGGGCAACTTTCTTCCCAATGCTAGAGATAGTAGATCTGAAGATTTCATGACGTTATTCTTTTGTTACGTTCGTGCGGAGTCCTTTGAGCGGTGCCAATACCCATTCCCAAAGTCGACGCTCCTCCTGAAATATTTCTGCATCAAACAGTAAGCCAGGCTTGAGCCGATAATCCTGTTTTTCACCACTTAGTGTTTCTCGTGATAGCTCGGCGGTAATCCGATAAACGGGCTCGTCTGAAATAACAGCCCCGCCTATCGTGGGCTTAAATGGCAGGCTTAAATCAGAGACCGGTGAGGGAATGCTGGATATGGTTACTATGCGAGCAGCAACATGTCCAAATTTTTGATATGGAAAAGCATGCATACGAAGCATCACTTGGTCTCGCTCGCGAACAAGCCCAATAGATCTACCTGTTGCAAACAACTCAGCAATGAGTTTTGAGCCCTCAGGTATTAGATTGGCAATAGCTTTACTTGTATCGACTTGCTGGCCTAGTTCAACCGTAATATTGTTTAAAATTCCTGCTTGCGGGGCAGCAATGGAAAACTCTGTTTTCCCATCGCTTTCGAGTAACTCCTGTGCTGCATTGGACAGGCCACGATCTAGCTGAGATACTTGGCTTGTAGTGCGAAGCGCGAGTGATCTAATCTCACTAACCGTATCCGCCAAAGCTTGCGAAATTTCTATGACTTGTCGATCAAGTACACGTAATTTATCTTTATGATTAAAAACTTCTAGCAATTTTTGCTGAAGTAATTCGCGTGATACATAGTGTTGCTCTAACAGTCCTTGGTAGCGCTTTAAATTTTCTTCTGCTATTTGCAGACTTCCGCGCTGACCCTCGATCTGACTTTCGATCATTGTTTTTTGCAATTCCAGCTGTCTTATCTTTTGCCGTAGATTTGCATTTGTTTGTCGTTCAAGATCCAAAGTCGCTAGCTTTTCCCGTTGCAGTAGCTTAACTCTCATTGCGGCCTGCTCACTAACAGCCAGCTGAAGATTTTGCTGATTACGAAATCGTCTTTCGCTCGTGAAATGGAAGAGCAACTGGCCCGTTGCGACCTGACTGCCATCAGCAGCCAGTCTGGCTGTCAGAACACCGCTCTGCGGTGGATAGACCTTCAAGAAGCCACCAATAGGCCGCAAATATCCCGAGACGGAGACTCTCTTTGAGTACGTTCCCAAACAAAGAATACAAACGAGAGCGCATAAAACTCCAAAAATAATAATTGTCACCACAAGGAACGAGACTGGACGAACAACCAAAATGTCACTGAGTGCTTGATTTTTTTTCGCGTCGATAGCTTCTTGCCGAAAAGGATTGGAGTTCGATGTCATGCTTTTTTAAGGAAGAGCTAGGTTTTGGAATGAGCAGATGCCAAACTAAATGGTCGACATTGCCGCTGAAACGCGGCAGCACTCGATCCGTTGATCACGATCCCAGGACTGTTTGAAATCTTTATGAATTCGATCAACAGCCAGTTCTCTAGGTGTTTCATTGGAGATGCGATTGAAAGCAAGCTTTTCCATATATCCGAATAGGAAGCGCGAGCCTGCGATGCTGAAAGAAAACCAGCATTCTCGACGAATACCTTCCTGAGCGATTGACTCACGGGCCTCGGCCTCTAATTCCAGCAACTTTGCGGCCCATTGCTCAATGTCTATATCTCGACCTTTCTTTATTTTTATAACGGCTCCTATGGGTGGTGCGAGTTCCGCATGTGAAAAATCACCACTATCTTGATAAATATCAGCCTGTAAATGGCATTCAAAGGCGTTGGCATCAAAAAATGATGCGAACTTATCCGTGTTCAGAGAAGTTTTGTTTAACTCACGAACGTAATAGGCAGAATAGAGTTGTGTACCAATCCCAAATCTAAATCTTTCAATCAGAACGTCTTTCTCCTTGACCATAGGGGTCAATAGAGGGGCTGGCTGATGGGTTTTAACAGACTCGGGAATAACAAATGCGCGGGTTGAATGCATTGGATTCGTCGCCAATTACAGCATTGGAATAAGTTGGTCATTTAGCAAGTTGAATTTCGGGTTTTTAGTCACGCTCGAAAATGCCCGAATGCAGTTGCCATTTAGGGTCGGATAAGATGCGATATTTATTTGCTCTGGATCGATATTGATCATCTGAACAACTTGTAGCGCAGTCGAGGCTTCCGGCTCAGTTATTTGTTCGGTTGTAAAGTTTGTGTTGTCTAAAATTCTGACTAGAGTCTCCTGTCTGTAGCGGCTGTTTCGTAACTTTTTGATGGTTTCGACGTGGCGAGCAGGAGGCATTGATCGAGCACTCCCTCGGTATTCTTCGTAAATCATGATCGCCTCCGAGATAGCACCGTCTATTGCAGCCTGAAAACTGAAGGAGCATTTCGCGCCGATCGATAAAAAATCTGATCCAACGCAAACTGCAAGGCAATATGGTAGACCTTGAATCTGAAGTGTATAGAGATCATAGTGTCTATCTAAACATTTCAAAACTGTTTGTCTCGCGTAAGTTTGAGTGTGGCCCATCCAGATTTTCCACGTAAGATGGCGCTCGATCAGTTCTCTAACGCCATGTTCGATGGCTTCAAGGCGACTGTAGTGATAAGCGTACCCTGTAGCATCTTTCGACAATTCGAAAGAAAACTCAGGAGCAAGACCAGCTACTCCTTTTACGCTTGCATTTTGAAGGTTTTTTCCAGTCATTGACTCAACTGCCAATAGCCGCGTCCCTAACGCGCTCTGTATCGAAGGTGAAGACCATACGCGCTCATTTAATTCGCCAATTGCAGACGTGATGGCTTTCGATTTGGATATTGAGCACCCGAACCCGGTCAGGATGAATTTCTTGGTACCAATAAGTGCGGCTGTATGCGCCTTGGCTACTACGTAGTTAGGAAAGAGGGAGCAAGTAGTGCTTTGCTCTCGAATCATGAGGGCCATGATACTCAATCGGCATCAGAGCAATCCACATTGGGCGAATGATTCGAAAAATCGTTTGCCATTGGGTGTTAATTTTCCGTGCTCGGATACGACTCGAATTCCGTTTATTAGACGAGGCTCGAAATGGTCTACAAGCCGTTGATATTCCGGCCGACCCTTTCGCACCATTAGTTTGAAGACGCGAACCATTCTTGCAACTACAAACGCGGCATGAAAAATGCCATACATCGGGCGCAGATCGGTTCTCAGAGGAGCACTGAACTTTTCGCTAACGGGATTCAGTACCATCGGGTCGGAAAGCATTAGGCCGAAGAGGACATTGTGCGAGGATTCGTGCACCAGATGCTCAAGAAAATAGGGGACGCCTCGATGAGTCAAGTAGGAACTATGACCACGGATCGGATCATGATCGGGTGATGCAATGAATATGGCACCGAAAGTTCGGTTCAAAGAGCCTCCCATTATCGCCTGCGCTTTGAATATAGTTACTTGCGAAATGAGCTCAATCGTCTCGGCGTGCATGTCTTCGTCAGCAAACTTCAGAAGGGCCAGCGCCTGTTGAAACTCTTTTGTGTATGGTGCGATTTCATCCTGTGTAGTGTGAAATATCTCCGCTCGTCGACCATGAACGTCTAAAGTTTGATCTTGATGGATGTGTGTGACCGCTTCACAGCAAGCGAGAGTGCCATTCGGGGAGAATACTTGGATGCCGGAGTGGCTGACGGTATGTTTTGCCGTTTCGATCCACTTTAACGCGCGAAAGCACTCGAGAGCGTCTCCCACAATCATTGCTTCTTTAGCGCGATGAGCTGCGGCATGAAACGAAGGATTCAACCGAGATGCAGGGTCAACCGTCGCAAGGATCGACTTTGCGAGAGTCAAATCATAACCAGAGGCCCTCTCAAATTCTTCGAGCAACAGTTTGTATGAGGTGTATGTTTCTTGATTTTTTCTTCGCCTAGCCTCTTTTACTCGTTCTGAATTTTGAGGTAATGACGTGAACAAATCATACTTGTAGAGCGATTGATTGACTGGCTTTACTTGCGTGTTAGCTTGCATGCATTCCTCCATGAGTCGCTTTAATTGAAAGGGCAATTTCCGGATGTAATTGCCCCTTCCGCGTTAGACGTACATTGTCGGACTATCGTACGCAAATTGAAGAGCTGCGCCACCGCCAACCATTTCGATTTCGGCTGGTAGCATGAACGAGATCTTTCTTGAGGAAAGATCCGCCTCGATCTGAGGAGGGGCCTCAGCTTGTTCGGGTGTAAGTTCAATTCTCTTCTGATCAATTTTTTTACTCATATCAACTCCTAATTGTGTAGACGGAATGAGGTTCATTTGCCGCGATCACACCAATCCATCCTGCCATCGTTAGAAATAACGCTGGTAAGAAACTTGTCGATAGATTTGTGTGAGTAAAGATTCTGCCATTAAAGTTGTCAAAATTGCAATTAATGTTTTCTTGTTGCAACTTTAATACATGTGAGGAATCGTTATTTGGGATGGTGCTAGACGATCCGATAGTCAGAGAGGGGAGGGATTAATTGAGGGGGAGGGGGCACCTTGGCGCAGTCTTGTAAAGATAATGCCAACGGGCGTGGGCACATCACTGCAGGTTTTGCATTTCCCGGCAAGGCAGGGCATGATGCTCGCTCGTCATGCAAGACCACAAGAATATGAACGCTCCCCTGATCGTCAAATCGCCGCACCTCCATCCTCACGTCCCCGAGAGCGCCTTCGGCATCTGGTTCCTGCAAACCCATACCTGGACCCTGCATGTACTGGAGCGCGCCTTCAAGGATTTGGAGCCGCTGATCCCGGACCGTCGGGCTTCGTATCCGGTGGTGGCGGACGTCGGTTGCGGCTGGGGGCGTTCGCTCACCAAGCTGCATGAGCGCTTTGCGCCGCAGCGGCTGATCGGCATGGACATTGATCCGGACATGCTGGAGGCGTCCGCGAAGGAAGCCGCCGGCGCGGGCATCCGTGCCGAACTCATCCAGTGCTCTAGCTCGCACATGACGCTGGAAGACAATAGCGTCGACCTGCTGTTCTGCCACCAGACTTTCCATCACCTGATCGAGCAGGAAGAAGCGATCCAGGAGTTTTTCCGCGTGCTCAAGCCGGGCGGCGTATTGCTGTTCGCCGAGTCGACCAAGCGCTATATCCATTCGTGGATGATTCGTTTGCTGTTTCGCCATCCGATGGAAGTGCAGAAGACCGCCGGCGAATATTTGGCGCTGGTGCGCAGCGCCGGTTTCCAGGTGGCGCCGCAGTCGATTTCCTATCCCTACTTGTGGTGGAGCCGCGAAGACCTCGGCCTGATGGAGCGCGTACTGCGCATCAAGCCCAATGCCGTGCGTGAAGAAACCCTGATCAACCTGGTCGCGGTCAAGCCGGTCGTCTGAATTTTTGCAGCCGGCCCGTTGGGATCCGGCTGCACCTTCAGCTTCAACCCCGTCATCCCCCGAACACTTCCAACCACAGCCGCTTGACGCTGTCGCTTTCCTTTTGCACGCGTTCGATCGGCGTGCGCGCACGCTCTTCGCCCCGCAGCCGGATCTGATGCTGCAGCTTGCGGAACAGGCGATAGGCATTGGCCACTTCGTCGGCCAGCGCAGCGTCGATCAGCCCCAGCGAACCGCACAGCTTGAGCAGCGCGATGTTGCCGATGTCGCCGGTCAGCTGCTGGTATTGCGAAGCGTAGCGCAGCACCAGGAATTGCACCAGGAACTCAATGTCGATCATGCCGCCGTCGTCATGCTTGAGGTCGAACAGCGTGCTGGGATTGGGATGCGCCTGGTGCATCTTCATGCGCATGCCGAGCACTTCCTGGGTCAGTTTCTGCGGGTCGCGCTCCTGCCGCAGCAAGTCTTCACGCAAGGCTTCGAAACGATTGCCGATGCCGGTGTCGCCGGCGCAGTAGCGCGCCCGCGTCAGCGCCTGGTGTTCCCACACCCAGGCCGAGGTGCGCTGGTATTTTTCGAAGGTCGCGAACGACGACACCAGCAGGCCGCTGGCGCCGTCCGGGCGCAGCGCGATGTCGATGTCGAACAGCGTGCCGGCCGGCGTGTGCGACGTCATCCAGGTGATGAAGCGCTGCGCCAGTTTGGCGTACAGGCCGGGCGCTTCCTGATCGTCGTCGTCGTAGAGGAACACCACGTCGAGGTCGGACACGTAGCCGAGCTCCTTGCCGCCCAGCTTGCCATAGGCGATCACGGTGAATTGCGGCACTTCGCGATGGCGGTTGGCGATGGTCTGCCAGACCGCCTGGATGGTGGCGGCGACCAGGATGTCAGCCAGCGCCGACAAGTGGTCGGCCAGGTGCTCTACGCTGAGTTCTCCTTCCAGGTCCTGGGCCAGCAGCCGGAACAGTTGCGCGTGATGGACTTCGCGCAGGATGTCCATTTGCCGCTCGGTGTCGCCAGGGGCCGTGTCGAGCTGGCGCTGGCAATCCTGGGTGAACGCCGGCCAGTCGGGCGGCGCCTTGAGGTTGCGGTCGTCCAGCAATTCGTCGAGCAGGATCGGATGCTGGGTCAGGTATTGGGCTGCCCAGTCGCTGGCGGCCATCATGCGGATGACCCGTGTAAGCGCATGCGGGTATTCGGTCAACAGCGCCAGATAGGCGGCGCGGCGGGCAATCGCTTCGAAAAAATCCAACAGCCGGCGCAAGGTCGGCAGGCGTTTGTCGGGCATTGCGCCGATGATCGGCAGCGCCGCATTGATCAGCGTCATCAGCCGCGTGCGGCTGGCTTCCGGCAGCGATTGCAGGCGTGGCGACTGCAGCGTCGCCAGCACGCGCTGGGCAGCGCCGTCGACGTCATCGTAGCCGAGCAGCGTGAGCGTATCGGCGATCGACTCGGCGCTCTCGCCGTCGTTGAGTTCGCAGACGGCGCCGTCGCCTTCCGAGTCCGCGCGGTCGTCGGTGTTGTTGCCGCCTTGCTTGTCGCTGAAGATGGTGTCGAATTGCCCGGCCACGATGCGGCGATGGCGTTCCAGTTCGGCCAGCAGCGCGGCGACGTCGGCGTAGCCCATCATCTGGGCGACGATCAATTGATCGCTGCCGTTGACCGGCAGCGTGTGGGTTTGCGCGTCTTCCAGATATTGCAGGCGATGTTCGAGATTGCGCAGGAAGGTGTACGCCTCCAGCAATTGCGCGACCACGTCCGGCGCCAGCAGGTTCTTGTCGGCCAGCGTGCGCAGCGTGGCGCGGGTGGAGCGGTCGCGCAGTTCCGGGTCGCGGCCGCCGCGGATCAGCTGGAACACCTGGCTGGTGAATTCGATTTCGCGGATGCCGCCGCGACCCAGCTTGACGTTGTTGCTGCGTTCCGGGTGCAGCGATTCCTGGCGTTTGACTTCGGCACGGATCTGCGCGTGCATCGAGCGCAGCGCGTCGATCGAGCCGAAGTCGAGATAGCGTCGGTAGATGAACGGCCGGCTGATGGCTTCCAGCGCGGCGATGTCGCTATCCTTGCCGGTCAGCGCGCGGGCCTTGGTCCAGGCGTAGCGCTCCCATTCGCGGCCCTGGCGGATCAGGTATTCCTCGACCATGTTGTGGCTGGCCACCAGCGGGCCGGAGCCGCCGTTGGGACGCAGCGCCATGTCGACGCGGAAGGTGAAGCCGTCGGCGGTGACCTCGGACAGCGCGGCGATCAGCTTCTTGCCCAGCCGGATAAAGAATTCATGGTTCGACAGGGAGCGCTGGCCGGGTTGGCCGGCAAGTGTGTCGCCATCTTCCGGATAGACGAAGATCAGATCGATGTCGGAAGACACGTTGAGTTCGCCGCCGCCGAGCTTGCCCATGCCGAGCACGATCATTTCCTGTTCGCTGCCCGATTCCTCGCCGATCGGCATGCCGTACAGCGCGGTCATTTCCTGCATCAGCGCCTGCAGATGGGTCTGGACCGCGAAGTCGGCGAATTCGCTCATGGTTCGCACCACTTCGGCCAGATCGGCCTTGCCGCTCAGGTCGCGTTCGATCAGCGTGCAGACGATCAGGTTGCGCAGCCGCCGCATCGGGCCGTTGAGCGCCGCCGCCGTACCCACACCTCCACCCCCACCCCCACCTGTTTCCGGCGCGCGAGCGGTATTCATGTCATTTTGTAAAACGCGCTCGAAAACCGCACGGTTCAGGGATAATTGCGAGAATTCCGCCAGTTGGGCGGGGCGCGCCGCATCGGCATTGGCCCAACGGGCCAGGAACCGGGAAGCCGTCATGCTGTCGAGAAGGGAGTTAGTCACAAATTGTCAGGATATCGGGTTGGATACGAGGTTAAAGATGGTAAAGCCGGGGTTTTCCTCCACGAAAACGGGCCTCCGTCCTCTAGGTCAAACCACGCTTCCATGCGATGATGCCGGGCTACGACGTTTGTTTCATTCTACCGTGAGTTTTTCCTCTTGCCCCTGATGTCCGAAGACCAAAACGACGCTATCCCGCCGACCAGCCGTCGCGCTGCCGCCTGGCGTACCGCGTGGGGTGGGGTCAGAGGCGCCTATTGCCATCTGGGCAGCGCCACGCGTCGCGTCATCGGGTTCGTCTTCAAGCTGCTGGTGCTGGCCTATTTCTTGTTCTGCGCGCTGTTCCTGACGCTGCGCTACGGCATCCTGCCCGAGATCGACAGCTACAAGGGCGACATCGAAAAGATCGCCACGCGCGCCGTCGGTCGTCCGGTCACCATTGCCGACATCGACGCTTCCTGGCGCGGATTGCGGCCGCAGCTGGAACTGAGTGAAGTCGTGATCCACGACAGCGCCGGACAGGCCGCGCTGACCTTGCCCAAGGTCAGCGCCACGCTGTCCTGGACCACGGTGCTGGTCGGCGAGCTGCGTTTCGACAACCTGACCATCCTGCGGCCCGATTTGTCGGTGCTGCGCGACGCCGACGGCAAGTTCTTCGTCGCCGGCCTGCCGGCCTCCAGCGGCAAGGACAACAGCGCCGGCGCCGACTGGTTGCTGTCGCAACGCGAAGTGGTGATCCGCGACGGCAAAGTCCGCTGGCGCGACGACAAGCGCGGCGCGCCCGAGCTGGCGCTCGACAAGGTCGACCTGGTGCTGCATAACCAGTGGCGCTTGCACCAGATGGCGCTGAAGGCGACGCCGCCGGCCGACTATGCCGCGCCGCTCGATGTGCGCGCAAATTTTTACCACCCCAGTTTCGCCAGCAAAATCTCCGACGTGACGCGTTGGAAGGGCACCCTGTACGCCGACGTGAGCAACACCGACCTGGCCGTCTGGAAGGCCTACGTCGACTATCCGCTGGAACTGAACCAGGGCCGCGGCTCGGTGCGCGCCTGGCTGGACCTGGATCACAACAAGATCGCCAACTTCACCGCCGACCTCAGCCTGACCAATCTGTCGGCGCGGCTGGATAAAAAACTTGAACCGCTGCAATTGGCGCGCGTCAGCGGCCGGGTGTCCGGCAGCGAAATCTACGCGCCCGACCTGCAGGACGGCATTCCGACTTTCGGCGCCAACGGCCACAAGCTGACGCTGAGCAATTTCTCCCTGGAGACCGACGACGGCTTCGCGCTGCCGCCGACCACGATTTCCGAAGTATTCGAACCGGCCACGCGCTTCCGTCCTGAAAAGATGACGGTGGAAGCGCAACTGCTCGATCTCGCGATTCTTTCCGACCTCGGCAGCCGCCTGCCGCTGACGCCGTCGCAGCACAAGCTGCTGGTCGACCTGGCGCCGCACGGCCAGCTCAAGGATTTTTCGGTGCAATGGGAAGGCAGCTATCCTGACGTGCGCGCCTATCGCCTCCGCGGCGCTTTCAGCGGCCTCGGCATGCAGCCGCAGGCCGCCCGTCTGGCCCAGCCCAAGACTGCGACGCAAGCCGCGCGCGCCGGGGCGCCGGCGATCCCCGGCTTTGCCAATCTGGATGGACAGATCGACGCCACCGAGCGCGGCGGCAAACTGAGCCTGGCGTCGCAGGATGTCGCGCTGCAACTGCCGGCCTTGTTCGCCGACGCCGCCATGCCGTTCGACAAGCTGAACCTGCAAAGCCATTGGGAAATCCAGAAGAACGAAATCCTGCAGTTCCACATCGACAATCTCGAATTCGCGCAGGACAGCGCGGCCGGCACGCTCAGCGGCACCCACACGCTGCCGCTGCAAGGCAAGTCGCCCGGCGTCATCGACCTGAAAGCAAAATTGTCGCGCTTCGATCTGCAGAAGCTGTCGCGCTACCTGCCGTTGCACACCGCCAAGCCTGCGATGGACTGGATCAGCGGGGCACTGCTCGACGGTCAGGCGACGGATGTCGACATCGTCGCGCGCGGCGACCTGGCCGACTTCCCGTTCCGCAACGTCAAGCCGGGCAGCAAGAATCCTGGTGAATTCAAGGTCTCCGGCAAGTTCGACAAGCTCAAGATCAACTATGCGCCGTCGCACACCGGCAAGGACGGCAAGTCGCCGGAGTGGCCGCTGCTGGAAGACGTCAGGGGCAGCATCACGATCGACCGCACGCGACTGGAAATTGCGGCCGACTCCGGCAAGACCCACGGCGTCGCCGTGTCAGACGTGAAAGCCGTCATTCCCGATTTGCTGAATGCCGAATCGTCGCTGGAAATCGACGGCAACGCCGCCGGCGCGATGCCGGACTTCCTGCGCTATGTGAAGGACAGTCCGGTGGCGCACTGGATCGGCAATTTCACCGAAGACAGCCAGTCCACCGGCAACGCCAAACTGCAATTGAAGTTCCAGTTGCCGCTGCATCACATGATCGACGCCAAGGTCGACGGCGCACTGCAATTCCTCAACAACGACGTCGCGCTGCTGGCCGGACTGCCGACCATCTACCGTACCAACGGCAAGCTCGAGTTCAATGAAAAGGGCTTCAACCTGAACGGCCTCAAGGGCGTGTTCCTCAATGAGCCGATCACGGCGGCGGGCGGCACCCAGCGTGACGGCACTACGCTGGTCAAGGTCGACGGCGCCATCACCGCCGATGGCCTGCGCAAGGCCTACAGCGAACCCGTGCTGCAGCGTTTGCTGGGTCGTCTGAACGGCGCCTCGCGCTATACCGCGACCATTGCCGTGCGCCAGCATTTGCCGGAAATCACCATCGAATCCAGCCTGCAAGGCATGGCGGTGGACTTGCCGGCGCCGATGCAAAAGGCCGCCGGCGAAAGCTGGCCGCTGAAGTTTGAAATCATCGGCATGCCGTCCGTCGATCCCTTGCTCCAGCGCGATGAAATCAAACTGTCGCTCGGGTCGGTGTTGGCTGCGCGCTATCAGCGCCAGAAGGTGCTTGGAAAAGCCGACTGGCAGGTGCTGAGCGGCGGCATCGGCTTCGGCCAGGCGGCGCCGCAACCGGACAGCGGCCTGGCGATTTATGCCAGTGCAAAATCGATCAACATCGATCAGTGGGTGAGTTTCCGCGCCGCCATGCTGAAGCAGGCCGACGGCAGCGAAGGCGCTCCCGATCCGGGCCTGAGCGCCTATCTCGAACCGGATGTGATCGCCGGGCGCACCAGCGAATTGCTGCTGATGGGCAAGAAGCTCGACAACGTCGTGCTGGGCGCCTCGCATCAGAACAAAGCCTGGCAGGTGAACATTTCTTCCGACCAGGCCACCGGCTACGCCACCTGGAGCGAGTCGGGCAGCGGTCGCGGACTGGGCCGCGTCACGGCCCGCCTGGCCACGCTGAACATCCAGAAGGGCGCCGGCACCGATCCTGCCGACCTGCTGGAAAATAACGCCGATGCAGCCGACAATACCAACGCCAACAGCGCCAGCCGCATTCCGGCGCTCGACATCGTGGCGGAAGACTTCCGCCTGTTCGGCAAGAAGCTCGGCCGCCTCGAACTCAACGCCCACAACGTGCGCGTCAGCGTCGGCAACGAATGGCGCATCAACAAGCTCACGCTGATCAATCCCGATGCCGAGCTGCGCGCCGCCGGCAACTGGATGGCGTTCGGTCGCAACAATACCTCCAACCTGACCTATGCGCTGGACATCAGCGATGCCGGCAAGCTGCTGGAGCGCTTCGGTTTCGTCGGCGTGGTGCGCGGCGGCAAGGGACAGCTCGACGGCGATGTCAGCTGGAAGGGTTTGCCGTATTCGCTGGATATTCCGAGCCTGAGCGGGCAGCTCCACATGGACATGCATTCGGGGCAATTCCTCAAGGTCGATCCGGGCGCGGCCAAGCTGCTCGGCGTGCTCAACTTGCAAGCCTTGCCACGTCGGCTGGCGCTGGATTTTCGCGATGTATTTTCCGAGGGCTTTGCTTTCGACAATATCGTCGGCACCGCGTCGATTGCACAGGGCATCGCCACCACCGACAATCTCAAGATGACCGGCGTGGCGGCATCGGTGCTGATGAACGGTTCCGCCGACATCGCCAAGGAAACCCAGAACCTGCATCTGGTGGTGATTCCCGAGGTCAACCTCGGCACGGCGTCGCTGGTGGCGTTGGCGATCAATCCGGTGGTCGGGGTCGGCACTTACCTGGCGCAACTGTTCCTGCGCAACCCGCTGATGAAGACGCTGACCTTTGAATATAATGTAACCGGGTCCTGGAGCGACCCGCTGGTCGTCAAGCAGGAACGCAGCGCAGACGCCAACAGCAAACCTGCCGCCAAATAATATCCATACAATATTCACTAGGCGTCCCCGAGTTATGCCGTGTTCCGGCGCAACCGAATTCCAGCGAGGCTGACATGAACGAAACGTACAAGGTCGCGGCGATACAGATGGTGTCGACGCCCGAGGTCGAAGAGAATTTCGCCGCTGCGCGCCGGCTGGTCGGACAAGCCGCAGGGCAGGGCGCGCAACTGGTGCTGTTGCCGGAATACTGGCCCATCATGGGCATGCACGAAAAAGCCAAGCTCGCGCATGCCGAGCAGACCGATGTCGGCAAGATCCAGGATTTCATGATGGCGCTGGCGAGCGAGTTCAAGGTCTGGCTGATCGGCGGCACCCTGCCGATGGCCTCCGATGAAGCCGACAAGGTGCTCAACACGACGATGGTCTACGACCCCGCCGGCCGCCGCGTGGCGCGCTACGACAAGATCCACCTGTTCAGTTTCGTGCGCGGCGAAGAGGCTTATGACGAAGCGCGCACCATCGTCTTCGGCAACGAAGTGGGCGGCTTCACCGCGCCGTTCGGCAAGGTCGGCCTGTCGATCTGCTACGACCTGCGTTTTCCCGAGCTGTACCGCGCCATGGGGGACTGCGCGCTGATCGTGGTGCCGGCGGCATTCACCCACACCACCGGCCAGGCGCATTGGGAAACCCTGCTGCGCGCGCGCGCAATCGAGAACCAGTGCTACATCCTGGCGTCGGCGCAAGGCGGCAAGCACGTCAACGGTCGCCGCACCTGGGGCCACAGCATGCTGATCGACCCGTGGGGCGAAATCGTCAGCGTGCTGCCGGAAGGCGAAGGCCTTGTTATCGGCGACATCGACCCCCATCGTCTACAATACGTACGTGAAAGCCTGCCTGCGCTCAGGCACCGCAAGCTCTGAGCGTCAATAAGTTGCTGTAAATTAAATAAATCATTCATGAAAACATTCGAACCCAATCTCAGCGCGCTCGGTATTGCACGCGATGTCCTGCTCACGCCGTTCGGCCTGGACGAAGCCAAGTTGCTGAAAACACTGGGCACCATGTTTACGCACAAGGTCGATTACGCCGACCTGTATTTCCAGTTCACCAAGAGCGAGGGCTGGAGCCTGGAAGAGGGCATCGTCAAGACCGGCAGCTTCTCCATCGACCAGGGCGTGGGCGTGCGTGCCGTGTCGGGCGACAAGACGGCGTTCTCGTATTCGGATGAAATTTCGGAATCCATCCTGCTCGATGCCGCTGCGGCAACCCGCACCATCGGTCGCCAGGGCGCAGGCCGCGTCAAGATCGCCGGCAGCATGCAGCCCAACGGCGGCCGTTCGCTGTACCTGCCGCACGATCCGCTGACTTCGCTGGACGCCACCGCCAAGGTCAATCTGCTGGAACGCATCGAACGCATCGCCCGCGCCAAGGATCCACGCGTCGTGCAAGTCATGGCCAGCCTGGCCGGAGAATACGACGTCGTGCTGGTGGCGCGCAGCGACGGCATCATCGCCGCCGACATCCGCCCGCTGGTGCGTGTGTCGATCACCGTCATCGCCGAACAGAACGGTCGCCGAGAAATGGGCAGCAGCGGCGGCGGCGGTCGCTACAGCTATGCTTACTTCAGCGACGAGCTGCTGGAAAAATACGCCTCCGAAGCGGTTTCCACCGCCTTGGTCAACCTCGACGCGCGTCCCGCGCCGGCTGGTCCGATGACCGTCGTTCTGGGACCGGGCTGGCCCGGCATTCTGTTGCACGAAGCCATCGGCCACGGCCTCGAAGGCGACTTCAATCGCAAGGGCTCGAGCACCTTTTCCGGCCGCATCGGCGAGCGCGTCGCCGCCAAGGGCGTCACCGTGGTGGATGACGGCACCATCGCCGATCGCCGCGGTTCGCTCAACATCGACGACGAAGGCAATCCGACCCAATGCACCACGCTGATCGAAGACGGCATCCTGAAGGGCTACATCCAGGACACCATGAACGCGCGCCTGATGAAGATGCCGGTGACCGGCAATGCCCGCCGCGAATCGTTTGCGCATCTGCCGATGCCGCGCATGACCAACACCTACATGCTGGCCGGCGACAAGGATCCGGCAGAAATCCTCGCCTCGGTGAAGAACGGTTTGTATGCCGTCAACTTCGGCGGCGGCCAGGTCGACATCACCAACGGCAAGTTCGTCTTCTCGGCCAGCGAAGCCTACATGATCGAAAACGGCAAGATTTCCTACCCGGTCAAAGGCGCCACGCTGATCGGCAACGGTCCTGACGTGCTGAACCGCGTTTCCCTGATCGGCAACGACATGAAGCTCGATTCCGGCGTCGGCGTATGCGGTAAAGAAGGCCAGAGCGTGCCGGTCGGCGTCGGTCAGCCGACCTTGCGCATTGATGGCGTCACGGTGGGCGGTACGGCATAAATTGTGCGTTGGAGGCATTGGGTGACGGTTTAAATGCAAGAAAACGTCATTCAATGCGGTTTTTGTGAAAAATTAATGACTGGTGTTGCCAAAACCGGAAAATTGTTGCATTATCGTTTTCTGTTGTAATTAACGACTATTCGCATAGAACACAATGTCTTTCGCCCGCGCTTACTTCTTTTATTTTTACTTTAGCTATTCCAGCCCCACGGCGGTGAAAAGCGGTAAGCGTTCGTAAGTAGAGACCAAACCGAATTTCTAAAAAACCGCCAGTGATGGCGGTTTTTTTTTTACCCATTCGAATTCATCCAATTCAGATTGCAATCAGGAGAAAAAATGCCGCGCACCGACGATCTACGTATCCGAGAAATGAAAGAACTGACACCCCCATCGCATCTGATCCGTGAATTCGGCGGCAGCGAAAAAGTCGAGAGCACGACGGCTGAATGCCGTACCGCCTTGCATCGCATCCTGCACGGCCAGGACGATCGCGTCATGGTCGTAATCGGCCCTTGTTCGATCCACGACACCAAGGCCGCGATGGAGTACGCGCGCCGCCTGGTGGTCGAGCGCGAGCGCTTCAAGGGCGAGCTGGAAATCGTCATGCGCGTCTACTTCGAAAAGCCGCGCACCACGGTCGGCTGGAAGGGCCTGATCAACGATCCCTACATGGACAACAGCTTCCGCATCAACGACGGCCTGCGCACCGCGCGCGAGCTGTTGCTGAACATCAACGAGCTGGGCCTGCCGGCCGGCACCGAGTTCCTCGACGTGATCAGCCCGCAATACATCGCCGACCTGATCAGCTGGGGCGCCATCGGTGCACGCACCACCGAATCGCAAGTGCATCGCGAACTGGCTTCGGGCCTGTCGTGCCCGGTCGGGTTCAAGAATGGCACCGACGGCAACATCAAGATTGCCGTCGATGCGATCAAGGCCGCATCGCAGCCTCACCATTTTCTGTCGGTCACCAAGGGCGGCCACTCGGCCATCGTCTCGACCGCCGGCAATGAGGATTGCCACATCATCCTGCGCGGCGGCAAGACGCCGAACTACGATGCCGCCAGCGTGGAAGCAGCCTGCCAGGACATCGCCAAGAGCGGTCTGGCGGCGCGCCTGATGATCGATGCCTCGCACGCCAACAGCTCGAAGAAGCCGGAGAACCAGATCCCGGTCTGCGCCGATATCGCCGGCCAGATAGCCGGCGGCGATTCGCGCATCGTCGGCGTGATGGTCGAGTCGAACCTGGTTGCCGGTCGCCAGGACCTGGTGCCGGGCAAGGAACTGACCTATGGCCAGTCCGTGACCGACGGCTGCATCGACTGGGAAGAAAGCCTGGGCGTGCTGCAAGGTCTGGCGGATGCGGTCAGGCAACGTCGTCTGATCGGCGACAAGGAGTAAGCTCGGCGCGTTGATGAGCTGTGCTTGCAAGCAGAACAGGAAGCCCCGCATGTCGGGGCTTTTTTTCATTTCGGCACTGCATCTCGGCTTGGCTTTCCATCAACTTGATTTTTGAGATGCAGGGTGCACAATGAGCGTCCCGATTTCATCAAAAAGGAGACAAGCATGGCCACTTCTTCTCAAGTCAAGGCGATCCCCGATGGCATGCATGCGCTGACGCCGCATCTCGTTTGCGCCGGCGCCGCGCAAGCCATCGAATTTTACAAACAGGCTTTCGGCGCCGTTGAACTGGCGCGGCTGCCGGGGCCGGGCGGCAAGCTCATGCACGCGCTGGTGCGCATCGGCGATTCCTCGTTGATGCTGGTCGACGAAATGCCTGAGTGGGGCTCGCGCGGTCCGCTGATGCTGGGCGGTTCGCCGGTCACCATCCATCTCTATGTGGAAGACGCTGATGCCGTGTTCGCGCAGGCGCAGTCTGCCGGCGCCAAGGTGACGATGCCGCTGGCCGATATGTTCTGGGGCGACCGCTACGGCCAGCTCGAAGACCCGTTCGGCCATCGCTGGTCGGTGGCCACCCATCAGCGCGACCTGTCGCCGGCCGAGATCAAGGAAGGGATGGAAAAGATGAGCAAGGAGCAGAAGATGCAGTGCGGCTGATTGCGCGGGGAAGCACACTGCAATAAAAAACGCCGGCACATCATGATGTGCCGGCGTTTTTATTCGTCCTGACAATAAACGTCAGTCGCGGAAGTTGTTGAATTCCAGCGGCAGATCCTTGATCTCCTTGCGCAGCATCGCCATGGCGGCTTGCAGGTCGTCGCGCTTGGCGCCGGTCACGCGCACGGCGTCGCCCTGGATGCTGGCCTGCACCTTCATCTTGCTGTCCTTGATGACGCGCACGATCTTCTTCGCATCTTCGGTCTCTATGCCGTTCTTGACCTTGATCACCTGCTTGACCTTGTCGCCGCCGATTTTCTCGATCTTGCCGTGGTCGAGGAAACGCACGTCGACATTGCGCTTGGTCATCTTGTTGGTCAGCACGTCGCGCACCTGGCCGAGCTGGAATTCGGAGTCGGCGTAAGCGGTCAGGTCGCGTTCCTTTTGTTCGACGCGGGCGTCGCTGCCCTTGAAGTCGAAGCGGGTGGTGATTTCCTTGTTGGATTGCTCGACGGCATTCTTGACTTCAACCAGATTGGCTTCGGAGACGGTATCAAACGATGGCATGGCGATTTCCTTTATGTCCTGTGGGTGCGCGCAAAGCGAAGATAAGGTGCTTGCACCCGAAAGACGTGATTTTAACGGACAACCGGGATTGCGGCTACGCCCGCGCCGTTCCTGGAGGTGGACTCAACACCCCGACACGCTATAATCCTGCGCTTATGTTTCCCATTCCAGTTCAGCGCGATTTCTCCCTGCGCCATCTCAATACCTTCGGCATCGACGCCAAGGCCGCCGTTTATTTGCCGGTCGACGACGTCGATACCTTGCTCGCGGTAAAAAACGACAAGGAGTTGTCGATGTTGCCGCGTTTGGTCCTCGGTGGCGGCAGCAATCTGCTGCTGACGCAGGACTTTGCCGGGCTGGTGCTGCACATGCGCGGCGCCGGCAGGCGTATCGTCAACGAGGATGAAGATTTCGTCTACGTGACGGCGGCGGCGGGGGAGAATTGGCATCGTTTCGTGCAATGGTCGCTGGACCTCGGCCTGGGCGGACTGGAGAACCTGTCCCTGATCCCCGGCAGCGTCGGCGCGGCGCCGATCCAGAATATCGGCGCTTACGGCGTTGAAGTGAAAGATCGTTTCCACAGCCTGACGGCTTTCGATTTCATCGACGGCAAGACCTTCACGCTGGATAACGCGGCGTGCCGGTTTGCTTACCGCGACAGCATCTTCAAACAGGAATTGCGCGACCGCGCGGTGGTGCTCGACGTGACGTTTGCCTTACCCAAGCAATGGCAAGCCAACATGAATTATGCCGACGTCATGCAGGAATTGTCGCTGCGACAAATCACCGTCCCGTCGCCGCGCGATATTGCCGGCGCAGTGATTGCGATTCGCACGCGCAAGCTGCCGGATCCGGCGCAGATCGGCAACGCCGGCAGCTTCTTCAAGAACCCCATTGTGCCGGCGCAACAGCGCGAATCCTTGCTGGCGCAACATCCGCAACTGGTGAGCTACGTCCAGCCCGACGGCGGATACAAGCTGGCTGCCGGCTGGCTGATCGATCAGTGCGGCTGGAAGGGCAGGTCGCTGGGGGCGGCGGGCGTGTATGAAAAACAGGCGCTGGTGCTGGTCAACAAAGGCGGCGCCAGCGGCAGGGAAATCGCCGCGCTGGCGCAGGCGATCCAGGCGGATGTACAGACCAAATTCGGCGTGAAGCTGGAACCGGAGCCGGTGTTCATCTGATCCTTCCGGCGCTCGCACAATCGACACGCAAATAAAAACGCGGCCAGGTTTCCCCGGCCGCGTTTTTTATTGCAGAGCAGCTTGATCAGCCGAAATGGCAGACGTAATCCACAGTCTCCGTCACTTCGATCTCGAAGCTGGAGTCGCCCGGGACGTTGAAGCTGGTGCCGGCTGCGTAGGTCTTCCAGGCGTCTTCGCCCTTCAGGCGGACGTTGCAGCTGCCGCCGTTGATTTCCATGATTTCCGGCGCGCCGGTGTTGAATACCAGCGAGGACGGCAGGATCACGCCCAGCGTCTTCTTGGTGCCGTCAGCAAAAATCACGGTGTGCGAAACGCACTTGCCGTCGAAATAAACATTGCCCTTTTTCAGGACGGTAACGTTGTCGAATTGAGTCGTCATGTTGTCTGGTTTTCGTTGATTGGTTGCGTGATTACTTTGCGTTCTTGTCTTTTTCCAGCAGCGGCAGCGACACCGCATTGCTGGTCGCCAGCAGACCGGTGCTTTGGTAGATCGCCAGCTTCTGACGCGTGTCGATGATGTCGAGGTTGCGCATGGTCAATTGGCCGATACGGTCTTGCGGCGTGAAGGCGCCTTCGCCCTTTTCCATGGTCAGGCGTTCCGGCTGGTAAGTCAGGTTGGCCGACTCGGTGTTGAGGATCGAGTAGTCGTTGCCGCGGCGCAGTTCGACGGTGACTTCGCCGGTGATGGCGCGTGCGACCCAGCGTTGTGCGGTTTCGCGCAGCATGATGGCCTGCGAATCGAACCAGCGGCCTTGATACAGCAGGCGGCCGAGCTTGCGGCCGTTGTCGCGGTATTGCTCGATGGTGTCTTCGTTGTGGATGCCGGTGATCAGGCGCTCGTAGGCGATGAACAACAGGGCCAGGCCCGGCGCTTCATAGATGCCGCGGCTCTTGGCTTCGATGATGCGGTTTTCGATCTGGTCGCTCATGCCGAGGCCGTGACGGCCGCCGATGCGGTTGGCTTCCAGGATCAGGTCGGTCATGTTGTCGAAGGTCTTGCCGTTCAGCGCGACCGGACGGCCTTCTTCGAAGCGCACGGTGACTTCTTCCGCCTTGACGGCGACGTCGTCGCGCCAGAACGCCACACCCATGATCGGTTGCACGATCTTGATGCCGCTGTTGAGGAATTCCAGGTCTTTCGCTTCGTGCGTCGCGCCGAGCATGTTGGAGTCGGTCGAGTAGGCCTTCTCCACCGACATCTTGTAGTCGAAGCCGGACTTGATCATGAACTCGGACATTTCCTTGCGGCCGCCCAGTTCGTCGATGAAGGTGTTGTCCAGCCATGGCTTGTAGATGCGCAGGTTGGGGTTGACCAACAGGCCGTAGCGGTAGAAACGCTCGATGTCGTTGCCCTTGAAGGTGCTGCCGTCGCCCCAGATGTCGACGTTGTCTTCGCGCATCGCGGCGACCAGCATGGTGCCGGTGACGGCGCGACCCAGCGGCGTGGTGTTGAAGTAAGTCACGCCGGCGGTCGAGATGTGGAAAGCGCCGCTTTGCAGCGCGGCGATGCCTTCGTTGGCCAGTTGTTCGCGGCAATCGATCAGTCGCGCCAGTTCCGCGCCGTACTGCAATGCCTTCTTCGGAATGGCGTCGTAGTCAGGCTCGTCCGGTTGACCCAGGTTGGCGGTATAAGCGTAAGGAACGGCGCCTTTCTGGCGCATCCAGGTCAGCGCGGCGCTGGTATCGAGGCCGCCGGAGAAGGCGATGCCGACTTTTTCGTTGACCGGAACGGATTGCAGGATGTTGGACATGATGTTCGTAGTGGCTAGTGATGACGGATGGAGTGAATTTACTTGCGCGTAATTATGCCGCGTCGTGGCAGACAACTTCGATGTTGTGCCCGTCCGGATCGCGGACGAAGGCGCTGTAGTAATCAGGATGGTAATGCGCGCGGATGCCGGGAGCGCCGTTGTCCTTGCCACCGGCCTGCAGGGCCGCCCGGTAAAACGCATCCACTGCGCTGCGGGTGTTCACGCGAAAGGCGAAATGCAGCGTCGGGCTGTGCGCCGGCTTGTCGGCAGTGGCGCGCGCCAGCCAGAAATCGGGTTTGGGCGCTTCGCCGAAACCAGCAACGTCGGTGCCGCCGGTGATCGAAGCGGCCAACTCCATCAGCAAGGTGTAGCCAATGGACGCGAATGCCTGCGTATAAAACGCCTTGCTGCGGTCGTAATCCGTAGGTGTAAAGCCGGTATGGTCGATCATGCCACTTTCCCCAGGACGAGATATTCGAGCAAGGCCTTTTGCACGTGCAAGCGGTTTTCGGCTTCTTCCCAGACTACGGATTGAGGGCCGTCGATGACTTCGGCGGCGACTTCCTCGCCGCGGTGCGCCGGCAGGCAATGCATGAACAAGGCGTCCTTGCGTGCACGCGCCATCTTGGCCTGATCGACGATCCAGCCGTCGAAGGCTTTCAGGCGGGCGGCGTTTTCGTCTTCGTAGCCCATGCTGGTCCAGACGTCGGTCGTGACCAGATCGGCGTCCTGGCAGGCGTCGGCGGGATTGGCGAAGAAGGTGTAGCGTTGGTGGCCGGGGCTGACCAGCTTCTGGTCGATGTCGTAACCCTTGGGCGTCGAGACATTGACGTGGAAGCCGAAGACTTCGGCGGCTTGCAGCCAGGAATACAGCATGTTGTTGGCGTCGCCGATCCAGGCCACGACCTTGTCCCGGATCGAACCGCGCTGCTCGATGTAGGTGAACACATCGGCAAGCACTTGGCAGGGATGGTGTTCGTTGGTCAGGCCATTGATGACCGGCACGCGCGAATAGGCGGCGAAGCGGTCGATGATTTCCTGGCCGAAGGTGCGGATCATGATGACGTCGCACATGCGCGACATCACCTGTGCGGCGTCTTCGATCGGCTCGCCGCGGCCGAGCTGGCTGTCGCGGGTGTTGAGGTAGATCGCCGCGCCGCCGAGCTGGTGCATGCCGGCTTCGAAGGACAGGCGGGTGCGTGTGGAATTCTTTTCGAAGACCATGACCAGCGTGCGATCGGCCAGCGAATGATGCGGCTCGTAGTTTTTGAATTTGCGTTTAATCACACGCGACCGTTCGATCACGTACTCATACTCATCAAGCGTAAAGTCGGAAAACTGCAGGTAGTGTTTGATTGCCATAAATAAAAACGGCGGCCAGTGGGCGCCTGCCGCCGATTGTTGTAACTGCTTCAATTATAAGGGATTCGGGCTAAAAAGATACCCAAAAGCAGGCTTGTCGAGGGCGGGATGACAGTGTGCCGCGGAAAGGGGGGACTGAGAGGCATGTCGGCGGTTGTCCGGGAATGGGATCTCGATTGTGCAAATTTAATTGTCATTTTGATATTTATTGAAATCAATTCCAGTTGGCATTTTCAGATTCACGACGAGATGATCGGTACTCAGCGATTTTCTCAGGATTTTCGCATTTGTTGAGAATTGTTCTCAACATAAGTCATTAGACTGCGCCTCTTTCAAAGACCAGTCGAGTGATCAACATGCCTTTTTTTCCTGTCCGTCGCGGCGCACGCCTCCGGCCCCTTGCCATCGCCATTTGTTCCATCGCTTCCTCCTTTGATTACGCTTATGCGGCCGATGGCTCCGAGAGAGAAGCCGTCGATTTGCCCGCCATCGAGATTCGCAGCAAGCGCAGCCACTACGATCCGCGTCCGGCTTCCGTCAATACCGCCACCAGGACCGACACCGACTTGCGCGACGTGCCGCAGACCGTCAACAGCATCAAGGTGGAAGACGTCGTCTCCTATGGCGGGCAGACCCTGGCCGATGCGCTCAGCGGCGTGCCGGGTATCTCCAACACTTCCGATACGCGCTTCGATTCATTCCGCATCCGCGGCTTTGCCGGCGCGGGAGACGTGTTCCTCGACGGTGTGCGCGACGACGCGCAATACGTGCGCAGCCTCGGCAACATCGAACGCGTGGAAGTGCTCAAGGGCCCGGCTGCCGTCTTGTACGGACGCGGTAGCGGCGGCGGGGTGATCAACCGCATCAGCAAGCAGCCGGGCCATGATGTGCAAAGCAGCGTCAGGCTGAACACCGGCAGCTATGGCCGCATCGGCGCGGCGGCCGACGTCAACCAGGTGTTGTCCGAAGAATGGGCCATGCGCATCAATGCCGGGCGCGACCATGCCGGCAGTTTCCGTAACGGCGTCGACACCACCCGGCAGTATCTGGCGCCGTCGATCAAGTGGGACAACCAGCGCACCAGCTGGCTGCTGCAGCTCGAGCAAAGCGAATTCGAACGCGTGCCCGATCGCGGTATGCCGGCTGGCCGGGGCGCCAACGGCACGTACTTTTTGCCGCCGGCGCCGCAATCCACGACCTATGGCGCGCTCGGCCGCGACTTCATCAAGGACACCAGCACTTACGTCCGCTCGACCTTCGAGCACAAGCTTGAGGCGCAATGGAAAATCCGCAACGTCCTCAGCCTGCTCAATCTGGACAGCCGTTTTGACAACACCTTCGCGGGCGGCCTGACCGGCGCCGGCAACAGCGGGGTGACGCGGTCGCGCTGGCAACAGGATCTGCAGCATCGCAACTGGCAAAGCAATCTGGAACTGGAAGGCAAGCTCGATGCCGGCAGCATGCAGCATCAGTTGCTGCTCGGCGCCGAATACAGCAATGAAAATCGTCATCCGCGCTTGTGGCGCGCGAATGCCTCGACGGTGTCGCTGACGGCGCCCGGCAATCGTCCGGACAACGGCGCCGTTCCGGTCATCAATACGGACAGCGTGCACCGGGCACGCGGCTATGCGCTATACGCGCAGGACCAGCTCACGCTCTCGCCGCAGTGGCAACTGCTGGCCGGTCTGCGCTGGGATCATTTCGAAGCGGACTCGCTGAGCCTGCTCAACAACGGCCGCGCGCGGCGAACCACGGCGGCGCTCAATCCGCGCCTGGGCGTGGTGTGGTCGCCGCTGGCGGCGCATAGCTTCTATGCGTCGTACAGCAAGAACTTCATTCCATCCGGCGGCGCTGATACGATCAGTCTCAGCACGGCGGGGAACACCGGCAGCAACGTCAACGCGCTCGATCCGCAATTCAGCCGGCAACTGGAATTTGGCGTCAAGAGCGACTGGTTCGACAAGAGGATCAGCACTACGCTGGCCGTATTCCAGCTCGATCTGTACAACCGCCGTACCCAGGTTTCCGCGAGCCCCGACTTGTTCGTGCTGACCGGACTGGAGCGCAACCGCGGCATCGAGCTGAGCGTCAACGGACAACTGGCGACGGACTGGTTCATTCGCAGCGGCTTCAGCGTGCAGAACGCGCGCATCGTTGAAGCGAAGTCGTGCGCGGCCTGCGGCGCCAGCGTGCAAGGCAAGCGTTCGGCCGGTGTTTCCAGCGCCAACGGCAGTGTGTTCGTCGGCTATGCGCCGGTGCAGGGCTTCTTCGCGGAAGCGGGCGTGATCTATGAAGGTTCGCGCTATGTCGACGTCGCCAACCGGCTCGATCTGCCTGCTTACACGCGCTGGGACGCCAAGGCCGGTTACCGTTTTCCCAAAGTTGAACTTACCCTGGCCGTCACCAACCTGAGCAACCGCAGCTATTACCCGACCTCGACCGGCTTGTCGCAGATCATGCCGGGCGCACCGCGCAGCGCCTTGCTGAGTGCGGCCTACAAGTTCTGATCGTCGTTGCGCACAATAAAAAACCGCTCGGGATTGAGCGGTTTTTTTACGTTGCGATGATCGCAATCAATACAGCTTCTGCGACGACTCATGCAGCAATTGCACGTACAACTGATGCCGCATGCGCGCAATCTCGCCGCTTTCCACTGCTGCCAGCACCGCACAAGCGGGCTCGCTCAGGTGATGGCAGTTGTAGAACTTGCAGTGGCCGAGATGCGGAGCGAATTCGCGGAAGGCGCGCTCCAGCATGCCTTCGCTCAACTGATACAGGCCGAACTCCTGAAAACCCGGTGAATCGATGATCGCCGTATCGTCCGTCATCACATACAGCCGCGTGAAGGTGGTGGTGTGCTTGCCGGTGTCGAGTGCGGCGGAGATTTCGCGCACGGCGATGTCGGCATCCGGCACGATCAGGTTGATGATCGATGATTTCCCCATGCCGGATTGGCCGATCAGGATCGTGGTCTGGCCTTGCAGCAAGGGCATGATGGTGGCGTGGGTCGCCTCGGGTTGCGCCGTTGCCGAGACTTCGTGGATCGGATAGCCCAGCTTGCGATAGACCTCAAGCCGTTCGCGCGTCCTCGGCAACGCAGCGACGATGTCGGTCTTGTTGAGGACGATGTGAGCGTCGACGCCGGCTGATTCCGCCGCCACCAGCGCGCGCGAAATCAGGTCATCCGTGAACCCCGGTTCCGTCGCCACCACGATGAACAGTTGCGTGACGTTGGAAGCCAGCAGTTTCGATTTGTATTGGTCGGAGCGATACAGCAGCGTCTTGCGCTCGTCGATGGATTCGATGACGGCCTGATTCGCCGAGGTGCGTTTGAGGTTGACCTTGTCGCCCACCGCGACGTCGCTTTTCTTGCCGCGGGTGACGCATTGCAGTTTTTCTTCGTCGACTTGCGCCAGATAATGACGGCCATGCGCAGCGATGATGGTGCCGATTTCGGTGGTGTTTTTACTTGCAGCCATACTCAGGAAAACGTCTGGTGGAAAATCGCATCCACCTTGGCGGCGCAGATGAAATCGTTGATCGACAAGCCGCCGCGTCCTTCGTTGACGCTGTGCGTGTCGAACTTGGCCACGCAACGGTTGTAGGTCACGACCAGTTCCGGATGATGGTCTTCGGCGTGGATGACGTAGGCGATCGCATTCACGAACGCCAGCGTCTCATGGTAATCCTCGAAGGAAAACGCCTTGACCAGTTTGCCTTGTTCCAGCGTCCAGCCCGGCACCAGCGGCAGGTATTGCTGGATGTCGGCATCGTCGAAGGCGACGACCTGATGCTGGCTCTTTTGCGTCAGCAGGGTTTGGGTTGTCAGTGTCATGGTGTGCTCCTCAGTGTGCCGCGTTCAGTTTGTCGTGCAGTTTTCCTATCCGCAGCGAGGCGGGAGGATGCGAATCGTAGAACGCGGAATGCAGCGGATCCGGCGTCAGCGTGGAGGCATTGTCCTCGTACAGTTTGACCAGCGCCGAGACCAGGTCTTGCGCATTGGTGTGCTGGGCGGCGAAAGCATCGGCTTCGAACTCGTGCTTGCGCGACGACAGCGACGACAACGGCGACAGCAGGAAGGTGAAAATCGGCAGCGCCAGCATGAACAGGATCAGCGCCATCGCATCGTTGTTGCCGAACAGCAGCGGGTTCACGCCCAGGCCGGTGTAGAACCAAGCCTGGCCCTTGAGATAACCCAGCAGCGCCAGGAACGCCAGCGAAATCGCGAACATCACGCTGATGCGCTTGACGATGTGCTTGAGCTTGAAATGGCCCAGTTCATGCGCCAGCACCGCTTCGATTTCGTGCGGCGCCAGGCGCGCCAGCAGCGTGTCGAAAAACACGATGCGCTTGCCCGCGCCGAAGCCGGAGAAATAAGCGTTGCCGTGCGCGCTGCGCTTGGAGCCGTCCATCACGAACAAGCCCTTGGACGCGAAGCCGACGCGCTGCATCAGACTCTCGATGCGCGCCCGCAAGCTGTCGTCGTCGAGCGGCGTGAACTTGTTGAACAGCGGTGCGATCACGGTCGGATACAGCACCAGCATCAGCAGCTGGAAGCCGCTCCACACCAGCCATGCGTAAAACCACCACAGCGCCCCGGCCTGGTCCATCAGCAGCAGGATCACCCACAGCAGCGGCAGGCCGATGGCGGCGCCGATCAGGCCGGTCTTGACGGCGTCGACGAAGAACAGTGCGCGCGTCATCTTGTTGAAACCGAAATACGCTTCCAGCACGAACTGGCGGTAATAGTCGAACGGCAAATCGATCAGGCCGGAGATCACCGCGAAGGAGCCGATCAGGCACAACTGGTAAACCATGCCGGGGCCGTCCAGCCATTGCAGCAACAGGGTCGACAGCAGTTGCAGTCCGCCCAGCAAAGTAAAACCGATCAGGACGGCGGCATTCACCAGCAGCGCAAGGATGCCGAACTTGGTGCGCGCGACGGTGTAATCGGCGGCTTTCTGATGCGCCGCGAGCGGGATTTTTTCGGCGAATTCAGCCGGCACTGCACTGCGGTGCGCCAGTACATGGCGGATGTGGCGCGAGCTGAGCCAGAACCGGACAAGCAGCGTCACCAGCAGAAAACCGACAAACAAAACTGAAAACGTGAGTGAATACATTCTTTCCCTGTGCGAAAATGGCGGACATCAAGACCGCTCAAAAAATTCGATGAAAATGGCGAATCGAATGGGGTGAGCGGCCGATTCAAGCAGAATATGAAGAAAGAACAATTATGTCACAAGCCACCGACACCAACGCCGCTCCTTATGCGATCCCAGCCCGTCCAAACGAGTTCAACCTGATCTGGGTCGATATGGAAATGACCGGCCTTGATCCCGACAACGACCGCATCATCGAAGTTGCCGTTGTGGTAACGGATCCCGAACTCAACGTGCTGGCCGAAGGTCCGGTGTTCGCAATTCACCAGTCCGATGAGATCCTCGACGGCATGGACGCCTGGAACAAGGGCACGCACGGCCGTTCCGGCCTGATCGAGCGCGTCAAGGCCTCGACCGTGACCGAAGAAGAAGCCTCGGCGGCGCTGATCGCCTTCCTCAAGCCTTTCGTGCCGGTGGGCAAGTCGCCGATGTGCGGCAATTCGATTTGCCAGGATCGTCGCTTCATGGCGCGCGGCATGCCCAAGCTGGAAGCCTTCTTCCACTATCGCAACCTCGACGTGTCTACGCTCAAGGAACTGTGCCGGCGCTGGAAGCCTGAGCTGGCAAGCGGTTTCAAGAAGCATCAGAAGCACACGGCGCTGGCCGACATCATCGAATCGATCGAAGAACTGAAGTATTACCGCGAGCATTTCATCAAGGAGTAATTCCTGATGACCATGCCGACGACGGGATTGCGGCCGGGGGCCTTGCCTTGATCCAGGATCCGCTGTTCTACGCAGCGGCGATCCCCGCAGTGCTGATCGTCGGCATTTCCAAGTCCGGGCTGGGCGGCGGCTCGCTCGGCATCCTCTCCATTCCCATCCTGTCGCTGGTTGCCTCGCCCTCGGTCGGCGCGGCAATCATGCTGCCCTTGCTGATCGCCATGGACATCATGGGCCTGATCACGTTCCGCGGCAAAGGCGACCTGCGCAATCTGCGCATCCTGATTCCCGCTGCGCTGGTCGGCATCGCCATCGGCGCGCTGACCTTCCGTTTCACCTCCGACGCCATGCTGCGCGGCCTGATCGGCATGCTGTCGATCGGTTTCGTGGTGCAGCGTCTGCTCGGCCGCGGCCGCGTATTGCAGCCGACTTCGCCCAGTGTCGCGCGCGGATCGGTGTGGGGAACCATGTCCGGCTTCACCAGCTTCATCGCCAACGCGGGTGGGCCGCCGTTCGTGATTTATCTTGCGCCTCAGCAACTCGACAAGCTGGTCTTCGTCGGCACCTCGGTGATTTTCTTTTCGGTCATCAATGCGGTGAAAGTCGTGCCGTTCGTACTGCTGGGCTTGTTCGACACGCGCAACCTGACCACCTCGCTGGCCTTGCTGCCGCTGGCGCCGGTCGGGTATTGGCTGGGGTTGAAATTGCTGATGAAGGTGGATCAGGTGCGCTTCTACCAGATCACCATTGCGGCCTTGTTCGTGGCAGGCTGCAAGCTGCTGTGGGATGCCGCCGGGGCCTCTCTGGGATAAGTAAGATGAAGCCCCGGCTTTAAAACGAGTTGCTTAAGCCTTGTCGGCGCCGCAGCACTTCTTGTACTTCTTGCCGCTGCCGCACGGACAGTCGTCATTGCGGCCGGCCTTGGGGCCGTCGCGGCGCACGGTTTCCACCGCCGACTTGCGATGCGGCAGCCAGTACTTGTAGATGTGCGGGATGGCCGATTCCACTTCCACTGCCAGCTTGTGCGTCTTGACCGGATCTTCAACCAGGGCGATTTCTTCCTCTTCCAGTTCATCCGAACCGAGCAGGTAAATCGGACGCATCAGTTCGGCCAGATTGGAATGGAAAATCGGATCCCATTCCTTGGCGCGCATCTGGATGCCTTCCCAGAATCCCCATGACCAGGCTTCGCCGTCGAGCAGGCTCTTGCCTTCGTGTTCGCGTTCGCAGAACAGCGGTTCGTATTCCTTGGGCGCCACTTCCAGCGTGATGGCGATTTCGTTCATCGAGCGCGCGATCAGGCCGGTGATGCGTTCGGCTTCTTTCGGGTTCTTGAACTTGGGCGTGTCCTCCGGCTTGCTGCCCCAGACGCGCGGCAGCCATTCGGCCATGAGGATTTCCTGCGGGCCGATCACCAGTGCGGTGAGGAAGCCGTGCAGCGTATCCATGGTCATGGCGTCTTCCGCGCAGCGGTCGGACAGCAGGAAATCGTCGAGTTCGTCGAACTCTTCGTCGGAGAGAGGTTGGTCAAGTTGCATGGTGCGCGTCCGTGTTGCGAATAAAACCGCAGTTTAATTCCATTCGGCTGCGGAGGCGAGGATTACCGCTGCGCTCCCCGGGCACGTACAATGGCGGCCATGACCGATTCCACCACCGTATTCAACTTCGCCGGGCTGTCGCCGGACACCGTGCTCGATGCACTCGACAGCGTCGGCCTGTACGGCGACGGTCGCCTGCTGGCGCTCAACAGCTATGAGAATCGGGTCTATCAGGTCGGCATGGAAGAGGGGCCGCCGCTGGTGGCGAAGTTCTACCGGCCGCAGCGCTGGAGCGATGAAGCGATCCTCGAAGAGCACGCTTTCGTCAGTGAACTGGTCGAGCAGGAAATCCCGGTCGTGCCGGCGATGCTGCTGCCCAATGGCCGCAGCCTGCAGGAATTCCAGGGCTTCCGCTTTGCCGCCTTCACTCGCCACGGCGGCCGCGCGCCCGAGCTCGACAACCCCGATACGCTGGAATGGCTGGGCCGTTTCATCGGCCGCATCCACGCGGTCGGCATGCAGCGTCCCTTCACTCATCGCCCCGCGCTGAACATCGCCACCTTCGGCGAAGAACCGCGTGACTATCTGCTGGCCAATGATTTCATCCCGATGGATGTGCTGGCTTCATACAAGAGCACCGTCGATCTGGCGCTGGACGGCGTGCGCCGCTGCTTCGACCGCGCCGGCGACATCAAACAATTGAGATTGCATGGCGACTGTCACGTCGGCAACGTCTTGTGGACCGACGCCGGTCCGCATTTCGTCGACTTCGACGATAGCCGCAGCGGTCCTGCGATCCAGGATTTGTGGATGCTGTTGTCAGGCGAGCGCGGCGAGATGGTGCGCCAGCTGTCCGACCTGCTGGCCGGCTATGAGAGCTTCTGCGAATTCGAGCAGCGCGAGTTGTACCTGATCGAAGCGCTGCGCACGCTGCGTTTGATCCATTATTCGGCATGGCTGGCGCGGCGCTGGGAAGATCCGGCGTTCCCGCAAGCCTTCCCGTGGTTCAACACGCAGCGTTACTGGCAGGACAGGATTCTGGAATTGCGCGAGCAGATCGCGCTGATGGATGAACCGCCTTTATGGCCTTTGTGATTCTTGGAAAATATGTGAGGAAGCAATGAGCGTACAACGCTGCGCCTGGGTCAATCTGGCCAACCCGCGCTACGTGACTTACCACGACGAAGAATGGGGCGTGCCTTGCCACGACGAGACGCGCCTGTTTGAAATGCTCAACCTGGAAGGCGCGCAAGCCGGCCTGAGCTGGGAGACCGTGCTCAACAAGCGCGAGACTTACCGCGCCGCCTTCGATCAATGGAATCCGGAAAAGATCGCGCGCTACACCGACGCCAAGGTGGCCAAACTGCTGGCCGATCCGGGCATCGTCCGCAATCGCCTGAAGGTTGCCGCGACCATCACCAACGCGCAGAGTTATCTGCGCCTGCGCGACGAAGTCGGCGGCCTTGCTCCCTTTCTCTGGGCGTATGTGGACGGCAAGCCGATTCGCAACAAATGGAAAAATCTGAGTGATGCACCGGCCAAGACGGCGCTGTCGGATCAGGTGTCCAAAGACCTGCTCAAGCGCGGCTTCAAGTTCGTCGGGTCGACCATCATCTATGCCTACCTGCAAGGCATCGGCATCATTGACGATCATGTCGTCGACTGCCACTGCCACGGTCGCAAACACAAGCAGCCCAAGTAATTTCGCCAATATCAACGTATAGGCACGCAATGAAAAAACCCGCGCTCCTTTGAAGAGCGCGGGTTTTTTTGTCGCCGTACGAAGTGCTTACACGTCCAGCTGCGAAACGAACTTGGTGTTGACGTAAGCTTCGATCGCCTCGGTGCCGCCTTCGGAACCGTAGCCGCTGTCCTTGATGCCGCCGAACGGGACTTCCGGCAAAGCAAGGCCCAGATGGTTGATGGTGATCATGCCGCTTTCGACGCGCGAGGACAGTGCATGTTTGGTCTGCGCCGACTTGGCGTAGGCATAGGCAGCCAGGCCGAACGGCAGGCGGTTGGCTTCGGCGATTACTTCGTCGAGCGTGTCGAACGAGTTGATCAGCGCCAGCGGGCCGAACGGCTCTTCATTCATCGCGCGTGCCGACAACGGCACGTTGGTCAGCACGGTCGGCTCGAAGAAATAACCCTTGTCGCCCACGCGCTTGCCGCCGAAGCGCAGTTGCGCGCCTTGTTCCACCGCATCGCTGATCAGTGCTTCCAGCGCCGGGATGCGGCGCTTGTTGGCCACCGGGCCCATGGTGGTGCCGGCAACTGTACCATCGCCGACCTTGAGCAGGCTGGCTGCGGTGATGAACTTGTCGACGAAGGCTTCGAATACGTTCTTTTGCACCAGGAAACGGGTCGGCGACACGCACACCTGGCCGGCGTTGCGGAACTTGGCCATCGCCAGTTGCTTGGCGGCGGCGTCGATGTCGGCATCGTCGAACACGATGGCCGGGGCGTGGCCGCCCAGTTCCATGGTGGCGCGCTTCATGTGCGTGCCGGCCAGTGCAGCCAGTTGCTTGCCGACCGGGGTCGAGCCGGTGAAGGAAATCTTCTTGATGATCGGGTGCGGGATCAGGTATTCGGAGATTTCCGACGGCACGCCGTAGACCAGGTTGACCACGCCGTCAGGGATGCCGGCATCGGCAAACGCGCGGATCAGTTCGGCCGGCGAGGCCGGGGTTTCTTCCGGCGCCTTGACGATGATCGAGCAGCCGGCAGCCAGCGCGGCGGACAGCTTGCGCACGACCTGGTTGAGCGGGAAGTTCCACGGCGTGAACGCGGCGACCGGGCCGACCGGCTCCTTGATCACCATTTGATAGGCGTTCGGCACGCGTGCCGGCACCAGGCGGCCATAGGTGCGGCGCGCTTCTTCGGCGAACCAGTCGATGGTGTCGGCGGCGCCGAGGGTTTCGGCCTTGGCTTCGGCCAGCGGTTTGCCTTGTTCCAGCGTCATCAGCAGCGCCACTTCATCGGCGCGCTCGCGCAGGATGTTGGCGGCCTTGCGCATGATCTTGGAGCGCTCGAAAGCGGACACCTTGCGCCAGGTGTCAAAGCCCTTTTGCGCGGAAGCCAGCGCGGCGTCGAGGTCTTGCTTGTTGGCGTGGGCAATGTGGCCGATGACTTCTTCGGTGGCCGGATTGACGACCGCAATGGTGCGGTCGGAAACGCTGGCGGTCCAGCGACCGTCGATGAAGAGTTGGACGTCTTTGTACATGGATATCTCTTTGCAGATCGGGTGGGTGAAAGGTATGGGCTGAAGCAGTGCAGCGGCTTGAATTCACAGCCGGCGACGGCGCAATGCGGAAATGAAAAGGCAGGCGTCATTTATACCACGCCATCAAAAACCGCGCCGGCCATGCAGGCCGGCGCGGGCGACCACTCAATCCAGATCGCTGTAGTCGACGTTCTCGCGCAGCGGCGTCTTGCTCGACGCAGCGCGCACGTACTGCGGCGGCCAGGCGACGTTTTCCTTGAGCTCGTCGGCGGCATGCAGCGGCCAGTACGGATCGCGCAACAGTTCGCGCGCCAGCAGCACGAGGTCGGCTTGCTCGGTGCGCAATACGTGTTCGGCCTGGGTGGCGTCGGTGATCATGCCGACCGTGCCGGTGGCAATCTTCGCTTCATTGCGCACGCGTGCGGAGAAGGCGGTCTGGTAGCCGGGGCCGGTGGGGATCGCGGCGGTGGCGACATTGCCGCCGCTGGAGACATCCACCAGATCGACGCCGGCGTCACGCAGCAGGCGCGAAACGGCGACGATGTCGTCCGGCGTCAGGCCGCCTTCGGTCCAGTCGGTGGCCGAGACGCGCACGAACAGCGGCAGGTCGGCCGGCCACACCTTGCGCACGGCGGCGACCACTTCCAGCAGGAAACGCGCGCGGTTTTCCAGTGCGCCGCCGTATTGATCGGTGCGGTGGTTGCTCAACGGCGACAGGAATTCATGCAGCAGGTAACCGTGCGCGGCATGCACTTCGACCACCTTGAAGCCGGCCTTGAGCGCGCGCTGGGCAGCGTCCGCAAATGCCTGCACGCGTTCGGCGATGGCGGCGACGCTCAACTCGACCGGCGGCTTGAAGGTGGCGTCGAACGGCAGCGCCGATGGACCGACGGTTTCCCAGCCGCCTTCCGCGGCCGGCACGGTGCCGGCCTTGCCTGCCCACGGACGCCATGCGCTGGCCTTGCGACCGGCATGCGCCAGCTGGATGCCGGCGAACGAGCCCTGGGTTTCGATGAAACGCGTGAGGCGTTGCAGCGGTTCGATGTGTTCGTCCTTCCAGATGCCGACGTCTTCCGGCGTGATGCGGCCTTCGGCCAGCACGCCGGCGGCTTCCACGATCACCAGCCCGGCGCCGCCGACGGCGCGGCTGCCCAGGTGAACCAGATGCCAGTCATTGACGAAGCCATCTTGTGAGGAGTACTGGCACATCGGCGAGACGACAATGCGGTTGGGCAGGGTCAGTCCGCGCAAGGTGAACGGAGAAAACAGTTTGCTGCTCATCGGAAACTCCTGGTTGTGCGCGACGCGCCGGTGATGAAGGGGCGTCTTCGCGGATTCGGGAAAGTACGGAAGGCGGTTGTTGCCTGAAACCGAAAGTCTATTTTATTTTTTGAAACCGCGTGCGAGGACGCCGGATGCAGGAGTGCTGCCGGCAACCTCAGTCGGTATTGAACTGCAACGCCGCCAGGCTGGCGTAAAGGCCATTCCGGGCGATCAATTCGGTATGCGTGCCGGTCTCGACGATGCGGCCGTGTTCGACCACGACGATGCGGTCGGCGCGCTGCACGGTCGCCAGGCGGTGTGCGATGACCAGCGTGGTGCGGCCGACCATGGCTGCCTCCAGCGCGACCTGCACGAGTCGTTCCGATTCGGCGTCGAGCGCGCTGGTGGCTTCGTCGAGCAGCAGCAGCGGCGGATTCTTCAGCAGGGCGCGCGCGATCGCGATGCGCTGGCGCTGGCCGCCGGACAGGCGTACGCCGCGCTCGCCGAGGAAGGATTGATAACCCTGCGGCAGGCGTTCGATGAACTCGTGCGCGGCGGCCATCCTGGCGGCGGCAATGACTTCTTCATCGCTGGCGTCGGCGCGGCCGAAGCGGATGTTCTCCAGCGCATTCTCGGAAAAAATCACGGTGTCTTGCGGCACGATGCCGATGGCGTTGCGCAGTGCCGGCAAGGTCAGGAAACGAATGTCGACGCCGTCCAGCGTGATCTTGCCGTGTTGCGGATCGTAGAAGCGCAGCAGCAGCTGGAACAGCGTGGTCTTGCCGGCGCCGGACGGCCCGACCACGGCAATCGTTTCGCCGGGTTTGATGTCCAGCGACAGATGCATCAGTGCGTTGCTGTCGGGGCGCGACGGATAGTGGAACACCACGTCGTCCAGTTGCAGGGCGGCGCCGTTGGCGGTGCGCGGCGGCAGCGTTTCGGGCAGCAGCACGGATTGCACCGGCGACTGCGCCGCCAGCAGGTCGAGCAGGCGTTCAGTAGCGCCGGCGGCGCGCTGGGTGTCGCCCAGCACTTCCGACAGGGCGCCGATGGAGCCGGCCACCAGCGAGGCGTACAGGATGAACTGGCCGAGCTGGCCGCCGCTCATGGTGCCTTGCACGACCGCATGCGCGCCCAGCCATAACACGAACACGATCGCGCCGAATACCAGCAGGATCGCCATCATGGTCAGAACCGAACGCGCGCGGATACGCTGCATGGCGGTGTGGAAAGCGCGTTCGACGGAGGTGCCGAAACGTTTGGCCTCGATTTCTTCATGCGTGAAGGCCTGCACGGTCGGCATGGCGTTGAGGATTTCGCCGGCCAGCGCCGAGGCGTCGGCGACACGGTCTTGCGATTCGCGCGACAGCTTGCGCACGCGGCGGCCGTAAAACACGATCGGCAACACCACCGCGGCCAGCATCACGATGATGATGGACGACAGTTTGACGCTGGTGATGAACAGCATGACCATGCCGCCGATAAAGAGTAGTCCGTTCCGCAGCGCCATCGAAATGCTGGTGCCGACCAGGGTCTGGATCAGCGTGGTGTCGGTAGTCAGGCGCGACAGCACTTCGCCGGTCTTGGTGGTTTCAAAGAATTGCGGGCTTTGCGTGACCACGTGCGCATAGACTGCGCTGCGCAGATCCGCCGTCACGCGTTCACCGAGCCACGACACCATGTAGAAGCGCGCTGCGGTCGCCACGCCGAGGATGCAGGCGACGCCGAACAGGGCGAGGAAGTACAGGTCGATGTGCAGCGTGCTTGCAGCGGCGTCGGCGCCGCCGATGCCGCTGCTGCCGAAGCCCAGATCGATCATCTGGCGGAAGGCATAGGGAATCGCCAGTGTCGCTGCGGCAGCCACGATCAGCGCCAGGCCGGCCAGCAGGAATTGACGCTTGTAGGGTTGCAGGAAGGGGAGCAGGCCGATCAGGGTTTTGATGCTGCCTTTGGCTGGTTCTGGTTTGACGCTTGATGACATGTTGGCAAGATTCTTGATGTTGATGAAGCAACTTTGGCGGCTGGATGTCGGATTTTTTATCGGGCGGTGAACCACACGATTGATTGCAAGTCGATAGAATGCATAAGTATATGCATTCAGCAGATATGCAAGCTGCCTTTCAGCCTTTCATTTACGGGCTGGACGAGCTTGAAATGTGCAGAGTGCACGCCATATCTGGTTCTTCAAACGCGGTCTAGTGTATTGCATGCGCGGCTAGCGTGCCGATCGCGTTCACGTTGTTTCATGCTGTTTCAACAAGGAGAGCAAATTGGCTCAACGATTGTTGCAGGACATGCAGGACGATTGGTCAGAACCCTGTCCCATCCGGAACGAATTGCAAGACGGCCTGATGGCCGCAGCCGCCAGCATTTCTCCCAAATATTTTTACGACGCGCTCGGTTCCACCTTGTTCGAAGCGATCTGCGCGCTGCCGGAATATTATCCGACCCGCACCGAAGCGCAGATATTCGATCTCCATGCCGACGACATTGCCGCAACGGTCGGCAAAAGCGTGACCATGATCGATCTCGGCGCCGGCAATTGCGCCAAGGCGGCGAGATTGTTTCCTTCGCTGCAACCGCGCCAATATGTACCCATCGATATCTCGACCGAATTCCTGCGCGAAGCGGTGAACGGCCTGCGGCAAAAATTCCCGGCGATTCCGATGCAGGAAATTGCGATGGATTTTTCCGCGTCGCTGCAATTGCCGTCCACGGTCGGACGGGAAAACCGCCTGTTCTTTTATCCCGGTTCTTCGCTCGGCAATTTCGCGCCGGAAGAGGCGCTGCAATTCCTGCGCCGCATGCGCCACGGTTTGCAATTGGGTGAAGGCGGCGGTGTCTTGCTGGGCATCGACCTGGTCAAGGAAAAGGCGGTGCTCGATGCCGCCTACGACGACGCGCTCGGCGTGACGGCGGCGTTCAACCGCAATGCGCTGCTGCACGTCAATCGTCTGCTCGGCAGCGATTTCGTGGTCGGCGACTGGCAGCATCGCGGTTTCTTCAATCCGGCATTGTCGCGTATCGAGATGCACCTGGAAGCGCGCCGCGACCTCACCGTGACTTGGTGCGGCGGCGAGCGGAAATTCAGCCAGGGTGAACGCATCCATACCGAAAACAGCTACAAATTCACACCGGACGGCTTCAGCGATTTGTTGCGCCAGGCCGGTTTTGGCCAGGCCAAAATGTGGTTCGATCCGCAGAAGTGGTTCATGCTGTGTTACGCGCGGCCGGTGTAAAACAGCAGATGAACAAAGGAGATGAGCAGCATGCATAACGAGACGGCAGTATTGGCGGCAACGAACGCGGCCATCGTCGACGACTTCCTGCGCACGCGCGAATATTCGATGATCCTCGCGACGCCTTTGTCCGACGAGGATTGCGGCGCGCAGTCCATGCCCGACGCCAGTCCGGTCAAGTGGCATCTGGCGCACACCAGCTGGTTCTTCGAAACCTTCATTCTTGAAAGTTACGAGCCCGATTTCGCGCCGTTCCATCCGGCCTTCCGGGTGCTGTTCAATTCGTATTACGAAGGCGTCGGCGACAAGCATCCGCGTCCGCAGCGCGGCATGCTGACGCGCCCGTCGCTGGCCGAGATCCGCGCCTATCGCGCCAATATCGACCTGCGCATGCAGGCTTTGTTGCTGTCGGATGTGTGCGACGACAATTGTCTGCGCCTGCTGGAACTGGGCATGCAGCATGAGCAGCAGCATCAGGAACTGATCCTCACAGATATCAAGCACCTGCTGTCGCTCAATCCACTCAAGCCGGCCTACCTGCCGCGCGCCTTGCAGGCCATGCCGGTGCAGACCGAGCTGGAGTGGAATACCTTCGACGCCGGCGTAGTGGAAATCGGCTATCGCGATGGCGGATTCTGTTTCGACAACGAGCTGCCGTCGCATCGCCAGTTCGTCGAGGCATTCGCCATCGGCTCGCGCCTGATCAGCAATATCGAGTACCTGATGTTCGTGGAGCAGGGCGGTTACGAGAATCCCGCTCACTGGCTGTCGGCCGGCTGGGACTGGCGCAGCAGCAATCACATCATGCATCCGCTGTACTGGCAGCGCCAGGACGATGGCGCCTGGCGCGAGTTCACGCTGCACGGCATGCTGCCATTGGATCCGCATGCGGCGGTATTGCATTTGTCCTATTACGAAGCCGATGCGTTTGCGCGCTGGGCCGGTGGACGTTTGCCGACCGAGGCGGAGTGGGAACATGCCGCCGGCGAGTTGGGCAACGAAGGCCGGCAATTCTTCGGCACGGCGTGGCAGTGGACCTCGAGCAGCTATGCGCCGTATCCGGGCTATGCGATTCCCGAGGGCGCGGTGGGCGAGTACAACGGCAAGTTCATGGTCAATCAATACGTCTTGCGCGGCTCGTCAGGCGCAACGCCGCTGGGACATTCGCGCACGAGTTATCGCAACTTCTTCCCGGCGACGGCTTGCTGGCAGTACAGCGGCATCCGGTTGGCGCGATCGCTCTAGCGATTACACGGTAGTACAAATAAAAAAGCCGCCGGTTGGATAAACCGGCGGCTTTTTTTACGTGATCCCGAATCAGGCTGCTTTCGCTTTTGGCGAAGAAGACTGATTGGCGCTCTGGTCGATCGCGATCTGGCGATTGACGGCGCTGAGGACGGCTTTGAACGAGGCGGTGACGATGTTGGCGTCGATGCCCACGCCGAAACCGGTCGGTGCTTCATTCAGGCGCAGTTCGATGTAGCTGGCGGCTTGCGCGTTGGCGCCGGCGCCGATGGCGTGTTCGTGGAAATCCATCAGCTTGATGTCCAGGCCCAGCGCATTGACGAAGGCGTCGATAGGGCCGTTGCCGGTGCCGCGCACGGTGGTTTTTTCGCCGTTGCGCTCGATGTCGACTTCGATCTTGATCGATTCTTCATGCGAGGTGTCTTCCGACATGCGGTGCGCGCGGTAGACATACGGCGTGCTGCGGTCCAGGTATTCGGTCTTGAAGATCGTGTAGATGTCGGTGGCGACGATTTCCTTGCCGCTGGCGTCCGCTTCGCGCTGGATGGCGCGGCTGAACTCGATCTGCAGGCGGCGCGGCAGGGCCAGGCCGTATTCCTGTTCCAGCAGGTAAGCCATGCCGCCCTTGCCGGACTGGCTGTTGACGCGGATCACTGCGTCGTAGCTGCGGCCCAGGTCGGCCGGATCGATCGGCAGGTAAGGGACTTCCCAGATGGCGTCGGCTTGCTGCTTGGCGAAGCCCTTCTTGATCGCGTCCTGGTGCGAGCCGGAGAAGGCCGTGAAGACCAGGTCGCCGACGTAAGGGTGGCGCGGATGGACCGGGATCTGGTTGCACTCTTCGACGCATTGACGCACGGTGTCGATGTCGGAGAAGTCGAGGCCGGGGTTGACGCCTTGCGTGTACAGGTTCAGGGCCAGCGTGACCAGGTCGACGTTGCCGGTGCGTTCGCCGTTGCCGAACAGGCAGCCTTCGACGCGGTCGGCGCCGGCCATGACGGCCAGTTCTGCAGAAGCGACGGCGGTGCCGCGGTCGTTATGCGGGTGCACCGAGATGATGGAGGACGAACGGTGTTTCAGGTTGCGGCACATCCATTCGATCTGATCGGCGTAGACGTTCGGGGTGCTGCATTCGACGGTCGAGGGCAGGTTCAGGATGACTTTGCGTTCCGGCGTCGCGCCCCAGGTTTCGCAGACGGCGTCGCAGATTTCCTTGGAGAAGTCGAGTTCGGTGGTGCTGAAGGATTCCGGCGAATATTCGTAACGCCATTGGGTTTCCGGACGGGCGTCGGTCAGTTCCTTGACCAGCTGGGTGCCGGTAACGGCGATGTTCTTGATTTCGTCGCGCGACATGTTGAAGACGATCTTGCGGAAAGCCGGCGCGACCGAGTTGTACAAGTGCACGATGGCTTGCTTGGCGCCGGCCAGCGAATCGATGGTGCGGCGGATCAGTTCTTCGCGCGACTGGGTCAGCACGATGATGGTGACGTCGTCGGGGATGCGGTTCTCTTCGATCAGCTTGCGCACGAAGTCGAAATCGGTTTGCGAAGCGGAGGGGAAGCCGACTTCGATTTCCTTCAGGCCGATTTGCAGGAGCATTTCAAAGAAGCGCAGCTTGCGTTCGGGGCTCATCGGCTCGATCAGCGCCTGGTTGCCGTCGCGCAGGTCGGTGCTCATCCAGATCGGCGGCTTGGAAATGAACTGATTTGGCCAGGTGCGATCAGATAACGGGATCGTCGGGAATGCGCGGTATTTTGCTGCCGGATTGTTTAACATCATGGTGGAGCCTCTTTAATTGGTCACTGCTGAACAGAGAAACGTAACTGGGGAAATCATCTGATGTGGCTGAAAGTAGGGCCGCCTGACTGCCACTAACGCAAGGCCAGGCGACCGATCGGTAGTTTTAGCAGCAGCGGCGCCAGCGCACGTGCAGCGACCATCGCAGCGATCAATTCGCCGGAAATCAGGAGTGCAGTGATGGACGTGAAATGCATGGACGGCTTTTCAGGAAAAATTTACAACTTTTTAATTGTGCCGCCATGTGCGCCTGAAGACCCAATTCGGATGCTTTTCAGACCATGACCAGCGAGGAAACTGCAAAAAACAGAGGAGAGACTTGGATCAGCGCGAAGCTGGTAGTAGCGTCACTAGTAGCAACGCTAGCAGGGCGCCAGCGAAGTGCGATAGTGAGAGAGAGAATTGTGTTGCGGAGTTCATTTGGCCACTTTAGAAGATTGCCGTTTGAATTGTCAAGCTTTATCTGCCAAATTACGCCGTAATCAGTCGAAAAGCGAGCCGATCTGGTCATTTTTTGTTGTTAGAATCCAAGTTTCCCTAATTAACCAATAAGTCATCAATTTGAGCCTCTTCCCTTCTCCATGCATGAGCGTCCCGACCTGATCGTTTGCGAAGAGTGCGACGCGGTCCATCGCCGGCCTGTGCTTGCGCATGCCGAAGTCGCCCGCTGTCTGCGCTGCGGCGCCGAGCTCGAGCGCGATACCGGCAGCCACGTGGCGCGCTTGCTGCCGCTGACGGTGGCGAGCTTGATCATGTTCGTGATCGCCAACAGTTTTCCCATCGTGCAGATCGAGTTGCAAGGCCTGACCAGCGAGACCACGTTGTTCGGCGCCGTGATGGTGCTCAACGGCGAGGGCATGTCGCTGGTGGCGATGCTGGTGCTGTCCACCACGATCCTGTTCCCGCTGGTGCAGATGCTGGTGTTGCTCTATCTTTTGTTGCCGTCCGCGCATGTTGTGAATGATGCGGATGATATGCACGGTGCGCATGATGGTCGCCGTCCCGGCGTGAAGCTATTGCTGCGCCTGATGCAGATCGTGCGTCCCTGGGGCATGGTCGAAGTGTTCCTGCTCGGCGTGCTGGTGGCGCTGGTGAAACTTTCAAATATGGCGGCCGTGGTGCCGGGCGTTGCCTTGTGGGCGTTCGGTGCGCTGACCATCCTGCTGACAGTGGTGGTGTCGTTCAATCCGCGCTACCTGTGGCGGATTCTGGTCGGCGAACGTCGTAACCCCGGGGAGCAGGTGCGATGAGCGCGGGTGCGCACAACACCGGCGTTGACGGCACCGACGGTATCGGCAGTGCCTCGCAACCGGTTGCGGCAGCACCTCAGCTCGATAGCGCCATCGGCACCGATATTTTCCCTTGCCACCATTGCGGTACGGTCTGGCAAGACGCGCAACAGGACGAGCAATGCGGAGTCTGTCATGCGCCGCTGCATCGGCGCCGCATCGATAGCCTCAATCGCACGTGGGCGTTCCTGATCGCCGCTTGCATCATGTACATTCCGGCCAATCTGATGCCGGTGATGATCACCTCGACGCTGCTCGACGAGCAGCGCGACACCATCATGAGCGGCATCATCTATTTCTGGGTATCGGGTTCGTGGGAACTGGCCATCGTCGTGTTCGTCGCCAGTTTCATGGTGCCGCTGTTCAAGCTGGTGGCGCTGATCATCCTGACCGTCAGCGCGCGTCGCCGCAGCAGCTGGCAGCGCTTGCAGCGCGCCAAGCTGTACCGCGTGGTGGAAACCATCGGCCGCTGGTCGATGCTGGACGTCTTTGTGGTGTCGCTGCTGACCGGACTGGTGCAGATAGAAGGATTCGCCAAGATCACCGCCGGCATCGGGGTGGCCGCATTCGGCTCGGTGGTGGTGTTGACCATGCTGGCGTCGCTGAGCTTCGATCCGCGCCTGATCTGGGATGAGGCCGATCCCGAAGCCGAACAGGGCGCAGATAAAGAGCAACAAGAAAAGGATATCAATGACTGAACCAACGACGTCGCCATCGCAGCCGAACCGGCCGGAACCCAAACGCGAGCGCAAGCGTAACTGGCTGCCTTCGCTGGTCTGGCTGATCCCCATCGTTGCTGCCGTGGTCGGCCTGACGCTGGTGGCCAAGATCCTGATCGAACGCGGCCCGATCATCACCATCAGCTTCGTCTCGGCGGAAGGCCTCGAGGCCGGCAAGACCAAGGTCAAGTACAAGGACGTCGACATCGGCCAGGTGCAGTCGATCACGCTCAGCAAGGATCGCTCGCACGTGGTCACCACGGTGCAACTGACCAAGGAGGCGGAGAGCTTCACCGCCGACGATACGCGTTTCTGGGTGGTGCGTCCGCGCGTGGCCGCGTCAGGTATTTCCGGATTGAACACTTTGCTGTCGGGAGCGTACATCGGCGCCGACGCCGGCAAGTCGGAAGAAACCAAGAAGGAATTCGCCGGCCTGGAACAACCCCCCATCATCACGCGCGATACCTCGGGGAAGCAGTTCGTGCTGCATGCCTCGGATCTCGGCTCGGTCGACATCGGCTCGCCGGTATTCTATCGTCGCATCAAGGTCGGCCAGGTGGCGGCCTATGACCTCGATCAGGACGGCCGCGGCGTGACGCTGCGCATCTTCGTCAATGCCCCCTACGACAAGTTCGTCGGCATCAGTTCGCGCTTCTGGCACGCCAGCGGCTTCGACATGCAGATCAACGCCAGCGGCTTCAAGCTGCACACGCAATCGCTGGCGACGGTCGTGCTCGGCGGTATCGCGTTCAAGAGCATCGACGATCTCGACTCGCAGGCTCCCGCCAAGGAAAACACCAGTTTCCGCCTGGCCGAAGATGAAGCGGCGGCGATGAAGGAGCCGGACGGCCGCTCGCAAACCGTGCTGCTGTATTTCAACCAGTCCTTGCGAGGTCTCGAACCGGGTGCGGTGGTGGACTTCCGCGGCGTGGTGCTGGGCGAGGTCAAGTCGATCGGTATTGAGTACGACGACAAGACCCGTGAGTTCGTGATGCCGGTGGTGGTGCAGCTGTATCCGGACCGCCTCGGCCGCAAGTTCAACGAGCAGCAGGAGTCGCGTTATACGCCGCGTCAGCGCCTCAAGTATCTGGTCTCGCGCGGGCTGCGCGCGCAGCTGCGCAGCGGCAGCCTGTTGACCGGGCAGGTGTACGTGGCGCTCGACTTCTTCCCGAACGCGGCGCCGACGCAGATCGATATCGAGAGGACGCCTTTGGTGTTCCCGACGATACCGAACAGCCTCGACGAGATCCAGAACCAGATCGGCGACATCACGCGCAAGCTCAGCAAGGTGCCGTTCGACAAGATCGGCGACGACCTGCGCAAGACGCTGACCACGCTCAATCGCACCCTGACCAGCGCCGAGCAGACCATGAACAAGCTCAACAATGACGTCGCGCCGGAAATCACCGCCGCCATGCGCGATGCGCGCAAGACGCTCAGCGCCGCCGAACGGACTCTTTCCGAGGACGCGCCGTTGCAGCAGGACGTGCGCCAGACCATGCAGGAGCTGTCGCGCGCGGCCGGCTCGATCCGCGTGCTGACCGATTATTTGCAGCAACATCCGGAATCGCTGATTCGCGGCAAGCAGGAGGATCAATAATGCAGCGCAGTTTCACTCTCATCTCGTCGGCAGCAGCAACAGCAGCAACAGCAACAGCGGCAGCGGTGCTGCTGAGCGCCTGCGCTTCGGCGCCGACGCGTTTCTATACGCTGGCTGATGCCGCTGCGCCGACGGCGGCAGCGGCCGTATCGACTCCGACCGGCCAGACCTTCATTGAGGTCGCCCCGGTCAGCGTGCCGGAACGCCTGGCGCGACCGCAAATCGTGGTGCGCACCGACGCCACGCGTGTGGACATTCTGGAGCAGGATCGCTGGTCGGCGCCGTTCAACAACGAGTTGCGCGACGCGCTGGCAAGCGGCGTGGCCAACCGGCTCGGCGCGGTCGATGTGACGCGCGGCGGTCGTCCGAACAATCAGCCGGTGTATCGCATCGTGGTCGAATTGCGCCAGCTCGACGCGGTCAAGGGCGGCAAGGTCGATGCCACTTTCGGCTGGACCATCACACGCAGCGACAACAGCAGCAGCGCGGTGTGCCGTCTGAGCGTCGTGGAACCGGCAGCGGGACTGGGCGTTGACGGCGTGGTGCAGGGCATGCAGCGCGCGGTGGGCAATGCCGCCGACGCGATTGCCGCCGATGTGGCGGCGTTGAGTAGCGGGAAGACCGGCGTTTGCAGCCGCTGAACACCGCGCAGTTTTTACCCTGCCGGAAATGACAAAGGCCGCTTCATCGAAGCGGCCTTTTGTTTTGCTGCACCGGCAAACATCACCGGTATGGTCAGTCTTAACTAATGCAGATGCAGATCAGCGATCGCCGTACGAACGACGTGCGCCGCTGTCGGAGCGGGCGCCAGTACCCTTGTAGCCGCCGCCACCTTCTTTGCGCGGACCGCCGCTGCCGGCAGGCTTGCCGCCGAAGCTGCGACCGCCGCCATTGCCATTACCGCTGCCGGCCGGACGCGCCGGGCCGCTGCGGTTATCGCCTGGACGCCAGCCGCCCGGCTTGCGCGCGGCGCGTGCAGGAGCTGCTGTCTTCTTCGGCTCGTAGCCTTCAACGACGTCAACCGGAATCGGTTGCTTGGTGAAGCGCTCGATACGTTTGACGTGCATGCCTTCAGCGTGATTGACCAGCGAGACGGCAACGCCGTTGCGGCCGGCACGACCGGTACGGCCGATGCGGTGAACGTAGTCTTCCGGGAATTTCGGCAGATCGTAGTTGAACACGTGGGTGATGCCCGGCACGTCGATACCGCGAGCGGCGACGTCGGTTGCCACCAGCACTCGCACCTGGCCGCGGCGCATGCCGTCCAGAGTACGGTTGCGTGCGCCCTGATGCATGTCGCCATGCAAGGCAGCGGCAGCGAAACCGGCGATGTTCAGGCGGTCGGCGATGGTGTCGGCGTCACGCTTGGTGGCGGTGAAGACAACAGCCTGGTCCATGGTCACGTCGCGCAGCAGGAAGTCGAGCAGGCGATTCTTGTGCGACAGGTCGTCGACGAAGTGGACGCGCTGGGCGATGTTTTCATGCTTGGTGGCGGAACCGGCGATCTGGATGATCTGCGGTGCATTGGTGATGCGCTTTGCCATGTTGCCGACGACGCCATCCAGCGTTGCCGAGAACAGCATGGTTTGACGGGTTGCCGGTGTTGCCGCGACGATCTTTTCGATGTCTTCGATGAAGCCCATGTCGAGCATGCGGTCGGCTTCGTCCAGGACCAGGATCTCCAGTTCGGAGAAGTCGATCTTGCCCGAATCCATATGGTCGATCAGACGGCCAGGCGTCGCCACCAGGATTTCAGGATTGCGCGACAGCAATTGCATCTGCTTCGGATAAGGCATGCCGCCCAGGATCGACACGGCCTTCAGGCGGCGCATGTGGGCGCAGTACTTGTCGGTCGCGGTGGTCACTTGCAGGGCCAGTTCGCGGGTCGGGGTCAGCACCAGCATCTTCGGCTGGGCAGGGCGGAAACGTGGACGGTCGCCGCGGGCCTTGGCGGCTTGGGCTTCCTGGTTCGGGGTCTTGGCGCCGGGAGCGGCAGGCGGCATTGAGGCGAACTTGTGCAGCGACGGCAGCATGAACGCTGCGGTCTTGCCGGAGCCGGTCTGCGACGACACCAGCAGATCCTTGCCGGCGATGGCGGCGGGGATAGCTTGTTCCTGGACCGGCGTCGGCGCGGTATAGCCGGAGTCGGTCAAGGCTTTGATGATCGATGGGTGCAGGCCTAGTGATTCAAAAGTCATGTTTTCTTTCGTTTAGTATGAGCGCCAGACAAATGCAATGCAGCGCAACGATTGCGTCGGTTTGAACGAACGCAACGAGCGCACAGCAAATGCGGTGAACGCAAAAAAGCAACGCCAACCAACGAAATGACTATGAAAAACAAAGAAATTTCGGCACAAAAGCTTTGCGCCGGGACGGTGTCGCTTAAAAAGTAAGGACACTCAAGGCGGGAGGGCTTTTACTACGTACTGTCGACTGTCTAGCGCGACAATTAGGGCTTGCGAAGCTACTGAGTAACCCGGCGTGCCGGATTACGGTTTTTGTACGTCGTATTGCAACGCACAAACCGAATCATACAGGAAAATGTCGAAGTTGGCACTAGGACTTGTTCGGAGAATTGCTTTGAACAAGCCCCAGACTCAGACAATCTTATTCCGAGATACCGCCGACAACACGCGAGAAGCCGCCGTCCACGTAGGTGATTTCACCGGTAATGCCGCCGGCCAGGTCGGACAACAGGAAGGCCGATGCGTTGCCAACGTCCTCGATAGTTACGTTGCGGCGCAACGGAGCGTGATCGGAAACGAAGCCGAGGATCTTGCCGAAGCCCTTGATGCCGCTGGCGGCCAGGGTTTTGATCGGACCGGCGGAGACGCCGTTGACGCGCACGCCCTGGGGACCGAGCGATTCGGCCAGGTAGCGCACGCTGGCTTCCAGCGAGGCCTTGGCCAGGCCCATGGTGTTGTAGTTCGGTACGACGCGCTCGGAGCCGAGGTAGGTCAGCGTCAGCAGCGCCGAGTTCTGGCGCAGCAGCGGCAGGGCAGCCTTGGCCATGGCCGGGAAGCTGTAGGCCGAGATGTCGTGGGCGATCTTGAAGCCTTCGCGCGAGAAGCCTTCCAGGAAGTCGCCGGCAATCGCGTCGGCCGGCGCATAGCCGATCGCGTGCACCAGGCCGTCGAGCTGATCCCAGGACTTGCCGAGGTCGGCGAACAGGGCGTTGATCTGTTCATCGCTGCCGACGTCGCAATCGAAAATCAGCTTGGTGTCGAATTCTTCCGCGAACTTGGTGATGCGGTCCTTGAAACGCTCGCCGACATAGGTGAACGCCAGTTCCGCGCCTTCGCGCTTGCACGCCTGGGCGATGCCGTAGGCGATGGAACGATTCGATAACAAACCTGTGATCAGGATTTTTTTGCCTTGCAGAAATGCCATGTTGACTCCGAGTGATTCGCCTTGAAGCGGCGCCAGGCTGAAAGCCGCGCCGGAACAGGCGAAATAAGGGGGATTCCGGTTCTTTGCAGTATATTTGCGCTTGAACTGGGCAAGATTGTAGGGGCTTGCGACGGCGGGGGCAACTTCCGGCGTTTTTGTGACGGCCTGTTATTGCCATTGTGTAAAAATTTATTCTGTAAAATGATCGAATTGCTTTCAAATAACACATAAAGCACATCACTTCAGGAACCAGAAATTCGACATGACAAGTACGCATGCGTAAATTCACCTTCTCCACACTGCTCCTGAGCTTCGTGGCAACAGTCGGGTTCAGCGGCCCGGTTCTCGCAGACCACGCTTTCTCGCTGTACGACACGCCCAAGTATCCCGCCGGTTTCACCCACTTCGATTATTTCAATCCCGACGCCCCCAAACGCGGCACGCTGTACCTGGCCAATCCGGATCGCCGCACCAGCTTCGACAAATTCAATCCGTTCTCGCTCAAGGGCGTGGCGGCGGCGGGCGTGTCGACGCTGATGTTCGAGACGCTGGCGATCGGCTCGTCCGATGAGGTCGCCACCATGTACGGCCTGCTGGCCGACGACATGACGCTGGCGTCGGACCGCATGGCGATGACCTTCCACCTGAACCCGAAGGCGCGCTTCAATAACGGCGACCCGGTCACGGCGGCCGACGTCAAATATTCCTACGACACGCTGCTAGCCAAAGGCGCGCCGCAGTTCAAGTCGATGTTCGCCGACGTCAAACAATGCGTGGTGGTCGATGCGCAGACCGTGCGTTTCGAATTCAAGACCAGGAACCATGAGTTGCCGCTGATCGTCGGCGGCGTGCCGGTGTTCTCCAAAAAGTGGGCGGCCGGCACGGCGTTCGACAACATCCAGCTGACGCCGCCGATCACCAGCGGTCCGTATCTGATCGACACCTACGACGTCGGCCGCAACATCACCTACAAGCGCAATCCAGCCTATTGGGGCACGAATATCCCGACGCGCAAGGGCAGCTTCAATTTCGAACGCATCGCCTATCGTTTCTACAAGGACGACGTGGCGCGGCTGGAAGCCTTCAAGGCCGGCGAGTTCGACGTGGTGGTGGAATATAGCGCCAAGAGTTGGGTGCGCAACTACAACGGCCCCAAATTCGTCAGCGGCGAAATCGTCAAGCGTGAACTCAAGCACTCCAACGGCGCCGGCATGCAGGGCTTCGTCATGAACCTGCGCCGCGACCAGTTCAAGGATGCACGCGTGCGCCAGGCGCTGGGACTCGCGCTCGACTACGAATGGATGAACCGGCAACTGTTCTATGGTCAATATTCGCGCATCTATTCCTTCTTCAACAACAGCACGCTTGCCGCCACCGGCGCACCGGAAGGCGACGAACTGAAATTGCTGGAATCGATCCGGGCTTCCGGCACAAAGATCGATCCGGCCGTGTTCGGCCCGGCCCCGGTGCCGCCCAACACCAATCCGCCCGGTTCGCTGCGCGCCAACCTGCTGCAGGCGCGCGAACTGTTGCGCCAGGCCGGCTGGGAATATCGTGACGGCGCCTTGCGCAACGCCAGGGGCGAAGTCTTCGCGTTCGAGATCCTCGACGATCAGTCGGCGCTGTCGCGCGTGATCAGCATCTACGTGCGCAACCTGCAAAAGCTGGGCATCCGGGTAACGCAGCGCACCGCCGACTTTGCCCTGGTGGCCAAGCGCATGGACGAGTTCGACTACGACATGACCAGCATCCGCTTCCCCGACGTCAGCAGCCCCGGCAATGAAATGTTCGACATGTTCGGTTCCAAGGCGGCCGATGAAAAAGGCTCCAACAACGTCTGGGGCCTGAAGGACAAGGCGGTCGACAAACTGGTCGAAGCGCTGGTCGCCGCCGCAACGCGCAAGGACCTGGTCGCCGCCGCGCGCGGGCTGGACCGCGTCTTGCTGCATAAATACATCGTGGTGCCGCAGTGGTATTCGTCGACGCACCGCGTGGCCTATCGCAACCGTTTCGGCATTCCCGCCGTGACGCCGCTGTACTACCAGGCCGATCCCTACGTGATCTCAAGCTGGTGGGAAGTGTCGCCGAAATGAGCACAGTGATCATCATCTTCATCTCCAACTTGCCGACGCCGCCATGAATATCTGGTCCTATATCCTCAAACGTGTCCTGCTGATGTTGCCGACATTGCTGGGCGTTGTCGTGATCACGTTCGCCGTGATCCAGTTCGTGCCGGGCGGTCCGGTCGAGCAGGCGTTGATCGAAATGAAGGGTCTCGGCGGCGGCGGCGAAGCTTCCGGCGGCGGCGCTTCGCAATACCGCGGACGCCAGGGCATCGATGCCGAGCGCGTCAACGAGATCAAGGCGCTGTACGGTTTCGACAAGCCGCCGGCCGAGCGCTTCTGGCAAATGCTCAAGGGCTTCGCCACCTTCGACCTGGGCAAGAGTTTTTACCATCACGGCGACGTCTGGCAACTGGTGAAATCCAAGATGCCGGTATCGATCACGATCGGCCTGTGGACCTTCTTCCTGACCTACCTGATCTCGGTGCCGCTGGGCATCGCCAAAGCGGTGCGCGAGGGCAGCGGCTTCGATTCGGCCACCAGCGCGCTGGTGCTGGTCGGCTATTCGATTCCCGGTTTCGTGCTGGGCGTGTTCCTGCTGGTGATGTTCGGCGGCGGCAGTTTCGTGCAATGGTTCCCGCTGCGCGGACTGACCTCGGACGACTGGGCCACGCTGTCGCTGGCGGGCAAGGTCAAGGATTACCTGTGGCACATCACCTTGCCGGTGATCGCCTCCGTGGCCGGTTCGTTTGCGGTCATGACGATGCTGACCAAGAACACCTTCCTCGAAGAAATCCGCAAGCAATACGTGCTGACCGCGCGCGCCAAAGGCCTCTCCGAAAACAAGGTGCTCTACAAGCACGTGTTCCGCAATGCGCTGATCCCGCTGGTGACCGGTTTCCCGGCGGCCTTCATCGGCGCCTTCTTCGCCGGCAGCCTGCTGATCGAGACGCTGTTCTCGCTCGATGGCCTGGGCCTGCTGTCGTATGAGTCGGTGATCCGGCGCGACTATCCGGTGGTCATGGGCACGCTGTACCTGTTCACCTTGATCGGCCTGGTGGTGAAGCTGCTCGGCGATCTCTGCTATGTCTGGGCCGACCCGCGCGTCCAGTTTGAAAGCCTGGCCAAATGAGCGCGACTACCGTGACTGCTTCTTCCTCCCCGACGCCTTCGATTTCCCCGGGCCGCCGAATCTGGCTGCGCTTCCGTCAGAATCGCAACGGCTATGCGAGCCTGATCATTTTCCTGATCCTGTTCGTGATCAGCCTCGGCGCGGAACTGGTCTCCAACGACAAGCCGCTGGTGGCGAGCTACCACGGCAAGATCCTGTTTCCGATTGCGCATGACTATTCGGAAAAGACCTTCGGCGGCGACTTCGAATCGCCGGCCGACTACCTCGACCCGTTCATCCAGGAGCAGTTCAGGAAGGATGGCAACTGGGCCATCTATCCGCCCAATCACTATCGCTTCGACACGCTCAATTATTTCGCCAGGCAACCGAATCCGGCGCCGCCGTCGTCGGAGAACTGGCTTGGCACCGACGACCGCGGCCGCGACGTGTTTGCGCGCTTGTTGTACGGCTTCCGCATTTCCATCCTGTTCGGCCTGGCGCTGACGGTCACCGGCGTGGTGCTGGGTTTGCTCGCGGGTGCGGTGCAGGGTTACTTTGCCGGTCGCACCGATTTGTTCATGCAACGCATCCTGGAAATCTGGGGCTCGATGCCCGAGCTTTACCTGCTGATCATTTTTTCCTCCATCTTCGAGCCCAGCATCGGGTTGCTGCTGGTGCTGCTGTCGCTGTTCGGCTGGATGGGGTTGTCGGATTACGTGCGCGCCGATTTCCTGCGCAACCGCAATCTTGAATATGTACAGGCGGGACGCGCGCTCGGCCTGTCGAACATGCAGATCATCTGGCGCCATGTGTTGCCCAACAGCCTGACGCCGGTGGTTACCTTCCTGCCGTTCCGCATGAGTGCGTCGATCCTGGCGCTGACCAGCCTGGACTTCCTTGGTCTCGGCGTGCCGCCTTCCACGCCCAGCCTCGGCGAACTGCTGGCGCAGGGCAAGAACAATCTTGACGCCTGGTGGATCGCCTTGTCGACCTTCATCGTGCTGACCGTGACCTTGCTGCTGCTGACCAATATCGGCGACGCCTTGCGCAATGCCCTCGACGTACGGAGGAAAGCATGAGCCTGCTCGAACTCCGCAATCTCTCGGTGCGCTTCGGCGACGTCACGGTGGTCGACGACGTCAGCTTCAGCATCGGGGCCGGTGAAAAATTCGCGCTGGTCGGCGAGTCCGGTTCCGGCAAGACGGTCAGCGCCTTGTCGGTGCTGCGCCTGAACCAGGATGCGCGCTACGACGGCCAGATTCTGTTCAACGGCGAAGACATCCTGCAAAAGAGCGAAGCGGCCATGCGCGGCGTGCGCGGCATGGATGCGGCGATGATTTTCCAGGAGCCGATGACGGCTCTCAATCCCTTGTTCACCATCGGCAACCAGATCGCCGAAGTGCTGATGCTGCACGAAGGCCTGAACGCGCGGGCTGCTGCGCAACGCACCGTGGCCTTGCTGGAAAAGACCGGTATTCCGGAGCCGGCGCGACGCGCACTGGCTTATCCGCATCAATTGTCCGGCGGCCAGCGCCAGCGCGCGATGATTGCGATGGCGCTGGCTTGCCATCCCAAGCTGCTGATCGCCGACGAACCGACCACCGCGCTGGACGTGACGATCCAGGTGCAGATCCTGGAATTGCTCAACCAATTGCAGCGCGACGAAAACATGGCCGTACTGCTGATTTCGCACGATCTCAACCTGGTGCGCCATTTCGCCGATCGCGTCGGCGTGATGGAAAAAGGCAAGCTGGTCGAGACCGCCGCCACCGCCGGCTTGTTCGCGGCGCCTCAGCAGGCTTACACGCGCAAGCTGCTGGCCAGCCAGCCGCAGCGCAATGTCGACGAGATCGCGCCGGATGCGCCGGTGCTGTTGACCGGCACGAATGTGCGTTGCGCCTTCTCGATCAAACAGGGCTGGCTGCGCAAGAAAAAATTCGCTGCCGTCGACGACGTCAGCCTGAACCTGCGCAAGGGAGAAACGCTCGGCATCGTGGGCGAGTCGGGTTCCGGCAAGTCGACGCTGGGCATGGCCTTGCTGCGCTTGTCGACGGCCACGGTCGAAGGCGATATCCGTTTCGACGGCCAGCCGGTCAGCGCGATGAGTTCAGCCGCTGTGCGCCCCTTGCGTGCGCGCATGCAGGTGGTGTTCCAGGATCCGTTCGCCTCGCTGTCGCCGCGCCGCACGGTCGCCCAGATCGTCGGCGAAGGACTGGCCTTGCACCAGCCGCACCTGAGTGCGCAACAGCAACGCGTCGAAGTGGTCGCGGCGCTGCACGAAGTCGGCATGTCGGAAGACATGCTGCAACGCTATCCGCACGAGTTCTCCGGCGGCCAGCGCCAGCGTATCGCCATCGCACGCGCAGTGGTGTTGAAGCCCGATCTGTTATTGCTGGACGAGCCGACCTCGGCGCTGGACGTCACCGTGCAGCAGCAAGTCTTGCAACTGCTGGCGCAATTGCAGCGCAAGCATGGCCTGGCGTATCTGTTCATCAGCCACGACCTCGCCGTCATCCGCGCCATGGCGCATCAGGTGCTGGTGATGAAGGACGGCAAGGTGGTGGAAGGCGGTTCGGTTGCCGACGTCCTGCAACGGCCTTCGCATGCTTATACCCAGCGCCTGCTGGCGGCGGCGACTTATGCCGCCGACAATGTCGCGGGGACATGAAGAGCCGGCCTGTCTGAAATTGCTGCGACGGTTCTCGCTCAGAACGTCACGCCGGCAATCAGAATGATATTCGCATAGGGCGTGAACTCACCGGTGCGAATCACTGCGCGCGCCTGTTGCGTGCGGCGCTTGAATTCCTCATGCGGCAGGGTCTGCTTGCCGGCCAGTCCGAGCAGCCCGACTTGTTGGGCCAGTTTCGGACTGCGTTCAGACAGTTCATCGGCCAGCACGTGATGCTCGACGTGCATTTCCGCCAGCACGGTTTGCAGCGTGTCCATGAAGCCGGGAATGCCGCGCATCAGCGCCAGGTCGATCAGCGGCACGCCGGGCGGCACCGGCAGGCCGGCGTCGCCGATCACGATGCTGTCGCCATGCCCGAGCGAAGCAATCAGCTGTGACAGCGCAATGTTCAGCAGCGGTGTTTTTTTCATCTCGGTTCTCCTTGCTCAGTCCGCAACTTCCCGGCGGGAAGGAATGGAAGTTTGTGCACCCACGCGCGCCACGCTGATGGCGGCCGCGCGCTGACCCAGCGCGATGGCTTCGGCTTCGCTGCGGCCTTCCGCCAGCGCGGCGACAAAGCCGCCGATGAAGGTGTCGCCGGCGGCGGTGGTGTCGACTGCCTTGACTGCTTGCGCGTCGAAATGCCCGGAGCCTGATTCCAGCGCCGCATAGACGCCTTTTTCTCCCAGCGTGACCAGCACGTTGGTTGAGCCGGCTGCACGCAACTTGTCGATTACGGCGGCAATCTGTTCGTCGCTGTCGTTCTCAATGCGGATATCGCCGGCGGGCATGCCGGCCAGCATCGCGGCTTCGATTTCATTGGGCACCAGGTAATCGATTTGTCCCAGCAACTCGGTCGGCAGCGCTTGCGCCGGGGCCGGATTGAGCACCACGGTCTTGCCCAGTGCATGCGCCAGCTTGATGGCGTGGAGCACGGTCGGCAATGGCGACTCCAGCTGCAGGACCACGATGCGCGCCTGTCCGATCAGGTCGCGCGCGGCATCGATGTGAGCCGGGCTGAGCTCGGCATTGGCGCCGGAAGCCAGCACGATGCTGTTCTGGCCGTTGTCGTCCACCAGGATGGAGGCGATGCCGGACGCCGTACCGGGAATCGTCGTCACATGGCTGTCGTCGATGCCGTCCTTGCGCAGGGCGGCACGCAACTCTGCGCCGAAGGCGTCGTCGCCCAGGCAAGCCACCATCGCGACCTTGACGTCGTCGGCGCTCAGGCGCGCGCAGGCCACGGCCTGGTTGGCGCCCTTGCCGCCGGGGATGGTGCGGAACTGGCCGCCGGTGATGGTTTCACCAGGGAGCGGCATGCGCGGCACGCGCAAGACCAGGTCCATGTTGATGCTGCCGATGATGACTATCATGTGTTTCCGGGCGTTGATGAATTGAGATGTCGAATGGATATCGTCACGTGATCATGTTGGCGCGCGCACGGTCGAGCCGCGCACATGCAATTGCGGCGTGATGGTCTTGCGTTGCACCGGACGCGTCGGATCGGCGATGCGTTCGAGCAGGCATTGCGCGGTCAGTTGTCCCAGCGTGCGCGTGTTTTGCGACACGCTGGTCAGCGGAGGATGCACGAAACTGGCCAGGTCGATGTCATCGAAACCGATTACCGACAAGGCGTCCGGCACGTCGATGCCGCGCTCGGCGGCGGCGCGCAGGGCGCCGATCGCCATCAGGTCGTTGCAACAGAAAATGGCGTCAGGCGGCTCTGCGACGGAGAGTAACGCGCGCGCTGCGGCATAACCGCCGGCGCTGGTGAAGTCGGCGTAAGCCAGCAACCCCGGCGCGATGGCGACACCGGCGGTTTGCAGTTTGCGGCGCAAACTGGCAATCCGTTCGGCGGAAATATCCAGGCTCTCCGGGCCGCCGATGCAGGCGATGCGGCGGCGTCCCAGGGCGAGCAAATGCTCTGCCGCCAGCACTCCGCCGGCAGCGTTGTCGACCGCCACCAGGTCGATCGCCATGTCTTTCGGCGCACGGTCGAGCAGCACGGTCGGCACCTTCATCTTGCGCAGCAGTTCGCCGTCGGTCTGCGCCAGCGTCGCCACGATCAGGCCGTCGCAGCGCTTGGTCAGCAACACGTTGAGATAGTCGCGCTGCTTGGCCGGATCATCGTCGGAATTGCACAGGATCACACTGTAGCCGGCTTGATAGCAGCTGTCTTCAATGCCGCGCGCCACTTCCGAAAAGTACGGATTGGTGTTGTTCGGGATGATCAGGCCGATACTGCCGGTGGCATTGCTGCGCAGCGAGCGCGCCAGCGCGCTGGGCACATAGGCCAGCGCCTCGACTGCAACCAGCACGCGGTCGCGCGCCTCGGCGCTGACCGGGCGGGTCTTGTTCAGCACGTGCGACACGGTGGTGTACGAAACACCGGCGTGGCGCGCTACGTCCTTGATGGTTGCCATGTTTTTCTTGTCGCTGAATGTGGGTTGATCAGTGCTTTCAATGCTCTCAATGTGTGTTGCGTTCGCCGCGGCGGCGATAGGTATCGAGCACGACGGCGGCGACGATCACCAGGCCGGTGATGATGCGCTTCATCGGTTCGGATACGCCGATCTGCGCCAGACCGGCTTCCAGCACCGAGATGATCAGCACGCCGATGAAGGTGCTGATGACCGAACCGCGCCCACCCATCAGGCTGGTCCCGCCGATCACGACGGCCGCGATCACCTGCAGCTCCATGCCGACGCCGCCGTTGGGATCGGCCGCCTCCAGGCGCGATACCTGAAACAGCGCGCCGACGCCGGCCAGCAGGCCCATCAGCGCAAACACCAGAATCTTGCTCGGCCGTGGATTGATGCCGGCCAGGCGTACCGCTTCTTCATTGGTGCCGATGCCGATCCAGTGGCGTCCGAGCACGGTGCGCGTCAGCACCAGATGGCCGATGACGACGACTGCAATCGACGCGATGAAGGCCGGCGACAGGCCGAGGAAAATCGGCGAGCTGATGCCGTCGACCGCGCTGCCGATGTATTCGGTGCGTGAATTGGTGACTTGATAGGCCATGCCGCGCGCCATTTCCAGCACGCCCAGCGAGACGATGAAGGAGGGGATGCGCCAGCCTACCGAAATCAGTCCGGTCAGCATGCCGCACAGGCTCGCCACCAGAATGCCGAGCAGGCCGGCGGCAAACAGCGGCCAGCCCCAGCGCACCATCGCCATCGACAGGATCGATGCCGCCAGCGCCATCACCGAGCCCACCGACAGATCGATGCCGCCGACAATCAGCACGAAGGTCATGCCGACAGCCATCACCACCAGCGTCGGGATGTCGTTGGAGAGCGTGCTGAAGGTTGCCAGCGTGAAGAAGTTTTCACTCAGGAAGGAGAACAGCACGCACATCGCGAGCAGGGCGCCGATCAGGCCGAGGTAGTTCTTGACGGCGGACAGGCCGTAGACGGAAAAGGTGCGGTTGGGATGGGTCATGATCTTTGTCTGTTTTGCTTGTGTAGTTGTCGTCACGGTCAGGCCGCCTGAGTCGCTGTAGGTGTAGCCGTAGCGGTAGCGGTAGCGGTAGCGGGCGAGTTCATGTAGCCGCTGAACGCCGATGCAAGGATCGCCTCCTGGCTCCATTGGCCGCGTTCGAAAGTATCGACCAGCTTGCCCGCGCTCATCACGGCGATGCGGTCGCAGATCAGCATCAGTTCGCGCAGGTCGCTGGAGACGATCAGCAGGCCCTTGCCCTGGCGCGACAGATCGGCCAGCAGCTTGTAGATGTCGAACTTGGCGCCGATGTCGATGCCGCGCGTCGGCTCGTCGAACAGCATGATCGGGCAGTCGCGGTAGAGCCAGCGCGCGATCACGACTTTCTGCTGGTTGCCGCCGGACAGTTCGCCCGCTGCCTGCGCGCCGTCGCGCGAGCGGATGCGCAGGCGCTTGATGTAGTCGGCGGCGACCGCGCTTTCGGCGTCGCCGTCAAGCAGGCCCATCTTGCTGACATCGCCGAGCTTGGCCAGCGTGGCGTTGACGGCGATCGACTGCGGCAGCAGCAGGCCCTGGCTCTTGCGGTCTTCGGTGATCATGGCGATGCCCGAAGCGATGGCGTGTTTGGGCGAACGGATGTCGGCGGCTTGGGTCTGATCGCCGATGAAGACTTCACCCTGATCGGCGCGGTCGGCGCCGAAGATCAGGCGCAGCAACTCGGTGCGACCGGAACCGATCAATCCGGCGATGCCGAGGATTTCACCGGCGCGCAAGTCGAACGAGGCCGGCGCCACGACGGCGCCGCGGCCCAGATTGCGCACGCGCAGCAGCGGCGCGCCGATGTCGCGGTGGCCGAGATCGAGTTCCGCTTCCGCCGCACGGCCGACCATCAGCTGCACCAGTGCATCGCTGCTGTAGCCGCCGATGGCGTCGTCGCAGACCAGCTTGCCGTCGCGCAGCACGGCGATGCGGTCGGCGACCTGTTTCAGTTCTTCCAGGCGGTGCGAAATGTAGATGATCGCCACGCCTTCCGATTGCAGCCGCGCGATCTGCGCAAACAGCAATTCCACTTCGCGGCTGGTCAGCATGGCGGTCGGTTCGTCCAGCACCAGCAGGCGGCAGCTGCCGATCAGGTTGCGCGCGATCTCCACCATTTGCTGATGACCGACGCCGAGGTCGCCGACCGGCGTCCAGGGATCGATGTCGGTCAGGCCGACCGCCGCCATTTGCGCCTGCGCCAGTGCCGCCAGTTTCGGCTTGTCGATCCAGCCGAAGCGTTGCGGCAACTGATTCAGGAACAGGTTTTCGGCGATGCTCAGCGTCGGGATCAGGTTCAGTTCCTGCATCACCATGCGAATGCCGAGCTGTTCGGCCTCGGTGCGCGAGCGCGGCTGGTAAGGCTGGCCGTCGAGCTGCATGGCGCCCGTGGTGGATTGCACCAGGCCGCAGACGATTTTCGACAGCGTGCTTTTGCCGGCGCCGTTCTCGCCGGTCAGCGCCAGGATCTGGCCGGGACGGAGTTCCAGCGAAACCTCGCTGAGCACCGGTTCGACGTAAGTCTTGCCGATACCGCTGAGCGACAGCAAAGCCGGGGATGATGGATTGGACATGCAGTCTCCACCGTGAAGGTGTGGTTCAGAAATTCGGTGTTGCAGGAAGGGCGGAACGCACGTGCGTCCCGCCCGGTGCTTCATTTGGTTTTCTACGGCTTATTTGCTGTCCTTGGTCACCAGCTGGACCTTGGTTTCAACCGCGCCGCTCAGGCTGCTTTGCTTCTTCTTGTCAGCCAGCGCCTTCAGCACGGTTTCGATGCCGAACACGGCTTGCTGCGAAGCGAACTGGTCGGCGGTCGCCAACACGCGGCCGTCCTTGAGCATCGGCTTGATGGCGTTGATGTTGTCGTAGCCGACCACCAGCACCTTGCCGGCCTTGCCTGCCGCCTTGACCGCGGCGACTGCGCCCAGCGCCATGTTGTCGTTGCCGGCCAGGATCGCCTTGATGTCAGGATTGGCGTTCAGCATTGAGGCGGCAACCTTGTTGCCCGGATCGATTTCCCATTGGCCCGATTGTACCGACACCACCTTGGCGCCGGCTGCGCTCATCGCATCCTGGAAGCCCAGCGTGCGTTGCTGCGCATTGAAGGTGGTCGAGACGCCTTCGATGATCGCAACCTTGTCGCCGCTCTTGATCTGCTTGGCCAGGAAGTCGCCGACCAACTTGGCGCCCTTGCGGTTGTCCGGACCGACGAACGGCACGGTGATGCCCTTTTCCTTCAGTGCGGCATCGTCGAACTTGTTGTCGATGTTGACCACGATGATGCCGGCGTCGATGGCCTTCTTGATGACCGGCACCAGCGCCTTGGAGTCGGCCGGTGCGATCACCAGGCCGCTGACCTTCGAGACGATCATCTGTTCGACGATCTTGATCTGGTTGGCGGTGTCCTGCTCGTCCTTGATGCCGTTGGCGATCAGGTCGTATTGCGCGGCGTGGGCTTTCTGGTGCTCCTTGGCGCCGTTTTCCATGGTCAGGAAGAACTCATTGGCCAGCGACTTCATCACCAGCGCGACCTTTGGCTTGGCGGCAGTTTGGGCTTGCGCCAGCACGGGCAGGGCCGGCAGGGCGCAGGCGAGGACGGCGGCGGCAATCAGCTTGAGGCGGATACGTTTATTCATGATGTCTCCAGGTTCCAGATATTCGGGTGAGCAGCAATTCGTATGGATCGGCATGCTGTTATTGGTGTTTTGCTTTTGTGCGCAAACGTTTGCGCGACTGAATCATAGCACCGGATTTACGGAAAATGAAGGCGCACGGCGTGAGGATTCATGCGGCGGCGCGGCAGGCGCCGCGCCGTCTTGTTGGCATATGCACAAGAAAAACAGGGGGTGTATTGGAGCGTGCCGGGCAATGACGCTGTGAAATTCGTCGTTTTGCAGTGCGGGGAAAGTCCGCCAAATAGAAAAGGGCCGGGAATGCATCCCGGCCCTTTGTCGACTCCGAACCTGTCGATATCAGCGGCGGCGGTTGCCGCTTTCCGATGCCAGCGTGATCGGCGCCGCTCCCTTGCGGGCCGGTGCGGCACGGGTGTTCTTGGCCACCACGGCAGGCGCCTTGCGGATCGGCTTGGCCGGCGCATGGATTACCTGGCGTACCCGCACCGGTGCGGCGGCAGGCGTCTGGTAAGGCACTTGCAATTGCAGGCTCTGACCGTTGGCCAGGGTATCGTGGCGCAGGCTGTTCCATTGCTTGATCTGGACCACGCTCACGCGGTAGCGGCCGGCGATCGACGCCAGCGTGTCGCGCTTGCCGGCCTTCACGTAGATGCGCTTGAAGTCGGGTACGTCCGGCGCCACGGCCAGGCGGGCGCTGTTGGCCATTTCCGGCGTGATGTCGGCTTCCATCGAGGTTTCGGTCTTCGGTACCAGGATCATGGAGCCGGCTTTCAGGACCATCTTCGGCGGGATCTGGTTGACGCTGCGGATCACGTCCGGCGTGGTGCCGAAGCGGCTGGCGATGGTTTCGATGCGTTCCCGTGCGCTCGAGACGGTATGCGAGGTCCACGAGCTCAGGGCTTGCGTGAACTTCGATATGTTGGTCTTGAACTTCTCGGCATTGCTTTCCGGGAGCAGGATCTTGGTGTCGTCGCCGCCAATGATGACCGGGCGGTTGAACTGCGGGTTGAGCGCCTTGAATTCGTCGAGCGACAATTCGGCCAGTTGCGCCGCCACCTTCACGTCAATGTTGCGGGTCTTGCCGATGGTGACGAAGTAGGGCTGGTTGTCGACCTTGGGCAGCTCGATGCCGAATTCTCCCGGCACGGCGATGATGTTCTTGACGGCTTGCAGCTTCGGCACGTAGTTGCGCGTCTCGTTGGGCATCTGCGCCGACAGCGTGTTGAAATCGATCGGCAGGCCGGCGGCCAGGTTGCGGTTGACGGCGCGTTGCACCGAGCCTTCGCCCCAGTTATACGCGGCCAGCGCCAGTTGCCAGTCGCCGAACATGCCATAGAGTTTCTGGAGGTAAGTCAGCGCCGCATCGGTCGAGGCCAGCACGTCGCGGCGCTCGTCGGTGAACAGGTTCTGCTTCAGGTTGTAGTCGCGTCCGGTCGACGGGATGAACTGCCACATGCCGGCCGCTTTGGCGGTCGACAAGGCTTGCGGATTGAAGGCGGACTCGATGAACGGCAGCAGCGCCAGCTCCGTCGGCATGCCGCGCTTTTCGAGTTCCTGCACGACGTGGAACAGGTAGCGCGAGGCGCGCACGGTGGTGCGCTGGATATAGTCGGGACGCGAGCTGTACCACTGGGTCTGGTTGTCCACCAGCGGGTTTTCCAGATCCGGAATGCCGAAGCCCTTGCGAATGCGCGCCCAGATATCGATGTCTTCCATGCCCGGCAGCGCGGACGAAGGATCGTTCGGATTGATGGCGTTGAAGGCCGCGGGGTAAATCGAGATGTCGTTGGCGTGGGCCAGGAGGGGAGTACCGAGAGAGAAAAGCGTTGCGATCGCCAATTTCCTGAATGTTAGCTGCATGGGTACGTGATCCTGTGCCTGAGGCTGAAGAAACGATTAAATTCGCGTTTAACTTCGCGATTAAATTCGCGTTTGAATTCGCATTGCAAATTCACCGGTCGTCTCGGATGCACGGCACCTCCTGCCAGGAAGTATGTGTCCGAACGGAAGTCATGAAGCGTTTGGCGGTTCTGTTATTAAAAAACAACAAAAGCGCCCGTTTATCTAAAAACGGCTTGCAAGCCGATGGATTTGGAGACTAGACGGAGTGTACGTAAGCCCCTTTTCACTCGTCAAGTAAAAATTCACTTATGTTACAAAGCTTAAGCCCTTGATTCGTTTGGTATTTGTCCGAAAAAAGGCCTATTCACCTTCTATTTGTAGGTATTCTTCCATTCGCGCAGCGCGCCGAATGTTGCCGTCGGATCAACTTGTTTCCCTGAGGCAGGCAAACGGCCGGCTTCTTGCAAGCGGGCGATGACGGCGGTTTCCTTGTAGCGCAGGAAAGGATTGGTGGCGATTTCGAGCGCGATGGTGGAAGGCACCGTCGGCTCGTTGCGGGCGCGTTTAGCCTGTTCCGCATCGATGCGCGCGATTAGCGCCGCATTGCCCGGTTCGATTTCGCGGGCGAAGCGCAGGTTGGACAGGGTATATTCGTGGGCGCAGTAGACTTGGGTGTCGGCAGGCAGGGCGGTCAGCTTGTTGAGCGAGGTTACCATCTGCTGCGGCGTGCCTTCGAACAGGCGGCCGCAGCCGCCGGCAAACAGCGTGTCGCCGCAGAACAGCCAGCCCTGCCGTGCGGCGTAGTAGGCGATATGGCCCTTGGTGTGGCCGGGCACGTCGATCACCTTGAGGTCGAGACCGAGGGCGGCCAGGTGCACCAGGTCGTCTTCCCACAAGGGTTGGGTAATCGTCGGAATCGCTTCGCCAGCGGGGCCGTAGACCGGTACTTGTCCCTCTAGCAACAAGGTCGGAACGCCGCCGACATGGTCAGCATGATGATGAGTCAGTAGAATAGCGGCCAGCGTCAGGCCATGTGCTTCGAGCGCTGCCAGGACCGGAGCGGCATCGCCGGGATCGACGACCGCCGCATTGACGCCGTCATGAATCAACCACAGGTAATTATCGTCAAATGCTGGAACAGTCAGGACACTCAAGGATGTGGATGAAGCGGACAGTACAGACGATACGGACGAAGCTGCTGGCGGGATGGCTGACATGGCTGGGCGGGGGCGCGTGATGGCGGAAGTCGATACGGATTCGGGAAAAGCCATTATAGCCCTCGACGACTGGCTGCATACGCCGATGGGCAACTACGTCCGCGCCTGGGAGCAGAAGCACCTGGACGCGCTCACGGCCGATATCTTCGGATTCAACGCGGTGCAGATCGGCATGCCGCAGATCAACGCACTGCAGGCCAATCGCATGCCTTATCGCTGGCTCACCGACAATTGCCTGCCAATCGAGGCTTCGGCAGGCATGCAAGAGGGCCGCGAGATCCCGCTGGTGGTCGCGCATGATTTTTCCGAGCTGCCGTTCGCCACGCAAAGCCTCGACCTGGTGGTGCTGCCGCACGTGCTGGAGTTCAGCGCCGAGCCGCATCAGGTGCTGCGCGAAGTCGAGCGCGTGCTGATTCCCGAAGGCCAGGTCATCATCTGCGGGTTCAACCCGACCAGCCTGTGGGGCGCACGGCAAGCCGCCGGCCGGCTGACCGGCGCGCACTTCCTGCCGCAGGACGGCGAATTCATCCGCCTGCCGCGCCTGAAGGACTGGCTCAAGCTGCTCAACATGGAAGTCAATCGCGGCCATTTCGGCTGCTATGCGCCGCCGTGCGCCACCGACAAATGGCTGGACCGTTTCACCTTCATGGAAAAAGCCGGCGACCGCTGGTGGCCGTATTTCGGCGCGGTCTACATCGTGCAGGCGATCAAGCGCGTCAAGGGCATGCGCCTGATCGGCCCGGCCTGGAGCAAGCAAAAGGTCAAGGTGCCCAAGGGCATGCCCGCGACCAATCGCATCCATAAGGAATAGAATGCCGCCTTCCCGTAAAAAGCGGGGACATCATCAACGATCAACATCAACGACCAAGTAATCAGGCAATGACAGAAGCAAGCATGAACAAAGAAGAACTGGACCGTGTGGAAATTTACGCCGACGGCGCCTGCAAGGGCAATCCCGGCACCGGCGGCTGGGGCGCGCTGCTGATCGCGGGCGGCCGCGAGAAGGAATTGTGCGGCGGCGAACGCAACACCACCAACAACCGCATGGAGCTCAAGGCAGTCATCGAAGCGCTCGGCGCGTTGACTCGCCGCTGCGACGTCACCGTCTACACCGACAGCCAGTACGTGCAAAAAGGCATCAGCGAATGGATCCACGGCTGGAAGGCGCGCGGCTGGAAAACCGCTGCGCGTGAACCGGTCAAGAACGTCGACCTGTGGCAAGCGCTGGACGCCGCGCAGGCGCAGCACAAGATCGAATGGCGCTGGGTCAAGGGGCACGCCGGCCATCCCGGCAACGAGCGCGCCGACCAGCTCGCCAACCGCGGCGTTGACACCGTCCTCTGACCTCGGCACCAGCAAACGGAATCCCCATGCGACAAATCGTCCTCGACACCGAAACCACCGGCCTGAACCCCCGCACCGGCGACCGCGTCATTGAAATCGGCTGCGTTGAACTGCTCAACCGCCAGTTGACCGGCAACAACCTGCACTTCTACATCAACCCCGAGCGCGACTCCGAAGAAGGCGCGCTGGCGGTGCACGGACTGACCACCGAGTTCCTCAGCGACAAGCCCAAGTTCGCCGCCATCGTCGACGAATTCCGCGACTACGTGCGCGACGCCGAGATCATCATCCACAACGCGCCCTTCGACGTCGGCTTCCTCGACGCCGAATTCAAGCTGCTCGGCCTGCCGCCGTTCAAGGAACACGTCGACAACGTCATCGATTCGCTGCAAATGGCCAAGGAGCAGCATCCCGGCCGCCGCAACTCGCTCGACGCGCTGTGCGACCGCTACGGCATCTCCAACGCCCATCGCACCTTGCATGGCGGCTTGCTCGATGCTGCGCTGCTGGCCGAGGTGTACCTGGCCATGACGCGCGGCCAGAACAGCCTGACCATGGACCTGGCCGGCGGCGACGATGAAGACGGCGCCGTCAAACTCGAACTGGCGCCGCTGGCCGACGTCATCGTGGTCGCCGCCAGCGAAGCCGAACTGGGTTTGCACGAAACAGTCCTGAATACGCTCGACAAGGAAGTGCGCGGCACGTGCGTATGGCGCAAGGAAGCCGAGGCGGAAGCGCCGCCGGCGTAAATTGTTTGAGGAAAATGACGAGAAATGGCAAGGAATGACAAGCCGCTTGCCCGTGCCGTCAATTCTGTGTCATAATTCGGGCCGCTTCACACCAACCCTCGCGGTCGGTGGCGACAGCAAATGGAAGGTTAGCTCAGGGGTAGAGCACTGCATTCACACTGCAGGGGTCCGCAGTTCGAAACTGCGACTTTCCACCAGAATCGAAAAGCCAGCCTTGTGCTGGCTTTTGCCGTTTCTGGGCGGATAAATTCGAGATTTCGAATTTTCTGTTCTTCCGTGATCAGGGAACTTGCCCCCAAAATTGCCGCAGTTGATGGCAATATCATCAACTCTAGTCAGTATTTATAAGTTTTAATAGAAATTTCGTCATTTTTATAAGAAACTGAAGCCGAATAATTGAAATATCAGGCAAAAGGATTTTTTTATATGGCGACCTGGCTAGGTTACAGATGGCTGTCTGAACGATATGGCGTTACGCCTGTGCAGCCATTCCGGGTAGATAGCCAGTTGGCTAAATCGCGCACTACTGAACGTTCAAACGGATTCACTCACGAATTCTACACGCCGCAATTCAAGCCGGAAGATACTTTTGCCGGGCACATGACCTTCGCACTCAAGCGTGAGGGAGTCCACTTGGAATTTTTGGCGCGTCTGTTTCAAGTGCTGCCGCCGGCCGATCTCGATGCGTGGCTGGCAGACGAGCCGACGGGGCAGTATTCTCGCCGGACAGGCTTCCTGTACGAATGGTTGACGGGAAATCGACTGGAGTTCGGCGGCGTCGGCGTCGGCAACTACATCGACGCTTTGGACAGCAATTTGTACCTCACTGCTACCAATCCCGAAAATGTCCCCCGCTGGCGCGTCAGAAACAACATGCCCGGCACACGCGACTACTGCCCGATGGTGTACCGCACGGACGCTGTGCGAGCTGCGGAGATCTATGATTGCAATCAGCGCCTGCACGATCTGGAAGTCGAATATGGCGAAGATCTGATCATGCGCAGCGCTGTGTGGCTGACGGTCAAGGAAAGCCAGGCGAGTTTTGCGATCGAGCGCGAAGGAAACAGCATTGACAAGATCAAGCGCTTCGCTGCGGCAATGGAAAATCATTGCGGTCGCTATCCAAGCCCCCTGGATCCTGGTGCCATCAACGAGCTTCAGCGAGAGATCCTGGGGCCGGATGTCATTCGACAAGGCCTGTATGGGATGCGTAAATCGCCTGTATTCATCGGGGAAACGAACAGCAGCTTTCTACCCGTCGTGCACTACATTGCTCCGCACTGGGATGACACTACATCGATGCTTGGTGGCCTGCAGGCGTTTGCCGATCGCACCGCCGGCGGATCGCCGCTCGCGCGCGCGGCCGTGTTGTCGTTCGGCTTCGTCTATATCCATCCTATGCCAGACGGCAATGGGCGGATATCTCGCTTTCTGATCAATGACATCTTACGTCGCGACAAGGCTATTCCTGAGCCGTTTATTTTGCCGGTCTCGGCGACGATCATTAGTTCGACGCTGAATCGGCGCGGCTACGACCAGGTGTTAGAGGTGTTCTCAAAACCGTTCATGGCCCGGTATCGCGATCAATACCAGTTTGGCGACCACACCACCGCTGAGGATGGTAACCCGTATAACCTCTATTTCAGCGGCTACGCCGACGCGAATATGGCCTGGCGCTATCAAGATCTCACTGAGCATGTCGAGTATCTTGCTCATGTCGTTGAATTGACGTTGGAGCAGGAGATGCACAAGGAAGCGAGTTACTTGCGCAGCATGCGATCGGCACGAGAACAAATCAAGGAAATCATTGAGGGGCCGGATGCAGAGATCGATCGCATCATTCGCGCGATCAGCAATAACAACTACCAGGTTTCTAACAAACTACGCAAAGAATTTCCGCTGCTGGAGAAAGCTGAAATCGGCGACAAGCTTGCTTTAATCGTGCAGGAGGCGTTCGCGCCAGCGCCGCCTGCTGAGGAACTTGATACTGAAGACGACAGGCCATCGAATCGCCCTTCTTGACAACCCGCAGACTTCATCGAAGCAGCAAGATGGTCCTCCGGGACAGAGACGTGAGCCGGGGATTGCCGAAACTGTCTCTTTTTATTTTTTTTGAACGGATCAAGGCTGTGCATTCGCCGGCAACCTCACCGTCACCGTCAATCCCTTGCCGTCCCGGTCGGTCCCCAGCGTAATGGTCCCCTGCGCCGCCTGTACGATCTCCTTCACGATCGCCATGCCGAGCCCCGCGCCGTGCTGGTCCGGCGCGGCGTTCCGGTAGAAGCGTTCGAACACGCGTTCGCGCACTTCGGCGGGAATTCCTGGGCCATTGTCGGCCACGGTGATCACCACTTCCTTGTTGTCTTCCAGCGCCACGCCGACGGTGACCTTGCCGTGTTCCGGGGTGTAGCGCAGCGCGTTGTCGATCAGGTTCATCAGCATGCCCGAGAACAGCGCCTGGCTGCCCATGGCCCAGGCCTCGTCGACGGCGGTTTCCATCCCGAGGTCGATGTGCTTGCGCTGGGCCAGGCTGACCAGTTCTTCCAGCACCGTTGCCGCCAGTCCCACCAGCTCGATCGGCTGGCGCGGGAAGGCGGTGCTGTTCGACGCTTCCGCCTGCGATAGCTGCAGCAGCTTGTTGGTCAGGTCGGTCATGTTGCGGCTGCTGTCCTGCAGCGCCTGCAAGACTTGCGGCAGGCGCTGCGGATCGTTGAGCTGGCGCGCAAACTGGATCTGCGAATCGATCAGCGTCAGCGGCGTGCGCAACTGGTGCGCGGCGTCGGCGATGAAACGCTTCTGTACCGCGACCTGGGTGTTGAGGCGCTGGATGTACTGGTTGATGGCGACCACGATGGGACGCAATTCCACCTGCAGCTCGCCGGCGCGCAAGGGCGTGAGCGAGTTGGGTTCGCGCGTGGCGAGTTCATCCTTGACGCGCAGGATGGGGCGCAACTCGATCGTCAGTCCGACCACCACCAGCGCGATCGCCAGCAGCAGCATGATGATCTGGCGGTGCAGCGCGGGGCGCCACAATTCATCGAGAAGCTGCGCGTGGCCGCGCATGGTCTGGCCCACCGACACCGCGACCATGCGCAGCGTACCGTTGTCGTACAGCGCGCGCACATAGCTGACGACGCGCAGCGGCTGGTTGTTGAAATACGTGGTGGCGTAAGCCGGTGCGATCAGCGAAAAATCGACGTCAACCGGAAAGTCCGGACGCCCGGCCAGCAGCGTGTTGTCGTCCATCAGGACTTGGTAGTACACCTCATCATGGTCGGGCGAGGCGAACATTTCCAGCGCGGCCGGCGGGACGTTGACGACCGGGGCGCCGTCTTCCCACGTCACCTGGCCGGCCATCATGCGCGCCGAGGCCAGCAGCGCGCGATCCTGCACCAGGTCGGCGCTGGTGACCGCGCTGTCACGCGTGAAGCTGGCGCTGACGCCGACGTAGACGGTGAGCGGAATCAGCAGCCACAGCAGCAGCCGCAGACGCAGGCTAACTATCATCTTTTTGTTTGAGCAGGTAGCCGAGGCCGCGCAGCGTCATGATGGCGGCCTGCGAGGGTTCCAGTTTCTTGCGCAGGCGCGAGATGTAGATTTCGATGGCGTCGGCGCTGGGCTCATCGGACAAACTGAAGATGCCGTTCACCAGCGCATTCTTGGACACCGTCTTGCCCTGCTTGAGCATGAGGATTTCGAGCACGTCGTGTTCGCGTGCGGGCAACGCCAGTGTCTTGCCGGCGATGGCGAACTGGCGCGTATTGCTGTCGTAGCTGAGGTCGCCGCAATGGATTTCGGCGGCCTTGTCCGGCGTCTGGCGACGGATCAGCACCTTGATGCGGGCGACCAGCTCGCGGACTTCAAAGGGTTTGACCAGGTAGTCGTCGGCGCCCGCGCCCAGGCATTCGACCTTCTCGTCGATGGAACCGCTGGCGGTCAGGATCATCACCGGCACCGCATTGTGGCGTTCGCGCAGGCGGCGCAGCACGTTCTTGCCGTGCATCTTGGGCAGCATCAGGTCGAGCAGCACGACGTCGTAGTTTTCCGTATGCAGCACGTGATCGGCCATCTCGCCGTCACTGGCGACGTCGACACTGAACTTGTTCTCCCTGAGGATCTGCGTGAGCCAATGCGCCAGCGGCGGGTTGTCTTCGATCAGCAGCAATTTCATGCAAAAAACCCATATTTTTGTTGCGGTGCACAGAAGAAACACCGGATTTGGAAAGCTGGATGAAGGTTTCCGGTTCTTAGAATAGCGACCACTATATTAATAAGAACTTGAGCGAACTGCTTGCATCCCCATACCGTGCAGCAGTCTTCCATCTCATTCAGGAGGCATCATAATGCGTCAACGCTTCAATGTGTGTGCTTATGTCATCGGCACCGTGTTTTCCACCGCGCTGATCGGCGCGGCCGTACTAACAGTTGCAGCTCCCGCAGCCCAGGCTGCCGACAACAAGATCACCATCATGGTCGGCGGCATCAACAAACTGATCTACCTGCCGCCCAAGCTGGCGGAAAACCTCGGTTATTTCAAGGATGAAGGCCTCGACGTCGAGCTGCAGTCGCAGCAGGCCGGCGTGGATGCCGAGAATGAACTGCTGGCCGGCGCCGTCCAGGCCGTGGTCGGCTACTACGATCACTCCATCGACCTGCAAAGCAAGGGCAAGGAAGTCCTGTCGATCACCCAGTTGCTGGTGGTGCCGGGCGGCATGGAGATGGTGCGCAGCGACCTGGCCACGCAAGTGCGCAGCATGGCCGACCTCAAGGGCCGTACGCTGGGCGTGACCGGTCTCGGTTCTTCGTCCAGTTTCCTGGCGCAATACCTGGCCAGCCGCAACGGCCTCAAGACCAGCGACTATTCGATGCTGCCGGTCGGCGCCGGCAATACGCTGATCGCGGCACTCAAGCAGAAGCGCGTTGACGTTGTCTGGACCACCGAGCCGACCACCTCGATGCTGCTGGCCAGCGGCGAAGCCAAGGTGCTGGTCGACATGAACAGCGCCGCCGGCACACGCGCCGCGCTGGGCGGTCTGTATCCGGCTTCGGCGGTGTATGTGCAGGGCGCCTGGCTGAAGACGCACAAGCCCGAGGCCGCCAAGCTGGCGCGCGCATTTGTCCGTACACTGCAATACATCCAGACCCATAGCGCGGAAGAAATCGCCGCCAAGATGCCGGCCGACTACTACGGCGGCAACAAGGCGCTGTATGTGCAGGCCCTGAAGGCCTCGCTGCCGATGTACTCGCCGGACGGCAAGATGCCGGCCGAAGGTCCGGAAGTGGTGCTGAAGGTGATGGCAGGGTTCAACCCCAACATCAAGGGCAAGAAGATTGACCTGTCCAGGACCTACACCAACGAATTCGTCAATCAGGTGAAATAAGAACTTCACAACTACAACATTCAGGAGACTCCATGAACAAGAATATTCGTCGCACGCTGATTTCGCTGGCCGTTGCCGGCGCCACCATGATGGCCTTGCCCGGCACCGCATCCGCCGCAGGCAAGATCACCATCATGGTCGGCGGCATCACCAAGATGGTTTACCTGCCGGCCAAGCTGGCCGAACAACTGGGCTACTTCAAGGAAGAAGGCCTGGAGGTCGAGCTGCAATCGCAACCGGCCGGCGTCGATGCGGAAAACGAGTTGCTGGCCGGCGCGGTGCAGGCGGTGGTCGGATTCTATGACCACTCCATCGACCTGCAAAGCAAGGGCAAGGAAATCACTGCCATCGTGATCTTCGGCCAGGTGCCGGGCGAAGTGGAGCTGGTCTCGACCAAGGCTTCCGCCACGATCAAGAACATGGGCGACGTCAAGGGCAAGACACTGGGCGTGACCGGCCTGGGTTCGTCAACCAATTTCCTGACGCAATACCTGGCGTCGCGCTACAACATCAGCTCCAAGGAATACTCGGTGCTGCCGGTCGGCGCCGACAATACCTTCATCGCCGCCATGAAGCAAGGCCGCATCGACGCCGGCATGACCACCGAACCGACCGTGTCGCAGATGCTCAAGACCGGCGAAGCCAAGGTGCTGGTCGACATGCGCTCGGTGGAAGGCACAGTGAAGGCGCTGGGCGGCCTGTATCCGGCATCCAGCCTGTACGTGCAGCGCAACTGGCTGAACGGCCACAAGGATGACGCCGCCAAGCTGGCGCGCGCCTTCGTGAAGACGCTCAAGTTCATCAAGACCCACAGCGCCGCCGAGATCGCCGACAAGATGCCGAAGGACTACTACGGCAACAACAAGCCGCTGTACATTCAGGCGCTGGAAAACTCGCTGCCGATGTATTCGGCCGACGGCAAGATGCCGGCCGGCGGTCCTGAAACCGTGCTGTCGGTGCTGGCCGGGTTCAACCCGAACGTCAAGGGCAAGCACATCGATCTGTCCAAGACCTACACCAATGAGTTTGTGAACCTGGTCAAGTAAGACCGGTTCATGGTTCGCCCGTTTTCATCAGTTGGGCGAGCCTGTTTCAACCAAGCGCGAACAGCAGACACCTGACGCGGGCGTTCTCCGGAATGCCCGCGGCGGGACGCTTCGCGGCCAGCAATCCAAAAAAACAGACGAGAGAGTCTCCATGAATCAAACCGCCACCGCTTCTGCAAAAACGGCCAACAAGCTCGATACGCCGGCCATCGAACTGGACAACGTGTCGTGCCGCTTCATCACCGCCGACGGCAATGTCACCGTCGCCTTGCGCGATTTTTCCATGAGCGTCGCGCGCGGCGAGTTCGTCGCCGTGGTCGGCCCCACCGGCTGCGGCAAGTCGACCACGCTGAGCCTGATCACCGGACTGCTTAAACCGACCATCGGCGAAGTGCGGGTGATGGGCGAGCCGGTCAACGGCATCGATCCGCGCATCGGCTTCGTGTTCCAGAACGATGCCGTGTTCCCGTGGCGCAGCGTGCGCGACAACGTCGCCGCCGGCCCGCTGTTCCGCGGCAAGCCGAAGGACCAGGCCTATGAACTGGCCAACGAATGGATTCGTCGCGTCGGCCTCGACAAGTTCGGCGACCACTATCCGCATCAGTTGTCGGGCGGCATGCGCAAGCGCGTGGCGCTGGCCCAGACTTTCATCAACAGCCCTGAAATCCTGCTGATGGACGAGCCGTTCAGCGCGCTCGACATGCAGACCCGCACGCTGATGCAGGACGAGTTGCTGCAATTGTGGTCGGCGCATTCCGGCTCGGTGGTGTTCGTTACCCATGACCTGGAAGAAGCGATCGCGTTGGCCGACAAGGTGTATGTGCTGACCGCGCGTCCGGCGACCTTGAAGAGCACTTACCAGATCGACCTGCCGCGTCCGCGCGTGATGGAAGAAGTGCGCTACGAGCAGCGCTTCATCGACATTTCCAGAAAGATCTGGTCGGATTTGCGCGAAGAAGTGCAGATCAAGTAAGCCAAGTAAACGCTTTCTACAGAAACAGCTTCTGCTCCGTACACCACACACACCAACGACAAGACAGGTGAGCAACATGACACAAGTAAATACAAGCCGCGCCATGAGCCCGGAAGCGATCGCCCAAGTCGAGCGCGAAGCGCAACGCAAGATCAAACAACGCTACTGGCTGGTGATTTCACTGCGGCTGGCGATTCTGGTCATCATCCTCGGCGGCTGGGAATTGTCCGCCACGATGCAATGGATCGATCCTTTCTTCTTTTCGCAGCCGTCGCTGATCGTGATCCAGATCTATGACTGGATCATGGAAGGAACCTCGCAAGGCCCGTTGTGGGTGCAGGTCATGGTCACGCTGGAAGAAACCGTGCTGGGCTTCCTGATCGGTTCCGTCGCGGGCATCATTGCCGGCATCGCGCTCGGCCGCAACAAGCTGATGTCGGACGTGTTCAGCCTGTACATCCAGATCGCCAACTCGATCCCACGCGTGGTGCTGGGTTCCATCTTCGTCATTGCGCTGGGCCTGGGCATGGCGTCCAAGGTGGCGCTGGCGGTGGTGATGGTGTTCTTCGTGGTGTTCGGCAATGCCTTCCAGGGCGTGCGTGAAGCCGACCGCTACATGATCGCCAACGCGCAGATCCTCGGCGCCTCGCGTCGGCAGGTGACGACCGCCGTAGTGATTCCATCGGCGCTGAGCTGGATCCTGGCGAGCTTGCACGTGAGCTTCGGCTTCGCGCTGGTCGGCGCGGTGGTGGGCGAGTTCCTCGGCTCCAAGCAAGGCATCGGCCTGCTGATCTCGACAGCCCAGGGCGCCTTCAACGCCAGCGGCGTGTTCGCGGCGATGATCGTGCTGGCGGTGGTGGCCTTGCTGGCGGATTACCTGCTGACATCGCTGGAGAAACGCCTGCTGAAATGGCGTCCGGCGGCATTCTGATCTTGTTGCCAACTCACAAGGGACGATAGAATCTTCTTCCATGTCCCTTAACTCTTCCCGTTCTCAAAAAGCCCTGTTGTGGATCGTTGCATCGGGCTTTTTCATGCAGACGCTGGACACCACCATCGTCAATACCGCCTTGCCTTCCATGGCCGCCAGTCTCGGCGAGCCGGTGCTGGCGATGCACCCGGTGGTGGTGTCTTATACGCTGGCAATGGCGTCGCTGACGCCGGCATCCGGTTGGCTGGCCGACCGTTTCGGCACACGCCGCGTCTACTTCCTCGCGATTCTCATTTTTGTACTCGGCTCGCTGCTGTGCGCCAATGCGCACTCGCTGTCGCAACTGTTGCTGGCGCGCGTGGTGCAGGGCGTGGGCGGCTCCATGCTGCTGCCGATCGGCCGCCTTGCGGTACTGCGCAGCGTGCCGGGAGCGCAGTACATTTCGGCGCTGGCTTTCATTTCGATTGCCGGGCAGCTCGGACCGGTAGTCGGTCCGGTGACGGGCAGCTGGCTGTCGCAGACCATCGGCTGGCACTGGATTTTCCTCATCAATGTACCGGTCGGCGTGATCGGCATGTTCGCAGTGCATCGCTTCCTGCCTGCCGAAGAAATCGTTTCGCCGCCGCGCTTCGACATGCTCGGCTGCGCGTTGCTGTCGACCTGCATGGTGGCGTTCTCGCTGGCGCTGGATGTGCCGATGGAAGAACATCGCGCCTGGTGGAGCGCCGGCTTGTTCGGGATTTCGGTGCTGACGGTATGGTGGTATGTCGTCCATGCGCGGCGCGACGAGCAGCCGCTGTTCCGGCTCGGGCTGTTCAATGAACCCAATTTCAGTGTCGGCCTGATCGGCAACCTGATCTGCCGCATCGGCTCGTCGGCGGTGCCGTTCCTGTTGCCGCTGCTGTTGCAGGTCAAGCTCGGATTTTCACCATTGCATGCCGGCCTGGTGCTGTTGCCCGCGGCGGTGGCCGGCACCATTGCCAAGCCGTGGATCGCGCCGCTGGTGCGTCGCTACGGCTATGAGAATTTCCTGCTGGTGAATACAGTGATGGTCGGTGCGGCGATTGTGTCGTTCGCATTGATCACGCCGGCCTGGCCGATCTGGATCGGCATTATGCAGCTGGCGGTCTTCGGCGTGTGCAACTCGATGCAGTTCGCGGCGATGAACAGCGTCACGCTTAAAGGGCTCAACAGCAAGGACGCCGGCAGCGGCAACAGCCTGTTTTCGATGGTGCAGATGCTGGCGCTGGGTCTGGGCGTGACGATTGCGGGCTCCATGCTGAGCGGGATCGACGGCGTGGCGTGGGCGAGGGACTGGAGCTTTACGCTGACCTTCGTCTGCGTCGGTGTGGTGACCTTGTTGTCGGCGCTGGTGTTTCGCCGGATGGATGCGCGTTACTTCAATTGATCGTCACGTGCGATCACCTGCTCAGGTATCGCTCCATTGACGCAGCAGGTTGTGATAACAGCCGACCAGCGTGCGCCGCGCAACTTCATCGGCGCCGGTCTGGTTGAGCGTCTGGATGGCGTTGTCCATGTCGAACAGCATGCTGCGCTGGCCGTCGTCGCGCACCAGGCTTTGCACCCAGAAGAAACACGCCGTGCGCACGCCGCGCGTCACCGGCGTGACCTGATGCAGGCTGGTGGCGGGATAAATCAGCACATCTCCGGCTTCCAGCCTGGCTGAATGCACGCCGTAGGTATCGTGGATCTGCAATTCGCCGCCGTCATAAGTCGACGGATCGGACAGGAACAAGGTCGCGGAAACATCGGTGCGCAGCTTGCGCCCGGTATGCGGATCGATCCGCACGCTGCCGTCCACATGCGCGCCGAAGGTCATGCCTTCACTGTAACGATTGAACATCGGCGGATAGACCGTGTTCGGCAAGGCGGCGCTGATGAAACGCGGGTTGCGCTCCAATGCCGACAGGATGATGTGCTGGCACTGCGCGGCGACTTCCGAACGCTCGTCGATTTGCTGGTTGTGCTTGACCGGCGCGCCTTGATAGCCGGCGGTCGCACGACCATCGACCCATGCCGGACCGGCCTGTTCCAGCAGCTGACGCACGGTGTTGAGTTGTTGCGCGTCGAGCAGCTTGGGAATGGCGATCAGCATGGGGGGATTTCTTTCACTTGCTTCAGATTGGCTTCAGATTACATACGATAGTTGACCGAGATCATGCCGGTGCGACCGGTGCCGGGCACCGAGCGTCCGCCGTCGGACTGGATCAGCGCATCGTAATACATTTTGTTCGTCAGGTTGAGGATGTTCAGACGAATGTCGTAGTCTTTTTGGAGATACGCCAGTGTCGTATCCCAGCGCACATAACCGCCGACCTGCACCGTATTGGTCGGATTGGCGTAGCGTTGCGACATGTACGTCGCGCCGCCGCCGAGTTGCCAATGCGGCACGATGTCATACGTTGTCCAGGTGGTCAGCGTGTGCTTTGGGGTGTTGGTCGGGATCTTGCCGACCGCGGTGTCGCCCGCTGCGCCGCTCAGGACCTGCGCATCCAGGTAGGTATAGCCGGCCGCGACCTGCCATTGCTTGTTGATGCGGCCTGTTGCCCCGGCGCGTGCGCCCTTGACGCGCACGTCGCCTGACAGCGCATACACGCCCGCAGAAATCAGGCTGCGCGCATTTTGCTTGTCGATCTGGAACACGGCTGCGTTGAGCGACAGGTTTTCCGCCCAATCCCATTTTCCGCCCACTTCATACGATTTGTTTTTTTCCGGATCGAGGTTGGTCTGGCCGACGGTGCCGGTCAGCTGTTCCAGCGAAGGATTGAACGAGGTGCCGTAGGACAGGTAATACGCCTGTGCGGCGGTCGGTTGCCAGATGGCGCCGGCGCGCACGCTCAGGAAGTTGACGCTCTGATTGGCATAGGCGAGGGCGGTGTTCTTGGCTGCTGCCGGCATGTTGCCGGAGTTGAGCGAGTTGCTGATCTGCGCGACAAACTTGTCATAGCGCAAGCCGCCCACCAGCTTGACTTGCGGGGTCAGTTCCAGCGTATCGCCGACATAGGTGGCGATGGTGTTGGAGCTGCCGCCCTGATGGTTGCCGATGCTGCTGGTGACGCCGGTACCCGCCGCGCTATAGGTCGGATTGACCAGGGGAATACAGTCGGCGAAACCCGAAGTCGGAGTCGCCGCGCCGGTCAATGCGACACCGTTGCAAGTGCCGTTGCGATAGTAGTTTTGCACGTCGTACCCATCGTGACCCACTTCCAGACCGACCAGCGCATCGTGCTTGAAGCCCAGGAAGGTGCCTTTGCCCGACAACTCCGTCTGGTTGAAGATCGAGTAATCGCGAATCGTGCGATCGTGGCTCTGTGCTTGCACGAACAGGCTGGACAGCGGCAGGGCGCTGGCACCGCCCGTCAAGGCCGTGTAACCGCCGGCGCCGACGGTGCCGATGCCTTGCGGCGCAGTTTCCACGGCGTTGGTGCGCACGTAATTGAACTGCGTCTGGTTGCGCAGCGTCACGTCCGGGGTGATCTTGTGCTTGATGCCGGCGTTCAGCGAGACCACGTCCTGGTCGGTGCGGTCGGAGTTGAGGCCGTAGGCGGTGTCGCGGTCGACGTTGACCGGATGGCCGTTCAGCGCCGGCAGGCCGTAGTCGGGTTGATCATGGTTGTGCTGGATCAGCGTCGAGAGGGTGATTTCCGTCGCGGTGCCGATGCCGGTCACGTAGGAAGCTGCCAGGCCGAAGTCCTGCACGTTGGTCTGGTTGCGCGTGGTGGCCGCACCGTCTTGCGCCATCACGGAGACGCGCACGGCGGATGTCTCGGACAGCGGATGATTGTAGTCGGCGGTGGTGCGCACCAGGCCGTTGGTGGTCACGGACGCGGAGACCTCGGTCGATTGCTTCAGGTTGGCCTTCTTGGTGACCTGGTTGATGATGCCGCCGGTCGAACCGCGACCGAACAGCATGGACGACGGTCCCATCAGGACTTCGATCTCTTCCATCGCGAAGGTGTCGCGGAAATACTGGCCGCGGTCACGGAAGCCGTCCAGATAGATATCGGTGCGCGCCGAGAAGCCGTTCAGGTTGATGTTGTTGCCGATCTGACCACCTTCGGCGCCGCCCAGCGTAATGCCGGCGACGTTGCGCAGCGCATCCGACAGCGACGTCGCACCTTGCGATTGCAGCAACGCTTTGTTGACCACCACCACCGATTGCGGCACATCGTGCAGGTCGGCCGGAAGTTTGGTCAACGCGGTTGTCGTGGTGTTGAAATCATCGCGCTTGCCTTCGACGACGACTTCCTTGAGCGATGACGAGGGGGCGGGAGCAGTAGCAGGGGCGGAAGTTTGTTGCGCATGCACGGCGAGGGGGGCGGCAAACACGGCGACAAGTGCTGCGGCGATCGGCGTAAGACGGTTCATTTTTGGCGTTTTCAGTCTGGGTTGGTTCGCATGAAATTCGGCTGGCAATGAAGGCGGAGGCCGTCTGGCTGGCTGGATGCAGGTGGAAGGAATTGATTTCGATTCTCATTCCAATTGCTTGTGCGCTAGACTAAAGCGGTGTGCTGTCGCTGTGCTGACGATATGCTGACGGTATGCTGACTGTGGTTAAAATAAAACGCCGATCCCTCTCAAAGTCGCTTTCCGGCGGTATTGCCGGCGCTACAATACGTCTCTTGCGGCGCTGAATCGTTTTGAATTGCGCTGTCCGATGCGCTCGTGATTGCCCCTGCGCAACTTGAATTTCTCATCTGGTCCCGAAATATGAACGTTCTGCTGGTGGAAGACGATCTGGTGCTGGCCGACGGCCTGTCGCGCATGCTCAAATCGCATGGACTGAGTGTCAACACGGTCAACAACGGCACCGATGCCGACGCGTTGCTGCAGCGTTACACCGCGACCGTGCTGGTGCTCGACATCGGCTTGCCCGGCCTCGACGGTTTTGAAGTGGTGCGTCGCCTGCGCGCACGCGGCAGCAACATGCCGGTGCTGTTGCTGACCGCGCGCGACACCATTCCCGATCGCGTGCACGGCCTTGAATTGGGCGCCGACGATTACCTCGTCAAGCCGTTCGCGACGCCGGAACTGGTGGCGCGCATCAAGGCATTGATCCGTCGCAGCAGCCCGCAGCCGACGCAACTGACCATCGGCGGCCTGTCGCTCGATACGTCTTCCAAGCGCGCCACCATCGACGGCAAGAAAGTCGATTTCTCGGTGCGCGAATGGACCGTGCTGGAGTACCTCATGCAGCAAGCCTCACGCGTGGTGTCCAAGCAGCAGATCATTGACGCCGTGTTGCCGTGGGGCGAAGACGTCACGCTCAATGCGGTCGAAGTCTACGTCTCGCGCATCCGCACCAAGACCGCCGGCTCGGGTGTCGCCATCCGCACCATCCGCGGCTTCGGCTACATGCTGGAAAAGAGCGAAGCCTGAGGCATGCGCAGACAAGTCGGCACGTCTTTTTCCTGCCGCACCCGCTGAGGGCCTGAGATCGTCATGCGCCCCAGCATCAAAATCAATCTTCTCAAATGGCTGATCGCGCCGCTGCTCGCGGTCAACCTGATCGGCGCCGGTCTGACTTACTGGCTGGCATGGCTGCCGGCACAGGACGCGTTCGACCAGAGCATCACCGACGCCGCCTGGGCGCTGACGTCGCAGATCAAGCGCGTGCGCGGCAAGACGTCGCTGGAACTGACCAAGCAGGCCGAGCAGATGCTGCGCTCGGATCATTTCGACACCATGTACTTCGTCGTGCGCGACTCCAACGGCGAGACCCTGGCCGGCGATCACAACTTCCCGCCGGTCAACCATGTAACCGCGCCCAATGAACCGGTCACTTACGACGGCGTGATGAACGGCGAACAGGTGCGCATCGCCGTGCTGTATGTCAGCATCGAACGCACGCCGATCTACATCGGCATCGCCGAGACCTTCCGCAAGCGCAACCAGACCCACTACGTGATCCTGATTTCGCTGTTGCTGCTGGACGGCGCGCTGACCTTCTTCTCGATCGCCATCGTGATGATCGCGGTCAACAAAGGCCTGAGTCCGCTGCGTGAATTGCGCCAGAACCTCGACCAGCGCAATCACGACAACCTCACGCCGATCGAATTCAAGGAGACCGCCGAAGAGTTGTCGCCGGTGATCGGTGCGATCAACAGCCTGCTGGAAAACATCCGCAAGGGCGCCAGCGCGCAGCAGAATTTCCTGGCCAATGTCGCGCACCAGATCCGCACGCCGTTGACCGGCTTGCGCCTGCAGTTGGAGTGGTTGCACCAGCGTCACGCCGACGAACCTGAAACGGCGCATTCCACCGAACTGATGACCTCGTCGGTCGAGCGCATGGTGCGTCAGAGCAATCAGTTGCTGGCGCTGGCGCGCGCCGAGCCAAGCCGTTTCAAGCCGACCCATCTGGAAGACCTGCTGCTCGACAAGCTGGTGGAAGAATCGGTGCAGCATTTCATCGAACAGGCCGACAAGAAACAGATCGACCTCGGCTTCGACCTGCAACCGGCGCGCATGAAGGGCGATCGTTTCATGTTGCGCGACCTGATCGACAATCTGGTCGACAACGCGGTGCGTTATTCGCCGCCGCAAAGCACCGTGACGGTAAGTTGCCGCGAGCAGGAAGACGCCACCCTGCTGACGGTGGAGGATTCCGGTCCCGGCATCGCGCCGGAACATCGCGAACTGATTTTCGACCGTTTCTATCGCGTCAACGACAAGATCGCCGGCAGCGGACTGGGCCTGGCCATCGTGCGCGACATCGCCAAGGACCACGGCGGCGAAATCACGCTGACCTCGGGCGAGGCCAATTGCGGGACCATCTTCACGGTTCGTTTCCCGCGCCAGGACTGAGTTTGCGCTGAACTTGAAAATTGCTCCGAACCTGTTCGGCATGCCTCTGTCCAATCCTTTATCGCCATTGATGGAGGTATCCATGACAGAGCAAGTCCTACAGAGCGGCACCCACATCGCCCGTTTCGACGCAGTCAAGAAAGACGAGGACGTGTTCGAAGCGCAAGTCTTCGTGCGCCTCACGCGTGAGCCGGAAGTCGCCGAGACCTACATCCCCGCGGGCTTGTTCGGCTCCATGCAGGAAGCGCTGGAGAACGCCAAACAGCGCGCCGAGCGTGCGCTCAAGGAGAATGAGTTCTGATGCGGATTGCAGCTTCTTTTCCTTCTTTTAAACGCATTCTTGCGGTCCTGATTCTGAGCACCGCCCTGACCGCCTGCGCCACCGGCCATTCACAATCGCAATCCGGTACTCGCTTCGAAATTCACGCCGCCAGCCTGGTCGCCAGCCCGGATTGGCAAAAAGCCAACCTGCTCGACGATCCCGGCACCACGGTCTATGTGGCGCCGGAAGTCTTGTTGGACAATTCCGATGTCGCCCTGGCCAATGCCAAGAAAGACCTCGGCGGCCAGGCGCTGATCGTGATCCAGATGACGCCGGCCGGCGCGATCCGGATGGGCATGGCCTCGCGCGTGCTTCTGCGACAACGCATGGCGGTGATGATCAACGGTGAAGTGATGACCGCGCCGGTGGTGTCGGCGCCGCTGTCGGGCAATCGCTTTGCGATCACCGGCTTCAGCTCGTTGGAGGAAGCGCAGGAAATTGCCCTCGGCATCGCGCCGAAGAAGTAAGGCAACAAGACGCATCCGACCGGCTGCATGATAAGGTTGCGGCAATTCAACTGCTGCCGGGTCATGCGACCCGCCCATACCCATGTCAGTCGCCCGTCATATCGTCCAGGTCCATCCGCGTTTGCTCATCGCCGTCGCCGTCGGCGCAGCGGGGTATTTATTGTGCGCGGACGGCGCACTCATCACGCGCTTGCTGACGGGTTGGAACGCGGGCGTGGCCTGCTACCTGCTGACGATCTGGGTGATGATGTTTCGCTCCAGGGCGGCCGACACCAGACGTCTCGCCGAAAAGGAAGATGAAAGCGCGCAACTGGTGCTGGCCACCGTCTGCGTAGCCGCCATCGCCAGCCTGGCAGCCATCGTCATCGAACTGGCCGATGCTTCCCATCTGGAGAGCGGCCAAAAACTGCTGCACTATGCGTTCACCGGCGGCACCGTACTGGGCTCCTGGTTCCTGATCGGCACGGTCTTCACCTTGCACTACGCGCGCTTGTTTTATGCGCAGGACGATGATGCGGAGCCGCCGCTACGCTTTGCCGATGGCGAGAAGAATCCGGATTACTGGGACTTCCTGTATTTCGCGTTCACCATCAGCGTCGCGGTGCAGACCTCGGACGTCGCCGTCGGCACGCGCGCCTTGCGCAAGACCGTGCTGGCGCATTCAGTGATCGGCTTCCTGTTCAACGCGGCGATTCTGGGTTTGTCGATCAATATCGCGGCGAGTCTGGTGGGTTGATTCATCGCGTCCTCAGCACGCAATAAAAAACGGGATGCGTTTGCGCGCATCCCGTTTTTTTACGTCACGACGTTGACTTCATCCTCGCGTTATTGCCAGCCATAGCGGCGGGTGTACCACTTCTTCATCAGCTGGATCAGCGCGGCGTAAGCGATCAGGATCGCCAGCAGCCACGGGAAGTAGCTCAGCGGCAGCGCCTGCAGCTTGAAGTAGCTGGCCAGCGGCGACATTGGCAGGATGATGCCGATGGCCATGATGACCAGCGTCATGCCCATCAGCGGCCACGAAGCGCGGCTCTGGAAGAACGGAATGCGCTTGGTGCGGATCATGTGGACGATCAGCGTCTGCGACAGCAAGCCTTCGATGAACCAGCCCGACTGGAACAGGGTTTGGTGATCCGGCGAGTTGGCGCCGAACACGAACCACATCAAGGCAAACGTGCTGATGTCGAAGATCGAGCTGATCGGACCGAAGAACACCATGAAGCGGCCGATTTCCCCCGGATTCCAACGCTGCGGTTTTTCCAGGAATTCCTTGTCGACGTTGTCGAACGGGATGGAAATCTGCGACACGTCGTACAGAAGGTTCTGCACCAGCAAATGCAAAGGCAGCATCGGCAGGAAGGGCAGGAAGGCGCTCGCCACCAGCACCGAGAAGACATTGCCGAAGTTGGAGCTGGCTGTCATCTTGATGTACTTGAGCATGTTGGCGAAGGTCTTGCGGCCTTCCAGCACACCTTCTTCCAGCACCATCAGGCTCTTTTCCAGCAGGATCAGGTCGGCCGCTTCCTTGGCGATATCGACCGCGGTATCGACCGAGATGCCGATGTCGGCCGCGCGCAAGGCCGGCGCATCGTTGATGCCGTCGCCCATGAAACCGACCACGTGGCCCTTGTCGTGAAGTACGCGCACGATGCGTTCCTTGTGGGTCGGGCTGAGCTTGGCGAAGACGGTGGTTTTTTCCACGGCAACGGACAATTCCGCATCGGTCATCTTTTCCACGTGCGAACCGAGCAGCATGCCGTCGACTTCGAGGCCGACTTCGCGGCAGATCTTGGCGGTCACCAGTTCGTTGTCGCCGGTCAGGATCTTGACGGTCACGCCATGCGCGCGCAATGCCGCCAGTGCCGGTTCGGTCGACTCCTTCGGCGGATCGAGGAAGGCGATGTAGCCGATCAGCACCAGGTCCGATTCGTCGGCGACGCTGTAGGTTTCCTTGGTCGGCGGCAGGTCCTTGGCTGCCACCGCCACCACGCGCAGGCCTTCAGAGTTCAGGCTGGCGGTGGTCTTGCGAATCTCGGCCAGCAGTTCGGGCGTGAACGGCACGATCTCGCCGTTGTTGCGCGCGTGGGTGCAGATCGAGACGATTTCTTCCACCGCGCCTTTGCAGATCAGCTCATGGTGATCTTCGCGTTCGCTGACCACTACCGACATGCGGCGGCGCTGGAAGTCGAACGGGATTTCATCGACCTTGCGATAGGCCGAGGCAAGCGCCATTTCGCGTTGCAGTTCGGCGTGTTCCAGCACGGCGACATCGAGCAGGTTCTTCAGGCCCGTCTGATAATAGCTGTTGAGGTAAGCGTATTGCAGCACCTCGTCGTTCGGCTCGCCCAGGATGCCGGTGTGGCGCTCCAGGAAAATCTTGTCTTGCGTCAGCGTGCCGGTCTTGTCGGTGCACAGCACGTCCATGGCGCCGAAGTTCTGGATCGCATCGAGGCGCTTGACGATGACCTTCTTGCGCGACAGGGCAACGGCGCCCTTGGCCAGCGTCGAGGTGACGATCATCGGCAGCATTTCAGGCGTCAGGCCGACCGCGATGGACAGGCCGAACAGGAAGGCCTCGACCCAGTCTCCCTTGGTGAAGCCGTTGATGAAGAACACCACCGGCGTCATCACCAGCATGAAGCGGATCAGCAGCCAGCTGACCTTGTTGACGCCCGACTGGAACGCGGTCGGGGTGCGGTCGGTAGCGGTGACGCGCTCGGCCAGCGCGCCGAAGTAGGTGCGCTTGCCGGTGGTCAGCACCACGGCCGTGGCCGAGCCGCTGACGACGTTGGTGCCCATGAAGCACAGGTTGTCGAGCTCAAGCGGATTGCCGGCGTCGACGCCGCGATGCTCGGCGAATTTCTCGACCGGCAGCGATTCGCCGGTCATGGCGGCCTGGCTGACGAACAAGTCCTTGGCCGACAGCAGGCGCAGGTCGGCGGGGATCATGTCGCCGGCAGACAATTGCACGATGTCGCCCGGCACCAGCTTCTTGATCGGCAGCTCAATGCGCTTGGCGCCCTTGGGATGAAGGGTGACGTCGAAGTAGCGCTGGGCTTCTTCGGCGATGTCGGCGACGAGGTCGTGGCGGATCACGGTCGCGGTGTTGCTGACCATTTCCTTGAGCTTGTCGGCGGCGGTATTGGAACGCGACTCCTGCACGAAACGCATCAGCGTCGACACCACCACCATGGTGCCGATCACGATGGCGGCCTTCATGTCTTCGGTGTAGTAGGAGACGGCGGCCAGTACGGTCAACAGCAGGTTGAAGGGGTTCTTGTAGCAGTGCCACAGATGCACCCACCAGCTCAGCGGTTTTTCGTGTTCGACTTCATTGGGGCCGACTTCGGCGCGAATGGCGTCGGCTTCCTGCTCGGTCAGGCCGTCGGTGCGAGTGTGCAGTTTTTTCAGCAGCTCGGACAGTTCGGTCCGGGAGGCGCCCACCAGGTTTTGCGCCACGGTTTGCGGGACTTCCTTGGTGGTCGGCGAGCTGCGGAACATGTCCACGCCGAGGCGATGGAAGTGACGATCCATGCCGCGTGCACGTACGAAGTTTGCGAAGGTTTCTTTCAACAGATCCAGATTCATGATGAAGCTCTTTTTCTTTTTGCAGCGGTTTGCAGTTCGGACGGCGCGCATGCCAGGAGGACAGCAAGGCGCGAGTCCGGTTCATGCGGTCATCGGAGAGACGGATGAGGAAAGCGTCAGACTGTAACGAATCCTCCTGACATATCGATGACAGCAGGCGATCAGGTGCGAGATATATCGGGCATAAGGCCTCCGCAGGTCAGGTTTGCGAAGACCCTTTCATCGGTAATTGTTCCATTGACGGCATGCACACGGCGCCGGCGGCCAGGCCGGGCAATGGCAGGTCCGGCCGGCGCGCAGTGTGAACTGTGGCGCTGGCCGCGAGAGGCACCGGCAAATCAATGTGCATGTCATGGACGCGTATGGCCCCAAGCCATGCAGCATCCGGACATGGAACATGTGCCGTTGCGGGTCGGTCTGTAGCGTGCTGTGTTGTGCGGTGGAAAAGGCTGCGCCTGAAGCGGTGCATGCCTGATGCCGTCATCTGCTCCTGCAAGATGACGGCAGGGGAAGTCCTGCGTTATCTTGCCGAGGCGAACCGGGAAATTTCCCGGCAACAACTGTCACTCGAACAAGTGCCCATGAGAGGGACTCCATAAAAATAAGAACGGGCGGAGTCTACTCCCGCACCCGGGCATGGTCAAGTCCATTCAACAACACTTCCGGAAAAAGACGGCATCGCTGCAAGCTGCGCTGGATGTGCGCTGCAGGGCAGCAGCCTCGAAAACTTTCCTTGTTTTATGGGAACGGCGTCCTATACTCAAATCATAAAGAAAACAGGTAGGAGACAAAATCATGCCCAATATCGTCACGAACAATCTCATGTTCTTTTTGCCGATGGCATTTGCCGGACTGGTATTGTTCGGCGAGGTGCCCGTAGCGTCGAAATTTGTGAGAACGGTATTGCGAACGATCGGCGCCCTGGGTGGCGCCCTGATTGCGCTTTTGGTGCTGGAGGTTCTGCCAGTGCTAATTTAAACGAGCTTTCTTGCTCGTTCGCCGCGCAAGCGGCGGTGGCTGGAACGCCGGAGGGAGTCGACATCATTTGCATGTGTGCACTCCAGAAACTCGTCGGGCGTTCCACCTTTTTCCCGAAGCCGTTGCGTCATTCCCTAAGATGACGTAGCGGCTTTTTCTTGTGTCCCGCAGCAGAGAGGAGCCTTGCTTGCGTTTGCGGCAAATGTTGAATTCTTCGACAAATGCCGACAGATGCCGACGAGGGCCGACGAAGGTCACAAAGGGCGACATATAATGCCGGGTCCCTTCTTCCTCGTCGCTCATGCAGATCTCCAAAGAATTCCGAATCCTGGCGCTATGCGCTTTCGCCGCCTGCGGCATCGCCTCCGCACAACAGCTTGCGGCGCAAGAATTGCCGCCGGCCGTGACCGGCGCGCTCAAGCAGGCGAAGATCCCGGCGCGCAACGTCGGGGTGTTTGTCCAGGCCGTCGACGCAACGCGTCCGATGCTGGCCTTCAATGCGACGGCGCCGTTCAATCCGGCTTCGGTGATGAAGTTGGTGACCACCGATGCTGCGCTCGAATTGCTCGGTCCCGCCTTCAACTGGAAAACCCAGGCCTACATCGACGGCGTGCTCAACGACGGCGTGTTGCTGGGCGACCTGAGCATCAAGGGCAGCGGCGACCCCAAGCTGGTGATGGAAAACTTCTGGATGTTCCTGCGTCAGATACGCGCCAAAGGCATTCGCGACATCCGCGGCAACGTCGTGCTGGATCGCAGCGTGTTCGAAGAGAACGTGTACGACCCGGCGCAATTCGACGGCGATCCGCAGAAGCCTTATAACGTTGGCCCCGATGCCTTGCTGCTGAACTACAAGACGGTGGCGATCCGCTTCATGCCTGACGAAGCAAGCGGCCAGGTCAGTGTGACGATGGAGCCGCCGCTGTCGGGTTACACCGTCGCCGCGCCGCGCATGTCGAAAGAAGCGGTGTGCGGCGACTGGCAGGGCAAGTTGCAGGCCGATGTCGGCGTCGGCGCGGCGGTCTTCAACGGTGCGTTTCCGGCCGTTTGCGGAGAGAAGGTCTGGTACATCCATCCCTATCGCATGAGCGCCACGCAGTATTTCGGCGCGGTGTTGCGTCAGATGTGGAGCGAGCTGGGCGGCACCATTTCAGGCAAGGTCATGCCCGGCAATGTTGCCCCGGTGGCGCGGTTGCTGGCGGAGTGGCAGTCTCCCGCCGTGCCCGAGGTGATCCGCGACATCAACAAGTACAGCAACAACGTGATGGCGCGTCAGTTGCTGCTGACCATCGGCGCGCAAGCATCGCAGTCGCCCGGCAGCACTGCGCGCGGCGCCCAGGCGATTCGCGGCTGGCTGTCGACCAAGGGCATCGGCGCCGATGAGCTGGTGATCGAAAACGGCGCCGGCCTGTCGCGCAACGAACGCATCGCGCCCAACACCCTGGGGCAGGTGCTGGTGACGGCGTTTCATTCGCCGGTGATGCCCGAGTTCATCGCCTCGATGCCGCTGGTCGGCTACGACGGCACCATGCGCAAACGCTTGCGCGGCGAAAACGTGGCGGGGCAGGCGCACATCAAGACCGGTTCGCTCAACGATGTGCGCTCGATTGCCGGCTATGTGCAGGCGGCGTCAGGCAAGATGTATGTGGTGGTGTTCCTGATCAATCATCCGAATGCACCGTTCGGACAGGCGGCGCAGGATGCCTTGCTGCAATGGGTGTTTGAAAAAGGCTGAGCAAAAACTGAGCAAAAACTGAGATCGACCAAGGGCGCGTTGATTACTCCGCCGCCCTGACGCGGTTGCGGCCGCTTTGCTTGGCGTTGTAGAGGCAGTCGTCGACGCGTTTGATGAGACCGACAATGTCGCCGCCTTGCACCGGATACACGGTGGCGGCGCCGACGCTGACGGTGACGTGATCAACCGCCTTGGAGGTAGTGTGGGCAATGCCGAGCCCGGCGACTGCCAGGCAGATTCTTTCGGCCAGTTCCCTTGCACCGGCGGCATTCGTATCGGGCAGGATAACGGCGAACTCCTCGCCGCCGTAACGCGCTGCCAGATCGGCCGGGCGCGCGCCGCCGGCGGCGATGGCGGCGCCGACGCGGCGCAAAACATTATCGCCGGCGACATGTCCGTAGGTGTCGTTGTACAGCTTGAAGCAATCCACATCCATCAACAGCAGCGACAACGGTGTTTTGTCGCGTTGCGCGCGCAGCCATTCCTGTTTCATGTAGTCGTCGAAATAGCGCCGGTTGGCGATGCCGGTAAGGCCGTCGGTATGCGTCAGGCGCTTGAGTTCGGCATTGCTGGCTTCCAGCTGTCTCTGGCTTTCATGCAGGGCGGCGTAGGCGGCGTCGCGTTGCAGGAGGTTGATGTAGGAGCGCGAATGGTAGCGGATGCGCGCGACCAGTTCGATGGTGTCGTAGGACTTGACCACATAGTCGTTGGCGCCGGCCAGGAAGGCGTCTTTCTTGATCAGCGGTTCGTCGGTGCTGGACAGCACGATCACCGGCACGTTCGCCAGCAGCGTGCTGCTGCGGTACTGCCGCACCAGATCGAGGCCATCGGCGTCGGGCATGACCAGGTCTTGCAGGATGACGGTGGGACGGCAGGCCTCGGCCTTGGCCAGCGCGTCGGCGGCCTTGCCGCAAAAGTGGAAGTCGATGTCGGTTTCCGGACGCACGGCACTTCGGATTTTTTCCTGGACCACCAGTTGGTCGTCGATGAGCAGCACGCTGAAGCGGTATTCCTGCGTCGCGATGGTCGACTGTGGCGAAGGTGCCGAGGGCTGATGCGATTGTTCAGGACCGGATGTGCTCATCATTTCCCCCCATCGTTGTCGTTGTCGTTGTCGTTGAGTCGAGGCGCGAACCAGGTTTTTCCTGGATATTGTCCGGGCGGCGTCGGCCTCACAGGGCTATCAGAGCATCAGCGGCCGATTGGAAATCTCGTTCTTTTGATGCGACGTCTGGGGGAAATGCACGGTCAGCAAACCGTTCAGCTGCGCCAGCGCTTCCAGTACGCCGTCATGGTAAATCCCGTTGGCAAAGCTGCGGGTCATTGTACTGCAAACGGATTCCCAGTCAGCGCGCTTGAGGACGCGGCCGACTGTGCGGTCGGTGACGATTTCGACGCGATGATCGGCCAGGTTGAGGTAAATCAGCACGCCGCTGTTTTCTTCGGTGTCCCAGATGCGGTAGTGCGAAAACAGTTCATGGGCGCGGGCGCGCGAGGACTCGTTGCGAAGCACCGCGCCCAATGGCAGCGCTGCTTCGATCACCAGACGGACTTCAGCGCGGTGCTTCGCTTCACCGGCGCCGATGCAGGCCTGGATCGCTTGCAGCGTGGCCGGCGGGAAGCTGGCGCGCGCCGAGGCGCGGGTGTGGCGCAGGTGTCTGAGGAAGCGCTTGAATGTGTTCATTACCAGTCCCCCGAGGCGCCGCCGCCGTCAAATCCGCCGCCGCCACCCGAAAATCCGCCGCCGCCACTGCCGCCGCCAAAACCACCTCCACCTCCACCGCCGCCGAATCCTCCGCGTCCGCTGCTGCTGCGGGCGGCCTCGTTGAGAATGCTGCCGATGATGACGCCGGCGGCGTTGCCCCAGGTATTGCTGTTGAGGTTGTTGCGGCCGGCGGAGCGGCGTCGCACCAGCAGCAGCGCGGTGAAAAATACCGCCAGCATGATCACCAGCACCGCGACTTCAAGCCAGCCGGCGTCATCTTGGCCGGCGGCTTCTTTCTTTGCTGCCGGCAGGTTTTCGCGATCGAGCAGGCTGGTCAACGCCGAAACGCCCGCAGCGAGACCGCCGTAATAATCGTTCTGCCGGAAATGCGGGGCGATCACGTCTTCCAGGATGCGTTTCGACTGGGCGTCGGTCAGGCTGCCCTGAACGCCGCGGCCAGCTTCAATGCGCAGGCGCCGCAAGGCTTTGGGATTGTCCTTGGCGACGATCAGGATGACGCCGTCGTCAATGCCTTTGCGGCCCAGTTTCCAGGCGTCGGCGACGCGAATGCCATATTGCTCGATGGCTTCCGGCGCGGTGCTGGCGATCAGCAGCACGGCGATCTGGCTGCCGGTGCGGGTTTCGTAGTCGGTCAGAACCTGGTCCAGCGTACGCCGTTGCTGTTCGTCCAGCATGCCGGCCTGATCGGTCACGTGCGAAGTCAGCGCCGGGACGGCGACAAGATCCTGCGCGCCGGCGCCCCGGAAAGAGCCGGTCAGCAAGATGAACAGGCAGAACGCCAGCAGGCGAGGGAAGCGCTGCATAGGGATTAGCTCAAACTCATTTGCCGAAATTGACGGCGGGCGCAGTGGAAATCGCTTTCTCGTTCTCAACCGTGAAGGACGGCTTGACCGGATAGCTGAAAATCTTGGCGGTGATGTTGGTCGGGAAGCTGCGCGCGAGCACGTTGTATTCCTGCACCGAGGCGATGTAGCGTTGGCGCGCCACGGTGATGCGGTTTTCGGTGCCTTCCAGTTGCGACTGCAGGTCGCGGAAGCTGGTGTCGGCCTTCAGTTGCGGATAGTTTTCCGACACCGCCATCAGGCGCGACAGCGCCGACGACAGCTCGCCTTGGACCTGCTGGAACTTGTTGAAGGCTTCCGGATTGTTCAGCACTTCCGGCGTGATCTGGAAACTGGTTGCCGCAGCGCGGGCGCGGGTGACGGCTTCCAGCGTTTCTCTTTCGTGCGAGGCGTAACCCTTGACGGTGTTGACCAGGTTGGGAATCAGGTCGGCGCGGCGCTGGTACTGGTTGACGACTTCGCTCCAGGCGGCCTTGGTGGCCTCATCCTTGGCCTGGAAGTCGTTGTAGCCGCAGCTGCTCAGCGTCAGGACGGAAGCGGCGATCGCCAGCCATGCAAACCATTTTTTCATTGTGTGCCTCAAGAAGATGGGAAGATTCAATACTGTGCTTACTACTGCCGGCGCCGTCAAGCGGGTGGAGCGGGCTGCGGGCGCGTTACAATATCGCATCTTTGCATATTAAGGCTTACCGTGACATTTATCGAACAATTATCCGCTGCGTGGAAGACCAACAATTCGCTGCTATGCGTCGGCCTCGACCCGGATATCGCCAAATTTCCCGCACAGTGGAAGGACCGGCCGGACGCCATTTTCGCTTTCTGCAAAGGCATCATCGATGCCACCGCCGACGTCGCCTGTTCGTTCAAGCCGCAGATCGCCTATTTCGCCGCCCTGCGCGCCGAAGACCAGCTGGAAGAAATCTGCCGCTACATCCGCACCACCTATCCGCATATTCCCATCGTGCTGGACGCCAAGCGCGGCGACATCGGCGCCACCGCCGAACAATATGCACGTGAAGCCTTCGAACGCTATGGCGCGCAGGCGGTGACGGTCAGTCCGTACATGGGGTTCGACTCGGTCGCGCCATATCTGGAATGGAAAGACCGCAGCGCCATCGTGCTGTGCCGCACCTCGAACGCGGGCGGTTCCGATCTGCAATTCCTGACGGTCGACGGCGTGCCGCTGTACCAGCACGTGGCGCGCCTGGTGGCCGACAAATGGAACACCAACGGTCAGTGCGGCCTGGTGGTCGGCGCGACTTTCCCGGAAGAACTGGCGCAGGTGCGCAGCATCATCGGCGACATGCCTTTGCTGGTGCCGGGCGTGGGTGCGCAGGGCGGCGACGTGGCGGCGACGGTGAAGTCGGGCAAGACGGCAAGCGGCAGCGGCATGATGATCAATTCTTCGCGCGCGATTTTGTATGCGAAGCCGCAAGATGGCGAAGACTACGCCGCAGCGGCGCGCCGCGTGGCGCTGGAGACGCGCGACGCGATCAATCAGTATCGCTGAGGAAACGTACCGGCTTGCCGAACGAGTCCCAATCCGCAACCGAAAAAAACAGAGCCGCCGCGATCACTTCGCTGCGGCTCTTTTTCATGCGTGCTTTTTCATACACCTTACCGGCCATTCAGGTCAGCAGGCGCAGCAAGCCTTGCAGGGAATGCACCACAGCTTGCTCACGCACTGCGCGGCGGTCGCCGCTGAACACCAGGCGTTCGGTAAAGGTCTGGTCGCCGACCTTCCAGCCGAAACAGACGGTGCCGACCGGCTTGCCCGGCACGGCGCCACCCGGGCCGGCGATGCCGGTGGTGGAAACGGCGACGTCGGAACTGCTGTTGGCAATCGCGCCTTCCGCCATGGCGGCGGCGATTTCTTCGCTGACTGCGCCGTGCTGTGCGATGAGCGCTTCGGAAATCTCCAGCAATTCGTTCTTGGAGGCGTTGGAATAGGTGATGAAGCCGCAGTCGAACCATTCCGAAGAACCGGCAATTTCGGTAATGGCCTGGGCGACGCCGCCGCCGGTGCAGGATTCGGCGGTGGAAAGCAGCAAATTCCTGGCTTTGAGCGCGAGTCCGACGCGCGCGGCGAGATCAGTCGAAGTGTCCATGTTGATGTCATCCTTCAGGGTTGGCGGGTGGTCAACGTGATGGGAGCGACGCACGTGTGAATGCACGTCGGCATGAAATATTCAATGGAATATTCATCGAATAATTCGTCGCATTCCCATGTCTTCAGCATACTCTTGTTGAAGCAGTTTTACATGGAGCGCCAGAACGCAAATACCAACAGCGTATAAAACGCCGCCACGATGTCGTCCCACATCACGCCGAAGCCGCCCTTGAAGCGGCGATCGAAATAAGCGATCGGCGGCGGCTTGACCATGTCGAACACGCGGAACCAGAAGAAGGCCCAGCATTGCGTCTTGAAGTCGGCCGGCGTCAGCACCACCAGCACCAGCCAGAACGCGATGATTTCATCCCACACCATGCTGCCGTGATCGGGCGCGCCGAGGTCGCGTCCGGTGCGGTGGCAAGCCCACACGCCGACGAAGAAACCGATGAAGACGATCAACAGCCACGTCAACGGCGTGAAGATCGCGGGCCAGCGCAGGTTCAGCACCGCATACGCCAGCCAGGCGAACAGCGTGCCGGAGGTGCCCGGCATGATCGGCGAGAGGCCGCTGCCGAAACCCTGCGCCAACAGGCGCGCCGGATGCCCCAGCATGAAGCGCGCGGTCGGGCGCACCGGTTTGGTCGAATACGCCTTGCGGCCCGGCTCTATTGTTGTTGTCATGAACTGAAATGGTCGAAGGAAGAAGGCGTCAGGTCGAGCGGTTCACCGCCCGCATCCACCAGGCGCAGGCCCGGTGCAGATTCGATGACGCCGACGCGGGTGACGCCGACGCCGGCTTGTTCCGCCGCCGCAAGCACCTGTTCGCGCCGGTTTTGCGGCGCGGTGAAACAGAGTTCGTAGTCGTCGCCGCCCGACAGTGTGAAGGAGCGGCGCAGCGTCTGTGTTTGCGTGCGCAGCACCGGGCCGGCCGGCAGCGCGTCGACATCGAGGCGTGCGCCCACATGCGAGCGCGCGAGGATATGGCCGAGGTCGCCGGCCAGTCCGTCGGAGATGTCGATGGCGGCATGTGCAATGCCGCGCAGCGCCATGCCGAGCGCCACGCGCGGCGTCGGCTGGTGCATGCGACCGGCCGCGGCATGCAGTGCCTCTGCATCAAGTGCCAGTTCCTTGCGATAGCCTGCCAGCGCCAGCCTTGCATCGCCGAGCGTGCCGGAAATCCAGATGTCGTCGCCGTCGCGCGCGGCATCGCGGCGCAAGGCCTGGGTGAACGGCACTTCACCGAACACAGTGATGCTGATCGTCAGCGGTCCCTTGGTGGTGTCGCCGCCGATCAGTTCGCAGCCGTGTTCGTCGGCCAGTTTGAGCAAGCCCTGCGAGAACGGCGCCAGCCAGTCTTCCCGCGCCTCGGGCAGCGCGAAAGCCAGCGTGAAGGCGATCGGCTGCGCGCCCATGGCGGCCAGGTCCGACAGATTGACGGCCAGGCATTTGTGGCCGAGCGCATACGGATCGGCGTGCGGGAAGAAGTGACGGCCCTCGACCAGCATGTCGGTCGACACCGCCAATTGCATTCCCGGCGCCGGCGTCAGCAGGGCGCAGTCGTCACCGACGCCGAGCGCGGCGCGACTGTCCTGCGCCATCGGACGCGTGAAATAACGGGAGATAAGTTCGAATTCGCTCAGCATGGGCGTGATTGTACCCAATACCTCAGACATATTACGCGTTCGCCTTCGATGAATTTCGGTGCATCCGCGAGGGCTATTTTGGTGCGCATTGGTAGGACCACCAGCCCGGCTGTTTTACCCGCGGAACCCGCACCGGCAAAGGCTCGCCGAATGTCGCGGTGCACCATAAATCGCCTGCATCCGCGCTATGAGAGCGGGCCGAGCTCTGCTAAAATCGCAGGTCTTCGACAAGTCTAAAAGAGAACGCAGAGTATGGATTCGATGATCAGCAAGAAAGAAGAATTGCGTCAGCAACTTCGCCAGGCAGCGCTGGAGTACCATGAATTTCCAACGCCGGGCAAGATCAGCGTCACGCCCACCAAGCTTTTAACCAATCAACGAGACCTCTCTCTGGCGTACTCGCCGGGCGTGGCTGCGGCCTGCGAAGAAATCGTTGCCGATCCGGCCAACGCTTTCAAATACACCGCGCGCGGCAACCTGGTCGCCGTCATCAGCAACGGCACCGCCGTGCTGGGTCTGGGCAACATCGGCCCGCTGGCTTCCAAGCCGGTGATGGAAGGCAAGGCCGTGCTGTTCAAGAAGTTCGCCGGCATCGACGTCTTCGACATCGAAATCAACGAGACCGATCCGGACAAGCTGTGCGACATCATCGCTTCGCTGGAACCGACCTTCGGCGGCATCAACCTGGAAGACATCAAGGCGCCGGAGTGCTTCTACATCGAGCGCAAGCTGCGCGACCGCATGAAGATCCCGGTCTTCCATGACGATCAGCACGGCACCGCGATCATCGTCGGCGCAGCGATCCTGAACGGCCTCAAGGTCGTCGGCAAGAGCATCAAGGAAGTCAAGCTGGTGGTCTCCGGCGCGGGTGCTGCGGCGCTGGCCTGCCTGGACCTGATCGTCGATCTCGGCTTCCCGATCGAAAACATCTACGTCACCGACCTGGCCGGCGTGGTCTACAAGGGCCGCACCGAACTGATGGATCCGGACAAGGAACGCTTCGCTCGCGAAACCGATGCGCGCACCCTGGCCGACGTCATCCCCGACGCCGACATTTTCCTCGGCGTATCCGCCGGCGGCGTGCTCAAGCAAGACATGGTCAAGAAGATGGCTCCGCGTCCATTGGTGCTGGCGCTGGCCAACCCGACGCCGGAAATCCTGCCGGAAGATGTCATGGCGGTGCGCGACGACGCGATCATCGCGACCGGCCGTTCCGACTATCCAAATCAGGTCAACAACGTCCTGTGCTTCCCGTACATCTTCCGCGGCGCGCTGGATTCCGGCGCGACCACCATCACGCGCGAGATGGAAATCGCCGCGGTGCACGCGATTGCCGATCTGGCGCAAGCCGAGCAATCCGACATCGTTGCTGCGACTTACGGCGTGACCAACTTGTCGTTCGGTCCGGAATACATCATCCCGAAGCCGTTCGATCCGCGCCTGATGATCAAGATCGCCACTGCGGTGGCGCGCGCTGCGGAGACCTCCGGCGTCGCTGCCCGTCCGATCAAGGACATGAGCGCCTACGCCGAAAAGCTGGAGCAGTTCGTCTACCACAGCGGCACCTTCATGCGTCCGATCTTCCAGGCCGCCAAGAAAGCGCCGGACGCCAAGAAGCGCATCGTTTTTGCCGAAGGGGAAGAGGAACGCATCCTGCGCGCCGTGCAGGTCATCGTCGACGAATGCCTGGCCAAGCCGATCCTGGTCGGCCGTCCGGAAGTGCTGGAACAGCGCATCAAGAAATTCGGTCTGCGCCTGCGTCCGAACGTCGACTTCGAAGTCATCAACCCGAACTTCGACAGCCGCTATCGGGATTATTGGCAGACCTTCCTGGAAATGACCAAGCGCCGCGGCGTCACCGAGCAATACGCCAAGCTGGAAATGCGCCGTCGCCACACACTGATCGGTTCCATGGCGATCCACAAGGGCCACGCCGACGGCATGATCTGCGGCACCTACGGCACCACCCAGCTGCATTTGCACTACATCGACCAGGTGCTGGGCAAACGCGAAGGCGTCAACGTCTACGCCGCCATGAACGGCGTCATCCTGCCGAGCCGCCAATTGGTATTGGTTGATACGCACGTCAATGAAAATCCGACTGCAGAGCAACTGGCGGAAATCACCATCATGGCTGCGGAAGAAATGCGTCGCTTCGGCCTGCACCCACGTGCAGCGCTGCTGTCGCATTCCAACTTCGGCTCCAGCAACAGCGAGTCGGCCGTCAAGATGCGTACCGCGCTGAAGTTGATTCAGGAACAGGCGCCGGAACTGGAAGCCGACGGCGAAATGCACGGCGACACCGCGCTCGATCCGAAGCTGCTGGCGCAAATCATGCCGGATTCGCCATTGAAGGGCGACGCCAACCTGCTGGTGATGCCGAACATCGATGCCGCCAACATCGCCTACAACCTGTTGAAGACGGCATCCGGCAACGGCGTGGCCATCGGCCCGATCCTGCTGGGTTGCGCCAAGCCGGTGCACATCCTGACGGCATCGGCAACGGTGCGCCGTATCGTCAACATGACGGCATTGTGCGTCATGGATGCGATGTCGGAGCGTTGATTCGGATCGCCTGAATCGATTGATTCAAGCTTAAGAACAAAGCGGCGCATTTCGAAAGAAATGTGCCGCTTTTGTATTTGCCATTCGAATAAGAAGGGCGGGTGGTAAAGACGAAAAAATGCCGCCCGAATTTCATCGACCGGCATTTTTGTTGAGTGCGTCTGATCAGAACATGTAACGTGCTGTCAACTCAACACTGCGAGGCGAGCCTGGCATGATGCCGGAGTCGTTGTTCGCCGAAATGTAATAAGACTTGTTCAAGACGTTCTTCAGATTCAGCGTCACATTGATACCCTTCGGTGAAGGACGGTAGTAGGCTGCCATGTCGACTGTAGTGAAAGACGGAAGCTTCACTGCATTGTCGAGGGCTGCGTAGTTCTCGCCTCGATAGGTCAGGCCACCGCCAACTTGTACCCCAGGCACCCATTGATCGAGTGACTTGAGCGTCCACAGGCTGGCAGTATGGCGCGGTGTCAGGCTAGGAGTCTTGCCTTCGATCGGCGTATTGGTTGCCGATGTGAAAGGTGCCCTCGTGGTGCCCAGCGCCTTGGTGATCTTGGAGTCCATATACGAGTAACCTGCAATAACTTGCCATCCCTTGGCAACTTCACCGGTAAAGCTCAACTCCAGGCCCTTCGTCTCTTGCTGGCCAACTGGAATTAGTAGATTGGTGACAGGGTCAGTGTATTTGACATTGGTGCGGACCAATTGGTAAATCGCTGCATTGAAGCTAGCGCGACCCTCGAACAAATCGATCTTGGTACCGATTTCCAGATTGCGCGTATTTTCCGGCGTCAACTGGGCATTGGTCGTCGCAATTGCACCGCCTTCACCGGATGGCTGGAACGACTTTGAGTACGACGCGTAGTAGCTTTGGTTGGCTGTCGGTTGCCATACCAGTCCGGCGCGAGGAGAAAATGCGTTGTCGGTACGATCCAAATTTGCACCACTTAACTGGTCTTTATACTTTTGTCCAAAGCGGTCAAAACGTACGCCGAGCAGGGTCTTCAATTGCGACGTCAGACTGATGAGATCTTGAATATAGATCCCTGCTGTATCGAGAGTTGCCACGCCTTTATTCTGCGGCGCGGTAGCCACTGTGAACGGCAGATTCTGTAAAACCGGGTTGAGCAACGAAGTCGTGTAAGCGTATGGCGCCGCAGTCGAATTATTGACGTATTGATACTTGTTTTGCTCGCCGAATTCCACGCCTGCCAAGATTTGATGGCGCATGCCGCCTAGTATCATGTCGTGCGTCAATTCAGTCTGATTGAACCACCCATATTCATGACGCGCAATATTTCCGCGTGACAGTTGGACTGTCGGTATCGCCAGCGTGTCGTTGATCGTGCCGGCACGAGTGTGGTTGCGATCCAGCGTGTAATCGAAGTAACGGAAAGTGTTGCTGAATGAAGTTTTATCCGATAGGCGCAGTTTGTATTGTGCCGTAGTCGATTGCACTTCGGATTCGGTGTAGTCGTTGGCACTGGCGTTAAGAGCGCCGTAGTACGTGGACGGGGAGACATTCGCCGGTGCGCCGCGATAACCTGGAACTCCGAAGTCGATAGCACGCCTCTGGTGCTGATAATCGTATTGCAGCAACAGACTTTGATTACCATCTTTCCACAGCAGACTTGGAGAAATGTCCTTGTTTTTGAGGTAGCCCTGACTGCGATAGCTACCAGAATCTTCATATGCACCATCAATGCGAAATGCAAGCGAATCGCCGACAGGGCGATTGATGTTGAATTCGGTGCGTTTCAGGTCGTTGCTGCCGACGGTGACGCCAACTTCCGCCGATGGTGTGAAATCAGGTTTCTTCGTAATGCGATTGATCAAGCCGCCAGACGAGCCTCGACCATAGAGTACGGCAGCAGGGCCTTTCAGAATTTCAATGCGGTCAATGTTGTACAGATCACGGAAATATTGCGAATCGTCGCGTACGCCATCTAGCAGGATGTCATACAGCGCGGTAAAACCACGAATCACGAATGCATCACGTTGACCGTCACCCGTTGCAATACCGACGCCGGGAACATTTTTCATCACATCCTGAAGTGAGCGCGCGCCTTGATCCCGCATGACGTCCGACGTGATCACATTGACGGTCTGTGGCACATCTTTTTGCTGCGCTTCGATTTTTAGGCCGGTGGTGGTATTCGTAGGGGCGTAGTTTTCGCCAGGTTCGCGTTGTCCGCTGACTTCTATGGAAGGTAAAGTCTGAGCCGATGCTGTTTGGAAAGAAACGCCGCTTGCCAACGCAAAAACGGCGACCGCGACAGCGCGTAATCGCAATGAGTAGTACATAAATCCTCAGGAAAGGGGAGTTGGGTGATGCTGGCTTGAGAAACAGGACGTTTCGCTGGCTATAAATACTAATGAGAATGATTATTATATTTGTTTTGTAAGGATTTGTAACTATTGGTTCTGCCCTAAAGACCTCCACCCAACAGGACTTGCGAGGTTTTCTTTAGGCAACCTCGCGGATGGAATTTGTCAGTGAATAAGTAAGGACCTTGCGCAGCCAGAATACAAAACGACAATATTTTCGTGAGTGATTTAACTAATCCAAAAAGAAAAAAGCCCCCGAGATACGAAGGCTTGATTTTGAATTTCTTTTCTAGGTAACCCACTCTGGGAATTTGACCTGCACTTACTTCGGCAATACCCGTCCCAGCCAATGGCCGATGTCTTCAATTTCTTCCAAGCACACTGAGTGCTGCATCTGATATTCGTGCCATTCAATTTGATAGCCCAGCGTGTTCAGCAGATTGCGTGACTGCTCGGCGCGTTGCATCACCACGACAGGATCCTGGCGACCATGTGCCATGAATACAGGGGTTGTCTGGTTGACTGAATGTGCTTCTGCTGCGATGGTCGCGGCCAGCGGCAGGTAGCCGGACAGGCACATCAGGCCGGCAAGTTTTTCCGGGTGGCGCAGGCCGGTTTGAAGCGTCATCGCGCAACCTTGCGAGAAGCCTGCCAACACGATGCGTTCGGCCGGAATGCCGCGCGCCTTTTCCCTGGCGATCAGCGCTTCGACCAGCGCCTGCGAGGCGCGCAGGCCGGGTTCGTCTTCGCGGCGCACCAGGTCGGGCGTGAAGATGTCGTACCACGCGCGCATCACGTAGCCGCCGTTGATGGTCACCGGCATGGTCGGTGCGGTCGGGAAGATGAAGCGGATGGCCTGGCTGCCGGACAGATCGAGTTCGCGTACGATGGGCACGAAGTCGTTGCCGTCGGCGCCGAGGCCGTGCAGCCAGATCACTGCGGCGGTGGGATTGGGAGCGGATTCGATTTCGATGGTCTGGAGCGGGGCGGGTGCGGACATGTATTTTCTTCGGGTCAGGTTTGCGCAGCTTGGTGCACAATAACGTTTTACGGCGGAGATGCCGGAAGCGCCATGATACGACGATCCCGGCGGAAAATCTCCGGCTTGCCCCGATGGAGACCCACGATGAAAAAAATCGCCGCGCTGCTGGCTTGCGCCCTGACCTTGACTGCAACTCTGGCCGCGATGCCGGCGGCGCACGCTGCGCAGGAAGGCAGCCTATTCCAGCCCAATGGCGAGAACCTCATCATCCAGCCGCCTTCCGGCTGGCGTCTGGCCTACATGAACGGCGATCCGAATGGTGACTACGTGGTCGAATTCCTGCCGCAGAATGAAAGCCATGACTCCTGGCGCGAAGGCTATATGTCGGTACAGCGCGGCGCGGCTTCCGTCAGCCCCGGTGTGCACATGTCGACGCAGATCGTGCAGCGCGTGCTGCAAGGCGCGCAAAACGGTTGCTCCGGGCACTTCACGCCGATGAAGCAGAAGGATTCCATGACCAATGGCGCGTACACCTCGATCAGCGGCGGCTTTTGCGATCGCTATGGGCCGGCAGCGCCATTCGGTGAAGGCAGTCTGGTGGCGGTCATTGAGGGAACGAAGAATTTGTTTCTGGTGCAGTTCGGCTGGCGGCCATCGACCCCGAACGAACTGAATGGCTATCCCTTGCGCATCACGCCGCAGCGGCTGCAAGTGCTGCTTGATCAACTCAATCGTGCGATGTTGTGCGGCGGCGCAGATCAGCTGACCTGCCCGCGTTGAAGAGGATTGCTTATTTGGGCGGGCGTATCGCCGACTTGGGACGAAAAGCCTTGCAGACCGCTTCGTTGGTCTCGATGTAAGGACCGCCGATGAGGTCGATGCAGTAAGGTACGGCGGCGAAAATGCCGGCGACCTGTTGTTTGCCGTCGGCATCCCTGACGCCTTCCAGCGTTTCGCGGATGGACTTGGGCTGGCCCGGCAGGTTCATGATCAGGGCGGCGCGATCATTCGTTTCACGAATCACCGCGACCTGGCGCGAGAGGATGGCGGTCGGCACGAATTGCAGGCTGATCTGGCGCATCTGCTCGCCGAAGCCCGGCATTTCCTTGGTGGCTACCGCCAGCGTGGCTTCCGGCGTGACGTCGCGGCGCGAAGGGCCGGTGCCGCCGGTGGTCAGGACCAGGTCGCAACCGACCACATCAACCAGCTCGATGAGCGTTTGTTCGATCTGTGCGCGGTCGTCGGGGATCAGGCGGGTTTCCATACGCCACGGGCTGGCCAGCGCGGCGCCGAACCATTCTTGCAGCGCCGGAATACCCTTGTCTTCGTAGACGCCGCCGGATGCACGATCGGAGATCGACACCAGGCCGATCAGCAGTTCGTCCGGATCAGTCTTCGTGCTCATCGTCCAACTCGTCCGCGTCGTCGTCCGCAGCGTTGCCGCTACGCGATGCAGCCTGCAGTTGCTTGAGGATCTGGAAAATTTCGCGATACGCCTTGGGCGGCTTGTTTTCGGCCTGTTCCTTGCGGGCATTGCGAATCAACGTGCGCAGGTGCTGCGCGTCGAGATCGGGATGCTGGGCAAGCAATTCAGTGAGGGCGTTGTCGTCTTTCAACAACTTTTCGCGCCGGCGTTCGAGTGCGTGCATGGAGGCGGTGTCCGCTTTGGACAGGCCGCGCCAGCTGTCGAGCGTCTTCTGGATGGCGGCAATTTCGTGCTCCTCCAGCGTGCGCATCTTCTTGCCGACGAATTGCATCTGGCGACGACGACCTTCGTGATCCTTGATCTGCTGGCATTCGAGGATGACGTCACGTACGTCTTCGGGCATGGGGACGCGCTTGACGCGGTCGCGCGGCTCGGCAACCAGTTCTTCGCCCAGTTTCTGCAACGCGGTCATGTCGCGTTTCAGTTGGGATTTGGAGGGACGGTCGTATTCCTGCTCGAATTCGTTGGATTGGAAGCCGCAGGACCCGCGATTGGGATTTGGCATGATTCAGAAAAATAAGCTAAACGACTGCTATCATACCCGTTTTATACGCATTCCGAAGAAAACAGCCCAATGAGCGATACCGTATTTACCCACAGTCAAGACCAATTGAAGCAGCTTGCACAGGATGTGTTGCGTTACGCCAAGGAAAAGGGCGCTTCGGATGCGGCGGTCGACATCAGCGAAGGCAGCGGATTGTCGGTAGCAGTGCGCAAGGGCCAGATCGAGACCATCGAGCAGAACAAGGACAAGGGCATCGGCGTCACCGTGTACCTGGGCGAAGGCCGCAACGTGCGTCGCGGCAATGCCAGCACTTCGGATTTCTCGCAGCAGGCGCTCAAGGAAACCGTGGAAGCCGCCTACAACATCGCGCGCTTCACCGCGATCGACGACTGCGCCGGCTTGCCTGACGAAGAAAACCTCGAATTCAATCCGCGTGATCTCAAACTGTGCACGCCATGGCTGATCACCGCCGAAGAAGCGGTCGAACTGGCGCAGCGGTGCGAAGCCGCCGCGCTGTCGGTCGACAAGCGCATCACCAACAGCGAAGGCGCCAGCGTCTATGCGCAACAATCGCATTTCGTCGCGGCCAATTCGCGCGGCTTCATCGGCGGCTATCCGTTCTCGCGTCACACCATTTCGGTGGCGCCGATTGCCGGCAAGGGCTCCAACATGCAGCGCGACGACTGGTATTCGTCGATGCGCGATCCGAAAAAGCTGGCAAAACCGGAAGCCATCGGCCGCTATGCCGCCGAACGCGCACTGGCGCGCCTGAACGCCTGCAAGCTGTCCACGCGCAAGTGTCCGGTGCTGTTCGAAGCGCCGCTGGCAGCGGGTTTGCTGGGTGCTTTCGTGCAAGCGGTGTCGGGCGGTGCGCTGTACCGCAAGTCGACCTTCCTGCTCGACTCGCTGGGCAAGCAAGTGTTGCCCGGACATATCCAGATCCTCGAGGATCCGCACGTCATCGGCGGTGTCGGTTCTGCACCTTTCGATGACGAAGGCGTCAAGACGCATCGCCGCGAGGTGGTCAAGGACGGCGTCGTGCAGGGCTATTTCCTGTCGACCTATTCCGCACGCAAGCTGGGCATGCAGACCACCGGCAACTCCGGCGGCTCGCACAACCTGTCGATCACGTCGTCGCTGACGACGGCATCCGACAACTTCAAGGGCATGCTCAAGAAGCTCGACACCGGCCTGCTGGTGACGGAGCTGATGGGGCAGGGCGTGAACTACGTGACCGGCGACTATTCGCGCGGCGCGTCAGGTTACTGGGTCGAGAAGGGCGTGATCCAGTATCCGGTGGAAGAAATCACCATCGCCGGCAACATGAGAGACATGCTGCGCCAGATCGTCGCCATCGGCAACGACACGCTGATCCGCGGCACCAAGGAAACCGGCTCCATCCTGCTGGAAAGCATGACCATCGCCGGCGACTGATACTCCTCCGCCTTTTTGTATCCTGCCTCCTGCAGCCGTCTGATTTTTCGTCAGACGGCTCGCCAGACACCGCACAGAGCAACTTCCCGATAGCGGCTTTCCTTTTTGTTTCGCTTGGCGTTGCCATCGCGATAAAGACGTCGTTCGATTTCGAACAGGGTGTTGTATATCCGCCAGTTCTCCTGCGTCGTTTGCGATGCAACCGCTGAATCGCCGTGACGCAAAACGCTGACGTCGGCGTCGTTGCCAAGACATTCTGCAGAGTACGTCTGCAATTGATAGAATGAGGATTCAGTCACTTCAGGCTGGCGCCTGTGATGAATGTGGTCGTGCACGACAAGTAATCATTTGCAGGTGCTTGTCGTTTCGCCAACATAAACGTCTGCAAGCCCCGGCCAAACGATTTTTCCAACATGTCTCCATACAAAGAAGCCGCGCATTCGAGCGGTCAAGTCTTGCCTTTCCGCGAATCCCTGATGGCCACGCTCGGCATCTGCTTCGTCATCATGCTGGTGGCATTGGACCAGACCATCGTCGGCACCGCCTTGCCGACCATCGTCGCCGAGCTCAAGGGCTTCGACCTGTACGCCTGGGTGGCGACTTCGTATCTGCTGACTTCGGTGATCACCGTACCGATCTTCGGCCGGCTTGGCGATTATTTCGGTCGCAAGCCGTTCCTGATTGCCTCCATCATCATCTTCGTGATCGCCTCGATGCTATGCGGCATGGCTGACAGCATGCTGTTCCTGGTGCTGGCGCGCGGCCTGCAAGGCATCGGCGGCGGCATGCTGGTTGGCACCGCGTTCGCATCGGCGGCCGACCTGTTCCCGGATCCGCACATTCGCCTGCGCTGGCAAATCATTCTCAGCGCGGCCTATGGCATCGCCACTTCGGTGGGGCCGTCGCTCGGCGGTTTCCTGACCCAATCGCTGGGCTGGCGCTGGACTTTCTACGTCAATTTGCCGGTGGGCCTGGTATCGCTGTTTTTTGCGATGCGCTACATCCCGCACATCCGTCACCACAAGAATGCCGGCAAGGTTCGCCTCGACTGGCTGGGCGCGCTGCTGATTTCAGTGGCGCTGGGCAGTCTGCAATTGCTGGTGGAACTCTTTCCCAAGCGCGGCCTGACCGGCGGCATGCTGGCGTTGCTGGTGGTCGCCATCGGTGCGTTTTATGCCTTGTGGAAATGGGAGCGCCAGGTCGAGCAACCGATCCTGCCGTTCGAGATGTTCAAGGATCCGGCGCTATCGAGCTTGTTCCTGTTGTCGGTGCTGGCGGGTTTCTCGATGTTCTCGATGCTGATGTATGCGCCGCTGCTGTTCCAGGGCGGTTTCGGCATGTCGCCGCGCGAAGCAGGCCTGCTGATCACGCCGCTGGTGGCCTGTATCACCGTGGCGAGCATCGTCAACGGTCGCATCGTCACGCGCATTCCCAATCCCAACATGATGATGTACGTCGGCTTCGTGCTGATCGCGCTGTCCTGCCTGGGCATCGTGCTGTCGCAACGCAATACGCCGACCGGGTTCATGCTGGCGACGATGCTGGCCGGCGGCTTCGGTCTCGGGCTGGTGCTGCCCAACCTGACCGTGTTCGCGCAGCAGGCCGCCAGCCGCGAACATCTCGGCATCGCCACCGCCTTGCTGCAATCGCTGCGCATGATCGGCGGCATGCTCGGCACGGCGGTGACCGGCACGCTGGTCACGCAGATGTACGGCAGCGGCGTCGAGCGCGCGCTGGAAAGCGATCACGCCGCGCAATGGCTGGCCGAATTCAAGGATCCGGAAATCCTCGTCAACCACGATATCCAGTCGACGCTGCTGGCGCAAATGCTGCAAGCGGGGCATAACGGATCAGCCTTGCTGGACGCTGCGCGGGATGCGCTGGTCGGCGCGATCCACATGGGTATTGCGCTGGCTGTCGTGTCGGCGCTGATCGGCTTGTGGATGGTGCGGCGGGTGCCGCTGATCCGCTTCACGCCGAATGAAAAGGTCGAGACGGTGCTGTCCGAATAGAACGATTTCGAGGTTCGGAAAAAGAAAAACGGCGTGCACATCGGGCACGCCGTTTTTCATTTGGCAGATCAGAAGTGATATTCCGCGCGCAGCATCGGCGTCTTGGCGAACGAGCCCGGCACGGTCGAGCGATTGCCGAACTTGTTGCGCCAATACTGATATTCCAGGCCGACGCGGAACGTGTTCTTGCCCAGCCCCAGCGGGGTGCCGACGTCGTACATGATCTGGCCGTCGAAGTTCAGTTCAGGGCTGGTGCTGTTGCCGAACTCGTCTTTGCCCTTGGCGGCAATGTAGTTCATGTAGCCCTCGAACGCGAAGCCGCTGGTGCCGAACGGGATGCCCCAGGCGGCATTGAACATCGGATGCGTGTCGTACGAATAACGATTGGCGATGCCGACCGGCTTGTTGCTTTCCCACAGCGCAAAGATGCTCAGGTTGAGGAAGCCCGGCACATCCATCATCAACGTCGGACCGGCGACCCACATGCGTTTCTTGGAGCCGTAGCCGGGATCGTTCTTGGTGTTGAGGTCGACGCCCAGCGTGAAGCCGACGCCGCGCGCCGGGCCGAACGCCAGGTCCTTGCCGCTGATCTTGCCGATGTCGAGCGTGTGGCGGTAGGTCAGGTAGGCTTCCTGCGCATTGCTGTCCTTGTTGTCGGACATGAGGAAGTCGACGTTGAGGAAATTGGTGCCGTACTTGTAGCCGCTGGCATGCGTGAAGTTGACGATGTTCTTGCTGATGTCCTGCGTGTTGAACGGTTCGGCGAACCTGGTGCCGTAGCGATAGCCGATGGAGTTGTCGCTCCAGTCGGCGCCGTGCGCGTGCTGCACGGCGGCCATCGCCGACAGTCCGATCAGGCTGGCTGCGAGATGTTTTCCCAGTGGCGTATGCACAATTGCGTTTGCTTGCTGCATGGTGTCTCCTCCATTGAATGGTTATATGTGTGCTGCTTTTTTATGGTTTTCCGTGGAGCCGCCACGGCGGTAGATCAAACTTTGAACGGATGCGCAAATGGATGTGTGGCGCGCCAGTGCTCGGCGATGTCGATGCGGCGCGTGATCCAGACCTTGTCATGCCGCTGCACATAATCGAGGAAGCGCGCCAGTGCCGCCGCGCGCGCCGGTCGGCCGGCGATGCGGCAGTGCAGGCCGACCGACAACATCTTGGGACGGTCGAGGCCGGACGGATCGCCTTCGGCGTACAGCACGTCGAAGGCGTCTTTGAGGTAGTCGAAGAATTGCGTACCGGTATTGAAGCCCTGCGGTGCGGCGAAACGCATGTCGTTGCTGTCGAGCGTATAGGGCACGATCAGTTGCGGCTGTAGGGAGGTGCGGTCGCCGAGCTTGACGTTTTCCCAATAGGGCAGGTCGTCGGCGTAGCTGTCGGCGTCGTAGGCGATGCCGCCGTGTTCGGCCACCAGGCGGCGCGTGTTGGGCGAGTCGCGGCCGGTATACCAGCCCAGCGGCGCGTTGTTGGTAATGTCCTTGATGATCGCGATCGCTTCGGCGATGTGGCGGCGTTCGGTGGCTTCGTCGATGTTCTGGTAGCTGATCCAGCGCAGCCCGTGGCAGGCGATTTCGTGGCCGAGCTCGAGGAACGCGGCGGTGGCTTCCGGATTGCGCTGCAGCGCGCGCGCCACGCCGAACACGGTCAGCGGCAGCTTGCGGTCTTCGAATAGGCGCAACAGGCGCCAAAGGCCGGCGCGCGAGCCGTATTCGTAGAGCGATTCCATGCTCATGTGGCGCGCTGCAAAGCTTTGCGCGCCGATGATTTCAGACAAAAAAGTTTCCGAGCCGGCGTCGCCGTCGAGCACGTTGTTCTCCGCACCTTCTTCGTAGTTCAGCACGAACTGCAGCGCGATGCGCGCGCCGCCGGGCCAGCGCGCATGCGGAGGTGTGCGGCCGTAACCGGCCAGGTCGCGGGGATAAGTGGGGTCTGTCATGTCTCCTGCCTTGGAATCGTTTTTTGCATCTTCGCCGAATTATGTCTTCAGAATTGATTGCAGATATAACGGCGAACGTATATGGACCTGATCTCTGCGGTATATCATTTGCCACTGAAATGATCTACAAAATTTGTCAACGAGAGGAAACACAATGGGAAAACTGAGCACCCACGTCCTGGACGTCACCCAGGGCAAGCCGGGCGCCGGCGTCAAGGTGGCCTTGTTTGCGGTCCGCGGCAACGAGAAGGTCCTGCTGAAAAACGCCGTCACCAACAGCGACGGCCGCTGTGATGCACCGTTGCTGCAAGGCGACGAATTGTTGGCCGGACGTTATGAACTGGTGTTCGGCGCCGGCGACTATTTTGCCGGACAGGGCGTGCAATTGCCGGCGCCGCGTTTCGTTGACGAAGTGGTGCTGGCATTCGGCATCGCCGATCCGGCGCAAAATTACCACGTGCCGCTGGTGGTGTCGCCATGGTCGTATTCGACCTATCGCGGCAGCTGAACGCGCCACGCCGTTTTGCGGACGTAAAAAATCCGGCCTCTCCATCAAGGAGGGCCGGATTTTTCATGGGCGATCGGAACAATCCGATCAGAACTCGTTCTGCAATTTCTTGTAACCCTGCACCAATTCATTGTTGGTGCGCGCCACGTCTTCCGAAAATTCCGACGCCTGCGCCGACACGCGCGGTAAAGCGTCGAGATCGGTCTGCGGGCCGATGCGCAGTGTCGACGGCACGTAGAAGCCCGGCGGCAGATGGCAACCATCCACCACGGCGTTGTAACGCACCACGCAACCATCCCCGATCACACAGTTGAACAGGACGCTGTTGAAACCGATGAAGGCGTCATGGCCGACGGTGCAAGGACCGTGCACGATGGCGCGATGGGCGATCGAAGTGCGTTCGCCGATGGTCACGGCGCCGCCGGACTTGGAGTGGATCACCACGCCGTCCTGGATGTTGGAGTGAGCGCCGATGACGATGGCGTCCATCTCGCCTTTCTCGTTGACTTCATCGGCGCGGATGACCGCGTAGGGGCCGATGAAAACATTCTCATGCACGATGACCTTGCCGCACAGGATGGCGGTCTGGTCGACATAAGCGGATTCGTGGACTTGCGGCATATCGCCGGAGGGATTGCGACGAAGCATGGGACTTTCTCCTGGAACCGGACCTGATGACTTGGTCCTGAATTGAACTGGGGCGACCTGTACGGGATGAAAGCACAAGGTTTTGCCGGTGAAGAGCGGCGCTCATTGTAGGGGGCTTTTCGGATTCAGGGTTTTGTCAGCTTCTGCTATAATGATAATCATTCTCGATAATTAAAATAACCGAGCCGAAAGCCAGGTTGGCGCCATACAGCGCTTCGCAGGATCTCCCGTTTGTTCTTCATCTCCGGCATGGCTTTGTTCAATGCTCGTTGCTCATCATTTGATGCGCGCCGGGCCGGAAGGAGAGAGTTTGTCGTTTTGCATCATAAAAACACCTATCCCCTGAAAGGAAGCACTACATGAAACTGAAACGTCTCGTCATTCCCGCCTTGCTGTCCACCTTGCTGCTGGCCGCCTCTGCCCAGGCTCACCACGTCTGGTTGCAGCAGGACGCCAAGTCCGCCCACCTGTACTTCGGCGAGTTCGGCGAAAACCTGCGCGAAACTTCGCCGGGCCTGCTCGACCGCTTCGTGCAACCGAGCGCCGTGCTGCTGGGCGCCAACGGCGACAAGACGCTGGACGTGAACAAGGGCAAGAACGCCTACGCACTGTCGGCGCGCGCCGGCAAGGGCGAGTCCATCGTTGCTGAAGAAGCGCACTATCCCATCCTCGAGCGCAAGACCGGCGAAACCGTGGCGCGCACCCTGTGGACTCCGGCCGCGCGCCTGGTCACCAGCTTCGCCGAACAGGCGCCGCGCCTGACGCTGGACATCGTGACTACCGGCAAGCCGGGCGAGTTCAAGCTGGTCTACAAGGGCCAGCCGCTGGCCAAGACCAAGATCACCATCGTCACCTCGGCAGGCTGGGGCAAGGAAGGCCACACCAATGAACAAGGTCTGGTGAACTTCGATCTGCCATGGCAAGGCACCTATGTCGTTGAAGCGCACCACATCGACAAGACTGCCGGCGAACGCGACGGCAAGCCTTACGACGTCGCCAGCTTCGTCACCAGCCTGACCGTGGCGCAGACCAAGGGCATCAAGGCGCTGCCGACGCCACCGGCCGCAACGCCGAACAAGTAATCCGGACGGTTCATTCCTGCAAGCATCCCGTCTTGCAGGGGTGCGACAATTTGTCGCAGCTGCCTTCATCCTGTCTTGCCGTGGCGGCCTGCATCGTTTGCAGACCGCCGCCGGCAAGCCTTTCAAGCCCGCCAGTCCCTTCTTCGTGTCAACTCCTCCCGGCCTGAACACCAGTTCCGGCGCTGCATTGCCGCGCATGTGCATGCTACATTCGCAAGATGGGGAAGCAGACATCGGGCCGTTCGAGCCCATCCATCCGCAACACAATCACCGCGTGGGCCGCCATTTTGGCAGTGCTGCTGATGGTGCTCGCCCCGACGTTTTCCGCGGCGTCGCAAGCGTGGTCGCAGGAGCGCGACGGCTCGTTCTGGATGGAAATCTGCAGCGCCTTCGGCGACAAGGCCACCAACGACGCTGACCGCGACGCCGGTAAAAACGCCGTTTCCTCCTCGCATTGTCCGTATTGCCTGATGCATGCCGACGCCGTCGCGCCGCCACGGCAACCGATGCTGGCCGAAACAGTGTTCACCATTTCGCATTTCCTGCCGCGCCTGTTCTATCGTGCGCCGCAGCCGCTGTTTGCATGGACCGTTGCGCTGTCGCGTGCGCCGCCGGCTGTTGCCTGAATGTCGTGGCAACCGTTGAGGGTGTGACGGTTGCCTTCCCAGTTCAGTCAACTTGCGCAAGCGTGGATCTCATCTGCGCCTGCGCCGCCGGTCCGGATCAACATGAAAAATACCAAGCCATTTCCATTTCCTTTGCGGCCTTTGTTGCTGGCGATGATCGCCGCATGGAGCCCGCTCACCCAGGCGCAGTCTCAATCTCAATCTCAATCTGAATCTCAACCTGAGAGCATCGCCGCCTTGCCTGAAGTCGTCGTCAAGGAATCGCGTTCAGTCAGCGAAAAGAACCAGCTGCCGACCACTACCGAAAGCATCACCGCCGCCAAGGCGGCCGACACCGTCAACGCGATGAACGTCGAAGACACGCTCAAGTATCTTCCCAACGTGCTGGTGCGCAAGCGCTACATCGGCGACACGCAGGCGCCCATGTCCACGCGCACCACCGGCATCAACGCCGGTGCGCGCAGCCTGATCTACGCCGACGGCATGCTGCTGTCGGCGCTCATCAACAACAACAACGGCAACGGTTCGCCGCGCTGGTTCATGGTCGCGCCGGAAGAAGTCGAGCGCATCGACGTGCTGTACGGTCCGTTCGCCGCGCAGTATCCTGGTAATTCCTACGGCGCCGTGACCGAGATCACCACGCGCATGCCCGATCACTTCGAAGCCAGCGTCAAGGCGAATACCGCATTCCAGGATTTCAGCCAGTACGGCACCAGCAACACTTACCGCGCGCAGGAGTTCAGCGCTACGCTGGGCAATCGCAGCGGCGACCTGTCGTGGTGGTTCAGCGCCAATCACCTGGACAGCTACAGCCAGCCGGTGAGTTATGTGACGGGCACGGCGCCGGCCGGCAGCAGCGGCGCTTATGCCACCCAAGACCGCACCGGCAAGGGCATTGTCGTGCTGGGTGCGGCCGGGCTGACGCACACCGTGCAGGACAACGCAAAACTCAAGCTGGCCTATGATTTTTCGCCGACGCTGACTGCCGCCTATACCCTGGGTTACTGGCAGAACCGGGCCGATTCGCATGGCCAGTCGTACCTCCGCAACGCCGCAGGCGCAACGGTTTATCCCAGCGGACTGGTCAGCAACAACACCGAACAGGAGCAGTGGATGCAAAGCCTTTCGGTTCGCAGCAAGACCCAAGGCGTGTTCGACTGGGAAGCCGTTGCCGGCAATTTCTCCATGTCCAAGGATCTGACGCGTGCATCGACAGGTCTTTATCCCGCTGCGCAAAACGGCGGCAGCGGCACGGTCGCCGATGCCGGCGGCACCGGCTGGAACACGCTCGACCTCAAGGGCGTCTGGCGTCCCGACGGCGTCAAGGGCGCGCACATCCTCAGCTTCGGCGGCCACTACGATCAATACAAACTGGTCAGCCCGACTTACCTGACCAGCAACTGGGTTTCCGGCAGTAACGGCGCCTTGTCGACCGACTCGCGCGGCAAGACCGAGACGTCCGCCGTCTGGGTGCAGGATGCCTGGCGCCTGGCGCAAGACTGGAAGGCGACATTGGGCGGGCGCTATGAATGGTGGCGCGCATTCGGCGGCTACAACTATGCGGTCGCCAGCGGCGGCATCAACCAGCCGGAAGTGCGCAACTCGGGCTTCTCGCCCAAATTGTCGGTGGCATGGACGCCCGGCGAGCAATGGCAGGTCACCGGTTCGTTCGGCAAGGCCTTGCGCTTTCCGACCGTGGGCGAGCTCTACCAGAACGTGCAGGGCAGCGACGGCATCTTTCGCCAGCCCAATCCCAACCTGAAACCGGAACGCGTGCTGTCGAGCGAACTGGCGATCGAGCGCGCGCTCGACAAGGGCAAGGTGCGCGTGTCGCTGTTCCAGGAAGACGTCTCCAATGCCCTGATCTCGCAGACCGCGACGCTGGGCACGGTGGTGTCGTCCTATACGCAGAACATCGACAAGACGCGCCAGCGCGGCGTCGAGCTGGTGCTGCAAAAGGACGATGCGCTGATCCGCGGACTGGAGATCAACGGCAGCCTGACCTACGTCGATGCGCGCATCCTCGGCAACAGCAGTTTCGTCTCGACCACCTCGACTTCGGTTGGCAAGCGCACGCCTTACGTACCTGAGTGGCGCGCCACGCTGGTCGGCACTTACCGCCCCGACGACAAATGGGCCTACACGCTGGCGGGACGCTACAGCGGCCGCCTGTACGCCACGGTCGACAACAGCGACGTCAACACGCACACTTACCAGGGCTTCGACAGCTACGTCGTGTTCGACGCGCGCGTACGCTACAAGGTCGACAAGCACTGGAGCGCGGCGCTCGGCATCGACAACATCACCAACAAGGATTACTTCCTGTTCCATCCGTTTCCGCAGCGGACCTTGTTTGCGGAGTTGAAGTACGACTTCTGATACTTCGCCGTCAAAAAGAAAACCGCCGTCCGGTGTCATGCCGGACGGCGGTTTTTTCGTGCATGTTCAGATCATGCGGCGATGCTGTTGCGCGGCGCCGCCAATCCCATTTCCTTGCGGAACAGCGCTTCCATTTCACGCCGTACCTGGATCGCCTGCACGCTGCTGTCGATGGCGACGTCGCTCCAGCGCACTGCCTGGCCGGCCGCGACCGGACGCTGCAGCACGATGTGATGCGCCAGGCCTATCGGCAATGCTTCGGCGTTGAGCGAGTCGGCTGCCGGCATCAGTTTGCCGTAGACCATGTGGCCGCCTTCACCGTCCAGTTTCTCGCCCGGTTTGAGATCGCGCTTGGCGGTGGCCACCGTGTCGCCGCTGAACGCCAGCGTGCTGCCGGTGGCCTGGCCGCGCACGGCGATGTTGGCCACCGAGATGCCGAGCTCAAGGCCGATCAGGTGATACGGTTTGTACATGGTGGCGTAGCGGCCGCTGGCATCGGTCTTGAGTCCGTACTGGGCGAAACAGTCGCGCACGTAATCGCTCGGCGCTTCGAAGGTCACGTACACGCCCCAGCGCAGATCGCGGAATACCGGACGGCCGTCGCGCTCCAGCGACGACACCACTTCCACCGTGCCAGAATGCGGCAGGATACCGCCGGCCGACGCCGGCTTGAGCAGATTCGGCAGGTCGTCCACGCCGCAGGGCGGGAAGGCCAGTCCGTCGGCGCCGGGCGTCAGGCCGCAGGCGTTGGCGACTGCGCCCATTTCCAGCGCCGACTTGGTGCCGTCGAGGAAGGAATTGAACATCTGCGCATTGAAGTCGCCCGAAGCCACCTGCGCTTCGCTGAAGCCGTAGTGGCCCCACACCGTATCCGGCGTCGACTGGTGATAGACCGGCAGGTACTTGGTGCCCTTGCCGGCGCACACCACGTCGAAGCCCGAGGTGCGCGCCCAGTCGACCATCTCGGCGATCAGCGCCGGCTGGTCGCCGTAGGCCATCGAGTAAATGATGCCGGCTTCGGCCGCACGGCGCGCCAGCAGAGGTCCCGCCAGTGCGTCGGCTTCGACGTTGACCATGATGATGTGTTTGCGGTGCTGGCAACACAGCAGCGCGTGACGAATGCCGGCGGCAGGGCTGCCGGTGGCGTCGATGACGATGTCGAGTTGCGGATGCGCGATCATCGCTTCGGCGTCGTCCTGCACGAAAGTGCTGCCGTCGCGCAGCGCCTCTTCCCAGGAACGCGCGGCATGCATGTCGTCCTTCCAGCCGACGCGCGCAAGCGCCTGTTTGGCGCGCGCCGGCGAGAGGTCGGCGATGCCGAGCAGATGCACGCCGGGCGTGCGCGGCACTTGCGAGAGGAACATCGAGCCGAACTTGCCGGCGCCGATCAGGCCGACCCGCACCGGTTTGCCGGCTTGGGCCAGGGCCTTGAGCTGATGGAACATGCTGGACATGCTGTCTCCTTTATAGGTTTGTCGCCCGCATTGGCAAGAAAATGAACGCGCAGGCGTAAAAGCAGAAAAAGAGTAGCATTGGGATTTTTCCCGGTAAATGCCGAATATCACACAATTCATGTGCAAAAAATCGCATACGGAAGTCCCATGAACAAGTTCGACTGGAACGACCTGCAAGCCTTCCTCGCCGTGGTGCGCGCCGGCCGCCTGACCGTGGCTGCGCGTCAGCTCGGCATCGATCATTCGACATTGAGCCGGCGCATCGTCGGGCTGGAAGAATCTCTCGGCGTGGCTTTGTTCGATCGCCGTTCGGCCGGCTACGCGCTGACCGTCGAAGGTGAGCGCCTGATTCCCGAAGCCGAAGCGATGGAAAGCCTGGCGGTGCGTATTCATGCGCGCCAGGACGACGCCGCGCAGGGGCTGACCGGCTCGATTCGCATCGGCACGCCGGAAGCCTGGGGCACCTATTTCCTGGCGCCGCAACTGAGCCTGCTGGCGCAGCGCCATCCGCAACTCGAGGTGGAGTTGATCGCCAATCCGCGCATGTTCAGCCTGTCCAAGCGCGAGGCCGATATTGCCGTGAGCATGACGCGGCCGGAACAGGGACGCTTGTATGCGCGCCGTCTCAATGATTACGAACTGGGGATTTACGCTGCGCGCGATTACCTGCGTCGAAAGCCGGCCGTTGAAGACAAATCGCAACTGGAAACGCATCCCTGGGTCGGCTACGTGGAAGACCTGATGTGGTCGCGCGAGCTGGATTACCTGTCCGAGATTTCACCGGCGCTGCGGCCGCACATCCGCATCTCCAACATCATCAGCCAGATGGCGGCGGTGGTCGGTGGAGCAGGTTTGGGCGTGCTGCCCTGTTTCATGGCGCGGGGCGAAAAGAAACTGGTGCGCCTGCTGCCGCAAGTGAAACTGTATCGCTCCTACTGGCTGATCACGCATGCCGATGCGCGCGACATTGTGCGGGTCAACGTGGTGGCGGATTTCATTGCGGAGCGGGTGGAGGCGGAAGGAGCGTCGTTCTGGACCGATGATGAAAATGCGGGGGCACGTGATACTGGTCGGGAAGCGATGTCAAGAAAGAAGTGCGGCAAGTCGGGCTAGGAAAATTGCGGCAGGTGACGCATCAATTCGCGTCAATTCACATCAATTGCTCCTGGCCTTTTCAATCGTGGAGCGTGCGGCTTCCATCAGCGCAGCCGGTTCTTCCGCATCGGAATCGAGGTATTGATTTTCCAGGTTGATTGCCAGATTGCTCATTTTTTCGGCAAGGTCGGCGAGTGCGACGCTGAGTTCGCACATCAGGCTGGACATTGTTTTGGGAGAGTTTGCCATGTCTCTTTCCTTAAACGAATTCGACAGGGCGGACCTGCCGGAACTGCTGGATTTCACAGACGGTCGACAACTGAACGGCGCAATGCACTGGTCAATGCTATCGGCTTATTTTAAGCCGATTCCATGTTTGACTGTGGACTGCGCAAAAAGTGCGTGCAAGAAGTGTGTTGGCGGCGTCAATCTGTCGCGTCAAAGATACTTGATCTCGATCGTGGCGGGGCCGTCCGGCGGCAGGTCTTGGTTCAATGGCAAGTTTTCAGGTTTGTTCGAGACCGCCTGGGCATTGACTGTGGCGGCCGGCGTCGTGCCGCAGGCGCCGTCGTGATCGCGAGGTGCCGGCGCTGCGCAGTGGTCGCCGGCATCATGGCGTCAACGCGTAAAAAAAGGGCTTGCAGTTAAGTGCAAGCCCTTCGTTTTCCTGCCGTTTTTTCCACTAGTTGCTACAACGCAGAAATGCCCGTCAGAAGGTTTCCCAATCCGAATCAGAGTCCGGCATCGTCGGTTTCGGTCCCGCTGCTTTGGCAGGCGCCGAGGCGAGGCGCGGTGCGGAAGCAGTAGCAGCAGCTTTGGGTTTGCCGGCGCCGGCTGCGGGCCGGGCTGGCGCCTTCGCCACCGTCGCGCGTACCGGCGCGGCAGTCCGGACCATCGGCGCAGCCTGCACATGGCCGGCATCAAGCTTGAAGCGACCGACCAGTTGCGCCAGCGTGGCGGCCTGGTCTTGCAGCGATTGGGCAGCGGCAGCAGCTTGTTCCACCAGCGCGGCGTTTTGCTGCGTGCCTTCATCCATCTGCGTGATGGCCTGGCCGACTTCGCCGATACCGGCGCTTTGCTCCTGGCTGGCCGAACTGATTTCACCGACGATGTCGGTCACGCGCTTGACGCTGGCGACCACCTCGTCCATGGTTGCACCGGCTTGCTGCACCAGCTTGCTGCCGACGTCGACCTTGGACACCGAGTCGTCGATCAGCGTCTTGATTTCCTTCGCCGCCGCCGACGAGCGTTGCGCCAGGCTGCGCACTTCACTCGCCACCACCGCGAAGCCGCGGCCTTGTTCGCCGGCGCGCGCGGCTTCCACCGCCGCGTTCAGCGCAAGGATGTTGGTCTGGAAGGCGATGCCGTCGATGACGCTGATGATGTCGACGATCTTGCGCGACGATTCATTGATCGAACCCATCGTGTCGACCACCTGGCTGACGACCGCGCCGCCCTGGATCGCGACTTCCGAAGCAGACACCGCCAGCTGGTTGGCCTGGCGCGCATTGTCGGCGTTCTGCTTGACGGTCGAGGTCAGTTCTTCCATCGCGGAAGCGGTTTCTTCCAGCGAGCCGGCCTGTTGCTCGGTGCGGCTGGACAGGTCGAGGTTACCGCTGGCGATTTCACTCGACGCGGTAGCGATGGTGTCAGCCGACGATTTGATATTCGAAATCGTATGCGTCAGCGAATCGCGCATGCGCTTGAATGCGTACACCAGACTCGATGTGTCGCCCGGCGCGGTGTTGATGACCAGCGTCAGGTCGCCGTCGGAAATGCGGTTGGCGATTTCCGCCGCGTCGCCGGGGTCGCCGCCGATGATGCGCAGGATGCTGCGGTTGTTGACCACCACCAGGGCGATCAGGATGATGGAGAAGCCGAAGACGATCGCGATCAGTTGATAGACCGATTGCGTGAACGCCGCATTCACATCGTCCATGTAGACGCCGGTGGTGACGATCCAATCCCATGGCTCATAGCGGAACGCATAGGATGTCTTCGGCACCGGATCGGGCGAACCGACTTTCGGCCAGATGTAATTGATGAAACCGCCCTGAGGCGATGCGGCGGCTTTGGCGATATCGACGAACACCTGATTGCCGGCCGGATCCTTGAAGTTGGTCAGATCCTTGCCGTTCAACTCGGGCTTGATCGGGTGCATGACGGTCACGGCAGACGAATTGGATACCGAGAAATAGCCGTCGGCGCCGTAGCGCATCATCTTCACACGCGCCAGCGCGGTCTTCTGCGCTTCTTCCTTGCTCATCGTGCCGTTCTTGGCCAGCTCGCCGTATTCCTTGATGGTGCTCATGGCGACCTGCGCCACGTTGATCAGATCTTTCTTGCGTTCTTCAAGGCGGATGTTGTGCGCCTGGTAAGCGTTGAACAATGAAATGGCGAGCAGAGCGATCAGGCTGATGACGAGCGGCGCCCACAGACGTTGTTTGAATGAAAGTTTCATTCCATGGTCTCCAGAGTTTTCTTTGATTGAAATGGAAATGCTCGGCGTGTCTGCGCATGCCTTGAAAACTTGGATAAAAATACCCGAGTTGTCCTCCGGAATGCTGCCCGGACTGTGTCGTTAACGGCGCGACAACAGGATAACTTTAAACGTGGTAGAAAAAAAGAAAGCCCCGATTAGTGAGGCTTTCCTTGGCCTTATCGACTCTTGTCAGGAGCCGGTCGCAACGCATACCAGAGCATCCCTATCCATTCGTGCAGCGCGTAGTTGCTGCGCCGCAAGCCTTCGCCGCCGGGTAACCAGTCGTTGAGCGTCAGCCGTTCGCTGCTGAAAAACACCGTTGGCGCCGGGATCACCTCGATGCCTTGTGCACGAAAGCTGCGCACCGCGCGCGGCATGTGCATGGCGTCGGTCACCAGCAGCACGCGTTGTATGCCCGTGCCGAGCAAGATCGGAGCCGTCAGCCGGGCGTTGTCGGCGGTGGTGTCGGACGCTTGTTCCTGCCAGCGCGTGGCGACGCCGAAGTCGTCGCGCAGGCTGCGCGCCATCACGGCCGCTTCGCTTTCGACCGAGCCGTCGGGTTTGCCGCCGGTGACCAGAATGGGCAAGCCGCTGGCGCGGTGCAGGCGCGCGGCGTATTGCAGCCGTGCAAGAGTGAGGAAGCCGGGCTTGTCCTGATGACCGTATTCCGGGGCATTCGACAGCCGCGCGCCGCTAAGCACGACGATGGCCTGGGCTGTCGGAGGAATCGATGCCAGCGGAGTTGTCTGCGCCTCCAACGGCGCGACCAGCAGCAGCGCGCCGGCCCGTGTGCTGAAGACCAGCAACAGGGCTACCGCTGTCCAGCTCAGCCATAGCGCTTCAGGCCGACGTCGCCGCAGCAGCAACCCGAGGGCGCCGAGCAGCACCACGTTCAGAGGAAACAGCAGCACCGTGCTGGCAAGTGTGGAGAAGATGAGCATGAATGGCATAAAGGGAGAAGGGCGGAAGGGCAGAAAGGCGTAGAAGGCCGCCCATTGTCGTCGATTTTTTCCATTGGAAACAAGTGCTGAGGCGACGGTAAAATGGATGCCGGGAAACAAATGAAAACAGGTGAAAACAGGCCGGGCCGCAGAAGTCGGTCGGCGGTCATCTTAACGGGGAATAAAACGTGATACGTCTGGCGTTGTTGTTGCTTGGAGCGGATTTTATCCGGCGTTATTGGCATGTGCTGGCTTTGATGGGACTGGCATGGGGCATTGTCGGCGTCAGCCTGTGCATCGATGCGCTTGACGGCGTGCTGGTGTTTCCGCTCACGCTGTTCGGCTGGCTGCTGCTGCTGGAAAGCCTGGCCACGCTGTTCCTGGCATCCAGCGGCGTGGGTGCGCAAAAAACGCTGCGTTACGTCAAAGGCGGTCTGTTCCTGCTGATCGCGCTGCTGATCATCTCGCCCTATCACCAGAGCGACATGCTGCTGGCGATGCTGTTCGGCACCGCTTTCACGATCGGCGGCGGCTTGCAGATCATTTCGGCCTCCATCGTGCGTTTTCCGCGCTGGCGCATGGCGCTGGCAGGCGGTATCGGCCAGATTCTGATTGCGATTTTTTTCTTCCAGCCTTATCCCACGCACTACAAGGGCACCGTGCCGTATTGCCTCGGCATGGGACTGATCTTCAGCGGCTGGAGCTTGATCTGGCTGGCAAGTCGTTCGCGCCGTTTGCCGCGTGAGAGTTCGTTGTCGCAACTTGCCTATCGCAACGCCGATTCCGACCGGCCGCTCGATGCCGGCAGCTACGACGGTCAACTGGCGGCGACGACGCCGGCAGTCAACGCGTCGGCGACGCCGCTGACCGTGCACGTCTGGACGCCAGCCGGTTCGGCCAGGGAAGCAACGCTGCATCGTCCCATCGTCGATCGCTACATCGCCGCGGTCGACGCCAGCGGCCGCATCTCGACTGGTCACGCCGCGCTTGAGATCGCGCCGAGCCTGTACATCAGCCTGTATCCGGCGGTTGAAATCGATCGTTCGCCGGGCGAGTTTTCACGTCTGCTGCGCGCAACGCCGGACAACAATGTGCGCGGCCGTTACCTGACCGACTATCCGTCCGAATCGGCGGCGTGGTGCGAGTCGACCGAAAAGATCTCGTTCCGCGACTACGATGCGCGCCACTTGCAGCAGTTCTGGCAAGACTATCGTCGCGAAGAAATCTACAACCTGACCCACCGCAATTGCTCCAGCACCGTCGCGCATGCGTTGGAGGCGGCATTGGAAGGCGTGATCGGCAAGCGCGCCGATCACTGGCTCAGTTTCGTCAAGATCCTGTTCACACCGGAAGTCTGGGTTGCCAGCCACATCCGCAAGCGCGCCATGACGATGGCCTGGACGCCGGGGCTGATACTCGACTATGCGCGTGCATTGCGCGCGGTCGTGCATCCGCGTCCGCTGTCGTGGCTGGCGAGCGTGCAACTGGCGCTGCGGAGTATCCGTCGCACGCGCCATCGCGAGCGCATCGAAACAGCAACTCGAGCAGCTCAAGCAGCTCGCGATTCGACGCCATAAGCGCGCAATAGCAGCAAAAACCGGCGTCGCCGCGACAGGAGAGCTTGTCCTACAAGGCAATCCGGTATCGTCCGATTGGAAGAGAGCCGAGGCGAATTTATTATCTGGGCTTGATACCGGAGTTGGCGGTTAGAAAATATACCAACACCAATTCCCCGGCGCGCTCAATGTGGCGCTCCCCAGCCGCCCGACAGTCTGCCCGCAGTTTTCCGAGCAGATCGCCGGGCGCGTTTGTTTCTTCAGGCCTCTTCTTTGTTGTGCTCCCATTTTTTCTTCGCCGTGCCTGTGCCGTCTTCAAGGCAGGGGCAATTCTGTGCGTTGTCGGTTTTTAGGGCAATATGCAGGCGTCCGTGATCTCCTCTTCAAGGAAGCGCAGCGCCATGTCCGACAATAATCAAAATACGGGATTCCTCCAGGCCGCCGACGGCGTCCGGCTTTTCTATCGTGAATACTTGCATCCGCAGCCGCGCGGAGCTGTCGTGCTGGTGCATGGGCTGGGCGAGCATGGCGGTCGCTACGCTGAACTCGCGGGGATTTTTCATGCCGCCGGTTTCTCAGTGCGGATACATGATCACCGCGGCCATGGCCGTTCGGAAGGCGCGCGCGGCAGCTTGCAGGCGAACGATGATTTTCTTGATGATCTCAAAATCGTGTTCGACGATTTCGCCGCGGCCACGCAGACCGCGCCATTCTTGTTCGGCCACAGCATGGGCGGTCTGGTGGCGGCGCGTTTTGCCACCGGCGGCTGGTCCAGGGTGCGCGGCCTGATGTTGTCGTCGCCGGCGCTGGCGATCCGGATGTCCGGTTTCCAGAAATTCCTGTTGGCGCTGACCACCTGGATCGCACCAGGCTTTGCGGTGCCGACCAGCCTGCCGGCGCAGCGTTTGTCGCATGACGAAGCCGTGGTGCGCGACTTCCTCGGCGATCCGCTCAATCATGGCAAGGTGGCGGCGCGCGTCGTCAATTTCATGCTGGACGCAATGGCTTGCGTGCAGCGCGACGCCGGCACATTTACCTCGCCGCTGCTGCTGCAGTTCGCCGGCGACGATGCTTTCGTCGATCCGGCCGGCAGCCGCGCTTTCTTCGCGCACGTGCCGCAAGTCGACAAGACGATGCATTGTTACGACGACGCTTTCCACGAGATTTTCAACGAGTCTGCCGAGCGCCGGTTGCGTGCGCAAAAGGACGTGGTCGCGTGGCTGGAATTGCATCTGGAGTGATGCAAGAAAAAAGCGGGATGGTTACGTTTTGCTGCGTCGCACAGTGGGCCGTTCGAGGCAAAAACTTAACCCCGATTTGCAAGTGTAAATTGCCCTCAGGGCTGGCCGCTGGGAAGGTTGGCGAAGCCGCAACGACTGTCAAAACCCACGAAGCCGGGTACGCAGGCGCAGCCGGTGATGGCCAGCGCCAGTGCTGTCGCGAGGATGAGGGTCATGATGCGCGGCATGAGCAGTCTTTCGAAATGAAGGGAAGCGAAATGAAGCGTGGAGTGTAATGCCAAGTCGGCGCGGTCACCCAGCTCCATAACGACGGCGGAGGAGGATACTTGAACAGTCGGGGGAAATTGTAAAGAGGCGGAAAAGAAGGTTTTCCGGGGCGCAAAAAGCAAAAGGGCGGAAATCTCCGCCCTTTTTCGTCTTCCGGGAATTGCTCGCCCGCCCGCGGCTAGCCGCGGAAGGGCGGTTGCCGTGGATCAGCGTGTCGACGCGAAATAGCGTGCGACCATTGCAGCGATCAGCAGGGTGTACGGCAGGACGTCGATCAGGATACGCATGGTGGGCTCCGCAAGAAAGTGATTTATGTTGCGTTGCAGTATGCGTGTTTCAGGCATCCATTTCCAATTTCGATTTCCAATACCAGTTATCGTTTTATTGAATATCAGGCCGCGGACGTCCTTCAGTTCATGAGGAAAGCGGATGTCGCCGCCGGTGAAAACAACTCCGGACGGCCAATGCAGACCTGGTTGCGGCCGTTGTCCTTGGCCTCGTACAGCGCCTTGTCGGCGGCCAGCGCCAGCGTACTTGTACTGCCGCCGGGGCCCGGCACCATGGCCGACACGCCGATGCTGAGCGTGACGTGGCACAGCGGCTGGTTGTGAGCGTGCGGAATGCTTGCGGCGGTCAGGTTAAGCAGCAGGCGTTCCCCGACCAGCCGGGCGCCGGCGGCATCCGTGTTGGGTAGAATGACTACGAATTCTTCTCCGCCGTAGCGCGCCGCGACGTCGCCCGGCCGGTTGATCACGCGCAACAATTGCTGCGCGATCTGGCGCAGGCAGTCGTCGCCGGCCAGGTGGCCGTAGCAATCGTTGTATTTTTTGAAATGGTCGACGTCGATCATCAGCAGCGCCAGCGAACGCTTGTCGCGGCGGGCGCGATTCCATTCGATTTCCAGCACCTGATCAAAACAGCGCCGGTTCGACAGCGCGGTCAGGCCGTCCTGGTTGGCTTGCGTCATCAAGATCTGGTTGGCCCCGGCAATGCTATGGTACAGCCGCGTGATGCCGTACAACTGCGAAACCAGCACTGCCAGCGAGGTGAACAGGCTGGTCATCTTGGCAAAATACCAACCCAGCGAAAAGCGCGCGCCGCCGTACAGCGTCAGCCAGACATCGATACAGGCGGCGACCATGCCGACCATGAGCCATAACTGCTCCGGTTTTTCTTCGCGCATGCGCATCACGCAGAGCAAGCCGATGACGTTGACGCCGAACACCAGCGCCGGAATCAGCATGGTCGAGTCGTCGAAGAAGTCGTGGCCGTTGCGCAGCACCTCCGGCAGGTAGGGCAAGCCCAGCGTAGCAGCCAGCGTCAATAAGACCACCACGGCAATCGTGACGAGAATGGACCTGCGCACGTCCGCAGCGGTGCCGGCGGTCTCTTCCGAATTCGTCGCGTAGCGGATGATCAGCAACCCGAAACCGGTGTGCCAGCAACACCACAGCCAGACGGCGCTGCTGGTGCTGCCGATGATGGGCGCTTCCATGAGACCGCCGGGGAAGGCCGCGATCAGCGGCACGAAAATCACGGTCACGAAAAAATATGCCGTGCCCAGCCTGATCGTGCGCTCCTTGCGTTCGATCAATCCCTTGGCGAACAGCAGTGAAGCCAGGATGACATTGACCACGACCATGGCGATGCCGAAGCCGCTCATGTAGCCCGGGATCGGCAGCAGAGGCGTCGTTGCCAGCGGCGTGGCGACCGCCGCCGACAGCAGCAGGATGCCGATGATGACGCGCGCCAGGCGGATCTGGCGCGGACTCACGCCGGCGTCTTTGATGAGATAGAGTTCTTCGTCCATGAGAGATTTTGTTGTAGATTTTTCCCACATCTTAGTGCTGAAGAAGCGCATCGGCGCGCGAAGAATGATGACCGATTGATAATTTTTCAGAAAGCGTTGTTATTTCGCCGGGATAGTTTTTCTGCGGTAATCTTTTCGATCGGTCCATCTTCAAAACCCCGCCCGGTGGGCATTGCAGGACGGCATCAACTTTCCTGCGGGCATGAAAAAAGCGCGGATAGGCCGCGCTTTTCATTGGAGTCGGGTATTCGAGGAATGGCCCCGGTTGCTCCCAGTTCTATTTCTCCTGTTGCAGGGTCGCGCCTTCGATGCCGGCGCTGATGCGCACCTTGTAGACGCCGGGATTTTTCAGCTCGACGCTGATTTTTTTGGTCTGCGGATAAGCCGGGCTGTTCAGCGAATGGATCGGCCGGATGCTGAAGTCGTAGCTGGTGCCGGGCTTGAGCCAGATGCTGAAATGCTCTCCCGACTGGATCTGCGCCAGCACCACGTCGTTGATCGCCAGCTCCAGAGGCGCGTTCCCGTACAGGAAGGTCGAGGTGCGCGAGAACTGCACTTCGGCAGTGCCGGACGTCGGCGACAGCATGCTCTTGATGTAGACGCGCGCCTGCGGCACTTCTTTGGTCGGCGTCGCCTGTTCGGCGGCCGGCTGGATTGCGCAGGCGCTCAACGCCATCGTCAGCGCCAGCAGGCAAGCGGTCATCGGTGTCTTCATTGCAGCTTCCTTATTTGGGATGGTTTTCATGTTGCGCGACAGCGATTCTGACATGAAGCCGATGGCCTTGCCTATACAACTTTGTGCACGCGGTATTCAAGCATGGCTGACGCGGTAGACGCAACGCCGCGCGCCGGCCAGCAAATGTTCTTCGCGCGTTACCGAGGCGGCGTCGCCGATGACCTCGCGGAACAACTGGAGCTCCGAACGGCAAAAGCCCTGGCAAGTGGTTGCCGCCGCACAGATCGGGCAATGGTCTTCGATCAGCAGCCAGTCCTTGCCGTCTTTCTCAACGCGCGCCATGTAGCCTTCGGCGGCGCGCAGGGCGGCCAGTTTGTCGAGCTTTTTCGGAATACCGGCGACGCCGCTGCACGCCTTCAGGTAATCCTTGCGCATCTCGCCTTCGCGTTGGGAAATCAGGCGATCGAGTCCTTCTTCGCCGAACAGTTGTCTGATCGAACCGATCAGCTGAATCGTCAGATAGGCGTGCGTATCCGGGAAGCGCGCGTGGCCGGCGGGGCTCAGTTCCCAGTTCTGCCGCGGGCGTCCGGCGCCGGCGGCGGCTTCCTGCACGCCGCTGATCAGTTCTTCCGCGAGCAGCTTTTGCACCTGCAGGCGCGCCGCTTCCGCCGTCATCCCGAGCTCTTGCGCCAGCGTCGCGGTGGAGGCGGGGCCGCGCGTTTTCAGCCGGAGCAGGATGCGTTCGGCGGTCGACATGTCAGTATTAAGGTCGATGTTATTTTCCAAGTGTTTACTTGTGTAATTCATTGTGCGGGTTTAGTATGCGTCCAGATAATATCCAAACAAACGCTTGCATATTAGGCGTTATCCATCCCGATGTCGAGGTTAGTCATGCATACAGAAACCGCTGTTTCCACCTCCTGGAGCGAATTGCTGACCGGCCGCAATCTGTGGCGCTCGGTCGCCCTGACCGGCGGCGTTGCGCTGCACGCCATCAACGTCCACATCGTCACCACCATCCTGCCGTCGGTGGTGCGCGACATTGGCGGCCTGGCGTATTACGCGTGGAACATCACGCTGTTCGTGGTCGCTTCCATCGTCGGTTCGGCGCTGACCAGCAAGCTGCTCGACAAGCTCGGCCCGCGCCGCGCCTATTTGCTGGGGCTGGCGGTATTCACGCTCGGCTCGATTCTATGCGCGACGGCATTGTCGATGCCCTGGATGCTGGCCGGGCGCAGCGTGCAGGGTCTCGGCGGCGGCTTGCTGGCGGCGCTCGGCTATGCGCTGATTCCAGTGCTGTTCGAGCAGCGCCTGTGGTCGCGCGCGGTGGCGCTGGAGTCCGGCATGTGGGGCGTGGCGACCTTGCTGGGGCCGGCCGCCGGCGGACTGTTCGCCGCCGGCGGCGCCTGGCGGCTGGCGTTCTGGTGCCTGCTGCCGGTGGCGTTGCTGCAGGCCATGATTGTGGCCGGCCAGCTGGGCGGCAAGCCGGCGCAGGGAAATGCTGCAGCTTCAGCTCCGGTGCGCATTCCGCTATTCAAGATCGGCTTGCTGGCGCTGTCGGTGCTGCTGGTGGCGTTCGCCGGGCAGGTCGAAGACACCGCCGGCAAGTTGCTCGGCGTCGCGGCCGGCCTGGCGGCGGGCGTGCTGGTCGCCTGGCTCGATCAGCGTCCCGGCGGCGTCGCTTTGTTGCCGACCGGAGCCTATCGCCTGAGCGCCACGATGGGCAAGGTGTTCGCCTGCGTCTGCCTGCTCATGATCGGCAGCATGACCGAAATCTTCGTGCCGTATTTCCTTCAGATGCTGCATGGCTACGCGCCGCTGCAGGCCGGTTACATGACGGCCGCCATGGCCGGCGGCTGGAGTCTGGCCTCGCTGCTGAGCTCGGGCCGCGGCGGCAAGGACGCCGATCGGATGGTGCGCTTCGGACCGGTGGCGATGACCTTGTCGCTGCTGGCGCTGGTGGTGCTGTTGCCGGGCGACGTCGATGTCGCGGCTGAGGGTTTGTGGCTGGCGCTGGCGCTCGGCGGTGCAGGCTTGGGCATTGGATTGGGCTGGCCGCATCTGTTGACGCGCGTATTGCGGTCGGCGCGCCGCGGCGAAGAAAACCTGGCATCGGCCGGCATCACCACGGTGCAGCTCTACGCGATGGCGATCGGCGCCGCGCTGGCCGGACTTACGGTGAATGCCGCCGGTCTGACCGCGCCGGGCGGCGTCGACGGCGCGCGTCACGCGGCTTATGCTTTGTTGGCCTGCTTCGCGGTGGCGCCGGCGCTGGCGATCGTGCTGGCGGGCCGTGTGGTGCGTGCGACGTGAGCTGCGAAGGGGAGCTGCGAAGGGGAGCATACGCCATGGATCCCGTCAGCGAGATTGAATACCACCTCGTTGTGGCCGAGTTCGATGCCTTGTGGGGACGTCCGCACAGCGACGCCAACCGGCGCCGCATGGACTACATGATCTGCGTGATCGCGGCGTTTGAGGAAAGCCGCGGCAAGCCGCCCGCAAGCTGAGGCAGTTCCGTCGCCGGCAGGCGTACATGCAGGCGCGCCAGCGTGTCGTGGCGGCTGCCGAGCAGAGCGTAATGTTTCTGTTGCAGCCAATAGCGCAGCTGCGATTCGTCGGCATAGGCGATGGCGATTTCCACTTCGGCCCAGGCGATGCGTTCGATGCGTTGCGCCTGTTTCAGCGCAGTGGCGACGGCCTCGGTGTAGGCGCGCACCAGGCCGCCGGCGCCGAGCTTGATGCCGCCGTAATAACGCACCACCGCCGCCAGCACGCCGTCGAGTTCATGATGGCGCAACACCTCCAGCATCGGCCGTCCGGCCGTGCCAGACGGTTCGCCGTCATCCGACATGCCCGATTGGCCGCCGGCCATCAGCGCCCAGCACACGTGGGTGGCGGCGCGATGTTGCGCGCGTAGTTGTTCCAGTTGACGCAAGGCGGCGTCGCGATTGTCCACCGGCATCACGATGCCGATGAAGCGGCTCTTGCGGATCTCCAGTTCGATCTCGACCGCGGCGTTGAGCGTGTAGACCGGCAAGGTCGGCTATCTGCTATCGACTATCGCGGGGTCAGGCGGTCACGCCGCGCAGCGCGTCGATCTCCGCCTGCAGGGTCCGGTTCTCCGCCGTCAGCGCGGCGATGCGCGCGTTGAGGGTAGAGATTTCAGCGCGCAACGCAGCCGCATCGTCGCCGGATTCGGACCACGGCGGGACGTCGCCGCCGGCAGCCGCAGCGGCTGCTTCTGCTGCTTCGGGAGTCACGCGCGGCGTGCGATTGGCGGCTTGCTTCTCGCGCACCATCTTGGCGGCCTGACGCAATTCCTTCTTGCCGCCGGCCACCGCCGTGATCTGTTCTTGGCTCGGCAGCGACGCCACTGCAGCAGCGGCGTTGATCGAGATGGTGCCGGTGCGCACCGCCTCGACCAGTTCGGGCGCGGCGGTCTTGCGGATCTTTTCGATCTGGCCGATGGTGTTGGAGCTGATGCCGGCGACGCGCGCGATGTCTTCGCGGGTCTTGATGGAGGCGCTCGGGATCGTTGCTTCTTCGGCCGGCGTATCGGCGCTTTCTACCGGCGCAGTACCCTCAGCCTTGGCGGCGATGGACGCATCCATCTCGGCGCGCACGCGGGCGGAGATGATGTCGCGCTTGCGCAGCGCCAGCACGCCGCGCTGGAAGTCGGTCACGCTGCGGCGGCCGAGCTGGTTGTCGATCATCCACAGCATGACGTCGTCGATCGACGTGAAGCCGGTGTTTTGCACGGTCTTGAATTCGATGTCGTACTTGCGGCAGATTTCGTAACGGTTGTGGCCGTCGACCAGCACGTCGCCCCACAGCACCAGCGCATCGCGGCAACCTTCGGCCAGCAGGCTGCGTTCAAGGGCGGCGTATTCGTTGGCGGTAAGCGGGTCGATGTATTGGAGGAGTTCGTTATTGATCGTGATAGTCATGGCATCCCTGGACCGCTCCGGCGAATCGGAGGCGGACCGGAATTTTACACTACGGACCGCGGCCATCTGCCGGGAGGGGAGGGGGGCATCGCCGCCACAGGGCGCGCTGTGGCGACACGGAAATCCTGCGGCTGATAAAATCATCGCTCTCCAACGTTCAGGAAACGGAAGCAACATGGACGCCTTGTTCTTCATCCCCGTCGCCATCATGCTGGCGCTGGTGCCAGGTCCGAATAATTTTTGCGCGCTCAACAACGGCATTCGCCGCGGCGTCGGCGTGGCGTTGCTGGCCACGTTCGGGCGCGTGACGGCGTTTGCGATTTTCCTGACGGTGTCGGCGGTGGGGCTGGGCGCCATGCTGCTGGCTTCGGAAGCCGCCTTCACGGCGGTGAAGTGGGTCGGCGCGCTGTATCTGTTCTATCTCGGCTGGCGCGCCTGGCGCAGCCGTGAATTCCACGGACTGGAACTGGCCGACGGCGTCGGGCCCGGCGCAGCATCGTCGGCGCCGGCGCAGAAAGGCGCGTTCGCGCTGGTCATGCAGGAGTTCCTGCTCGGCATCACGAACCCCAAGGCGATCATGTTGTTCGCCGCAATCTTCCCGCAATTCATCGATCCGGCGCGGCCGGCGGCGCATCAGTTCCTGGTGCTCGGCTCGATTTACCTGTGCGCAGAATTCGTGTCCAGCGCGGTGTATTCGGCCTGCGGCAAGCAGATCCGCCGCTACATCCGCACCTCGCGCGGCGTGGCGCGCCTGAACAAGGCCACCGGCGGCTTCTTCATTAGCGCCGGCGCGCTGCTGCTGGCGGCGCGCCAGTAAGTTTCACTCAGGGATGCGGCATGTCCGCCGCATCCTTCCCCTTGTCGTTCTCCGCATTCATCTCATCCAGCAACTGCAGGTGACGCTCGATCTCGAACACGTGCGGATCGTCCTTGCCCAGTTCGCGCAAGGCCACGGCCAGCCCCAGCAGGTAATCGGCGTTGCGTCCGCTCGGGCCTTCCGCGCCGGCGATCTGGCGCGCGATGTCGCGTTCCGACGCCGGACCGAGGAAGGCGGCGTTCTCTTCCGTGGCGATGTAGATCAATCCCTCGGTGCAGCTGCCGTCTTCAAACAGGATGTCGGTAGCCAGGCGCAGGTAGCCGTTCTTTTCCCGGTAGTCGAGATGGCCGAACACTTCCGGCGTAATCAGGTAGGCCATGCCGGCGCAGGTCGCGCCTTCATCCCGGATCAGCGTCACCACCCGGCCGGGCGCTTGCACGGTGCCGCGGTGGTCGTGCGAGCCTTGCCAGAAGCGCCGGCTCCAGCCGACGATGTGCGCCGGACGGCGCTCGATGAAAGGGAAGTCCGCCTTGAAGATCAGCGATCCATAGCCGAACAGCCACACGCTGTCGTGCTGGTCGAAACGGGTCATGGACTTGTTGCGGGCGATGGTGTTGTCGGACATTGCAGGCGATGCGCGCCGGGGAAGGCGTGACGGGATGTTGATCTGCTGAAATTATAAGGGCAAGCGCCGAAGGGCGTGCCGGGCAAGGCTGGAGCGGGGAGGTGAGCGAGCGGAGAAAACCGGAAAAGAGGGGCGTTGCGCAGAAAATGCCGCTTGGGCAGGTCGCGGCATGCGGCCCGCCCAGGCAAGGGAATCGTCAGTTCTTTTCGTGACCCTGTTCCATGTCGGACAGGCCCGAGTACATGCCGCAGCAATGCGGCTCGCCGCGGTGCGATCCGGTCGTGAGGGCGCTGGAGTCGTTGAGGTAATCGACCAGTTTCCGATACAGCGCAGCGAAGTAATTTTTCATGATGTCCCCCGTTTCCTTGTTGGGTTGAGACACGTTGCAAGTCGCCTGATCTGCTCAGGATGTGACCTGCAATCCGCATTTGTAAACGATTACATGAGCCTCGTGAAGCCTGATGCGATGCGGATGTAAATAGTTTATATCATTTATTTTACGGTGTGTTCTCTTTTGCAACTATCAGGCATTTCCTGATAAGGGATGTGGTCTTTTTCCTACGCCGCCGCAGCGGCGGCATGGGCCAGCAGCCAACCGCGGAAGACCTGCATCGCCGGGGTTTCCTGCCGCGATTTCAGGCGCGTCAGCCAGTACGCGCCGTCGCTGATGGAAATCTCGAACGGGCATGCCAGCCGCCCCTGGCGCAGCTCGCGCCCGAACATGTTGACCGGCAGCAGCGCCACGCCGGCTTGTTGCGCCACCGCTTCGGCCATGGTCAGCGAAGAGTCGAACACGAAGCCGCGGATCGGCGGGCAGGGCGCACCGGCGGCGGCGAACCAGTGGTTCCACTCGTCGGTGCGGTAGGAGCGCAACAGCGTTTCGCCGGCCAGGTCCTGCGGCCGGCGTAACCGTGCCGCCAGCGCCGGCGCGCACATCGGCGACAGCGGCGCGGCGAACAGGCGCTCGGCGTCGGTGCCGTGCCAGGCGCCGTCGCCGAAACGGATCGCGTAGTCCAGTCCTTCACCGGCCAGGTCGACGCGGTTGTTGTTGGTCAGCAGGCGCAGGTCGACGAACGGATAGGTCTGCTGGAATTCGCGCAGCCGCGGCATCAGCCAGCCGACCGCAAACGTGCCGACCACGCCCAGCGTCAGCACTTCGCGCATGCGGCCGTTCTCGAACTGGCCGAGCACGGTGGCGATGCGTTCGAAGGATTCGGCCAGCACCGGCAGCAGCGCCAGGCCTTCGTCGGTCAGCGCCAGGCCGCGCGGCAGGCGACGAAACAGCGTCACGCCGAGGCGCTCCTCCAGATTCTTGACCTGCATGCTGACGGCGGTCTGGGTCACGTTCAGCTCGTCGGCGGCAGAGGTGAAGCTGAGATGGCGCGCCGCCACTTCGAAGGCGCGCAGGGCATTGAGGGGAAGATGCATGAGTCGTCCGAAGTCATCCTGGTATCAGTTTTTCTGTGGTCTGGGGCAAATTATCATGAGTTGCGATGACCGTGCTTGCTGCCTATCATTTCGCTTCGACCCCAATTTTGCAAGGAAAAATGATGACCGACAGAAGACATTTTCTCGCCATGACAGGCGCGGTAGTGGCCGGCTGTGCCGGCGGCGCCTGGGCAACCGGAACCGCCGAGGCAAAAAAATCTAAGGACTCCGCTTCCGTCGTGTCGCGTCTGGCCAAGCTGGAAGCCGGCGTCGCCGGCCGTCTCGGCGTGGAAATCCTCGATAGCGGCAGCGGTCGTCGCTGGGGTTATCGCGCCGATGAACGCTTCCCGATGTGCAGCACCTTCAAGTTCCTGGCCGCCTCGGCCGTGCTCAGGCGCGTCGACACCGGCGCCGAGCAGCTCGACCGTCGCATCGTCTACGGCGAAGACGTGCTTGTGAATTATTCGCCGACCACCGGCAAGCACGTCGGCGGCGACGGCCTGTCCTTGGCGCAATTGTGCGAAGCCGCCATCACGCTGAGCGACAATACCGCCGCCAATCTGATCCTGCGCAGCCTCGGCGGCCTCGAGCCGTTCAATAAATTCGTGCGCTCACTGGGCGATGATACGACGCGCCTCGACCGTTTCGAGACCGAGCTCAACACCTCCATCCCCGGCGATCCGCGTGACACCACGACGCCGGCGGCGATGACCGGCAACCTGCAAAAAATCCTGCTCGGCGATGCCTTGTCGGCAGCGTCGCGACGCCAGATCACGGCCTGGATGCTGGCCAACAAAACCGGCGACCGTCGTGTGCGCGCCGGCATGCAACAGGGCTGGAAAGTCGGCGACAAGACCGGTTCGGGCGACTACGGCACCACCAACACCGTCGCCATCATTTGGCCGCCGCAGCGGGCGCCGTTGCTGGCGTCGATTTATCTCACCGAAACGAAGGCCTCGGAAGAGCAGCGCAATGCGGTCCTGGCGGAAGTCGGCAAACTGATCGCCGGCGGCCTCAATCGGTAACATCTGCTCATTCGACTTGTCCATCCGGCAAGATCGTGGTCGTTCCGATAACACTTCCGATGCCGATCTTGTCTAAGCATCAATGCCATTCCCGTTTTTTCGATGCCTGTTGTGCAACATGGGCCTCAAAGCCACGATCTGCGGGGCTTTTCATCGCATGTTGCGGCGAATCAAACCTCTTGTTTTGATTTGTAATGGCGACCTGCCCGGCGGTGTCGGGCGGATCGGGTCGCCTCGAGAATTTGAAAAACACGTCGCGCAGCAGCGACGGTAAAACGGGATGGAAAAAGTAATGAACATTATCGGAAACATGCGAATCGGCAAGCGCCTGGCTTTGGGCTTCGCCGTCATTCTGGCCTTCTCCATCGTGATTACGGCCATCGGCATCTGGCGCTTGCAGACGGTGTCGTCGGCCACGCGCGAGATGATGAGTCAGCCGCTGCTGAAGGAGCGCCTGATCGGCGACTGGTACGCCAATCTCGCCAGCGGCATCCGCCGCACCATCGCCATAGCCAAGAGCAGCGACCCGGCGCTCGGCCCTTATTTCGCGGCGGAGGCGGCGGCTTCGTCGAAGGGTTCCGGCGAGTACCAGAAGAAGGTGGAAGCGTTGCTGGAAAGTGACGAAGAAAAGAAGCTGTTCCAGAAGATCGGCGAACAGCGCAAGTTGTACCTGAGCTCGCGTGACGCCATCAACAAGGCCAAGGCCGCCGGCAACATTGAAGAAGCCGAACGCGTGCTGGAAAAAGACTTCGTACCTGCATCCAACGCCTACCAGGACACCATGCGTCAACTGGTTGAACTGCAGCGCAAGGACATCGACGAGACCGCCAAACACATCGACATCATCGCCGAAGACAGCCGCATTTTGCTGCTCGCGCTGGAAGGCCTGATCCTCGTACTGGGCGTGCTGTGCGCCTGGTACCTGACGGTCGGCATCACGCGTCCGATCAATTCGGCCGTGACGATCTCGCGCCGTGTCGCCGAGGGCGACCTGACCAGCGACGTCCAGGTCGGCAGCAAGGATGAAACCGGCCAGTTGCTGCAAGCGCTGCAAGACATGAACATCAGCCTGCGCGGCATCGTCAGCAACGTGCGCACCGGCACCGACACCATCGCCACGGCCTCGAGCGAAATCGCCGCCGGCAACCTCGATCTGTCCTCCCGCACCGAGCAGCAGGCCAGCGCGCTGGAAGAAACCGCGTCCTCGATGGAAGAGCTGATCTCCACCGTCAAGCAAAATGCCGACAACGCACGCCAGGCCAATCAGCTGGCGGTGTCGGCATCTGAAATCGCCACCCAGGGCGGCGGCGTGGTCGGCCAGGTGGTCGACACCATGGGCGCGATCAACGACTCCTCGCGCAAGATCGTCGACATCATCAGCGTCATCGACGGCATCGCCTTCCAGACCAATATCCTGGCCTTGAATGCCGCGGTGGAAGCAGCGCGTGCGGGCGAGCAGGGTCGCGGCTTCGCCGTGGTCGCCTCCGAAGTGCGCAGCCTGGCGCAACGCTCCGCGGCAGCCGCCAAGGAGATCAAGGTGCTGATCAACGACTCGGTGGAAAAGGTCGGCAACGGCAGCAAGCTGGTCGAGCAGGCCGGCGCGACGATGGCGGAAGTGGTCAACAGCGTCAGGCGCGTCACCGACATCGTCGCCGAGATCAGCTCCGCCAGCGAAGAGCAGACCACCGGCATCGAGCAGATCAACCATGCCATCACCCAGATGGACCAGGTCACCCAGCAGAACGCCGCACTGGTGGAAGAAGCCGCCGCCGCTGCCGCTTCGATGCAGAGCCAGGCCGACAGCCTGGCGCAGCTGGTCAGCGTGTTCACGTTGAGCGGCACGCCGGCCTTGCCGGCAGCGCGCCGCACCATCGACATCACGCCGTCGGAACCGCGCCTGCGCTGATTCCTCTGCGACGCTCCGACAAGTAGCCCGGCCCGGTAACGGTCCGGGCTTTTTTATTGGCGCCCCCTTTGGCTGGATATCCGCAAAGTGGCTGTGCGGGATTCCGGATGTCCGCAAGGAAAGAACTTTCCTGGTTGTAATGAATTTTAAAAAATCCTTTGAAATCAGTAGGTTGATCGACTGCATCTGATTGGCACGATGCCTGCATATGGCTCTCTCAAAACAATAAAGCAGGAGACAGATGTGACGCAGCTTCCTTCGCCGTAGTCCGGCAAATCCACGTCCTTTCTCGCTCCTGTCGCACCGCGCGCAATGTGTTCGCGGCAGCGATTGCAGGCACGCGCCTGACACCCGATACCAAACAGCCGTTCCGTCCATGATTTTTCGTGGCGCAAGTCCGGCCGCTTACAAACCTGGAGATAGCAATGACTCAAACAGTTTCCACCACGTCAGCTTCAGCGACCTCATCCGTCGCTGCGGGACCATCCACCACCAAACAGCGCATCCTTGCGATCCTCGGCGCTTCGTCGGGCAACCTGGTCGAGTGGTTCGACTTCTATGTCTATTCATTCTGTGCAATCTATTTCGCACCGGCCTTCTTTCCCAAGGGCGACACCACCACGCAATTGCTGAATACCGCCGGCGTGTTCGCGGCCGGTTTCCTGATGCGTCCGATCGGCGGTTGGCTATTTGGCCGCATCGCCGACAAGCACGGCCGCAAGACCTCGATGATGATCTCCGTGCTGATGATGTGCGGCGGCTCGCTGATGATCGCCTTCTTGCCGACCTATGCCGTGATCGGTACGGCGGCGCCGTTCCTGCTGCTGGTGGCGCGCCTGTTCCAGGGCCTGTCGGTGGGTGGCGAATACGGCACCAGCGCGACTTACATGAGCGAAATCGCGCCAAAAAATAACCGCGGCTTCTTCGCCTCGTTCCAGTACGTCACGCTGATCGGCGGCCAGTTGCTGGCGGTATTGGTGCTGGTCGCCATGCAGCAGACGCTGAGCAATGAAGAGCTGCGCGCCTGGGGCTGGCGCGTGCCGTTCGTGCTGGGCGCATTTGGCGCGCTGATTGCGCTGTACCTGCGCAAGTCGTTGACTGAGACCGCTACCGCCGAGACCCGCACGAAGAAGGAAGCCGGCACCTTCGCCGGTCTGTGGAAGCACAAGCGCGCCTTCTTCACCGTGGTCGGCTTCACCGCCGGCGGCTCGCTGATGTTCTACACCTTCACCACTTACATGCAGAAGTACCTGGTCAACACCGCCGGCATGGACGCCAAGACCGCCAGCGCAGTGATGACCGGCGCGCTGTTCGTCTACATGATCCTGCAGCCGGTGTTCGGCGCACTGTCCGACAAGATCGGTCGCCGCAACATGATGCTGCTGTTCGGCGTGCTCGGCACGCTGTGCACCGTGCCCATCCTGCACATGCTCAAGGATGTCACCGATCCGTACGCCGCCTTCGGCCTGGCGATCCTGGCCTTGTGCATCGTCAGCTTCTACACCTCGATCAGCGGCCTGATCAAGGCCGAGATGTTCCCGCCGGAAGTGCGTGCGCTGTGCGTCGGTCTGTCGTACGCGGTCGGCAATGCCCTCTTCGGCGGCTCGGCCGAGTTCGTCGCGCTGTCGTTCAAGGCGGCCGGCATGGAATCCAACTTCTATTGGTACGTATCGATCATGTGTGCGATCGCTTTGCTGATCACTTTCCGCATGCGCGATCCGAGCAAGGTCGGTTACCTCAAGGACGAGGACTGATGGATTTGCGGGAAGCAAAGGGAGAGAGAGCAGGGCAGCACGCGCCAGCGGGTATCATGGCGGCATGTATGTTCAGCGCACCCCCTCAGCCATGACTTCCCGCAAATTTCCGATATTGATCGCCGTCGTCGCGCTGTGCGCGGGGGCGGTTTTTTTTGCGTCGTATTTCGTTGCGGCGGAAAAAGCGCGCAGCGACCTCCATGCCGCCGGCGAGCGTCAATTGCAGATCGTCGCGCTCGACCTGCAATCCATCCTCGACAAGTTCGAGATCATGCCGTACGCGCTCGGTGCGCTGGCCGACGTCGATCAGGTGCTGCATCATCCCGACGATGCGGCCGCAGTACAACGCCTGAACCTGAGCCTGCAGGCGATCCAGAAGCAGTCGAAGGTGTTGGCGATCTACATGATGGATGCGCGCGGCATGACGCTGGCGGCCAGCAACTGGAACGAGGAAGCCAGTTTTGTCGGTCGCGACTTCGGCTTCCGGCCTTATTTTGCCGAGGCACTGGCCGGCGGCTCCGGACGTTTCTACGGCATCGGCAATATCTCCAGCGAACCAGGTTATTTCATGGCCCAGCCGATCTATCCGGCCGGGGCGCCGCGCGGCGAAGGCAAGCCGATCGGCGTGATGACGGTCAAGGTCGACCTGTCCGAGTTTGAACATACCTGGCGCAGCAATGAAGATCCGATCACGCTGGCCGATCACAGCGGTGTGGTGTTCCTGAGCAATCGTCCGGAATGGAAATACCACAGCCTGCGTCCGCTCGACGGCAAGCTGCAGCAGGAACTGGCCGGCACGCATCAATATGCGGACCAGCCGATCACGCCGGTGGCCGCGATGCCCAAGGCGTTGCGGCGCGGCTTCGGCGATCACGTCGCGCGCGCCATCGACAAGCAGGGCTGGCAGCTGATGTTGTTTCCATCCGAGGCGCGCATCACCCGCATCGCCATGCTGTGGTCCATGTGGGTGGCGCTGATCATGGCGATCGCGGCAATTTCATTGTGGGCGATTTACCAGCGCAGGCGGCGCCTGCAGGAGCGGCTGGAATCGCGCGATGCCTTGCGCCGTGCAGCGCAGGAGCTGGACGCCACCATCGCGGTGCGCACCCAGGAGCTGCGCGTGGCAAACCAGGCGCTGGAAGGAAAATACGTCACCCTGCAGCAGACCGAAAGCCTGTTGCGCTCGACGCAGAACGAGCTGGTGCAGGCCGGCAAGCTGGCCATGCTGGGACAGATGGCCGCAGGCGTCACGCACGAGCTGAACCAGCCGCTGGCGGCGATCCGCGCCTTCGCCGACAATGCCGTGCAATTCATGCGCCGCGGCCAGTTGCCGCAGGTGGAAGAAAACCTCGAACACATCAGCGGCGCCAGCGCCCACATGGGCAAGATCATTGCGCAATTGAAGGGCTTCGCACGCAAGAGCGGCGACGCCATCGCCGTGGTCGACGTGGCGCAGACGGTCGAGGCGGCGGTGCTGCTGCTGCGCAACGAGTTTCGCCAGCAGGCGGTCGCCATCGAGATCGACGTACGCAGTCCGGTACAAGTAATGGGCGACGTGGTGCGTACAGAGCAGGTGCTGATCAACCTGCTGCGCAATGCCATCGATGCGGTGGAAACCGTCGAATACGTTGTCGACAAGCGCGTCACGGTGATCGTCGAGCACGAAGCCGGCGAAGCCGTCATCCGCATTCGCGACAGTGGCCCCGGCATTCCCGACGAAGTCGCACCGCACCTGTTCGAACCGTTCTTCACCACCAAGCCGAGCGGCAAAGGACTCGGACTGGGACTGGCGATTTCATCGTCGATCGTGCAGGCGATGAACGGTCGCCTGTCGGCGCATAATCTGCCCGAAGGCGGCGCCGAATTCACCGTGCGCCTGCCGGTGCCGGCCCCGTGATTCCTGATATTCCTGATTCATGGAGACATCATTGAACGTACCCCACGCACCCAACGCACCCAACGCACTCGCCATCCTGATTGAAGACGAACAAAGCGTGCGCAAGGCGACGACGCAAACTCTGGAGCTGGGCGGATTCAGCGTGCAGGCCTGCGCCGACGCCGAACAAGCCTTGCCGCTGCTGCACGCCGGGTTCGCCGGCATTGTCGTAACCGATGTGCGGCTGCCGGGACGTTCCGGGCTGGAAGTGCTGGCGCACGCGGTGGCCGCCGACGCCGATCTGCCTGTGATCGTGGTGACCGGGCATGGCGACGTCGCCATGGCGGTGGAAGCGATGCGCGCCGGTGCCTATGATTTCATCGAAAAGCCTTTTGCCGCCGACCGCTTGCTGGAGACGGCGCGGCGCGCGCAGGAGAAGCGCAACCTGGTGCTCGACAACCGCCGCCTGCGCGAAGCCTGGCTGGCCGATCCCGCCACGCCCGCGCTGGTGGGCCAGTCGGCGGCGATGGAGCGGGTGCGCACGCTGATCCGCAGCGTCGGCCCGACTTCGGTCGACATCCTCATCAACGGCCAGACCGGCGCCGGCAAAGAGGTCGTGGCGCGCCAGTTGCACGCCGCCAGCGAACGCAAGGGGCCGTTCGTGGCGATCAACTGCGGCGCATTGCCGGAGAGCGTATTCGAAAGTGAAATCTTCGGTCACGAAGCGGGCGCCTTCACCGGCGCGCAGAAACGCCGCATCGGCAAACTGGAATACGCCAACGGCGGCACGCTGTTCCTCGACGAAATCGAAAGCATGCCGATGGCCTTGCAGGTCAAGCTGCTGCGCGTGCTGCAAGAGCGCAGGCTGGAGCGCCTTGGCGGCAACGAGTCGATCGTCATCGATTGCCGCGTGATCGCGGCCAGCAAGGCCGACCTGCTGCAATTGAGCGCGCAGGGCTTGTTCCGCGAAGACTTGTATTACCGCATCGGCGTGGTCAGCATCGACTTGCCGCGCCTGCGTGAGCGGCGCGACGACATTCCGCTACTGCTGGCGCATTTCATCCACGCCGCAGCAATCCGTTACGGCCGCGCGGCGCCGGCCTGGACCGCGGCGCTCATGGCGCAGTGGCAGCAACGCGACTGGCCCGGCAACGTGCGCGAACTGCGCAACTTCGCCGATCGCTGGGTGCTCGGAGTGGCCGACAGCAGCGCTGCCGATGCGGCTGCGGCGGCATCGGCGGCCGCAGTCAGCCTGCCGCAGCGACTCGACGCCTATGAACGCACGCTGATCGAGGATGCGCTGACCGGGGCTGACGGCAACGTCGCGCTGGCGGCCGAGCAGCTCGGCATTCCGCGCAAGACGCTGTACGACAAGATCAAGAAATACGACCTGGCGAACGCACGCGGCGCCTGAGCTGTTGCATGCCCCACGCGCGATGTCCATGCCGCAATGCGGAGCGTTATCCTTTGTTTTTGGGAGGGGCTGGGTTAGACTCTTGTTCCAGGGAAATAAGGGCGCGATTCCAGGCTGCGGCTACGACTGCAACTGCAACTACGGCTCCGGCATCGGCCCATCACTATCGGGGAATACCATGAAGCGTTTCATTGCCATTTCGCTGGCGGCCTGCATCGCCTTTATCCTGTGCGCCTGCGAACGCACCGAATTCGAAAAGAAATCCGAACGCGACGCCGACGCTCGCCGCGCCATCAACACCAAGCCGAAGTCGCAATGACGTCGCTGTCGTTGCCGGGCTGAGGCCGCACCGTTCAATAGCGCTGCGGCCAGTTTTTCGGGGTCTTGTAGGCATGGCTGACGACGATGCGCGTGGCAGCGATCAATCCGCTCAGCCCCAGCACCAGTTGCGTCAGCGTATCGCCGGGCAGGGCCCACACTGTCGATGATGGCGCCGCCACGCCGGTTGCAGCGCTGATGACCGGCGCCACCCATTCCGCCTCTTCCGTCACGTCCAGCAGGATGTCGCCTTCGGAGGTCGTGTGCAGGTACACCTCGCCGCCCAGTTCCATACAGAAGCAGATGCCGTAACCCTTGGTGTTGTCCTTCTTCACCGCCTGCTGCAGATCCCGGTTGTAACTATCGATCCACGCTTCCACATCGTAGGTGGTGGTGAGCACGATCCATGGACGGGTCGGCTGCACTTCGGGAGAGTCTTGATCGGGGTCTTGCATCGGCTGGACGTCGTCGCTGGCTTGGGAAAGCAGCATTATCGCTTTATTTCGAGATGCGTAGCCGTAAAAAGGCGTTTGCGATCCGCGGTTCCTGACGAGCTTGTCAGCCAAGGCGCGGGGCTTGCTGGCATGATGGAGTGCAATTTTTTGAAGGCAGACATGAACTCGAAAAAAATATTCCGCCATCTCCGCCGCCCCATGCAGGTACTGATGTCCATCCTGACGGCGTGCTCCGTGTTGTCCTGGTCGGGCCTTGCCTCTGCCCAGCAAAAGATCAGCTTCCCTTCGGCCGAATACGCCAACAAGTTCGAGATGGCAAAGCGGGTGGGCAAACCGATCGAGATTTTCGGTTACCTGATGCTGCCGCCGAATCCGCCGGCCGGCAAGATTCCTGTGGTCGTGATTGCGCACGGCAGCGCCGGCGTGCAATCCAAGGACACCGGGTTCTGGGCGCCGTATTTCAACAAGCTCGGCTTCGCCGCCTTCGTGGTCGATTCGTTTACCCCGCGCGGTGTCGAGAGCACGGTGGAGGACCAGAACCTGGTCAGCAATGCAGCCGACACCGCCGACGCTTTTTTCGCGCTGAAATTCCTTGCCGCCGATCCACGCTTTGACGCCGACCGCATCGGCATCATCGGCTTCAGCCGGGGTGGCATCGCCGCCAATGAAACCGCGGTCAAATCCTTCCGCGACAACGTGCTGCGCGAGAATAAGAACCTGCAATTCGCCTTCCACATTCCCGCCTATCCCGGCTGCCAGAATTCGCGCTTCCGCAAAAACGGCAGCTACGACAAAACAGGCGCGCCGATGCTGTTCCTGATGGGCAGCAAGGACGACTACACGCCGGCGAAGTTTTGCCTCGACCAGATCAAGGGCATGCAGGAAGAATATCCGGGTGTCATCGACTATCGCGTCTACGACGGCGCGCACCACAGCTTCGATGGCAATCAGGGCGTGCATTACCTCAGGCTCGGCACTTCCACGCGCAACTGCCCGATGACCGAAACCGACATCGCCAGCTGGAGCCGCCACCTGGTCGGCAGCAGCGACAAGCTGTCGCTGGCGGACGAAAAAAAGATGTACAAGGATTGCCAGAGCGTGGGCGTCACCGTCGGCTCGTTCGACAACCGCTACCGCGATCTGGCGAGCAAGGACGTCGAAGACTTCCTGCGCAAGATCGGGCAGATCAAATGACGCGTGACGAGGGAAATCAGCCTTTGCGCTGCAACTGATACACCACCGTATCGAGCCGGGTGACGCCGCGCTCGCTGAACTTCGGCTCCTTGTCGAGGATGTCGCGGCGGTCGATCACGAGCGCTTCCGAATGCGCTGCGAAGATCGCCTGCACCTCTGCATCGCCGACCGAGAACGGCGGGCCGTCCATCTGTTCCTGCGGATAGTCGAGCGTAATCAGGATGCCGCGATAGTGCGCGGATAACTGGCCGTAGACGTGCCGGGCATAGCGTGCACGCATGTCGGCGGGCAGCGCCACCAGCGCGGCGCGGTCATAGACCCCGACGCATGCCGACAGCAGCGCCGCATCCAGCTTGAAGATATCTCCGCAAATGATCTCGACGTCGCCGGCCGTATAGTGGCGACCGTAAGCGGATTCGCGGATTTGCGGTTGCAGCCGGTTTTCATCGAAGAACTGCTCGACTGCCAGCTGCGACAATTCCACGCCCAGCACGCGGTGTCCCTGCGACGCCAGCCACACCATGTCGAGCGACTTGCCCGCCAGCGGCACCAGCACCTGGCTGCCTTGCGGCAGCGCCAGCGCCGGCCAGTATTTTTGCAGCAGCGGGGTCACGCGGGTTTGATGAAAATGCGTGCGCCCGTCGCGCCAGCGCTCCAGCCAGAATTCTGCTTCCATGAACTTGTCCCGTGAATTTGTTTGACGCATATTGTAGCCGTCCATGGCACGCACGAGGGGTTGCCTTCATGCAAGAGGGGCATATGCTACGATGCTTGCTAATTATCCATAGAGGCAGAAACAATGGCGCAGTACGGTTCCACCCATCGCGGCAAGCATTTCATCGTGATCGACAGTATCCAGCCCGGCAAGAAGGGCGTGTTTTGCAGCATCAAGGTTGACGGTGAAGAAGAATACCCGAACATCAAGGGTTCGCCCTTCGACACGGTCCATGCCGCCCAGATGGCCGGCGCGGCATTCGCACGCGCGCTGATCGACTCCGAACTCGACCTCGACTCCTACGAACACAAGGGCTACTTCATCCGCGCCAGCGGCAGCGAACAACGCGACGGCACCTGGGTCGGCGCTTATCAATTGCATCGCAACGACAACCCGGTGCCATTCCGCCGCGCCAACGTCACTCCGTTCCGCGGCAACACGCGCAAGGAAGCGGAAGACAATGCAGTGGCGATGGCGCGCGAGGCAATTGACGAGGATGTGGCGGCGGGGAAATTGTAGGCAGCCGCAGAATCAGAAGCCCACGCAAGAGAAGTGATTTGCAAAACATCCCGCCTGCTGGCGGGATGTTTGTTTTGGCGGGGGAAAAATCCGGATGCGCCGCGTTCATGCAATGCATTCGTTTCCGGCCCGGCAAAAGAAAAAGGACCTGAATCTTTCGATTCAAGTCCTTTGTATTCTTTGGTGGGGCGTGAGTGACTCGAACACTCGACCTACGGATTAAGAGTCCGCTGCTCTACCAACTGAGCTAACGCCCCCCGATGAAGAGGCGTGATTATAACCCGATTATTTTCAAACTTGGAAGCCCCTTTTTGAAAAAATCTAAAAAATATCCATCTCCCTCTGAAAACCCGCGCCGGCGCTGCTATTCAGCTGCATATATGAACGATTGAGGCGGCTTGCCGGACCTGTCGAAGCAGATGCCCCGCTCAGAAATTGCTCTTGATCCCGTTCACCCACGATTTCGCCGGCAGCTTGGTGGCGGCCTTGATTTCTTCCGCGCGCTCGTACAGCGCCGGGAAGTCGAATTCCACGGCGTTCCTGAATCCGATCGCTACGACGTTGCCGTCATGGACTTCGGGCAGCGAGATGACCTGGTCGAAAGCGTAGCGCATCGCCTTGAGGTTCTTGGCGTAGCTGGGATGGTCGCCGAACAGGTTGACCGTCATGACGCCATCCTCGCTGAGGCTGTCGCGGCAGGCCTTGTAAAACTCCGGCGTGTCGAGCATCGGGCCGCGTGCGGTGGCGTCGTACAGGTCGACTTGCAGCGCATCGATGGTGCCGTGGCGCTGCTCGTCGTGGATGAAATCGTTGGCGTCCATTTCCAGCAGCGACAGGCGATCGTCTTCCGGCGGCAGCTTGAACATGCTGTGGCAAATCGCGATCACCGACGGGTTCAGTTCGACCGCCGTGACGTTCGCCTTGGGAAACTGGCGGTAGCTGAACTTGGTCAGCGCCGCCGTGCCGAGGCCGAGTTGAACGATATGTTGCGGCGCCTGGTTGAACAACATCCAGCTCATCATCTGTTGCGCGTATTCAAGCTCGATCCAGTCGGGCTTGCGGATGCGCATGGCGCCTTGCACCCATTCGGTGCCGAAATGCAGGTAGCGCACGCCATCCTGCTCCGACAACGTGACCGGCGCAAAGCGCGGCTTGCGCGGTGCGGTGACTTTCGACCTGGGCTTGGCCTTGGAGTTGGCCTTGTCCTTGTCCGGACCAGGACCGGCTTTAGTGTTGGCTTGCGCCTCGATGGATTTGCGTTTGATCAGCATGATGTTGCCCGAATTCGAATTGCCGAATGATACCTTGCCGGGAGGACCGGCATGCAGAACGGAGCGGCTCGCGGGGCAGGAGCCGTTTTGCCGCCTGCGTTTGACGCCTGGCGTGCAGGTTCAGCTACACTTGCGTCCATGCTCAAGAAAATACTCTTCATCCTCCGGCTCGCGATTGTCTTTGGGGGCATCGTGCTGTTCGGCCGGGCGGTGCAATATCTGATTCTGAACGGCGGCTTCAACGGCTCGTTCTACGATATTCTTTTCTTCCGGTCATAGATCATCATGTGGTCCGTTCCTGGCACGCTCATTGCCTGCTGTTGACGTTCTCGTCTCTGCTCAACATTTACTCGTTTAAAAAGGATCCACAGCAATGAGTCATATTCACTTCATCGGTGGTGAAAAAGGCGGCGTCGGAAAATCGCTGGTTTCCCGGGTGCTGGCGCAATACTTCATCGACTGGAATATTCCTTTCCGCGGTTTCGACACCGACAAGTCGCACGGCGCGCTGCTGCGTTTTTACGGAGATTTTTCCGCGCCGATCGTGCTGGACCAGCATGACGCCCTGGATCCGCTTATTGAATACGCCCTCGAAGATCCGCAAGGCCGCATCCTGGTCGACCTTGCAGCCCAGACGCAACAGTCGCTGACAACATGGATCGAAGACTCCGGCGTGCTGGATTTTGCGGCCGAGCACAACATGACGCTGACCTGGTGGCACGTCATGGATACCGGACGCGATTCGGTCGACCTGCTGCGCAAATGGCTCGATCAGTTCGGCGGGCGACTCAAGCTGGTGCTGGTGCTCAACGAAGTCCGCGGCGATCGTTTCGACATTCTGGATGCATCAGGCGAGCGCGAGCGCGCAGAACAACTGGGCGCAAGCGTGATCCGCCTGCGCCGCCTGCCGGACACCACCATGCAAAAGATCGATCAGCAAAGCGCCAGTTTCTGGGCTGCGCTGAACCACCCCGATCGCGCCACTGCCGGCCTGGGCCTGCTGGAACGGCAGCGCGTGAAGGTGTGGCTGAACCGTGCTTACGGCGACATCGGCAAACTCGCGCCGTAGAGCAAGGCTTGCCGGCAGGAGGCGATACGCCGGTATCGTCTCCGCAGGTCATTCGTTTACATCCGAAGGTTGAGCCACTGCGCCAGTTTTTTCGCATAAGCCATCGTATGCGCCGGGCTGCTCGACGGCAGCAGCACGATACGGTATTGCGCCGCACGCTCTCCCAATACTTTCAATCCGAGTTTCGCGGCGGTGCCGCCATTGAAACCTATCGTCGTCAACTGCGGCAATTCGTCGAGCATGCCGGCCAGGTCGTTGCCGGCATGGTCTGCAATGTTGCTGTCGAGACTGCCTGTGCGGCGCGCTTCGGCGATCACGTCCCACAATCCAACGCCATGCGTCAGCAAGGCCAGCAGGCGTTGGTCGTATTCCATCGCGCGCAAATTTTCACCGACCACTTCCGATATCAACTCCCAGAATTTGTTTTGCGGATGAGCGTAATACTGGCTATGCGCCAGTGAAGCGTCGCCCGGCAGGCTACCGAGGATCAGCACGCGGGTGTCAGCGTTGGTGACGTGGGGGAAACTGCGTTTGCGGGTCATGAATCAGGAGGGCGGGTTGAAATCAAAGTTGAAATTTTTTCAGGCCCGGCCATCAGACGCGGCCGGGGGAATAAGGCTACACTATTTGGCGAAGGTTCTACTCTCGCCATCCAAGGCTCTTCACGACCACACACAAGGATAAAACACATGGGACAACCAGTCATCATCGTTACCGGCGGCAGTCGCGGCATCGGTGCCGCAGTTGCACAATCGGCGGCCGCGCGCGGCTACGCAGTCGCCATCAGCTATGTATCGAACCGCGCTGCGGCCGACGCCGTGGTGGAGGGCATCGTCAAGGCCGGTGGCCGTGCGATCGCCGTGAAATCGGACGTGGCGGTGGAGGCCGATATCCTGCATCTCTTTCAGACCGTCGACAAGGAGCTCGGCACGCTCACCGCGCTGGTCAATAACGCCGGCATCCTGGAGCACCAGTCCCGCTTCGACGAACTGAGCGCAGACCGCATCAACCGCGTGCTGCTGACCAACGTCACCGGCAGCCTGCTGTGCGCGCGTGAAGCGGTGCGTCGCATGTCGACCAGGCACGGCGGCAAGGGCGGCGCCATCGTCAACCTGTCGTCGATGGCCGCCAGGCTGGGCGGCCCGGGCGAATATGTCGACTACGCCGCCTCGAAGGGGGCGATCGATGCCTTCACCATCGGCCTGGCCAAGGAAGTCGCCGCCGAAGGCATCCGCGTCAACGCCATCCGCCCCGGGCTGATCTATACCGACATCCACGCCAGCGGCGGCGAGGCAGGGCGCGTCGACCGCCTCAAGGACGCCGTGCCGATGAAGCGCGGCGGCAGCGCCGAAGAAGTCGCCAATGCGGTCCTGTGGCTGCTGTCGGACGAAGCATCGTATGCGACCGGCACCTTCATCGACGTTTCGGGCGGCCGCTGAGTTTCATGGACACTTGTCGATGCCCCTTGTTCGCTTCAGCATCCGATATGAAGAACCGCTGAAGAAATGAACGAAAGCGTGGAAAGCCGGTCAAGAAGCGGTCTGTATTAAAATGCCAAGAATTGTTTGCTATGCCTGAAGTGCTCAGAATATGGCATGCAGCATGAACGCCGCCCACTGTTCCCATGACCGGGCAAACTTTCCGTTGGAGTCTTGTATGAAGAAATTGCTTTTAATCGCCGCCATCAGCACGCTCGCCGCAGGCTGCGCCGTTACCCCGAATTCCGCCAGCGTGTACAACACGCGCCAGGCGCAAGGTGAACAGACGGTGCGCATGGGGGTGGTCGAGTCCGTCCGCAACGTCACCATCGACAAGGGCGCTACCGGCGTCGGCACGGTTGCCGGCGGCGCGTTGGGCGGCATTGCAGCCGGTTCCGCCATCGGCGGCGGCAACGGCGCGCTGGCGGCAGGCATTGTCGGCGCCCTGATCGGCGGCGTCGCAGGCAACCGCGCGGAAGCCAGCCTGGCCAACAAGCCGGGCCTGGAAATCACCGTGCGCCTGGACAACGGCGAACTGCGCGCCATCACCCAGGATGCGGATGAGCTGTTCCGCGTCGGCGAGCGCGTGCGTCTGTTGTCGTCGGGCCGCACGACGCGCGTAACTCACTGAAGATGCACTGACTACGCACTGACTACGCATTAGATACGTACCAGGCAGGATTATTCGCCATACGAACCGCTGTGTTCCGCCATCAGGTCGGACGCAGCGTTTTTTTTATGGACCTGATGAACCTCATGACCGTACGGGAAGCGGCTGTTCGAAGCCGTCGTAAGCTGCTTGCAGCAGCCACTGTTCACGCCGCAGCCGGTATAGCACGTGCACGCTGAGCGCATGGCCGGTCGGCAGGCGCGGGTGTTCGAAGTTATCTTCCGCACGCGTGTACATGCCGAGGCGGCGCATGACCGCCTGCGAACGCTTGTTGCCGGCCGCGGTGAAGGACACGATCTCTTTCATGCCGAGCACATTGAAGGCGTGGCGCAGTACCGCCTGTGCGGCCTCGGTGGCGTAACCTTTGCCCCATGCAGCAGGCACCAGGCGCCAGCCGATCTCCACCGCCGGCGTGAAGTGCGCCTCGAACGCCACGCGCAGCAGACCGACAAAGCCGGCGAACTCCAGCTCGCCGGGAATTTCCAGCACCCACAAACCGTAGCCGTGTTCATTGAAATGTTCGTCGATGCGTTTGACCAGCAGCGCGTTGTCGGCCGGACTCAGGACGGACGGGAAATAGCGCATCACCTCGGGGTCGGCTGTCATCGCCGCGCAGGCTGCGGCGTCTCCCGCGCGCCAGGGGCGCAACAGGATGCGCGAGTGGCGCAGTTCAGTCGCCATGGCGCAGGCGATTGACGAAGCCGATGTAGACCACGGTCTGCAAGAGCGCGACGGTGCTGCCCGCAATCACTTCCGATACGCGCAGCAGCGCCAGGTGCAGTTCCTCGTGCAAGCCGCCGCCGGCAAATGCCGCCGACATCAGGATCACCACCGTGGCCGGTCCCAGCCGCCAGTTGCTCGGATAGTTCTGCCACAGCATGGCCACCAGCACCGCGCTGGTCAGGGCGATCAGCATCGACAGGAACGTGGCGCCGAAGATCACCAGGCACAGGCAGGCGATGATGGCGCCCGAGATGGTGTTGATCAGGCGCGCACGGAAATTCGCCTTGGCCACGGTCATGTCCGGTTCGGTCACGATGATCAGCGAAATCATCGCCCAGTAAGGTTCCGGCAAGCCGCAAGCGCGCAATCCGTACCACAGGATCAGCGAGCCGGAGAGGATCTTGATGAGGTAGACCAGCGCGTTTTTGCGCGGATTGATGAAGTTGAATTCCATGAGGATCGATGCGAAGGCCGATGGCGAGCTTTACTGTAACGGAAAACCGCGCCGGAAGCGACAACGGCGACCGCAAGGCCGCCGTTGAGAAGACTGCAGGAATCTTCTTACTTTGAAGCCATGCCCAGCAGCATGTCGTTGAGGCGTTTGACGAAGCCGGACGGATCCGTCAGCGCGCCGCCTTCGGCCAGCAAGGCCTGGTCGAACAGGATGTGCGACCAGTCGTCGAACTTGGCGTCTTCATACTTCAGGCGCTGCACCAGCGGATGTTCCGGATTGATTTCCAGAATCGGCTTGGCTTCCGGCGCGTCCTGCCCGGCGGCCTTGAGCATGCGCAGCAAGTTGCCCGACAATTCGTTTTCGTCCACCACCAGGCAGGCCGGCGAATCGGTCAGGCGGAACGTCACGCGCACATCCTTGGCCTTGTCGCCCAGCGAGGTCTTCATCTTTTCGACGAGGTCCTTGAACTGGGTTTCGGTTTCTTCGTGCTGCTTCTTCTCGGCTTCGTTTTCCAGCGAACCGAGATCGAGGCCGCCCTTGGCCACCGAGGCCAGTTCCTTGCCGTCGAAGTCCTGCAGGAACGACAGCATCCATTCGTCGACGCGATCGGTCAGCAACAGGACTTCCACGCCTTTCTTGCGGAAGATTTCCAGATGCGGGCTGTTCTTTGCCGCATGGTAGTTCTCGCCGGTGACGTAATAAATCTTGTCCTGGCCTTCCTTCATGCGCCCGATGTAATCGGCAAACGACGTGGTCTGCGCGTCGGAATCGTTGTGCGTCGATGCGAAGCGCAGCAGCTTGGCGATGCGTTCCTTGTTGGCCGCGTCTTCGCCGATGCCTTCTTTCAGCACCTGGCCGAACTCGGTCCAGAAGCCGGCGTACTTGTCCTTCTGTTCCTGCTCGTCGCTGTTTGCCAGTTCTTCCAGCAAGCTCAGCACGCGCTTTGTCGAACCTTCGCGGATGGCCTTGACGTCGCGCGACTCCTGCAGGATTTCGCGCGACACATTCAACGGCAGATCGGCCGAATCAATCACGCCCTTGACGAAGCGCAGGTACACCGGCATCAGTTGCTCGGCGTCGTCCATGATGAAGACGCGCTTGACGTACAGCTTGATGCCGCCGCGCTTGTTGCGGTCCCACATGTCGAACGGCGCGCGGGCCGGGATGTACAGCAACTGCGTATATTCGCTGCGGCCTTCGACGCGGTTATGCGTGTAAGCCAGCGGCGCGCCGAAGTCGTGCGAGATGTGCTTGTAGAACTCTTCGTATTGTTCCGGTGTGATGTCGGACTTGCTGCGCGTCCACAGGGCGCTGGCCTGGTTGACGGTTTCGAGCTCGTCCTTGGCAACGGTTTCCTTCTTCTCTTCGTCCCATTCTTCCTTCTGCATCAGGATCGGCAGGGAGATGTGGTCGGAGTATTTACGGATGATGTTCTTCAACTGCCACGACGACAGGAACTCGTCTTCGCCCTCGCGCAGATGCAGGATCACGTCGCTGCCGCGGCCCGGCTTGTCGATCGCTTCGATCGAGAACTCGCCGGCGCCTTCGGATTCCCAGCGCACGCCCTCATTGGCCGGCGTGCCGGCGCGACGGGTTTCGACCGTGATGCGATCGGCGACGATGAAGCCGGAGTAGAAGCCGACGCCGAACTGGCCGATCAGCGCTGCATCCTTTTGCTGGTCGCCCGACAGTTTCGAGAAAAATTCCTTGGTGCCGGACTTGGCGATCGTACCCAGGTGGGAGATCGCTTCCTCGCGGTTCATGCCGATGCCATTGTCGGAAATGGTGATCGTGCGCGCGGCCTTGTCGAAGGCGACGGTGATCTTCAGTTCCGGATCGTTTTCGAACAGTGCGCTGTTGTTGATGGCTTCGAAGCGCAGCTTGTCGGACGCATCGGACGCGTTGGAGATCAGTTCGCGCAGGAAGATTTCCTTGTTCGAATACAAGGAGTGAATCATCAACTGCAACAGTTGTTTGACTTCGGCCTGGAAGCCCAGGGTTTGCTTCTCGGGTGCTGCCATGTGTACTTACCTCATGAATTGAAAAAAGGAGTTTCGACTGCAAAAAGAGTTCCGCTGCATCTCAGGGAGAAGGAGCGCCTGAGTGTAGCGACCGCGTATTTTAAGGAGAATGCGGTTGCTTGGGCGAATTTCAATGGTGCCGGAGAAAAATTTCCCGTGCGGGAATGATATGAGCATACCGATTGCCGTCAATGTCATACGCACACAATATTTGATCGGGACAATGCCGGCTGCGCTGGGACATCATCAAATGGGGCGCATGGATTTCTCGACAATCCGGTTATTTGACGACAACTCATTGTTAATTATGCGATTTTAATGCGAGCAGATTCTTAGTGTTGTCTAACGTATAATGCGGCAGCAATAATAAAAGGTCCCACCAAAATCAAAATAAAAAGATATGGCATTTCCGGGGACGATTGAAGTTGGTCAAGTTTCAGGCTCGTTGAATTTCATTCGTATGATGGGAGGGGGTCAATCTCCGGATTGATCTGTTGTATCTAATAATGACATATAGAAACAAGACGTTAGTCTTTGGTGCGCTGTTCTTATCGATCATGTCGGACGTGTTTGCAGCATCGGACGCCGTTACATTGCCTGCGCTTTCCAGTGGAAAATTTCTTTCCGGAAATTTAAAATCCGGAATGCCGCCGCTCGCGCAGGCAAAACTGGTTGCGGCCGCCCTGGACATGCCGCCTCAAATGCGAGTAATTCCTGTGCGCGATGAAGATGTCACGCCCGGGCAGGCTGTTAGCGTCGGCGCTTCTGCCACTTCTGCCGCTTCTGCCGCTTCCACCGCCGTCGCCGATGCCGCAACAAAAACCGAGGCTGCTGCGGCGTCCAATGATGAAATCCTGGCGCTGCTGCGTCAGTCCGATCCCGCTTTTACCGGCAGCGCCATCGACTTGCCCTATATCACCTCGGAAACCGTCGGTGAGGAACAGGTGCCTTTCCTGACCCTGGATCAGGTAATCGATCTCGCGCTCGACAACAGTTACAGCTACGCCGCCACATCGGCCCAGGCCGACCAGGCCGACTACGCCGCCAAGGCGGCGCTGGGGCAACTGGGGCCGACCCTCGACGTGCGTACGCAAAAAGGGCGCGAATATTCTTCGCCGGCCTCGTTCCGCGACGACAACGGTAATATCGTCCAGGCCGACCAGCACAAGCGCTGGGATGCCACGCTGATCGGCCGCCAGCCGATTTTCGCGCCGGGTTCCTATTTCGACTTCCAGAAGCAGCGCGCCATGTCGCGCGCCGCCGACCAGCGCCGCGACGATGCGCGCGAGTCGCTGTATTACTCCGCCATCAAAGCCTATTACGACGTGTTGCGCGCCTATGCCTCCTTGTCGTTCTCGCGCAGCTACGCGCAGCGCATGAAAGATTTGCTGGATTACATGGGCAAGCGCGTGGAAGGCGGCGGCGCCAGCAAGATCGATTACGACCGTGTGCGCGGCCGCTCGCTGCAGGCCGACTCCGCCATTCTCGATAGTGAAGGCACCCTGGACAGCACCTTGGTGACGCTGACCCAACTGATCGGCCGGCGTGTCCGGCAGGTGCAGGTGCCCGACCGCATGATGCCGAAAGTGCCGCCGACATCGCGCCTGGCGTTGCAGGATGTGTTCGACAACAACCCCGGCATTCGCGCCGCGCGCAGCGACACCGAAGCCGTGCGTGAAGAGCTGAAGTCGGCGCGTTCCAAATTCTCGCCGACCTTCGCGGTCGAGTGGTCGCAGTCCAAGACGCGCGGCGCCGGCGGCGACCAGACGCTGGTGACCGATCGTCGCCTGATGCTGGTGATGACCATGAATCTGCTCAACGGCGGCTCGGACGCGTACTACCAGCGCCAGATCGGCGCCAAACTGGTGGAAAAAAGCAATACCGCCTCCGACCTCGAACGCAAGCTCAAGGAGCAGGTCGAGATCAACTACCGCACGCTTGAGGCGGTCAAGAAGCGCATGAATATTTCGCGCGACATCTATGTGAACAACGCCAACGTCGCCGACGTCTTCCTCGAGCAATTGTCGACCGGCAGCAAGCAGCTGCTCGACGTACTCGATGCCTATCAGCAGGCGTACCAGACGCGCATGGATTTTGCATTGCTCTTGTTTCAACAGGCCGATATCAGTTATCAGATATTGCGCAATACCGGGCGCGCGTGGACGCCGCCTGACAACAAATCGCCCGACCGGTTGAATGACCAGTCGCGCAACGGCAAATAGGGAAGGCTGGGGACGCGATGGATGCGGGAAGCAAGGAACAGAATTTCTGGCCGGGGTTCGTGGATGCGTTGTCCAACGTCGTCCTGGTCATGATTTTCGTGGTCGTGGTGTTTGTCGTGACGCTCTTCTATTACTCGCAGAAGCTGGCGGAGATTCGTGTCAGCAAAATGGTCTCCAAGGGGGCGGTCCAGGTTCAGAGCGGCTCCACCAAGGTCAAGCCGGATGCGACCGATGCGCCGCAAGGTACGGACGCCGACACCGCACGCCTGAAGAGCGAGAGCCGCGACAAGACCAATGAAATCGAAAAGCTCAAGCGCGAGATCGCCGACCTCAAGTCGCGTCAGGCGGCACCGCCGCTGCAAGCCGACGCCGGCAGCCTGCGCAGCGACGCCGCGCCAGCGGGCGGCAATAACAACATCCAGGTGCGCGTCGAGAAGGCCAGGGAAATCGCTCCCGGCACCAACAAGGTCGACGGCGACAGCAAGGCAGTGGTGCTGCATTTCGAAAAAGACGCCACCGAGCTGAACGCCGAAGGCGCCAAGACGCTCGACGGCAGCATCGGCGACTGGGTGCGGCGTGTGAAGTCGCAGCAGGGCAAGATCGTCATCACCGGCGTGATCGGCTCGGCCGAGTTCACCGACGCGCGTCGCCGCGCCTACTACCGCACCGTGGCAGTGCGCAATCACCTGATTGACGCCGGCGTGGACAAGGAGCGCGTGGTCAGTCGCGTCGCGACGTCCGAGAACAGCGTCGAAAGCAATGCGCGTGTGATCATCCAATACCAGGCGGGCCAAAAATGACCAAGATGCCCAACGACAATTTGCGTTGGGACTTGCGCCTGCGCTTGCAACTGCAGGCGCACAGCCGTCGTCTGATGCGCCTCATCGCGCCGCGTCTGGATCGCCAGTTGGGCGACCATGGGGAACTCGCGCGTCCGCGCCAGTTCATCCTGGTCACCGTATTCCTGTTGCTGTGCCTGCTGGTGTGGTCGTGGTTCGCCCAGATCGACATGGTGGTGCGCGGCGCCGGCCGCATCGTGGCTTCCGAACACAATCAGATCATCCAGCATCTGGAAGGCGGCATCGTGTCCGCCATCCTGGTGCGCGAAGGCGCCGCAGTGAAGAAGGGCCAGATACTGATCTCGATCGCCGATGTGCGCGCCAACGCCGACCTCGGCGAAGGCAACGTCAAGATCCTCGGCCTGCGCGCCCGCATCGCCCGCCTCAAGGCCGAAGCCGGCGGCGCGTCGTCGGTGTCGATGTCGCCCGAGCTGCGCACCGACGATCCGGCCGTGCAGAGCGAGCTGGCCTCATTCGCCGCGCGTCAGTCCAAGTTGACACAGGAACTCAGCGTGTTGCGCGAACAATCGGCGCAGCGCCAGGCTGAGGTCGGCGAAGCCGTCAGCCGCCAGAAGAGCCTGGTGTCCGAATTCGATCTGGCGCAGCGCCAGTACAAGCTGGTGCACGGCATGTTCGAGCGCAATGCCGCCTCGCAGCTGGAAGACATCCAGGCGCAGGCCAAGGCGCAGGATGCGCAGAGCCGCCTGTCCGCCACCAACGCCATGATCCCGCGCCTGACCGCCGCCATTGCCGAAGCCCAGGCCAAGATGGGTGAAGCATCGTCGCGCTTCCGCGCCGATGCGCGCAGCGATCTGACCGTCAGCGAAAACGAACTGGCGCGCCTGCAGGAAGAAATCAAATCGCGCAACGACCGCGTGTCGCGCTCGGAAGTGCGCGCGCCGATGGACGGCATCGTCAACCGCGTGCTGATCAACACCGTCGGCGGCGTGGTCAAGCCGGGCGACGCCATCATCGAAATGACGCCGACCGACGACAAGCTGGTGATCGAAGCGAAAGTGGCGCCGACCGATCGCGCCCAGTTGATGACGGGCGCACCGGCGCGCGTGAAGGTTTCCGCTTACGACTACGGTGTGTACGGCGCCATGAAGGGCGTGGTCACCGAGGTCAGCGCCGACACCGTGCCGGAAGAACGCGGCGAGCGCTACTACCGCGTCAAGATCGAAGTCACGCGCGACCCCAAGCTCGATACCGGCCTGCCGCTGATGCCGGGCATGACCGCCACGGCCGACATGATCGTCGGCCGCCGTACCGTGTGGCAATACCTGATGTCGCCGCTGAGCCGCTTCGGCCAGACCGCGCTCCGGGAACCGCGTTAAGCCGGAGCCGCGATGAACACTGAATTTTTCTTATCTTGTTTTTACTTTCGGAACCTGAACGTATGAAAAACCTGCGCAATTTCTATGCACTCGCCGCGATACCGTCGCTGTTCCTGCTGCTCGGCGGTTTCCTGTTCAGGGACTTCGTCCTGCACGCGATCCGCATCAATCCCTTCCTGAACCTGTTCATCATCGGCGTGGCCGTGTTCGGCGTCGCGCTGATCGTCTACAACATGTGGCGCGTGAACTGGGAGCACAACAAGCTCGCCTTGTTCTACGCCCGTGTCAACGACGGCGAGTCGATGGAGGATCTGGTCAAGGCGCCCGAGTTCCAGGGCAGCGAGATCGCCAAGGTGCTGGTCAGCGTCGCCAACACCAAAGGCCGCCTGACCTCGCGTATCGAACAGGAAACCATCGAGGGATCGCTGTCGGACCTGACGGCCCACCTCGAGGCCAAGACCGAATTCCCGCATTTCCTGACCGGCTTCATGATCGCGCTCGGTCTGCTGGGCACCTTCATCGGCCTGCTCGAAACCCTGGTCGGCACTGCGGCGCTGATCGACGGCTTCGGCAAGGCGACCCAGGGCGGCGACATGGATGCCTCGTTCATGCATCTGGTATCCGATCTGCAAAAACCGCTGGCCAGCATGGGCACCGCGTTCTCCGCCTCGATGTTCGGCCTGATCGGTTCGCTGGCGCTGGGCCTGACGCTGACGCCGCTGCGAGCCGCCAACAAAAAACTGGTGTCGCGTGCGCGCGAGTGCATCAGCGAAATGGTCCAGCACGTGATCCACGACATGAGCGGTCCAGGCACCAACGCCAGCGCCCGTCAGGGCGTGTCGGAGCAATTCCTGGCCGAGTTCCTGCAGGACCTGATGGTGCTGCAACGCGAATCCATCATGGCTGCGCGCGCCAGCTCGGAAGCCTCGATGCAGGCCGGTATCAAGCTCGAAGGCATGAACGACCGTCTGCAGAATATCGTCGAGCTCTTCCACGCCAGCATGGACGAATCGAAGAACCTGCGCCAACTGGTGTCCTTCGGTCCGCGCATGCATGAAGTCGGCCAGCAGACGCTGGAAGAAATCCGCAACGTCGGCCAGATCATCAACCAAAAAATGACATCTGCGCGCGATCTGACGCAGAGCTTGTCGTTGCTGGAAGAGCGCCTGTCGGTGAACGGCGATATCGCCCTGCGCAGTTTCGACATGCTGCCGAAGATCGTTTCCACCATGGAAGGCGGCCAGATGTCGCTGTCGTCGGCGCTGACCTCCTTGCAGGCACAGCAGTCGGAGGCCGCCAACATGACCGAAAAGACGGCGCAGCACATCGCACAGATGCCGACGCTGCTCAACCAGATTTCCATCCGTATCGCCGACGAACTCGGCGCGATCCAGCACCAGGGCGAAATCCACTCGGCCGTGTCCGAGCGCCTGGGCGAACTGGGCAAGGCCATCGGCGAGAACTCCAGCAACATGACGCGCGACGCCTTGTCGTCGCGCCAGCTGCAGATCGACCTGGCCAAGCACATGGCGATGATGAACGACCGCGTCAAGAACCTCACCGCCATCCCGACCTCGCTGACCTCGATCACCGAAGCGCTGATGCGTCAGAACATCAATACCCAAACCGTCATCGACGAAATGCGCAGCGGCCGCCAGACCATGGTCAAGGACTTACGCCTCGAAATGCGCGAAGCGATTCGGGAACTGTCGATGATCAACAAGGAAGCCAGCTGAGGTCGTTGACCGCAGCTGCAGCCTGAACAACCCGAGGCCTGAACGGATCCATGAATCAACGCGACCAGATCTACGTCGACCAGCCGCAAGCCGATTTGCGCTCCCTGCGTAAGGACCCGGTGTACCTGACGCTGATGCGCGCCTACGGCGGCCGCTTCGTCGAGATCGTCGTGGCCGGCGTGCTGATCAACGTGTTCGGGCTGTTCATGCCGCTGTACTCGCGGCTGGTGTACGACAAGGTGATCGGCAACCACATCACCGAAACGCTGTGGGCGCTGACCCTGGGCATGGCCTTGTTCATCGTGCTGGAACTGGTGCTGCGCATCATCCGCATGTATTACATCGAGCAACTGGCAGGGCGCTTCGACATCGAGTTCGACAACCGCTCGGTGCGGCGCCTGCTGGAGTCCAAAGTCACCGCGCCGGTCGGCGTGGTGCTGGCCAAGTATCGCGACCTCAGCAGCGCGCGCGACCTGCTGTCGTCGAACTACATGCTGATGCTGATCGACCTGCCGTTCCTGGCGATGTACGTGGTGGCGGTGGGCTTGCTCGGCGGTCACCTGGTGTGGGTGATCCTGGTCGGCGGCGGCATGCTGGTGGCTGCGCAACTGCTGTGCAAGATTCCGGCGACCGATTACAGCAACGCCGCCATGACCTCCGGCATCGGCAAGATCGACAAGCTGGCCAGCCTGGTGTTCGGCATGGAGACGCTCAAGACCTCGCCTTTGCAGGATCGACTGGTCAAGGCCTTCCTGTCGGATGCCGCCGACAACGCGGTGAGCCAGGCCAAGAGCCGGTTCTGGATGAACGCCGGCTACGCCTTGTCGACCGTGGGTTACACCCTGATCTCGGTGGGTACGCTGGTGATCGGCGTGTACCTGGTGGAAGACAATGCGCTCACGGTCGGTGCGCTGATCGCGACGTCGTTGCTGATCAGCCGCGCGACCTCGATGCTGTCGTCGGTCACCATGGTGCTGGGACGCATGGAAATGTTCAAGCGCGCCCGCGCCGCGTTCGAAGAAATGTTTGACGACACCGGGCCGGAGCAGGTGATCGCCGACGTGCTGCGCCAGGACATGCGCGGCCTGATCCAGGTGGTCAACCTGACGCTGCATCTCGACAAGAACGAAAAGCCGGCGCTGGACAATGTTTCGCTGGCGATCCAGCCAGGCGAAAAGGTCGGCATCGTCGGTCGCTCCGGTTCCGGCAAGACCACGCTGATGCGTGCGCTGGCCGGCTTGCACAAGATCGATGCCGGCAAGGGCCAGGTGCTGATCGACGGCGTGGCGGTGGCGGCCTACGCGGCGCCGGTGCGCATGCGCTGCATCGGCTACAAGCCGCAGGAGCCGTTCCTGTTCGACGGTAGCCTGGCGGCCAATATCTTCGTCGGCGATCGCATCGACAGCAATGAATATGAAGCGGCGCTGGCGGTGTCCGGCGTGGACGATCTGATCGCACGCGGCGAGCTGCGCCTGGACCAGATGCTCAAGGCGCCCGGCAACCTGTCCGGCGGCCAGCGCCAGATGGTCGCGCTGGCGCGCGCGGTGGCCGGCATGCCGACCGTGATGCTGCTGGACGAACCGACCACCGGCATCGACTTGTCGACGGAAACCCGGATCATCGAAAAACTGATGGCATATTCGATGTCGGCGCAACGCACGCTGGTGGTGGCAACGCACAGCACCGCCTTGCTCCGGCGCATGGATCGCATCATCGTGCTCAACGACGGCAAGATCGTCGCCGACGGGCCGAGCGCGACGATTTTGCAGCAATAACGGCAACAATGAATTTGACAGATGTGCAGCAGAGCAATCGCGCGCACTCATGATGATGTGATTGACTTCCTCAGCGAGGTTTGACATGGCGACAGCAGTTCCAGCGAAAGTAACCCCGGCAAATGCAGCCAATGCAGCCAATGCAGCCCAGGCCATCACAGGCTCTGCGCGCGTGTTCAATCCGGACCAGAACGGCAGCTTCCACCTCAACGTCCCGCGCGGTGCGGTCAAGCACGTGCAGGTGGTCGACGTCGACATGGTTCTGCAGCTCAACGACGGCAGCAAGGTGGTGCTGGCCGGCGGCGCCATGGGCGCGATGGACGAGAACTCGAAGATCGTTTTCGCTGACGCTTCGCAGGACACCGGCCGCCTGCTCGATCTGGTCGGCAAGATCCCGCTGCGCAACAATGACCAGTCTCAGATCCTCAATTCCGATCCGGTGAACAATCAGGCCGAAGGCAACGGCGCGGCGGACAATCACTTCACCTCCAACAATTCCGCCCAGGTCAATCCTGCCGCCACGAGTCAGCTGGCCAAGATCATCCAGGACAACGCCGGTTCGCTGACCAGCAACGGCCTGCAAAATCTGGCGTTGCCGTCGATCCCGATCCCGCCGCCGCCGCCGGTGACGACCGGCGCCGATTCGCTGATCAAACAATTGTCGCCGGAGATTTCGGAACGTCCGGGCTCGGTGCTGACGCCAATCGTGGTGGGCCCGCAGACACCGGCGATGACGCTCAACCTGCTCAACCTGACTACCCAGACCCAGGTCGGCAGCGTGTTGTACGGCAGCGGCGGCTCGCCAGCTTCGGCCATCGACGGTTCCAACTCGGTGCAGTTCGCACCGCAGGTGATCAACGCCGGCAACGACGTGCACACGATCTACGCCACCGGGAGCACCACGCAGAGCGACTTCATCAAGATTTTCAAAGTGAACGTCACCGGCGACGGCACCGTGAAATCGGTCTTGATCACCGGTGTGCCGTCGACGATGACGATCCTCAATGCCGTCAACCTTGGCGGCGGCAGCTATCAGATCACGCCGGCTGCCGGCGAAAAGAGCTTCGACCTGCAGGTGCAGTACACCACCAAACCAGCCGATCCGACCCAGCCGACGGCGCCGACGGCGACCATCAATTTCGATGTGTCGGTACTCACCGCCGACGGCCTGACGCACCTGCTCGATTCGCGTGTCGTGGTGATCAAGGACGCCAGTTCCTACACCGACCTGACCTATCTCGACCCTGCCACCGGCAAGAGCGTGTGGGTGCTGCCGGCGCAGGGCGTGCCGCATGAAATCCATGCCGGCGACGGCGGCGTCACCATTTATGGCAGCAACGCCAACGACTTGCTCTACGGCGGCGCGGGCGCCGACACCATCATCGGCGGCAGCGGCAATACCTACTTCGAAGGCGGCGCAGGCGCCGACACGCTGACCGGCGGCACGCAGGGCATCAATACGGCGGGCTACAAGAATTCCGGCGCGGGCATAACGATCGATCTTTCCACCGGTCTCGGTTCCGGTGGCGACGCCCAGGGCGATGTGCTGAGCAATATCCAGAACCTGATCGGCGGCGCCTACAGCGATACCTTCGTCGCCAACGACAAGGTCAATCGCCTCGACGGCGGCAGCGGCGGCACCGATACGGTGTCCTACGCGCATTCGGCCGCCGGCGTGACGGTCAACCTGATCACCGGGCTGGGCAGCAACGGCGACGCCGAAGGCGACACCTATGTCCATATTCAGAACGCGACCGGCAGCGCCTTCAGCGACATGTTCATCGCCAACACGGAAGCCAATCGTTTTGACGGCGGCACCGGCGGTTCCGACACGGTGTCGTACGCCAGCTCGGCCGCCGGCGTGACGGTCAACCTGAGCACCGGCGCGGGCGCCGGCGGCTCGGCGCAGGGCGACACCTACGTCCATATCCAGAACGTCATCGGCAGCGCCTTCAACGACACGTTCGTCGGCAACATCGACGCCAACAGTTTCGACGGCGGCAGCGGCGGCCAGGACACGGTCAGCTACGCCAACTCGGCGCAGGGCGTGTCGGTCAATTTCGTCAGCGGACGCGGCGTCGGCGGCGATGCGGACAACGATACCTACAGCCACATCCAGAACGTGATCGGCAGCGCCTACGACGACGTCTTCGTGGCCGGCATCGACAGCCGCATCTTCAACGGCGGCAGCGGCGGTTCGGATACCGTCAACTACGGCGCATCGACCGGCGGCATCATCGCCAACATGGTCACGATGACCGGCAGCGGCGGTTACGCGCAGAACAACACGTACGTCAATATCCAGAACATCGTCGGCAGCTCGTCGAGCGACATCTTTATTTCTGGCGCGGGCGCCAACCATTTCGACGGCGGTTCGGGCGGCTCGGACACGGTCAGTTACGTTTCGTCGAATGCCGGCGTCGTCGTCAGTTTGTTCGACGGCAGCGCGAGCGGCGGCTATGCCCAGGGCGACACGCTGCTGCATATCCAGAACGTCATCGGCAGCAATTTCGACGATCTGTTCATCGCCAGCGCCGACAACAACCGCTTCGATGGCGGCGGCGGCGTCAATACGGTGAGCTACGAGAAATCGGTGGGCGGCGTGACGGTCGATCTGACTGCTGCCGGCACCGGTACCGGCAGCGCCTACGCCAACGGCGACTCGTACGTCAATATCCAGAACCTGATCGGCAGCATCTACGACGACGTGTTCATCGCCAACGCGGACGCCAACAAGCTCGACGGCGGCCTCAGCTCGGCTACCTCGCATAATCGCGCCAGCTATGCGTCCTCCGACGCCAGTGTGACGGTGGACCTGAATTATGCCGACGGCACCGGCACCAGCGGCGGCTATGCGACCGGCGACAAGCTGATCAACATCCAGGACCTGACCGGCAGCCAGTACGACGATACTTTCATCGCCAGCAACGACGCCAATTCTTTCGACGGCGGCGTCAGCGTGGCCGGGTCGCATAACCGGGTGAGCTACGCGGCCTCGACGGCGGCGGTGACGGTGGACCTGACCAAGACCGACGGCACCGGCACCAGCGGCGGTTATGCGACCGGCGACAAGTTCGTCAACATCCAGGACCTGACGGGCAGCCAGTACGACGACACTTTCGTGGCGAACAACGACGCCAACAATTTCGATGGCGGCGTCAGCGCGACGGGATCGCATAACCGGGTGAGCTACGCGGCATCGACCGGCGCCGTGACGGTGGACCTGACCAGGACCGACGGCACCGGCACCAGCGGTGGTTTCGCGCAAGGCGACAAACTGATCAACATCCAGGACCTGACCGGCAGCCAGTACGACGATACCTTCGTGGCCAGCAGCGACGCCAACAATTTCGACGGCGGCGTCAGCGCGACGGGATCGCATAACCGGGTGAGCTACGCGGCATCGACGGCGGCGGTGACGGTCGATCTGACCAAGACCGACGGCACCGGCACCAGCGGCGGTTTCGCGCAAGGCGACAAACTGATCAATATCCAGGACCTGACCGGCAGCCAGTACGACGATACCTTCGTGGCCAGCAGCGACGCCAACTATTTCGACGGCGGCGCCAGCGTGACGGGGTCGCATAACCGGGTGAGCTACGCGGCATCGACGGCGGCGGTGACGGTGGACCTGACCAGGACCGATGGCAGCGGCACCAGCGGCGGTTTCGCGCAAGGCGACCGGTTCGTCAACATTCAGGACCTGACGGGCAGCCAGTACGACGATACCTTCGTGGCCAGCAGCGAGGCCAACAACTTCGATGGCGGCGCCAGCGTGGCGGGATCGCACAACCGGGTGAGCTACGCGGCATCGACGGCGGCGGTGACGGTGGACCTGACCAGGACCGACGGCAGCGGCACCAGCGGCGGTTTCGCACAGGGCGATACCCTGGTCAACATCCAGGACCTGACCGGCAGCCAGTACGACGATACCTTCATCGCCAGCAGCGATGCCAACAACTTCGACGGCGGCGCCGGTTCCAATACGGTCAGCTATGCCGCATCCAATGCAGGCGTGACGATCGACCTTGTGCTGGGCGGCGGCAGCGGCGGCTATGCGAATGGCGACACGTATCTGAACATCCAGAACATCATCGGCAGCACCGGCGACGACATGTTCATCGCCAACGGCGCGGCCAACCGCTTCGATGGCTTGGCCGGCAGCAATACCGTCAGCTATGCCAAGGCCAGCGACAGCATCGGCGTGGTGGTCGACCTCGTGAACAATACCGGCAGCAACGGTTTCGCCGCCGGCGACACCTACGCCAATATCCAGAACGTCATCGGCTCGACCAATGACGATACCTTCATTGCCTCGTCGGTGACCAATGTGTTCGACGGCTTGCAGGGTTCGGATACGGTGAGCTATGCGTATTCCACCGCGGGCGTCACGGTCAATCTCGTCACCGGCCAAGGTCTCAACGGCTTTGCAACCGGCGATACCTACGCCAATATCGAAAACGTCATCGGTTCTTCGTTTGATGATCTGTTTGTCGCCAGCAGCGACGCCAATAGCTTCGAGGGCGGCGTCAGCACGGCGGCGTCGCATAATCGTGTCAGCTATGCGTCGTCGACCACAGGCGTCACGGTTGACCTGAGCCGCACTGACGGCGTCGGCACGTCGGGCGGCTACGCAGCCGGCGACAAGCTGAGCAATATTCAGGACCTGACCGGCAGCGCCTTCGACGATACCTTCGTGGCGAGCGCGGCGGCCAATAATCTCGACGGCGGCACCAGCACTTCTTCCTCGCACAACCGTGTCAGCTACGTCAATTCCACGGTGGCGGAAACCGTCGACTTGTTCAACGGCAGCGGCAGTGGCGGCGTCGGCAGCTTGGCCAACGGCGACACCTATACAAACATTCAGGATGTGACCGGCGGTGCCGGCGACGACAGCTTCATCGCCAGCCTGGCCGCTAACAAATTTGATGGCAGCGGCGGTACCCACAACCTGGTCAGCTATGTCAATTCAACCGTTTCGGAAACCGTCGACCTGTTCCTGGGAACAGGTAGCGGCGGCGTCGGCAGTCTCGCCAACGGCGACACGTACACCAACATTCAGGATGTGAAGGGCGGTTCGGCCGACGACATCTTCGTTGCCAGCGCGGCAGCCAACAAATTCGACGGCGGCGGCGGCACCCACAATCGCGTCAGCTACGCCAATTCGGCAGTGGCGGTGACGGTAGACCTGGTCGCCGGCACGGGTACGGGCGGGCTGGCCGATCTCGACACCTACACCAATATCCAGGACGTTACCGGTGGCGGCGGGGATGACACCTTCGTCGCGAGTGCGGTAGCCAACAAGTTTGACGGCGGCGGCGGCACGCATAACCGCGTGAGCTACGCGACTTCGGCGGCGGCAGTGACGGTCAACCTGTTCAATGGCACCGGTACGGGCGGACTGGCCGATCTCGATACCTACACCAATATCCAGGACGTCACCGGCGGCCTGGCTGACGATATCTTCATTGCCAGCTCGGCCGCGAATAAATTCGACGGCGGCGGCAGCAACCACAATCTGGTCAGCTACGCCAATTCGACCGTGTCGGAAACCGTTGACCTCTTCACCAGCAGTGGCAGCGGCGGCGCCGGCAGCCTTGCCAACGGCGACACCTATACCAACATTCAGGACGTTACCGGTGGTTCGGCCGACGATACGTTCGTCGCCAGCCTCGCGGCTAATAAGTTCGATGGAGGCGGCAGCAATCACAATCGCGTCAGCTACGCCAACTCGGCCGTAGCGGAAACCGTCGACCTGTTCCTCGGGACCGGCAGCGGCGGCGTCGGCAGTCTGGCTGCGGGAGACACTTACACCAACATTCAGGACGTGACGGGCGGCTCCGGCGACGATATCTTTATCGCCAGCCTGGCGGCCAACAAGTTTGACGGCGGCAACAGCACCGCGACATCGCACAACATGGTCAGCTACGTCAATTCGACTGTGGCCGAAACCGTTGACCTGTTCGCCGGAACAGGTACCGGCGGCGCGGGCAGTCTGGCCAATGGCGACACGTACACCAATATCCAGGACGTCACCGGCGGCTCGGCGAACGACACCTTCGTCGCCAGCGTCGCAGCCAACAAATTCGACGGCGGCGCCAGTACGGCGACGTCGCACAACCGGGTCAGCTATGCCAACTCGACCGTGGCGGAAAAGGTCGATCTGTTCCTTGGCGTCGGTACGGGCGGCGCAGGCAGTCTGGCCAACGGCGACACTTATACCAATATCCAGGACGTCACCGGCGGCTCCGGCGACGATACCTTCGTCGGCAATGCCGCCAACAATAATTTCGATGGCGGCGCCAGCACCGCGACGTCGCATAACCGCGTGGATTATTCCAATTCGGCTGCGACCGTGACGGTCAATCTGGTGACCGGGGTTGGCACCGGCGGCCTGGCCGCCGGCGATACCTATGCACGTATCCAGGACGTGACCGGCGGCACCGCCGACGACCTGTTCGTCGCCAGCCTGGACGGCAACAGATTCGACGGCGGCACCAGCACTGCGACATCGCATAACCGGGTCAGCTACGCCACTTCCACCAGCGCAGAAACGGTCAATCTGTTCAGCGGCGCCGGCAGCGGGACCTATGCCGCCAACGATACCTATACGAATATCCAGGACGTCACCGGCGGTACCGGCGACGATATCTTCTTTGCCAGCGCAGCCGCCAATAATTTTGACGGCGGCACCAGCACCGGCACGTCGCACAACCGTGTGGACTATTCCAACTCGGCCGTCGCCGAAACCGTGGACTTGTTCAACGGCGCCGGCAGCGGCGGCGTCGGCAGCCTGGCGGCAGGCGACACGTATGCCAATATCCAGGACGCCACCGGCGGCTCGGGCGACGATATCTTCATCGCCAGTGCGGCTGCCAACAAGTTTGACGGCGGCACGGGCTCGGATACGGTCAGCTATGCCGTCGCCAACGATGGCAACGGCGTGACCGTGAACCTGAATACCAACGTCGGCACCGGCGGCTTTGCTGCCAACGACGTCTACGTCAGCATCGAGAACGTCATCGGCACGCAGTATGACGATACCTTCGTGGGCAATGCTTCCGCCAATACGTTCAACGGCGGAGTGGGTTTGGATACAGTCAGCTACGCCGGTTCGAGCTCACCTGTCACCGTCAATCTGAGCGTGGGCGGCGGCGCCGGCTCCGGCGGCTTCGCACAAGGCGACACCTATATCAGCATCGAGAACGTCATCGGCGGCAGCGGTGCCGATATTCTGACGGGCGCCACCACGGGGGCGACCGTGCTGACGGGGGCCGCCGGCGGCGATACCCTGACCGGTGTAGCGTCGAATCGCGCCAATACTTATGCCAGTTATGTCGGCTCTGCGGCGGTGACCATCAATCTGAATTTCACCGACGGCACCGGCACCAGTGGCGGCGACGCGGCAGGCGACAAGCTCAGCTTCATCGATAATCTGATCGGCAGCGGCAACGACGATATCTTTGTCGCCAACAACCAGGCCAACAACCTGAATGGCGGCGCCGGATTCGACACCGTGAGCTACGTCAGTTCGGATGGCGGCGTGACCGTCAACCTGAGTACCGGCATCGGCGCGAATTTCTATGCGCAGGGGGATGTTTACACTAGCATCGAGAACGTCATCGGCAGCACCTTCGCCGATACGCTGACCGGCGCCGGCGCCAACAAAACCATCCTGACCGGCGGCGGTGGCGGCGATACCCTGACCGGCGTGACGACCAATCGCGCCAACACCTATGCCAGCTATGCCGGCTCGGCGAGCGGCGTCACCGTCGATCTGAACGCGACGGACGGCACCGGCACCAGCGGCGGCGATGCAACGGGCGACAAGCTCAGTTTCATCGATAACCTGATCGGCAGCAGTTTCAACGATACCTTCGTCGCCAACAACCAGAACAACAGCTTTGACGGCGGCGCGGGCGGCGTCGATACAGTGAGCTATCTGGCGTCGGGCGTGGGCGTCACCGTGGATCTGTCGAACACCACCGGTGCGGGCACCAGCGGCGGTTTTGCCAACGGCGACAAATTCACGGGCATCAGCAACCTGATCGGCAGCAACTTCGACGATGTTTTCTTCGCCAGTTCCGCGGCCAACGCCTTCGAGGGCAGCGGCCATGCCGCCAACGGCGATACCGTCAACTATGCGCGTTCAGGCAATGCCGTGGTGGTCGACCTGTTCCACCACACCGGCTCGGCAGGCGTGGATGCTGCAGCCGGCGCCGGTGTCTCGTTCTCCACCGGCGACTCCTACAGCAATATCCAGAACGTGGTCGGCAGCAATTACAACGACACGTTCTATGCCGACAGCAACGCCAACAAGTTCGACGGCGCCGGCGGCACCAGCGATACCGTCAGCTACGAGTTTTCCAACGCCAACGGCGACATCATCGCCAATCTCGGCACGCATGCAGGCACCGGCGGCGACGCCAACGGCGACACTTACACCAACATCGAAAACCTGACCGGCAGCGCCTTCCTCAACAGCACGCTGACCGGCGACGCCAATGCCAATATCCTGACGGCCAAAGGAACGGCCACCACCAATGCGCTCATTGGCGGAGGGGCGGCAAGCGGTACCGATGTCTTCAATGCGGTGGATGGCGGGACCAACAGCGTGGCGGTCGGCAGCGGCCTCAATACGATCAACGTCAGCGCCGGTTCGCATAGCTCGCTCGGTGCGCAGAGCGACATGGTCAACCAGGCCACGGGGGTGTCAAACATCTCCACCATCAGCGGCGGGGCCGGCACGACGACCTTGCATTTCGCCGACCTGGGCAGTTCCATCACGCTGGCCAATTTCTCCAGCAAGGTCACCGGCATCACCACCCTCGACATGACCAGCGGCAGCGGCACCAATATCGTGATCACCGCTGACGATGTCATCAAGATGGGCATCGCCAGCGGTGCCTCATCGCATATTCTGACGGTCAAGATGAGCGGTAGCGAGAGCTTGCAGATTGCGGCCAACGGATCGGACCATTACGTCTACTTCCCCGGCACCACGGACTATGCGTTCTACAACGCATCCAATGTGGAAGTTGCGCGGATTCACCTGGCGTAACGCGTTTGTCGTCCGCTTTTCCGCTACCTGAATTGATCGGGTAGCGGAAGTTTCAACGTCCCAGTTCTTCGTCAAGAAAACGCCAGATCGCCGGGTCCGTCATGCTGGCGACGTTGATGCGCATCTTGGTCGAGGGCAGCTGGTTCGGCGAGAACAGGCTGCCCGGCGCCAGCAGGAAGCCCTGCGCCATGGCCTTCTCGGTCAATACACTCGTATCGCAGCCGGCGTCGGCCCACACGAACATGCCGTTCGAGGTTGCCGTGCCGGTGCCCAGGCCGACTCTTTCCAATTGCCGCACCACCTTGTCGCGCACGCCGTTGAGACGGTTGCGCAGCCGTTCGGTGTGCTTGCGGTAATGGCCTTCGGAGAGGATCTTGTAGACCACGCGTTCGCCGATTTCGGTGGTGGTCAGGGTCGACAGCATCTTGCGATCGGCCAGATGGCGCGCCAGGTCAGGCGAGGTGGCGATGAAGCCCACGCGCAGGTTGGCCGACAAGGTCTTGGAAAATCCCCCCAGGTAAATCACCCGGTGCAACTGGTCCAGCGCCGCGATGCGCGTGGCTGCCTGGCCGCCGGCGCCCGCACCGGCATTGCCGGCATGCATGTCGCAATAGATGTCGTCCTCGACGATGGTGAAGTCGTGTTCTTCGGCGATGCGCAGGATCTGGAATGCCTTGGCCGCCGACAACGAGGTCGAGGTCGGGTTGTGCAGCACCGAGTTGATCACGTACAGGCGCGGCTTGTGCAGCGCCGCCAGTTCCGCCAGTTTGGCGATGTCGGGGCCGTCGGCCAGACGCGGGATGCCGACCACCTTGGCGCCCATCGCGGCAAACGACCCGAACATCAGGAACCACGCCGGATCGTCGACGAAGATCACATCGCCGGGGCGCAGGAAATGGCGCGCCACGATGTCCAGTCCCTGCGTCACGCCGGAGGTCATCAGGATCTGTTCGGGCGCGGCGGAAATCTCCAACTCGGCCAGCTTCAGCTGCAACTGCTGGCGCAGCGGCAGGAAGCCTTGCGGCGTGCCGTAGCTGAGCAGCAGCGACTGGTTTTGCCGACCCACCGCGCGCAGGCCGTTGGCGATCAGGTCGCCGTCCAGCCAATCCGGCGGCAGCAGGCCGCCGCCGGGCATTTTTTGAGCCGGCATCTGGCGGAACATGTTGCGCACCAGCCAGACCACGTCGAGTTGTTGCGGTTGCGATGCAGCATCGCTGCCCGGATTGTGGCCTGCAGCCGATACAACTGTACCGGCCATTGACGGATTGGCAACAGGCGAGCGCTCACGCACGAAAAAACCGGAGCCGCGCCGCGATTCAAGAAAGCCCTGGGCCACAAGGCGATCATAGGCTTCCACCACGGTGAAACGCGACACGCTGTGCAGGTCGGCGAACTGGCGTATGGACGGCATGCGCGCGCCGGTGCGCAACAGTTTGTCGTCAACGCGCGACTGCACCGTGCGGACGATTTGATCGACCAGCGAGTCGCCGCTCTCGCGCGACAGTAGCGGCAGGGTAGTCGGCACGGCGGCCGGCGGAAGCGTTTTGATACGGGCTGTATTGGTCATTTTACCGTGACAATGTAAGCAGTTATTTGGTTAAGTGTACTGGTACTGTACTGGCGATGTCGATTAGGATAGACCCATGTCAAGAGCGGCGTCAATCGGAAGTCATCAGGAAGATCGATGGAAACCCGGCGCTTGTTCAATTGACCAGAAAACAGATTCACGACAGATTCATCACCAGGAGACTTTCATGACCCATTTGTTGCCAACGCATGCCGATATCGAGCAAGCCGCCAAGGCCGTGTACGCCGCGATGCCGGCGACGCCGCAATATGCATGGCCGCTGTTGAGCGAAGCGCTCGGCGCCGAGGCCTGGGTCAAGCATGAAAACCATACGCCGACCGGCGCCTTCAAGATCCGCGGCGGCCTGGTCTACCTGCAAAACCTGGCGCAGCGTCCGCGCCAGCAACAGGTGCGCGGCGTGATTTCCGCCACGCGCGGCAACCACGGCCAGTCGGTCGGTTTCGCCGCGCGCCGTTACGGCATCCCGGCCACCATCGTGGTCCCGCAAGGAAACAGCCGTGAAAAGAACGCCGCCATGCGCGCGCTGGGCGTTGAGCTGGTGGAGTTCGGACAGGAGTTCCAGGAAAGCCGCGAGCACGCCGCCATGTTGGCGCAGCAAGAACAACTGCACATGATTCCGTCCTTCCACCGCGACCTCGTCAGCGGCGTGGCGACATACTGGATGGAGCTGTTGCGCGCGCAACCCGACCTCGACGTATTGTTCGTGCCGATCGGCCAGGGCTCGGGCGTGTGCGCCGCCGCTGCGGCGCGGCGTGCGCTCAATGTGCGTACTCGCATCATCGGCGTGGTGTCGGCGCATGCGCTGGCTTACAAGCTGTCGTTCGACGGCCGCAGCAAGATCGAGTCGCCGGTGACCACCGTGATTGCCGACGGCATGGCCTGTCGCGTGCCGGACGAGGCCTCGCTGGAAGTGATCCTGAATGAAGTCGATGAAGTGATCGCCGTCAGCGACGATGAAGTCGCCGCAGCAATGAAGTTGTATTTCACCGCCACCCACAATGTCGCCGAAGGCGCGGGCGCCGCGGCGCTGGCGGCAGCGATGCAGATCCGCCATCGCCTGCGGGGACAGCGCATCGGCCTGACGCTGTCGGGCGGCAACGTCGACCACGACATGTTCGCGCAGATTCTGTCGCGCCCCGACCAGGACGCGCAGCTGGCTGATCGCAACGTTGACCTCAATCAACAGAGGAGGGCGGCATGACTGCACTGACACGCGAACATCATCATCTGCACCTGGGCGCCGGCGCGCTGGCCTCGGGCAAGTTCGAACGCAGCCGCTTGCTGCTGGTGCGGCGCGGCTATGTCTGGGTTACCCAGGAAGGCCGCCCTGAAGATTTCTGGCTGCATGCCGGCGATGCGCTGATCGTGCAGCCCGGTCGCACCATCGTGGTGGAAGCTGTCATCGCCAGTGAAATCTTCATGGAAAACCGCAGCAAGCCCGGTGCAGGATTGTGGCTCAAGGCGCGTTGCCTGATGGCGCGCAGCTTGTGGCAACGTGCCTTGGCGCGACTTCCGCACACCGCCGTCCGCCAGGGAGGACAGTGATGGAAGCCTTGTTGCCGCTGGCCTCGTTCGCCTTCGTCACGTCGATCACGCCGGGACCGAACAACATCATGCTGACGTCTTCGGGCGTATGGTTCGGTTTCCTGCGATCGATTCCGCATATGCTCGGCATCACCTTCGGTTTCATGGTGCTGCTGGCGATCTGCGCCGCCGGCATCGGCAGCCTCGTCATCGCCGTGCCGGCCATCCACGTATTGCTGAAGATCGCCGGCTCCGGTTATCTGCTGTACCTTGCATGGAAACTGCGCAGCATGCGCTTCAGCCAGGAAGACAGCGCGCATGTGCGGCCGATGTCGTTCATGGGAGCGGCGCTGTTCCAGTTCGCCAATCCCAAGGCCTGGGTGATGGCCATCACGGGCGCAGCCGCGTTCCTGCCGCTGGTGCAGCCGGTGTGGCTGGCCATCGCCATCTATTGCCTGGTGTTCGGCGTCATCAACTTGCCGTGTGTCGGGGTATGGGCAGGCGCCGGCGCGATGTTGCGGCGCTACCTGACGCAACCGCTGTGGCGCACCGTGTTCAGCACGGTGATGGTGTTGCTGACCATTTATTCCGCCGTGGCGATCTGGTTGTAGTTTAAAAAATAAATATAAAAGGAAACTGATGAACTCCGAATCAAAAGGGATGTGGCTGGGTTTTATCGGCGTGGCGATATTCAGCCTGACGCTGCCGTTTACCCGCGTCGCCGTGGCGGAGCTGAACCCGGCCTTCGTCGCCTTCGGCCGCGCGGTGGTGGCTGCGGTATGCGCGATCGGCATGCTGTGGCATCTGAAGGCGAAGCTCCCGACCCGGCTGCAAGTGCGCGGGTTGCTGATTACTTCGCTGGGCGTTGTGGTCGGATTCCCCTTGTTCTCATCAATCGCCATGCACTACGTACCCGCCTCGCACGGTGCAGTGGTGGTGGGCTTGTTGCCGCTGGCGACGGCCTTGTTCGGCGCGCTGCGTTTCGGCGAGCGTCCTTCCACGGGATTCTGGATCGCGGCGCTGATCGGCAGCTTCATCGTGATCGCTTTTGCGTTGCGCCAGGGCGGCGGCAGTTTCCATGCCGCCGACTTTGCGTTGTTCGCGGCGGTGGTGGCGGCGGCCATGGGCTATGCCGAAGGCGGTCGCTTGTCGCAGAGCATGGGCGGCCAGCAGGTGATCTGCTGGGCACTGGTGCTGTCGATGCCGGTATTGTTGCCGGTCACGATCTGGCTCGGTATGCACTACGGCGTGGCAGCTTCTCCGCAGGCATGGATGTCGTTTGCCTACGTATCGTTCTTCTCGATGTTCATCGGATTTTTCTTCTGGTACAAGGGCCTGGCGCTGGGCGGTATTGCGCGAGTCGGTCAGGTGCAATTGCTGCAGCCGTTCATGACGCTGGTAGGTGCAGCGGTGATCGTCGGCGAAACCTTGGATGCGAGTCACTTGTTGTTCGCGACGGCGGTTATTGCCGTTGTGGCAATCGGGCGGCGCATGGCGATCCGGCGCGCACCGGTCATCGCGCCTCAGTTGAATCGGCGCTAATTCAGTCGGGGCAACGCTTTTCGTCATGTTGTCCGTCACAACGCTGCGATATTTGCGATAATGGCGGACTACATTTTTTGTTTTCATTTCGAAACGTGCTGCCTTGCCGGGCGTCAATACGCTGACGACGGTGAGCCGGCCACAGCAAACAGGAGCATCGCATGTCCGTCTACGAAAAACTCAAAGCCCTGAATATCGAATTGCCAGCCGTGGCCGCACCGGCCGCCGCCTACGTCATGTATGCGCAAACCGGCAACACCGTATTCCTGTCCGGCCACCTGGCCAAGAAGGACGGCAAGGTATGGGTTGGCCAGCTCGGCAAGGACACGACGACGGAACAGGGCAAGCTGGCGGCCCGCGCGGTGGCGATTGATTTGCTGGCGACATTGCAAGCGGCTTGCGGCGGCGACCTGACACGGGTCAAGCGCATCGTCAAGCTGATGAGCCTGGTCAACTCGACCGGCGATTTCACGGAACAGCATCTGGTGACCAACGGCGCCTCCGAACTGATCGGCGAATTGTTCGGCGAGCAGGGCAAGCATGCGCGTTCGGCTTTCGGCGTGGCGCAGATTCCGATGGGCGCCTGCGTCGAGATCGAACTGATCGCAGAGATCGCATAAAACAATCAATTTGTCGCCGGACCGGCGGATGACCGCTCCCGGCTGTATCCAATACCGTGCAATACGATCCTATTACACGACCCTATTTTTGGCAGGCATCATGAAAATCGAAAACCCCAATCCGCTTCAGTGGAATTTCTCCAAACGCTCGCAGCAGCTGCAAAGCTCGGCCATTCGCGAAATCCTGAAGATCACCATGCGTCCGGAAATCACCTCGTTCGCAGGCGGCCTGCCGTCGCCGGCGACCTTCCCGGTGGAGCGCATGAAAGCGGCGTTCGACACTGTCCTGACGAACCAGGGCAAGATCGCGCTGCAATACGGTCCGACCGACGGTTACGGTCCGCTGCGCGAATGGGTGGCCAATTCGCTGTCCACCGACGGCGCCCGGATCCTGCCCGAACAAGTGCTGATGGTGTCCGGCTCGCAACAAGGCCTGGACCTGCTGGGCAAAGTGCTGATCGACGAAGGCAGCAACGTGATGGTGGAAACGCCGAGCTATCTGGGCGCGCTGCAGGCGTTCTCGATCTACGGCCCGAACTTCATTTCGGTGCCGAGCGATGAACAAGGTCTGATTCCTTCGGCCGTCGAAGAGTTGGGCAAGGGGGCCCGCCTGCTGTACTCGCTGCCGAACTTCCAGAACCCGACCGGCCGCACGCTGCCGCTGGAACGCCGCTTCGCGCTGGTGGAAGCCTGCGCCCGCCTGGGCCTGCCGCTGATCGAAGATGATCCGTACGGCGCCCTGAGCTATCGCAACGATCCGCTGCCGAAGATGCTCAACATGAATCCGGCCGGCGTGATCTACATGGGTTCGTTCTCGAAAGTGCTGACGCCGGGCATCCGCCTCGGCTACGTGGTCGCTCCGACGCCGCTGATCCTGAAGATGGAACAGGCCAAGCAAGCGGCCGACCTGCACACCGCGCAGCTGACCCAGATGGTGGTGTACGAAGCGATCAAGGACGGCTTCCTGCAAACGCACATCCCGACCATCCGCAAGTTGTACGCGGACCAATGCCAGGCCATGCTCGATGCGCTGCAAACCTACTTCCCGGCCGGCACCAGCTGGACCAGACCGGAAGGCGGCATGTTCATCTGGGTGACGCTGCCGGCGCACATCGACAGCGGCGCCTTGCTCAAGGAAGCGGTCGAACAGCACGTCGCCTTCGTACCCGGCGCGCCGTTCTACGCCAACGAACCGCAACAAAACACGCTGCGCCTGAGCTTCGTCACCGTGCCGCCGGAAAAAATCCGCGCCGGCATCGAACGCCTCGGCAAACTCATCGCCGCCAAGCTGTAATGGACATCGGCAACCTGCCGTTCGGCACCACCGACTGGAGCACCGTCGAGCGTACCGAACACAAGGGCGACAGCGGCATGGCCACCTGGCGCACGCGCCAGTTCGGGCCGATTCGCGTACGCATGGTCGAGTACACGCCGGGGTACCTGGCCGACCACTGGTGCAAGAAAGGCCACGTGCTGCTGTGCCTGGAAGGGGAGTTGCATACCGAGCTGGACGACGGTCGCACCTTCCTGCTCAAGGCCGGCATGAGCTATCAGGTGGCCGACAATGCGGAAGCGCATCGGTCGTCGACGTCGACGGGCGCGAAACTGTTCATTGTGGATTGATTTAACGCTGACCAAGGCGTTGGCAGCAACGACATGGTTGTTGAAAGAATCGCAGGGAAGAAATTCCCTGCGATTTTTTTATGCCCGGATCACTCCAGCTTCACCGTCTCGCCATGTTTGAGCACGGTAAATTCCTGCGCCGGCAAGCCGGCTTTCTTCACTGCCTCGGCGAGCAATTGAGGCGGTTCGTCGAGCGGCTCGTCGGCCAGTTCGAAGGTCCCCCAATGAATCCCGACCGAGCGCTTCGCATGCACGTCCTTGTGGATCTGCACGGCCTGTTCCGGATCGACGTGCTGGCCCTGCATGAACCAGCGCGGCGCGTAGGCGCCGATGGGAATCAGCGCGAAGTCGAAGCTGCCGAACTTGCGGCCGATGTCCTGGAAGTCTTTTGAATAGCCGGTGTCGCCCGCGAAGAACACCGAGAACGGATGCGGCGCGCCGTCGGCAGTCTTGATCACCCAGCCGCCCCACAGCGTCTCGGAGCGGTCGGTCAGGCTGCGCGCAGACCAGTGCTGCGCCGGCACGAAGCTGATGTCGAGCTTGCCGGCGCTGGTCTTGTCCCACCAGTCCATTTCGCGCACGTTGGTGATGCCGACGCCGGCCATCCATTCCTTCACGCCCAGCGGCACCAGGAACAGCGGCGGTCCGCCAGGCTGACGGTTGAGCTGCTCGACGCTGGCCTGGTCGAGGTGATCGTAATGATTATGCGAAATCACGACCACGTCGATATGCGGCAATTGTTCCGGCGTGATGTTGAGCGGCACCTTGCGCAAGGGACCGACGAAGCTGAACGGCGAGGCGCGCCCGAAGAAGATCGGATCCGTGATCACGTTCATGCCGCTGATTTGCAACAGCGCCGTCGCATGGCTGATCCAAGTTACGCTGGCGACGCTCTGGTTGGCTTGCAGCCAGGCGATCTCGGGCGTGGCCATCGGAAACTTGTAGTTGTTGGCCGGCGCTTTCGGCAAACCTTGCGTGAGGCGTTCCCACTGCCATTTCAGCAGCGATGCGCGCGGTTCCTGCGGAGCGGTATTGCGGAAGCCGGATGGCGTCCGATTGGGTTTTTCGGGATCGTAATACTTGCTCGCCGCGGCACAACCGGCGCTGACCAGCGCCAGGACCACGGCGATGCGACGCAGGTAACTGCGCGTGGCGGGCTTTGTTCTTGTTATCGGCATGGGACGAGGATGGCAGGCAAGTTGATCAGGCTTGCCATGCTATCAGCTATCCCGCGCCGGGGTGGCGCATGGATTGCCGCACAAGCCTACAACGCGTATTGCGCGAGCCCGTGGCCGAACGACCAGTTCTCCTTGTTCACTTCGACCAGGTTGATGAAGATATCTTCCGGACGGATGCCGGGTTGTTGGTTCAGGCGCTCGACGATGCGTACGTACAGCGCTTTTTTCTGCTCAATGGTGCGCGTGTTGCTGACGGTCAGCTGGATTATCACGAACTTGTCGCTGCGCGCGATGTTCATGTAGGTCTTGCTGAAGACGAAGTTCTCCGGATCGTATTCATCGATCACCATGAACTTGTCGTCTTCGGGCACGTTGAAGGTTTCGACCATGGCCTCATAAAGATTGTCGAGGATGGCCTGGCGATATTCGCGGGTCTCGCCGCGGCGGATGACGACTCGGGCAAAAGGCATGATGTTCTCCTTGGAAAGTGATGAATCGCGAGTGGGTACGCAAGCATCTTAGATCGGGTGTATCATTTTGAAAATATATCCATGTATATTTCAATGATATTCATTTGAAATGACTAACGTCCATCCATAAGCAATCTCAATGAGTCAGAAAATGGAACCGACCCAACGCCCGCTTGACCTCGACGCCGTCCAGGCTTTTGTTTTGGTTGCCGATATGCAAAGTTTTACGCGTGCGGCCGAGGCGCTCTACACCACGCAGTCCGCCATCAGCCTCAAGCTCAAGCGGCTCGAAGAACGGCTTGGCCGGCGCCTGCTGGAACGCACGCCGCGGCAGGTGCGCCTGTCCGCAGACGGAATCGGTTTTCTGGACGCCGCGCGCAACTTGCTGACGGCGCATGAGAAGGCGCTGGGACGCATGGAGACGTCCACGGTGCGGTTGAGTCTGGGCATCAGCGATCACGTCGCCGGCGACGGTTTGCCGGCGATCCTGGCGCAGATCAATGCCTTCGATCCGGGCGTGGTGGTCGAAGTGCGTATCGGCGCCTCGCGCGATCTGCTTGCCATGTACGACCGCGGCGAACTGGAAGCCGTCATCGTGCGCCGCGACGGTGAGCGCAGCGATGGTGAACTGATTCAGGAAGAACGCATGGGCTGGTTCGCCGCGCCGCAGTGGCAACCGCGCGCGGGGGAGCCGCTCCGGCTGGCGACGTTTTCGCCCAGTTGCGGCATTCGCGAACTGGCCGTGCGCCGTCTGGAAGACGCCGGCATACCGTGGATCGAGGTCTTTGTCGGCGGCGGAGTGCATGCGGTCGCGGCGGCGGTCACGGCAGGGTTGGCGGTGACCGCATTGTTGTATCGGGTCAAGCCGGCCGGGGCGATCGACGTCGGCAAGAGCATGAAGTTGCCGTCGTTGCCGCTGGCGCAGGTGATGCTGCATACCAGCGTGCGCGATACGCGTGCGCAAGGGGTATTGCGCACGGTTGTTGCCGCGATGAAAAACGATGGCCGTTGACCGGCCACTTTAAAAAAATGAGGCCTGAAAATCAAGGGTGGAAATCGACGTCAAAAAAATAATCAAGGCCATGAAAAAAATCTCTTGAAAAGAAAAAGTCCGAACGTATATCGGTAACAAGGCAGCGGGAGTCAGTAGCAGACCACCCGCCGGCCCAGCGAATGCTCAATGGAGGTTCGCGTTCATTTATCGCTTTTTCTTACAAGGATACTATTATGCGTACTCATGATTTCTCCCCACTCTACCGTTCCGCAATCGGCTTCGATCGCCTGGCTCAACTGTTCGACAACGCGCAGCGCGCGGATTCGCAACCGAGCTACCCGCCTTACAACATCGAGCTGGTTGCCGAAGACAAATACCGGATCACCATGGCCGTGGCTGGTTTCAGCAATGCTGAAATCGACATCGAAGCCGAAAACGACACACTGAAAATTGTCGGCCGCAAACAGAAGGAAGACCAGTCCGTCAACTTCCTGCATCGCGGCATCGCGGCGCGTGATTTTGAACAGCGCTTCCAGCTTGCCAACCATATCAAAGTGGTCGGCGCCCAGATGGAAAACGGTCTGCTGAGCATCGAACTGGTGCGTGAAGTGCCTGAAGCGCTGAAGCCGCGCAAGATCGAAATCAACAGCGACAACGTGCATCGCCTGGAACGCAACGCCGCTTGATCTCTGAGTAGTAGCTGTTGTTGTAGATGTACCCGTAGTAGAAGTTGCAGTTGAAACTGATGTTGAAGACGGTTGTAGCTGTAGAAATACCTGTCGCTGTAGAAGCACCGCCGGCGGCAACATTGCCGGCGTCCGACAAAGCCCGCTCCGTGCGGGCTTTGTCGCGTCAGTGCGCCGCAGTGGCAAGTTGACGCGGCTCGACAAGAATAAAAACTATTCTGTATAATCGGCCGCAAATAACGAAACAGGACGCCCCGGGTTAAGCTGAAGCTGTTTTTTCTTTGCTTCTTTCTTCGCTTCCTCCTTGCCGGCCTCTTGCTTCGTTACGTAAGCGTTCACGTCAACCAACGCGTCATTCACGTGCATGCCTGAAGGTTCAGGCAGCGATTCCGTCGCACGCATGTGTATAACGCCAAGGTGAAAAATTGACGATATGCTTACTTCTCCAGGACGAGCTTGCCTTGTCCGCAGTGACACCCACTTTGCACTTCCCCGCAGCCAAGGCTGCGATGCATTTCCTCGCTGACATACCGACCGTTGCAGTGATCGCCATGCCGATCGACGACTGCGCACGTCCGCTCATTTCCATTCGGGACCGATAACCTCATGACTACGACAACACAACAATCCAATGACAGCGTGGCGAGCGGTTTACTGCCGCTGGTCGCCATCGTCTTCACCAGTTTCCTGTGCATCGGCATTCCGCTGCCGGCCTTGCCGTTGCACGTCAACGGCGTGCTCGGTTTCAGCGCATTGACGGTCGGCTGGGTGGTGGGGATCCAGTCGTTCTCGACCATCCTGTCGCGCAAATTCTCCGGCTCGTATTGCGACCGCCACGGTCCCAAGCGCGCGGTCGCAGTCGGCTTGCCGATGGCGGCGGCGGCCGGCTTGCTTTACCTCGCATCGACGCTGATCGCCGATGCCGGCGCCAGCCTGGTGGTGCTCTTCATCGGCCGCCTGCTGATGGGGCCGGCGGAAAGCCTGTTCCTGACCGGCACCATGACCTGGGGCATCGGCCGCGTCGGCATGCAGCGTACCGGCAAGGTGATGGCGTGGCAGGGTATCGCCATGTTTGCCGCACTGGGACTCGGTGCGCCGATCGGCATCGCGATCCAGCAACGCTTCGGTTTTGCCGGCGTGGCGCTGACCACCATGGTGTTGCCGCTGGTCGGCCTGGCGATTGCGACGACACTGCGCGGTCTGCCTGCATTGGGCAACAAGGGCGGCGGCGTGGCCATGTCGGAAGTGCTGCGCCTGATCTGGCGCTTCGGCATGGCGCTGGCGCTGAGCGCCATGCCGTTCGCCATCATCACCAGCTTCCTGGTGCTGCTCTACGCCAGCAACAACTGGTCGGGCGCGGGCATCGCGATCCTCGGTTTCTCGGTCGGCTACGTCGGCGTGCGCCTGTTCTTCGCGCATCTGCCGGACCGCATCGGCGGCGCCAAAGTAGGTGCGGTGTCGGTGGCAATCGAGCTGGTCGGACAATTGCTGCTGTGGCAGTCGCACGATCCGCTGATGGCGGGCCTGGGTACGTTGCTGACCGGCATCGGCTTCTCGCTGGTGTTCCCGTCCATGGGCGTGCAGGCGATGGCGCGTGTGCCCGCGCATTCGCGCGGGCTGGCGGTGGCGACCTTCATGGCCTTCATCGACCTCGCGGCAGGATTGACTGGTCCGGTGGTGGGCGTGCTGATCGGCTACTTCGGTTACGGTTCGGCGTTCCTGGCGGGCGCGGCGGCGTGCGTGCTGGCGTTGTTGCTGATGGTGGCGGGGATGTCGCGGCAGCACCATGAGCGGCATCAGCGATGAATCGAAGGCATCGTCTTCCAGGCCAACATCCGGGCCTTGAGCGCCGCCGCCGAAGCGCAGAACAGCGGCATCGGCGAAAGCAACGATGCGGTTTCCCGGAGCTGATCGCTTTTCAGGCGTCCAGCGTTGGTTTGGGCGCGCGTGCCAACGGCAACCAGAGCGTGAATCGCGTACCGCTCGTTGCGGATAGCCATGTCACCGCGCCGTCCAGCGCCTGCGCGCGGCGCCGTTGATTTTGCAGGCCGCGCCCGGACGCCCTGGCCAGCGCCTGGCCGACGTCGAAACCCTGGCCATTGTCTTCAATCGTGACCGTCACGCCGTCGCCGGCATGCGCGGTGGCGACGCGGATGCGGTCGGCGCGCGTATGGCGCAGGATGTTGGCGATGCTCTCCTGGACGATGCGCAAAATATGCAAGGCGCTGGACGGCTCCAGCCAGTCCAGCGTCGGCAGTTCCTGCACCTCCCACACGAGCGCGATGTCGGTGCCTTCCAGGCGCGGCTCCAGACGGAAGCGCAAGGTCGCCAGCAACAGCAGCAGGTCCGCCTCCACCGGCTCCATGGAATCGATGGTCAGCTTGAGGTCGTCGAGGCAATCCTTGAGGATTTGCGACACCTTCACATCGCTGACGCCGCCGTGTTCCACCGAACGGATCGCGCTGATCAGCGTTGAGCCGAGGCCGTCGTGCATATCCTGCATGAGGCGCTGGCGCTCGTCGCTGATGGTTTGTCGCAGAGCAGCTTCGCGCAGGCGCCGGTGGGTCTGCCCGAGCTCATGCTCGCGTGCTTCGAGGCGTTGCGCCAGACCGGCGTTGACCAGTTCGACTTCAGCAATGGCGTTGACGTAGCGGCGATACATCAGCGTGCCGAACATGGCGAAGGTGACGGCGTTGGTGTAGGCGCCCAGGAACCAGCCTTCCGGACTGACGACGTTGTTGTGCAGCAGCCAGTCGGACATACCCAGCAAGGTCGATACGCCGACTCCGAGCGTCAGCAGCAAGCCTTCGCGGGAACGCTTCCAGGAGCAGACGCCGCCCGCAACGCTGACCGTAACGCCCATCAGCACGGCAATTGCATACGCCAGCGGCACCAGCAGCGAGGTGCTCGGAAAGACCGGCAACACGCCCAGCACCGGCAACGACAGGATGCTGATCGTCAGCGTGATGCCGACGATGGCGCGCGTAAGCCGGCGCAGCGGACGGCCGTGCAGCTGGCAGAGGAAAAGGTGGATCACCGTGAGCAGCCAGAACAAGGCGTTGGCGGTTAGCCAGGCGAACCAGTCGACCACGATGGGCAGACTGACGTAGTAATGCAGATGTCCAACGAAAGAGACTGCCGCCAGATTGAAGAACAGCAGGTAGCCGGTCTCATGCCGGCGTCGGAACCAGACGAACAACGCGAAAATTCCAACCACCATGAAGGCGGCGCTGAGCGTGGCCGGCAATTCCCGTTGCAGCCACTGGCGCAGGTAATAACGTCCCTGCAAGACCTCGGCGGGACCCAGCCAGAGCGTCGACAAGCCTACCGGCGTTTCCGGCGCGTGCTCCACGCGAATCAGGATTTCCTTCAGCGGCGCGCCGTCGGCGGCCTGATCCGGCAAGATCCATAGCGGCGTGAACAGACTGTTCCACAACTGGCCGCGTTGTTGCGCACGATGCACGAGGCGACCGTTGAGGTAGACCGCGACGGTGCCGTCGGTCTTGATGCGGCTGGCATAGAGCGCGAGCGGTGCGGCCGGAGTATCGGCATCGGCCGTGATAGGCCGGCCGGCAAGCGCAAAGCGCATCCAGGTGGTGCGCACGGTGAAGGCGGGGGAGGCGAGTGCGGGTAGTGGCGTGACTGGTAGCGCCGACGGCAAGCTGGCCTGGCGCCATGACGGCGGCAGGGCCGCGCTGTCGACCAGTGCCGGCGGCGCGTTGAAACCGCGGCCGTCGCTGTCCTGCCAGTCGACCCGGGTCAGATGCAAGGTGGCGTCGGCATGCGGTGCATCGCTCTGCACATACCAGGCGCCTACGGCAATCAACAGCGCCACGGACAGCAGCAGCACGACGCCGGAGAGCAGGGATGCAGGCAGTTTTTTCATGCGGGGATGGGCATCAGGCATGCATCGGCTCGCTCAGTCGGGCAGCAGCCCGAGCGTCCTGGCTTCGTAGATGGCCTCGGTTTTCGAGGTGACCTTGAGCTTGCTGTAAATACGGCGCACGAAGGTGCGCACGGTGAACGGCGACAGCTGCATCAGCTTGGCGATCTCCTGCGCGGTGAAGCCGCGGGTGATGAAATCCAGTACTTCCTTTTCGCGCGCCGACAACAGCGTCGATGGTTCGGCCGGAGCGGCCGCGGTCGGACTGGCGGCCACATCGGCAGGCGTCGCCGTCCGAAAACGCGCCAGCACCTGGCGCGCGATGATCGGGCTGATCGGGCTGCCGCCGCTGGCGAGGCTGCGGATTTCATCGACGATTTTGGCGGGCGAACTGTCTTTCAGCAGATAGCCGGCGGCGCCTGCCTCGATCGAACGCATGACGTGGGTTTCATCGCCGAAATTGGTGCTGACCATGATGTTGCAACCGGGCCAGCGGAGGATGGCTGCGTGAATCACGTCGATGCCCGAACCATCGGGCAAGCCAAGGTCGACCAGCAGCACGTCCGCCGGCGGGCGTTGCAGCATCGCCAGCCCTTCGGCGCGGGTGCCGGCGATATTCGCCAATCGCATGTCCGGCGTGGCTTCCAGCGCCTTGCTCAATGCATCGCGGAAACTCGGGTCATCCTCGACGATGGCGACGTGGATGGAGGGCGGAGCAACGGTGGGGATATCGGGAGTGGATAACATGGCGCCGCTATTGTACGACGCCATGTCGGCCGCGCTTGTAGCGCGTTTGCGCTACAGACGGCGTTGTCGATCCGCCGGCTCAGTCCAGCTTCTCGTGGAAATCGGACGCGCCGCGCTTCCAGTAGGCGGACACGCGCATGGCTTCCCTGGGATGTTGTTTATCATCGGCCAGCACGGCGCGCACCGCCTTCATCACGACCGCTTCGCCGGCGGCCCAGACATAGCCTTCGCCGGCAGGCAGCGCGAGCGCGCGCAGGGCGGCGACCAGTTCCTCACCCGACTTCACCCATTTGACGTCGAGGTCGGCTTTGGTGTCGAACTCGCGGATATCGCCGTCCGACGCTTCGATCACGGCCAGCACTTTGGCGCCGGCCGGCAACTCCTGGAGACGGCGCGTGATCGCCGGCAACGACGACAGGTCGCCCGCCAGCAAATGCCAGTCGTAATCGAGCGGCACCACCATCGAGCCGCGCGGGCCGGCGATGACGGCGTCCATGCCGACCTGGGCCTGGCGCGCCCAGTCGGTGGCGGCGCCTTCGGCGTGCAGGGCGAACTCCAGCACCAGTTCCTTGCGCTGCGCATCGTGGCCGATCGGCGTGTAATCGCGTCGTACCGAGGCGCCTGATGCATCCGGGAAAACGAACTTGACGTGGTCGTCGAACGACAGCGAGGTGAAGTCTTCCAGTGCGTCGCCGTGGAAGGTCACGCTGAGCATGTTGGCGCCGGTAGCGCGGACGGCGGCGACCTTGACGTCGCGGAACTTGAGTTCATAACGGACGCGTTGCACTTCGCGGGTGATTGATTTGGATTCCATGATCGGAGAAATTGGTTGATAATGTCATCATTATGAGAAAACAAGTTGATAAAGTCAACCAATCACCTGCCGCCGAAAGGGTCTTTGACGCCATCCACACGGTGATGCACCTTTACCGTTCAGGGCGCTCGCAGGCGTTTCGCGACGACGAGCATGGCATCACGCACATGGAAAGCCGCGTGCTCAACTACTTCGCGCATCATCCCGGCGCCACGCAAAAAGACCTGGCCGCCCATTCGGGACGCGACAAGGCGCAGCTCACCCGGCTGGTGCGCGGCCTGCGCGACGGCGGCTATCTGGAATCGAAGGAAGACGTCACGGACCGGCGCAGCACCTGCCTGCAACTGAGCCCGCAGGGGCAGGCTTTGCACGCCGAGTTGATGAAGTCGGGCGCGCAGATACTGGAACGCGCAGTCGACGGTCTGTCCGCGCAGCAATGCGAAGAGCTGGTGCAGTTGATGGAGATTATCCAGACCAATCTGGAAAAAGGGCGCTAGCTGTTTGCCGGAAGCGGCAGGCGATCAGCGCCATCGGCAAAAAGCCCCGCAATGCGGGGCTTTTCATTTTAACGCGGCGGCGCTCCGGGGAAGCCCCGGTGCAGCCCGGCGTTATCGCGGCAACATCAGCCTTGTGCGGCGTCGCGCGCGGCGACTTCTGCGCTGAGTTCTTCCAGCATGCTGTTGAGCAGCTTGGCGAAATAGATGCGATAAGTTGCTTCCATGTATTTGATTCGACGGATTTTCCGCATGGTATTCCTTAGGTTGTTGACAAGATTTCAGGACCATCTCTGATGATCGGTGCCGGAGTATAACGCAATGGGCCGGTGCAGCCCCTCAAGCTGCCGGCGCGCCGGCGGGCGCTTCCAGATGATGCAGCAGCTTGCCGACCATGCTGATCACGGTCAGACCCACGATCACGAAGAAGATCGCCATCGGCGTCAGGCTGTGGAACGGCACGAAGCCGGCCAGATCAGCGACGACACCAGCAACAGCGCGAAGCCGAGGATCGCGCTGGTCAGTCCGGCAATGTGCGGGAAGATCGAATTGCCCTTGGCCATCAGCGTCGGATACATCGCCCCCGCGCAGAACGCCATGAACAAGACCGGCAGCGTCAGCGTCCACACCTCCAGACCGACCGTCAGCGCCAGGATCAGCATCACGACCGCCGCCCCCGTCATCACGCGCGCGCCGATGCGCAGGCGTTGTTCCGGCGTCGGCAGGCGCGGGTGATGAATCCGGTTCGAAATCCCGCCGAGGAAATACATCAGCCCGATCGCCAGCGCCAGGTAGCCGAAATAGGTCGGCGGCTTATGCAGCGTCTCCTGCACCATGAAAGGGCCGACAATGTTGAACACCAGCAGGATGCTGTAGCACAGCCCTTGTGCAAGGAAGCAGCTCTGGAAAACCGGGCTCCTGAGCACCATGCCGGCGTTCCTGAGCAGCGTCTTCGGATGCAGATGCACAGGCTGTTTCAGCGTCTCCTTGTAGCGCGACAGCACCGCCCACATCACGAAGGAATAGATCAGCAGGAAGGTCAGGCACGAGCGCCAGCCGAACCCGGTCTGCAGATGCGCGCCGATGACCGGCGCCAGGATCGGCGCCAGCCCCCAGGCGATGGCCATGTAGGTGAACGCATGCATCAGCGCGATGCCGGAGAAGGAGTCGGTGATGATCGCCTTGGCCAGCAGGTTGGTGGCGGCGATGCCGAAGCCTTGCAGGCAGCGTGCGAGGATGAAGGTTTCCAGGTTGTTGGCCGCCAGCGTCAGCAAACAGCCGGCGGTGAACATGGCCAGTCCCAGGATCAGCATTGTCTTGCGGCCATAGGCATCCGCCAGCGGTCCGAAAAACAGTTGGCCGAAGGCGTACGCCATCAGGTAGATCGTCACGCTCGACTGGATCGCCTGCGCCGAGGTCTGGAAATACTGCGCCATCGTCGGCAGCGCCGGGACGTAGATATCGATTGCCAATTGGCCCGCAGAGGCCAGCATGCAAATGAAAAAGATGAGAAAGCGCGGGTGGTTCGCGGTGGTATTCATGAAAAGGGACAGCCGGAGGAGGGGTGAAAACCCTCTATTGTGACGGCTTGTTGAAGTCTCTGCTGGGGACCGGCAGGATGAGAAAACTTGCATGCCCGGTCGCGAGCACGAAACATCATGGCCGGTCGTTGCGATAGCGTAGCCGGGAAGAAAAAAAGGATGCCGTATTCAACGACATCCTTTTTCTTTGCTGCTTCAACGCTCAGCGTTCAGGCGATTACGCCACTGCGGCCAGCGCCGTCGCTTTCAGCTTCGACTCCAGCGCCTTGCCCTTGCGTGCGCGCTTGCCGATGTGCAGCGCCAGCGCTACCGCCGACAGCGTGACGTCCTGCGCCTTGCCGCCGCGGCCGGTGCCGGACACCAGCACGCCCTTTTGCGTGATCGCTTGCGCGGCCAGCAGCTTCTCGTTCTTCTCCAGTTCCATCAGGATCACGCCGCGGCCGCCGCTGGCCAGGGTCTTGATCTCGTCCAGGCCGAACACCAGCAGGCGTCCTTGTCCCGACAGGCAGGCAATCGCGCTGGCGCCGGCCGGCATCGGGCGCGGCGCCAGCGGCAGGTCGCCTTGGTCCAGCGTGATGAAGGCCTTGCCGCCCTTGACGCGGCTGAGCATGTCGCCGACCTTGGCCGTGAAACCGTAACCGGCGTCGGAGGCCAGCAGCATCTGCGTATCGACCGGACCGGCGAAGTAATGCAGCAGGTTATTGCCGTTGCCGAGGTCGACCAGCGTGGTGATCGGCACACCGTCGCCGCGCGCGTTCGGCAGCGAGTTGACGCCGACCGTGTAGATGCGGCCGTTGGAGCCGAAGCCCAGCAGGTTGTCGACGGTACGGCACTCGAACGCGCCGTACAGGCCGTCGCCGGCCTTGAAGGTGAATTGCGTTGCATCGTGACCGTGGCCGCCGCGTGCACGCACCCAGCCCTTTTGCGAAATGATGACGGTGACCGGTTCGTCGATGACCTTTTGTTCGAGCACGGCTTTTTCGGCTTCTTCGATCACGGTACGGCGGGCGTCGCCGAATTGCTTGTCGTCGGCTTCGATTTCCTTGATGACCAGGCGCTTCATCGAGGCCGGATTGTCGAGCAGGTCCTGCAGCGTCGCTTTCTCGTTGCGCAGCTCGGCCAGCTCCTGCTGGATCTTGATGGTTTCCAGGCGCGCCAGCTGGCGCAGGCGGATTTCCAGGATGTCTTCGGCCTGGCGGTCCGACAGCTTGAACGCTTCGATCAGCGCCGGTTTCGGCTCATCCGATTCGCGGATGATGCGGATGACCTTGTCGATGTTGAGCAGGATCGCTTCGCGGCCTTCGAGGATGTGGATGCGGTCCTCGACTTTTTGCAGCTTGAACTGGCTGCGGCGCGTGATGGTGACGAAGCGGAACGCGATCCATTCGCCGAGGATGTCGGCAAGACCCTTCTGGCGCGGACGGCCGTCGCCGCCGATCATCACGAGGTTGATCGACGAGCTGGTTTCCAGGGAGGTCTGGGCCAGCAGCGTGTTCATGAATTCGGTCTGGTCCTGGTTTTTTGACTTCGGTTCGAACACCAGGCGCACCGGCGCTTCGCGGCCCGACTCGTCGCGCACGGCGTCGAGCATGGCCAGGATGCTTTGCTTCTGCGCCTGCTGTTCCGGCGTCAGCGTTTTCTTGCCGAGCTTGATCTTCGGATTGGTCAGCTCTTCGATTTCTTCCAGCACCTTCTGCGACGACACGCCCGGCGGCAATTCGGTGATGACCGCCTGCCACTGGCCGCGCGCCATGTCTTCGATCTTCCAGCGCGCGCGCACCTTGAGGCTGCCGCGGCCGCTCTGGTAGATTTCGGCAATCGTCGACGGCGGCGTGATGATCTGGCCTCCGCCCGGGAAGTCCGGACCGGAGATGTGGGTCATCAGTTCTGCGTGCGTGATCTTGGGATTGCGGATCATCGCGACGGCGGCGCGCGCCACCTCGCGCAGATTGTGCGACGGGATTTCGGTGGCCATGCCGACCGCGATGCCGGAGGCGCCGTTGAGCAACAGGAAGGGCAGGCGCGCCGGCAACAGTTTCGGCTCTTCGGTGGAGCCGTCGTAGTTGGGCTGGAAGTCGACCGTGCCCATGTCGATTTCGTCGAGCAGCAATTTGCTGATCGGCGTCAGGCGCGCTTCCGTGTAACGCATCGCCGCGGCGCCGTCGCCATCGCGCGAACCGAAGTTGCCCTGGCCGTCGATCAGCGGATAGCGCAGCGAGAAATCCTGCGCCATGCGCACCAGCGCGTCGTACACCGACTGGTCGCCGTGCGGATGCAATTTGCCGAGCACGTCGCCGACCACGGCCGCCGATTTGCGCGGCTTGGCGGTGGCGTTCAGGCCGAGTTCGTTCATCGCGTACAGGATGCGGCGCTGCACCGGTTTCTGGCCGTCGGCGACGTCGGGCAGGGCGCGGCCCTTGACTACCGAAATGGCGTAGTCGAGATAGGCGCGCTCGGCGAAGGTCGACAGCGTCAGCGATTCGCCGTCGGGTGGCGCAGGTTGTTCAAACAGGTTGGCTTGTTCAGTCATGTGGCTGGGTTGCGTTCAAGTTCAGGTGATGGTTATTCGATCGAGGTCGGTGGCGGCATGCTGCGCCGGCCCGGCAGGATGATTTCGACGCGGCGCGGTTTGCTGGCATCGGCGTTGCCGGCATTGTTTCCTGCGTTGTTGCCTGCGCCCGGTTGGTACAGCTGGTAGAACTGCGCCACCAGCTGGACGTAATTGCGGGTTTCGGGATACGGCGGAATCTGGTTGTTGTACTTCTGTACGGCGCGTTCGCCGGCATTGTAGGACGCGATCGCCAGTTCAAGACGCTTCGGGAACAGCACCTGCAAATCGCGCAGGTAGCGTGCCGCCAGTCGGATGTTGATCTTCGGATCGGTCAGCTTCTGCTGGATGGTCTTGCGGCGGTCGCCCTGCACGCCATAGCGTTCGGCGGTCTCCGGCATGATCTGCATCAGACCGATGGCGCCTTTTGGAGATACGGCGGTCGGATTGAAGCCGGACTCGGCCGCCATGATCGCCTTCAGCAGGGCCGGCTCGACCGAGAACTCCTTCGCACTCTGGTCCAGCATGGCTTCATACTTTTTCAGGTTGGGATGCTGCAGCATCAGCTTCATCAGCGGCGACGACAGGTTTGCCTTGGCCTCGACGCCGGGCACGCCGCGGGCGATCTTGTCGGAGTCGAAGGTGGCGTCGCCGCGCATGAACAACTGGTAGCGCTCGTCAATCTTTTCGGTCGACACGTGCGCCACGCCGTCGGCGTCGATGTAGCCGTAGACGTCGGCGTGGGCGGGGACAGGGGCGGCCGTCAGCGACAGCGTCAGCGCAGCAGCCGCCGACAACGCTCCGGAACGGAGACGTTGCAAGAGGCTGCGGTTGCTGCTATTGCTGATGTCGTCAAAGGCGGCCATGTCGTCAATCTTAAATATCCGCTTCCGCTTCGTTGCCGTGCTCTTCGATCCAGGCGCGGCGCGAGGCGGCTTCGCCCTTGCCCATGAGCATGGTGAAGCGCGCGTCCGAGGCAATCTGGTCCAGCTCGCCCAAGGCGACCGGCAGCAGGCGGCGGGTATCGGGATTCATGGTGGTTTCCCACAACTGTTCCGCGTTCATTTCGCCCAGGCCTTTGAAGCGCGAGATGCTCCACGCGCCTTCCTTGAGGCCGTCCTTGCGCAGCTTGTCTTCGATCGCTTCCAGTTCGCCGTCGTCCAGCGCGTACAGTTTCTGCACCGGCTTCTTGCCGCGTGCAGGCGCGTCGACGCGGTACAGCGGCGGGCGGGCGATGCAGATGTGGCCGTGGTCGATCAGCTTGGGGAAGTGCTTGAAGAACAGCGTCAGCAGCAGCACCTGGATGTGGGAACCGTCGACGTCCGCATCGGAGAGGATGCAGATCTTGCCGTAACGCAGGCCGCTCAGGTCGGGCGTGTCGTTGTAGCCGTGCGGATCGACGCCGATGGCCACCGCGATGTCATGGATTTCATTGTTGGCGAACAGGCGATCGCGTTCGGTTTCCCAGGAGTTCAGGACCTTGCCGCGCAACGGCAGGATCGCCTGGAATTCCTTGTCGCGGCCCATCTTGGCCGAGCCGCCGGCGGAGTCGCCCTCGACCAGGAAGATTTCGTTGCGCGTGACGTCGCTGGATTCGCAGTCGGTCAGCTTGCCCGGCAAGACGGCCACGCCGGAGGATTTTTTCTTCTCGACTTTTTGCGCCGAGCGCAGACGGCTCTGCGCCTGCTTGATGACCAGGTCGGCCAGTTTCTTGCCGTATTCGACGTGCTGGTTCAGCCACAGCTCCAGCGCCGGGCGCGAGAAGGTCGACACCAGCCGCACGGCGTCGCGCGAGTTCAGGCGTTCCTTGATCTGGCCCTGGAATTGCGGATCGAGCACCTTGGCCGACAGCACGAAGGAGACGCGTGCGAACACGTCTTCCGGCAGCAGCTTGACGCCCTTGGGCAACAGCGAGTGCATTTCGACGAAGCTCTTGACCGCCGAGAACAAACCTTCGCGCAGGCCGGATTCATGCGTGCCGCCGGCCGAGGTCGGGATCAGGTTGACGTAGGATTCGCGCACCACGTTGCCTTCTTCGGTCCATGCCACCACCCAGGCGGCGCCTTCGCCTTCGGCAAATCCTTCGGCGTCGGGGCCGGCGTATTGTTCGCCTTCGAACAGCGGGATCAGCGGATCGGCACTGGTCGACTGCGCCAGCGATTCCATCAGGTAGCCGCGCAGGCCTTGGTCGTATTGCCAGGTCTGCACGTCGCCGGTCTTGCCGTTGATCAGCGAGACCTTGACGCCCGGCAGCAGCACCGCCTTGGAGCGCAGCAGGCGTTGCAGTTCCTGCTGCGAAATGGTTGGCGAGTCGAAGTACTTGGGATTCGGCCACACTGAAACGCGGGTGCCGGATTTCTTGTCTTCGCGCGTGAGCGGGCGCGACTTCAGCTTTTCGATCAGGTCGCCGTCCGAGAACGCCAGCGTATGGACGCCTGCTTCACGCCATACCGTGATTTCCAGGCGCGAGGCCAGCGCATTGGTGACCGAAACACCCACGCCGTGCAGCCCGCCCGAGAAGGCATAAGCGCCGCCACTGCCCTTGTCGAACTTGCCGCCGGCATGCAGGCGGGTAAAGACGATCTCGACCGTCGGCACGCCTTCTTCCGGATGCAGGCCGACCGGAATGCCGCGACCGTCGTCCTCGACGCTGACGCTGCCGTCGGGATTGAGCGTGACCATGATGTTCCTGGCGTGACCGCCCAGCGCTTCATCGGAGGCATTGTCGATGACCTCTTGCAGGATGTGCAGGGGATTCTCGGTGCGGGTGTACATGCCCGGACGCTGTTTGACCGGTTCCAGTCCCTTGAGGACGCGGATGGATGATTCGCTGTAGTCGGACGGGGAAGTTTTTTTAGTTGCCATGCAGATGAGGGTCGAATCGAAAATCGGAAAATCAGGAAATCGGAGAATCAGGGTACGGCAGCCGGCCGTGCGCCGCCGAAGCTTTGCCAAATGCGCATTCTAATGAAAAATCGGCAGCGGCAGGAAGTTTGCAGGCGACGTTTGTGGCCGGTTTGACAACTGTTGCTGACGCGGTGATTTGTTTCCGCCAGGGAAAACTCGCTCAAACATGGTGTTATCGGTCTTATTGGTGTAATTTTCCCGCAACTTCAGGGGAGAGCGTGCATGAATTGCATTTTTGATCAGGTTTCGTGCACCGAAGACGGCAAGGAAAAAGATCTGCCCGATTCCGCCGGCTATCCTTTCTTTGCAACAATGACGGCGTACGGCATTGCCCTCACGCATTGCCCTCACTTTCGCCGCCCCGATAGACGCCAATGACGCCAGACCAGAATTTTTCATTTACCGACCTGCTGACGCAGCGCAACTCGACCCGCCGCTTTCTCGACCGGCCTTTGCCTGAAGGGATGCTGGCCGGCTTGCTGGCGCTGGCGCGGCGTGCGCCGAGCGGCGCCAATCTGCAGCCGGGCGAGTTCATTGCGCTGGAAGGCGATGCGCGGGCGCGCTTGTCGGCGGCATTGGTGGAGGCTTTTCGCGCAGGTCGGCAGGAGCCGGAAGACTATTCCTACTTCCCGCAGCCGATGCCGCAGTCCCTGCGTCGTCGCCAGGTCGCAGCTGCCAAGGAGCTGTATGGCGCCTTGCAGACCGGTCGCGACGATCGTGCCGGACGCGACCGGCAGTTCGAACGCAATTTCAATTTCTTCGATGCGCCGGTGGCACTGCTGGTGACCATCGACGCGCGCATGGGCAGCGGTTGCTACATGGATCTGGGCATGTGCATGTACGGCCTGATGCTGGCGGCGGCTGCGCATGGACTCGGCAGTTGCGCCATCGGTGCGCTGGCGTCGTATCCGGGTTTGATCCGCTCGACGCTGGAGCTGGGTGACGAGAACTATATCGTGTGCGGTATTGCGCTCGGCTATGCCGATCCGGATGCAGCGGAAAACACCGTGAGAACCGAACGCCTGAAGCCGGAAGAGTTTTTCAGGACCTTGCGCTAGCAGTCTTCAGCAACGCTCGACAACGGCCGCCGCACCAAGGCCGCCTGCCGCAGCAATCGCCGCCAGTCCCAACGCACCGTGCGGCGCCTGCAGCTGCATGTCCGCCAATAATCTCACCAGGCTGATCGCGCCCGATGCACCGATCGGATGGCCGCGTACAACTCCGCCGCCGTGCCGATTGAGCTGCGCCGGCGTTAGCGCCAGCGCCTCGCAAAAAGCGATTGCCTGGGCCGCGAAGGCGTCGTGCAACTCCACTCCCCACAGGTCGTCGATTCCGTTCGCACTGCGCGCCAGCGCCGCCTGTGCGGCATCAATGGCGGCAAGCATCGGTGTTTCGGGCAGGGCGCCGACACTGACGCCGGCCCGCCACGCAAAATGCGGATGCAGGTTCAGGCGACGTGCGGCGGCGCGCGTGGCGATCGCCACGAAGGCGGCGCCGTCGGCGCTCGGCGAGACGGCGATGCGGCTGATGGCGTGGCGTTGCCGTATCGCTTCGTCGACGCTGTCGTCATCGGACAGGGCGACCACCGGCATGCGCGCCAGATGACGCTGGTCCAGCGCGCGAGGATAACTGTCCTGCGTTGCGGCGCCGATGGCGATGATTTCATCGCGGATATGCGTGCGCGCAGCGACGGCGCGTGCGTGGCTTTGCACTGTCCAGGCCTCCTGTTGCTCGCGCGTGATGCCGGCTTTCAGCGCATGACGCGCAGCCGCCAAAAGCATGCCGGGGTCGCGCGCAGGATCGGGAGCGAAGGCCGGGCTGTCATAGATGGTTGCTGCCTCACCGGCATGGCGCGGACGATGCTGGCGGATCGGCGCGCGGCTCCATGCTTCGACGCCGCCGGCGATGACGACGTCGGCGTTGCCGGAGGCCAGCATGCCGTGCGCGAGTGCGATGGCGTCGAGTCCGGCGCAGCATTGGCTGTCGACCGACAAGGCCGGAGTACGGTCGTCGAAACCTGCGGCCAGCGCCAGCATGCGCGCCGGGTTGCCGCCTGCACCCATGGCGTTGCCGGCGATCACGGCGTCGATGGCGTTCAAGGGAATACCGAAGCGCTGCAGGATGCCTTGCACCACGGGCGCGGCAATCTCATGCGGCTGCAACTGCGACAGCGCACCGCCGAGCGGCGTCACCGCGCTGCGGCCCCAGCCGAGGATGACGGCGTCATTCATCGTGTCGTCAGCGTCGGCATGGCGGGATCGTCGAGTCGTTGCGCCAGTTGCTTGTGATCGGTCTTGCCGCTGGGCGTGAGCGGCCAGTCGTTGCAGGTGTAGAAACGGCGCGGAATCTTGTAAGGTTCGAGACGCTCGCGGCACCATGCGACCAGTGCCTCGGGGCTGACGGGGTCGGTCACTTTCAGCAGCGCCGCTATCTGCACGCCGCGCACCGCATCCGCAATGCCTTGCACCGATGCAGCCGCCACGGCGGGATGGGTGGTCAACACGCTTTCCACTTCTTCGGGAAACAGATTCTTGCCTTGCGCCAGAAGCATGCGTTGCTGGCGGCCCAGCAGATGCAGGCGACCCCGTTCGTCGAGATGGCCGACGTCGCGCACCGACAGCCAGTCGCCATCGCGCAGCAGCGCCGGTTGTTCGTCGCTGTCCCTGAGCGTGACGTAGTCGGTAAACACCATCGGGCTGCGCACGTAAATCAATCCTGGTATATCGGGAGCGGTCGCATCGATGCGCACCTCGACGTTGCTGAACGGGCGGCCGACGACGTGGTCGGGCAGGCTGGCGTCGCTGTCGGTCCAGGCGATGAAGCTGGTTTCCGAGGCGCCGTAGAACTCGATGATGCGGGCCTGCGGAAACAGTTGCCGCAGCTCCGGCGTACGGGCGCGGTTCCAGGGGGCGCCGCCGATCATGAGCAATTGCACGCCGGGCATGGCCGGCAATTTGCGCCGTTGCGCCAGTTCCAGCATCAGGATCAGCTGGCTGGGCACCGCCACCATGGCGCCGGCGCCTTGGTCGCCACTGCAGGCCAGCGTGTCGAGCGCAGGGCCAGGCGCGAAGCGCGATTGCAGCCGCACGCCGGCGCCGCTCCACAAGCCCAGCAAGGCGCCGAACAGGAAAGTCGAATGCGACAACCGGCCCGGCACCAGCATGGTGGCGGCAGCGCCGGCGCCGAAGCTCTCCAGGCAGATGTCGAAACTGCTGGTCCACGAACCGTGGCTGCGGCGGAATCCCTTGGGCAAACCGCTGCTGCCGGAGGTGAACCCGATGTAAAACGGGGAAGAAGAAGTGGTTTTGGCGAGCGCAGTTTCAGCGCCGACGCCGGCCGCCACGCGCGCCAGGATTTGTTCGCGCACCGCAGGCGGCCAGTCGGGATCGCTGACGGCGGCGGTGCGGCCGGCGGCGAGGATGGCGAGGAAATCGAGCAGTTGCGCAGCAGCGTCGGGGACATCGTCAACCCAGCAGACCGCGGACGGATGGGATTGCCGCAACGCCGCCGCACGCGCGGCGACTTGCTGCGCCAATGCCGCGAAATCAAGACGCGTGACGCCATCATCGATTGCCACGGTGCGCGGCGTCGCTTCCGCCCAATGCGCCAGCGGCGCGTGGACGGTGTCGAACACCGGCATCAGTCGCGGTCCAGGCGCCAGGAAGGCATGCCGCGCACGACGCTTTGCACGAGCACGGCGCAGACCGCGCACTTGACCAGATCGCCGGGGATGAAGGCCAGCATCGCCAGCGTCGCCTGCGTGGCGCTCAGGTGCGCCACCAGCATCAGGCCGAGGATGCCGAAAAAGTACATCACCACGATGCCGCCGATCAGCGACGACAGGAAGGCGGCGATCAGAAGGCCTTTACCCTTGGCCTCAGGCATGCGCTTCATGAACAGGCGCATGGACACGCCGCATGCCGCCGCGCCGAGCAGCCAGCCCAGCAGGAAGCCGGCCGACGGCGCCACGAACACGGCGACGCCGCCGCGGCCGCCCGACAGCAGCGGCAAGCCCAGCGCCACCGCCACCAGGAACAGGCCGACCGTGTAAAACGCGCGCTTCGGTCCGAGCAGGCAACCGACCAGCATGATGCCCAGCGATTGCAGCGTGATCGGCACGCCGAACGGCAGGTCGATTTTCGGGATCAGGCCGAATACCGCAATCACGGCGGCAAACAGGGCGATATAGGAAAGCGAACGGGTAGAGGTCATGGTTCCGGTAGTGGTCGTCATCGATGGGTCTCTCATGAAAGAAAAATAGTCAGCCGCCCAGCCGCGCAGCGAGCGCATCGGCCACGCGTTCAGCCGTCTGCAGCGCGCGTATCGCCAGCGGCGCCAGCAGGCGCAGGCCGCCGCTGCGGCCGGTGCGCGCGCGATGGGCGTCGTCCAGGCGCTGCCATTGCGCATAAAAATTCTCGGCGAAGCGCAGCGTCAGTCCGATCGCCAGCGCAATGCGTCCGACCGGCAAGCCGAAGCGGCGCAACGGCGACAGGATGGTTTCCAGCACCGTCAGCAAATCGTCGAAGCGGGTGGTGATGGTCAGCATCAGCGCCAGCATGGCGGCGGCCATGATGCGCAGCGCGCTGACCAGGCCGACGGCGGGATTGCCCATCGCCCAGTGGAAGCCGGCAATCAGCGCCGACGCAATCAGCAGGCCGCGCAGCATGCGCCACTGGCGCCAGCCGGCCGGACCGAGCGAGGCAAACAGCGCCAGCACAACGGCGGCGGCGATGGCAATACCGCGCACGTCGGCGGTCAGCATCAGCACGGTGCCGCCTAGCGAGAGCGCGACCAGTTTGAGCCAGGCGGGTACGCCATGCAGCCAGGTGCGCCGTGTCGAATAGAGGCTACGCATTACGTCGCGTCGGCCTGCGCTGCAGGTTGCAGAACTTCTTGCAAAATTTCTGCGGCGGTATCGCGGGCAGCGCGCTCGTGTACGTCCTGCGCATAGGCGGCACAAATGTCGCGGCCGGGCCCGTCGGCGCGCAACTTGCCCTGGTCCAGCCACAACACGCGTTCAAAATCCTGCACATGATCCAGCAAATGGGTCGACAGGATGATCTGCTGGCTGGTGGCGGCGATCTGCGCCGACAGGCGCAACTGACTCGGCAGGTCCAGCGCGGAATACGGTTCGTCCAGCAGCAGCGTGGCCGGCGTGGTGATTTGCAGCGCCATCAGGCAGACCTGCTGGCGCTGGCCCTGGCTCAGTTCGCCGACGGCGCGCCCGGCCCAGTCGGGCAAGCCGCGTGCGGCGAGGAAGTCGCGCGCCTGTTGCCGCGCCTGCTGCTTGCCGACGCCGGCGGCGGTCAGGCTGAAGGCCAGCTCCTCCGCCACCGTCGGGAAGATGATCTGGTCGTCGGGATTCTGGAACATCAGGCCCACGTGCTGCGGCAGCCGGCGGCGTTGGCTCGCCTCGTCGGTGCGGCAGCCGTGCACGCTCACGCGGCCGCTGTGCGGCTGGTCCAGCCCGCAGATCAGGCGGAACAGGCTGCTCTTGCCGGCGCCGTTATCACCCACCAGGCCGATGCGCGACTCGGTCAGGTGCAGGTCGATGTGTTCCAGCACGACGCGGTCGCCGCGCGCCAGCGTGACCGATTCGAGCCGGATGCCGGGCGTTGCCGTACCGGCGGGAGGCAAAGTTTTCAGGGTCATAGAGATGATCGGCTATCTGCGCCGTAGGGCCGCCATTATATGACAGCGGGGACGGAGGGGCGGCGAGCTTGCCTGCAGGAAATGAGGCCGCCGGCGACGCCAGGGTGAATCAGGGGCGCAGCGTCGCTTCGAACTTTTCGAAAGCCTCGTGGATGACGGCTTCCAGTTGTGTGTTGTCCCAGGGCTTGACGAGGAATTTATAGATGGCGCCCTGGTTGATCGCCTGTGTGACCGCGTCCAGGCTGGCCTGACCCGTCAGCATGATGCGCACGGTGTCGGGAAACATGAACCTGACTTTTTCCAGCAGCTCCGTGCCCGGCATGTCCGGCATTTGCTGATCCGTCAGGATCACGCCGATGTGATGGCGGGACAGGATGTCGAATGCATCGGCGACCTTGCTGGCGGTAAAAATCTGGTAGCCGGAGCGGCCCAGTACCCGTTTCAGCGCGGACAGGATATTCACTTCATCGTCGACGATCAGCAGCGAACGCGCATACGGCAGGCGACGGATGGCATCCAGCGGCAAGGAAACATCGCGCGCGAGAAACGATGTGCATTCTTCAGCCGACATCGCTGCACTGAAATAATAGCCCTGGATCTTGTCGCAGCCTTCCGCATGCAGCAACTTGAGTTGATTGATGGTTTCCACGCCTTCCGCGATCACCTCGAGGCGCAGGCTTTTCGCCAGTGCGATTACGGACCGGCAGATGGCCAGGTCGTGAGGATCATTGACCAGGTCGCGCACGAAAGATTTGTCGATCTTCAGCCGGCCGACGGGGAAACGTTTCAGGTAACCGAGATTCGAGTATCCGGTGCCGAAATCGTCGATCGACAACGTCACGCCGATCTTGCGCAGGTGGACCATGATCGCAATGCTCTTTTCCGGATCATCCATCGACACGCTTTCGGTCAGCTCGAGTTCAAGATGCCGGGCGTCGAGCCGGGATTCTTCCAATATGTGGCCGACCAGCACGCGCAGGTTCTGTTCATTGAATTGCATCGCGGACAGGTTGACGGCGATGGTCACTGGCGGCAGGCCCTGGTCTTGCCATTGCTTGCATTGACGGCAGGCGGCGCGCAGTACCCACTCGCCCAATACGAGGATGGTTTCGGACTCCTCGGCCAGTGCGATGAATTCTGCGGGCAACAGCAAGCCCCGCTCCGGGTGGCGCCAACGCACCAGTGCTTCGAATCCGGTTATTTTCCCGTTCTTCAACGACACCTGAGGCTGGTAGTGCAAGACCAGTTCCTCGCGCTGTATGGCCTGGCGCAGCTGGTTGGCCAGGACGTGGCGCGCGGCGATTTCCTGATTGAAGCTGCGGGTATAGAAGTGGGTATGCTCATACGCATTGCCTTGCGCACGATGCAGGGCCACCTCGGAAAAATGGAACAGCGATTCGGCCGACCGGGTATCGTCGGGATAAAGCGCAATACCGATCTTCGGCTGGAGATGGATCTCCTCCTGGCCGGGAATCGAATAGGGCGCTTCGAGCGTGCGCAGCAGATGTTGCACGACTGCGTCGATGTCTTCCCGCTTCACGTGTTCGATCAGCACGGCGAAGACGCGATCGGCATATTGTGCGATGGTGGTCGGTCCCGGCGGTTTCCATGCCTGCAATCGCCCGGCAATGGCGATTGCCAGCGCGACCCCGGCCTGGGCGCCGAGTGCATCGCGCAGACGCGCCAGTCCATTCAGCTCCACCAGGATATGCACCACCGAACCTGCCTCCGGATCGTGGCGCAATGCCGCCTGCTCGAGGCGATCGCGCAAGACCGCCCGATTCGGCAATCCCGAGATCTGGTCGAAATGGCTAAGGCGATAGACTCTTTCTTCCGCTTCCTGCCATTGCGTAATATCGATGCCGCTCAGGATGAAGACGGTCTTGAAGTAGTCATTCTCCAAGATACTGAGCGAACAGAGCAGCGTCCGGATTTGTCCGTTCCTGGTCAACCATTGGTTCTGGAACTGCAGCGGGAAGGCCGAGCGATCAGCGCTCAGATAGCGCTCTTTTTCGCTTTGCGCTTGCGTCGGGGGGAAGAAGATATCCCAGAAGCAAAGCCCCTGGATGTCGTCGCTCGCATGGCCGGTGGCTTTTTCGCCAGCCTGGTTGAAACGCAATATGCGGCCTTGTGCATCCAGCATGACGCCGACGGCACCGGCGCTGTCGAAGACCGCCGACAACAGTTTGCTTTCCGCAGACAGGATTTCCTCGGTCCTGCGCCGGATCGCGCGTTGGTGGGATTCCTGCAGCGCACGCCGGACCGAAGATGGCAAACGCGCAATGTTGTCTTTCAATACATAGTCGTAAGCGCCTTGTCGCAATGCCTGAATGGCAAGTTCCTCGCCGATGGTGCCGGAAACGAAAATGAAGGGGACGTGAGGAAATTGTTCGCGGGTAATTTTCAGCGCGGCCATGCCGTCGAAGTTGGGCAGGGAAAAGTCGCACAGGATCACGTCTGCCGGGGTCTGCAGGGCAGTCAGAAAATCGGCCTCGGTGTCCACGCGCAACAGGGAAGGCGCGAGACCGGAGCGGCGCAGTTCCTGCTGGACCAACTCGGCATCGTCGACGACGTCCTCGACAAAAATGATCCGGAGGTTCTCTTCCGAGTAAGACGGATGTTCTGAAAGGGCTGCTTTGTACATGGTGCCTATGAAAGAAGAATGAACCAATGAGCAACGCGCGACATTTCAATAGCAACCAGTGCGGTAGGTTTTGTTGAGCTATGTTATTCCGATAAGAAGTGAAAGACAACGCAGAAGAAAATTGAATTGCCGAGCAGTAGTTTTACTGATAATAATGTGATCTATCAACGTAAGTATCGTTGAGCAAGGGGAATCCAAAGTCGAGAAAATAAGAAAGTATCAAGTTCGGCTCCGGCGTCACCGCTGTGCCTGTTAAGACTGTTGACGGACGTTCGCAGGGCCTTCGCATAGTTCTCATGACACAACAATTCGAAACGTTTGAATCGAGCCCCTTGTCATCGGCCGACAGGGTGGCCGACGTCGCGCCGGTGAATATCGCACAGCGATTTGAATACCTGATTGCCAACACCCCGGCAATTATTTACAGCAGTGTGCCATCGGGCGATTTCAAAATGACCTTCGTCAGCGAAAACGCCTCCCGCGTGCTGGGCTACGATCCGAAGGAGATGGTTGCAGATCCCAATTTCTGGTTCGATCACATTCATCCTGACGACGCGCCGGACATTTTTTCCAGCCTCGCCATGTTGTTCGTGGAAGGCGAGCGCGCCTATGAATATCGTTTTCTTACCAAGGACAAACGGTACTTGTGGATGCACGACAGCTTGCGCCTGATCCGCGACGAGAATAACAACCCGGTCGAAGTCATCGGCTCGCTGACCAATATCACGGAACGCAAATTGATGGAAGAGGCATTGCAGCGCACCGGCGAAGAGCAACGCAGCCTGATCAACAAGCTGAAGGAAGCGCAAGAGCAATTGCTGCAGTCGGAAAAAATGGCCTCCATCGGCCAGCTTGCCGCCGGCGTCGCGCACGAAATCAACAACCCGGTCGGGTTTGTCAGTTCCAACATGAAATCGTTGCAGACCTATGTCGACCAGTTGCTGGAGGTCATCGTGCGGCAGGATGCATTGCTATCGGATGACAGCCTGGGCGAGGACTTGCGGCAACAAGCGCGGCAGTTGAGCGCCAGCGCCGATCTTGCATACCTCAAAGGCGACGTGGTCGAGTTGATCACCGAATCGCTGGAGGGCCTGAAACGGGTCAAGGACATCGTCCAGTCGCTCAAGGATTTTTCCCATGTGGGTGAAAGCGATTGGCAAATGGTGGACATTCGGAAAGGTCTGGAGAGCACCATCACGATCGCCAACAACGAGCTGAAATACAAGACCGTGATCGAGCGGCAATACGGCGAGCTGCCATTGATCAAGGGACTGGCGTCGCAGCTGAATCAGGTATTCATGAACTTGTTGGTCAATGCCGCGCATTCATTCGCCGAGCGCGGCACCATTCGCATTCGGACGGAATGCAAAGAGGATTGGGTCTACATCCAGGTGGAGGACACCGGCTGTGGTATTCCTCCGGAAAACCTGTCGCGCATCTTTGAACCGTTCTTCACGACCAAGCCCATCGGCAGCGGCACCGGGCTCGGTCTGTCACTGTCTTATGGGATCGTGCAAAAGCATGGCGGTCGCATTGATGTCCAGAGCGAGGTTGGCGTAGGCACGTGTTTTACCGTGTGTCTGCCGGTGACTCAGATCAAGGAAACACTCCAGCAGGACGCTGGTTGAAATACCAACGCATATAGTCAAGAGGATCTTGTATGTCGAATATCGCTATTGCCGCCACTGATACGAATACGGAAAATGCATCGCCGCCGCCGGTGGTCCTGCTGGTCGACGACGAGGCCAGCATCTTGTCGTCCCTCAAGCGCGTGTTGCGTCCGAAGGGATACACATTGATCACCGCAGAAAGCGGCGCCGACGGCTTGCGCTTGCTGGAGGAACATCCGGTGGACCTGATCGTCTCCGACATGCGCATGCCGGAGATGAGCGGCGCCCAGTTTCTCGGCAAGGCCAAGGAGCGTTTTCCTGAGGTGATGCGGATCTTGCTGACCGGCTATTCTGAAATCACGGCGACGATTTCCGCCATCAATGACGGCGGCATCTATCACTATCTGCAGAAGCCGTGGGACGAGCAGGATCTCCTGCTGACGATACAGCGTGCGCTGGAACAGCAACATTTGAAAAAAGAAGCGGTGCGGCTCAACGAACTTGTGCGCAAGCAGAACGAAGAGCTCCAGACGTTCAATGCGCGGCTGGAAAAGCAGGTCCAGGCGCGTACCGAAGAAATCCGCCAGACCGTGATGTTCCTGGAAAACAGCCAGGATGAGATCAAGCTCAATTTCCTGACGATGCTGAAAGTCTTCTCGAACATGATCGAACTCCGTTCAGGAATGCTCGGCGGGCAATCGGATCGTGTCAGCGCGCTGTCGCGCAAGCTCGGGAAAAAATTGAAATTGCATGACGTACAGTTGCAGGATCTGTCGATCGCCGGGCTGCTGCATGCGATCGGCAAGATCGGCCTGCCCGACGAGCTGATCCGCAAGCCGCTGGAAAAGATGTCGGGTGAAGAGTCGCGCAGCTTCATGGCGCATCCGGTGAAGGGGCACATGGTGCTGACGCCGGTGAGCGCCTTCGACGAGGTCGGTCACTTGATCCTGTATCAATATGAGCGCTACGACGGGCGTGGTACTCCCGAGGGCAAGAGCGGCGAGGCCATCCCTCTTGGCTCGCGCATTCTGGCGGTCGCGCGCGATTTCGAGGCGCTGCGTTCCGGCGCGATTGCCACGTTGCCGCTGCCGCTCGACAAAGCCGTCCAGCTGATCAAATCGCAAAGCGGTCACCGCTATGATCCGGAGGTGGTGCTGAATTTCATCGCCTTGGTCGAAGAGGGCGATTCCGCCGTGGCGGAACGCGCGCGCGACATCAAGTCGCGCGACCTCGAAGTCGGCATGCAGCTGGCGCAGGACCTGCGCACCAAGGATGGCGTTCTGCTCATTGTGCGCGATGCCACCATCACCGCCAACAATATCTTGCAGATTCGCAAGTTCGAGCAGCTCGACGGATCGTCGCTCGAGATATCGGTCAAGATCCTGGACAACGCGGCATAGCCTCTCAGTTCACTCATCCGAAGGTCAACATCATGCTGGAGCAAATAGTCGCTGAACGGTCGCCGCGGACCTTGTTGCTGGTAGACGACGAGACCAACATCCTGTCGGCGTTGAAGCGCTTGCTGCGTCAGGACAAATACGACATCGTCACCGCCAACAACGGCCAGGAAGCGCTGGAGGCGCTCAAAAGCGGGCCGGTGGACGTGATCGTTACCGACCAGCGCATGCCCGGCATGACCGGCGTGGAATTTCTGCGTCTGGCAAAAGAATCCTATCCCGACACGGTACGGATCGTGTTGAGCGGTTATACGGAATTGCAGTCGGTCACGGATGCGGTCAATGAAGGCGCGGTGTATAAATTTCTGACCAAGCCGTGGGATGACGGGCAACTGCGTGGCCACGTGGCGGAAGCGTTCAGGCGCAAGGAAATGGCGGACGAAAATCTCCGATTGCAACAGCAATTGCAAATGGCAAACCTGGCGCTGGAAGAAACCAACAAGGAGCTCGACAAGCTGTTGAAGGTCCAGGAAGAACGCATCGAGACCGATGAAGTCAGCTTGAGGATCATCCATGAAATCCTTGAGCACCTGCCGACGCCGATATTGGGCATGGATGATGAAAAGAACATCGTCTTCGTCAATGCCGCGGCGCAATCGCTGTTCGGCGAGACGATGCTGCTGCTCGGCATGAAAATGGAGGGGGCGGCTCCCGCTCTGGAACCGGCGTGGGATCTCAGCAGTGCGGAAGTCGACATCAACAGCCGGGTCTACAAAGTACTGACCCATCCGATGGGACGCAACTCGCGATCACGAGGCAAGCTGATGACCCTGATCAAACTAACCGACGACTGACAACCATGCTTTCCACCGCTATCTTCCTGGAAATCCCTCTTGATGACGCCGCGCCGGGGATGACCCTCGCGCAGGCCGTCTTTGACGAAGGAGGCGTGTGCCTCATGGCTTCCGGCAGCGTGCTCACCGACAAGTCCATCCAGGCGTTGAAGAAGCGCGGCATGCACGCCGTGCAGATCGTGGCGCCGCCCAGCGACGAAAAAAAGGAAGCCTTGCTCGCAGCTTCATTGGCGAGGCTGGACGAGTTGTTCATGCATAGCAAGGACAACTTGCCGAACCTGAACTTGCTCGAATGCCTGCGTCGCTATCGGCGGGAGACGATGTCATGAGCGGGGTGACTGAGCAGGATATCGCCGATGCCGTCTTACGCCTGCCGGCCTTGCCAAATATTGTCCTGGAGCTGATCCATGCGCTGGACAACAAGGATGTAGACACGCATACCCTGGCGCAGAAAATCTCCTACGACCAGACGCTGACGGCAAAAGTGCTGCGATTGGCGAATTCTTCGTTCTACGGCATGCAGAGCAAGATTGGTTCGATACCGCATGCCATCGCGGTGCTGGGTTTCAACAGCGTGCGCTCGCTGGTGCTGGCGGCAGCCGTGGTCGACACGTTTGCAAACCACGCCGGCGAGGACCTGGATCATGCCCACTTCTGGAAACATGCCATCGGCACGGCATTGTGCTCCAAGGTGATCGCTGCGCATTGCAACGCCAATCAGGACCAGTCCTTCATCGCCGGCCTGCTGCACAACATCGGCAGGCTGGTGTTGGCGACTTGCTCACCGTTGCGCTATCGGGACGTGTTGCAAAGATGCGCACAACATGACGAGGATTTGCTGGCGGCGGAGATCCATGTATTCGGGATCGATCACAAAACGGCCGGGAAGGCGGTGCTGGAGTATTGGAAATTTCCTGCTGCGATCGTCGGGACGCTGGTCTCCGGGAAGGAGGAATCGCCGGCGCAAGGACATGCTGCAGCGATCGCCGCCGTCGCTGACGCGATCGCCTATGCCCTGGACCTGAGCGGCGGTCAATACGACCGCGTGCCGTCGATTCCGGTCAGCGATTGGGACAGGCTGGCATTGAAAGAATCTGTCTTGCTGGAGATTTTTGCAACAACGGAAACGCAATTCGAAGAGGCGTGCGCGATTCTCGGAGCGACGGGAAAGGCATAATCAGCCGATTTTATTCATTTCAAGGAATACGCCGTGTCATTTGTTCAACCTCAGCAGGCCTTGCTTGAACCGCAAATATCCGAGTTTTTCGACGGTTGCCCGGTTCCCGCATTTGCCATAGACAGCCATCACGTCATTACCCATTGGAACAAGGCGTGCGAACATGTGCTGGGCGTGCAGGCATCGCAGATGGTCGGCACCAGGAACCAATGGAAGCCGTTTTACCTCTACGAACGTCCGGTGCTTGCCGATCTCATCGTGGCCGGATCGCTCGAGAACGTCGTCGGCGTCTATTATCACGACGACGACAAGTTTCGCAGTTCGGTCGTGATCCCCGGCGCGGTCGAAGCGGAGCGATTTTTCCCTCATCTGGGTGAATCCGGCCGCTGGCTGTATTTTTCGGCGGCGCCCCTGCGGGCGCCGTCCGGACAGATCGTCGGCGCGATCGAGGTGCTGCAGGATATCAGCGCCCAGAAGACGGCAGAGCTGGACTTGCGACGCATGCACCAGGAGCTTGAAATGCTGGTCGTCAAGCGCACGCACGAACTTGCCGCTACCAACGCCAAGATGGAAGAAGACATCTTGCGGCGCACGGCAGCCGAGGCGGAGCTGGTTCGGCGCAACGCGGAGCTCACCGAACTCAATCGCAAGCTGTCCATGACTCAGGAGCAATTGATGCAATCGGAAAAGCTGGCGTCGATCGGCCAGCTTGCGGCCGGCGTCGCGCACGAAATCAACAATCCGATCGGCTACATCTTTTCCAATTTCAGCACCCTCGAAACCTATATTGGTTCGTTGCTGAGAATGCTGGGCGCATATGAAGCACGGGAGCGCGACCGCAGTTCGGAGTCTGCCGCGAAGGAGCTGGCTGCGGTGCGGGACGAGGTCGAGATCGATTTCCTCAAGGAAGACATCCCTGCCTTGATGAGCGAATCCCGCGAAGGCATCACCCGCGTGCGGAAGATCGTGCAGGACCTCAAGGATTTTTCGCGCGCCGATACCGCGCTGGAATGGCAATGGGCGAATTTGCACCAGGGAATCGATTCGACGTTGAACATCGTGAATAACGAAATCAAATACAAAGCCGATGTGATCAAGAACTACGGCGTGTTGCCCGATGTGGAATGCTTGCCCAGCCAGATCAATCAGGTGGTCATGAACCTGGTCGTGAATGCGGCGCACGCCATCGATGGTGCGCGAGGCACGATTACCATCACGACCCGGGTCGTGGACGCTGACGCGGAGATAGAAATCGCGGACAACGGTTCCGGCATTGCGCCGGAGAACCTGTCGCGGATATTCGATCCGTTTTTTACCACCAAGCCGGTCGGTCAAGGGACAGGCTTGGGATTGTCGTTGGCGTACGGCATCATGCAAAAGCATCAGGGCAGCATCAATGTGACGAGCATCCTGGGCGCGGGGACGACGTTTACGCTGCGATTCCCCGTCCGGCACGACGCCGGCGACGATGATAGCCAAGGAATATCCGGAAATCCGTGAGATACGACTTCCGAATTTCCTGATGCCGCGGCTTGGCTGAAACAACTACTCTGGCAACAGGCGTGGTCGATACGGTGATCCGAGTTGTCGGCGATCGCACATAAACAAGCAGCCGGGAGGAGCATGTCTTTTCATTCTGGATTGGTGGCGTTGACGCTCTGCCTGATGGCGGGGCAGTGCCACGCGCAGACGAAGCCCGCCGGGCCGGCGATGCCGATGGCAAAAGCGGGGAAAACCAGCGAGGCGGCCGATGCCGCCTGGCTCGACGACATGCAGGCACAGGTCGGGAAAGCCAGCGTGCACGGACAGCCCTGGCCGGGACCGCAATCGGGACCGTCGGCGCGGGCAGGGGTGACGGTTGCGGTACTGAGCGAGGATTTGAGGAACGGCGGCATTCTGGGCGTGGTCAAGGGCATCAGCGAGGCGGCCAAAGTCATCGGTTGGAACACCAAAGTCATCAATCTTGGGGGGACTTCCGCCAATCGTATCGCCGGTTTCGCTGCAGTGGCCGGTTTGAAGCCGCAAGGCGTGATTTTCGTCGGTATTGACGCCAAGGAGGCACACGCCGAATTACAGGTGCTGGCGAATCAGAAAATTCCCATGGTCGGCTGGCATGTGGGACCGCAGGCCGGTATCCCGGCCTCGGGGCCGGTGGCGATGAACGTATCTACCGATTCGCTGGAAGTCGCACGCATCACGGCCATGGCGGCGGTGGCCGGTTCGCGCGGCAAGGCCGGCGTGGTGATTTTCACCGACAGTCGTTTCGAGATCGCCAAAGCCAAGGCCGAGGCCATGGCAAGCGTCATCAGAGCCTGCAAGGGATGCACGTTGCTGGAAATCAGGGACGTCGCGATTTCACGCAGCGCGGAACTGATGCCCGGCGCCACGAGAGAGCTGCTCCGCCGTCACGGCAAACGCTGGACCCATGCATTGGCGATCAATGACATTTACTTCGACTACGCCGCTATCGAACTCACCAAGGCAGGGCTGCCCAGCAATGCCGTCGATATGCTGTCCGCCGGCGACGGCAGCGCAGCGGCATTCCTGCGTATCCAGGCGGGGACGTTCCAGACCGGCACCGTTGCCGAGCCGCTCAATCTGCACGGCTGGCAACTGGTCGATGAACTGAACCGGTTGTTGGCGCAACGTCCGGTGTCGGGTTTCCTGTTTCCGGTCCACCTGGTGACCACGGCCAATATTGCATTCGACGGCGGCTCGCTGCTGCAATACGATCCGGACAACGCATACCGCGACGTTTACCGTCGTATCTGGCAGCGCTGAGCAGGCGAGAGGGACGCATGCATTTCAAGGCTTTCCAGCTGTGGCGGCCGCGGTTGCTGAAGACCCAATTCCTGTTTGCGATTTCGGGCCTTGCGGTGCTGATGCTGGCCGGCGGCCTCACGGCGATATACGCGTTGCATTCCGCCGTTGCCGCGACCAAATCTCTGGCGGAGGACCGTCTGCTGCTGATGCAGCAAGCGCAGGATTTAGTCGAGCAGACTTTCCTGATCGAACGAGAAGCTTATTTGCTGTCAAGCGCATCCTCCGTTGCGGCGACGACGGCAAGTTACGCGGAGATCGTCAAACATGTCGAAGCGGTCGATCAACTGGTCGATCAGTTGGCCAAGGGAGGCGACGACGTCGCCGTCATCGATTTGCACCAGGCAGCGCAGCTGTTTCGCAACACCGCCAACATCATGGCGCAGTTGCGCGAAAGTGAACTGCGTACACCCAGGCTGCCGCCGGCCCGACTCCAAGGAGGAGGCCGGGAGGCTGCCCCGGTTGTGCCATTTCGGGCTGAGCTGCACCGGCAATCCAAGGCGCTGGTGGATTCCGCCCGGCAGCAGTCGACCCGGTTCACGCAGGACTATCGCGTCGCGGTCCGGGAGCTGGCCGAAACGTCGGCACGCAATCAACGCTGGATCACCGGTTTGCTGGTCGTCAGCTTGATGCTGGCATGGTTGGTCGGCCACGGATTTCTGGGACGGCAGGTGCTGGCGCGGTTGCAGAAGGTCAGTCATAGCCTGCGCCATGGCGACCCTGGCGACGCTCTTTGCAAGGTGCCGGTGCATGGCGCTGATGAAATCGGCGAGATGGCGCGCGCGGTGGAGCAGTTCCAGGCCGATCGTGTGCAGTTGGCGGTCGCCAACCAAACCTTGAAATCGGAAAAGGCGCGACAGGATGAGTTGATTCGCAAGCTGGCGGATGCCCAGAGTCAGCTGCTGCAATCGGAAAAAATGGCGTCGATCGGCCAACTGGCGGCGGGTGTTGCTCACGAGATCAACAATCCGGTGGGCTTCGTCAACTCCAATCTCGGGACATTACAGCGCTACGTCGATGAAATCATGGTGCTGTTGTCGGCCTACGAGCAGTCTGAAGCAGAGATGCCGGAAGAAATCCGGCATGCGCTGGCTGGACATAAGGCGCGCATCGACCTCGATTTCCTGCGCGAAGATATCGCCAGCGTATTCAGCGAGTCGCAGGACGGACTGCAGCGAGTGATCCGCATCGTTCAGGATTTGAAGACTTTTTCGCACGTCGATGAAGCCGAAAAACAATGGGCGAATCTGGAACAGGGGCTCGACAGCACGCTGAACGTGGTGTCGCATGACCTCAAATACACTGCAGAAATCGTCAAGGAATATGGCGGCATTCCGGACATCGAATGCCTGCCGTTCCAGCTGAACCAGGTGTTCCTCAACCTGTTCGTCAATGCCGGTCAGGCGATCGAGGGGCGCGGCCGCATTGTGTTGCGGACCGGCCATGATGAAGACCAGGTCTGGGTGGAAGTCGAGGACAGCGGCAAGGGAATTCCCGAAGCCGATCTGGAACGGATTTTTGAACCGTTCTTCACCACCAAGCCCGTGGGGACCGGAACAGGCCTGGGACTCTCGCTTTCTTACGGCATCGTCGCCAAACACGGGGGAAAGATCACTGTGCGCAGCGAAGTAGGGAAAGGAAGCGTGTTCCGGGTCAGCCTGCCGAAGCGCGGCGTTCTGTCGCCACCGTGATCCAGCAGCGGCGTGAGCCGGGCAAGGTCATTTCCGCAGGTTCAATTCTTGAGCGCCGCTTCCACCGCCAGCGCCATCGACAGCAGTCGATGATCGTGGCCGCCCGGCGCTGCGAGGCTCAGTCCCACCGGTGCATTCCCGGATGCATGGCAGGGCAGCGAAATCGCGCAGCCGTCGAGGAAATTGATCATGGTCGGATTGCGCAGGATCAAGCCGTTGGCGGCATAGTAGGCGTCGTCGCTGGCTTGCAGGTCGGCGATCTTGGGCGCGACGATGGGCACGGTCGGCATGATCATGGCGTCGAAGCCGGCCAGCTGCCGTTCCACTGCGGCGATCCAGCGGCGGCGGCTGTGGATGACGTCGAGCAGGTCGGCGGCGCTCATGTCCTTGCCGCGCTTGATGCGCGACACTACGCGCTGGTCGTAGGCCGCTTCGCGCTCGGCGATCAGCTTGCTGTGCCAGGTCCAGGCTTCGGCGGCGGTGAAGCCGCCCTTGGCGTTGATCGAGGCCAGTTCGCTGAAGGCGTCGATCTTGCTCTCGACGATCACGGCGCCGGCTGCCGACAGGCGCGACAGCGCCGTTTGCAGGGCGGACGCAACCTGTTCATCGATGCCGTCCAGCACCACGTTGGTCGGCATCAGCAAGCGCAGGCCGCGCAGCGGATGCGCGACCGGGGCGACATAGGTTTCGCCGGCCAGCACCGCATCCATCTTGGCGCAGCACGTCACCGTCGGCGCCATCGCGCCGATCGAATCGAGGTATTCGGACAACGGCAACACGCCTTGCATGGAGACCCGGCGCGCGGTCGGCTTGAAACCGGTGAGGCCGCACAGCGCCGCCGGAATCCGGATCGAACCGCCGGTGTCGGAACCGATGCCGGCCACCGCCATGCCGTCCGTCACCGAAATCGCCGCACCCGACGACGAGCCGCCGGGGATACGACCACCACCAACGTCGCGCTGCCACGGATTGCGCGGTGTGCCGTAATGCGGATTGATGCCCAGGCCGGAGTAGGCGAATTCAGTCATGTTGGTGCGACCGACGATCACCGCGCCGGCGGCGATCAGGCGCTGCACCACCACGGCGCTCTCGGTCGCCGCCGGATAGCCGCGCAAGGCGACCGAGCCGGCCAACGTGGTTTCGCCCGCGACGTCGAACAAGTCCTTGATGGAGACCGGCAAGCCGTCGATGGGCGAGCGCGTCAGGCCCGCTGCACGCAGCGTGTCGGAGGCGCTGGCGGCGGCGCGGGCACTCTCGGCGTAAAGCCGCGTGAAGACGCGCGCGCCTTCGCCGTCGGTTGCGGCGGCGAGGTCGAGGGCGCGTTCGGTCAGTTCGAGCGAGCTGCTGCGGCCGCTGCGCAGGTCTTCGCTGTGTTGATGCAGGCTGGGGATCATGGCGTCAAAAGTAGAAGTGATCAGGAAATGGCTATGCAATAACTAAGCAACTTCGGCAAGGATTTCCGCGTCGTAAGCGTGGCGCAGCGAACGCTGGCGACGCGGGTCGAACAACTCCATCGTGAACGAAGTCGCCGGACGGATGCCGCCGATGGCGCCGACCGTGCCGCAGGTCATGCCGCTGCCTTCGGGCAGGATGTCCTTGCCGCCCGTGAAGCCGGCGATCAGGTCTTGCGGCGTGCGCAGGCTGGCCAGCGTGCCTTCCTGGTACAGCACGTCCTTGCCGTCTTCCTTGATCCAGGAACGGATCACCAGCTCATCCCAGTAGGCGGCGACGTCGGCCAGTTTCCAGGCGGCCGCGGCCACGGGTTTGATGCAGGCTTGCTTGGAGAATGCGACGCTGTGGGCTTCCAGCTTGCGGTCGGTGTGGTCGGAGGCGATGCTGACGTACAGTTCGCCGCCGGCGTTGAAGACGAAGGTCTCGACTTCGCCCGACGATTCGCCGCCGAGCACCTGCACCGTCGCCGATTGCGTGAGCTGGTTGCTGGCCACGCGGTAATACAGCGGCACTGCGCTCGGGCGTGGAATGCCCAGCGCCGCGAGTTCTTCGATGTGATGCTCGATGGCGGCCAGGTCGCGACCGGCCCAGCCGGCGATGATCAGATTGCCGATGTCGACATTGAGGGTTGCTGCGTCAGTGTGGAAAGAGAGTTTCATAAGGCTGCTTCAGGTACGTGAATAACATGAATAAAGGGGTGCGCCGCCGGGGCAGAAATGCAGGAACAGAATGGCGGCGCAGGGACAACTCGGAAATAGTCAGGCCTGCGACTTCTTGACGAATACCACCACCAGGAAGCTCGCCAGGAATTCCAGCGCGGCCACGAAATACAGGCCGGAGGACAAGGAGCCGGTGCTGGTCTTCAGCGCGCCGATCATGTAAGGGGCGACGAAGCCGGCCAGGTTGCCGATCGAATTGATCAGCGCGATGCCGCCGGCAGCCGCGGTGCCTGCCAGGAACGCGGCAGGGATCGACCAGAACACCGGGAAGGCAGCCAGGATGCCGATGGCGGCGAGCGTCAGTGCGCACAGCGCCATGACGGCATTGCCCAAAGTGAGACCGGTCAGGATCAGGCCGACGCTGGCGATCAGCGTGGCGATGGCGCTATGCATGCGGCGCTCGCCGGTCTTGTCGGAGTGGATGCCGTTCCAGATCATGGCCAGCGTACCGGCGATGAACGGAATGGCGGAGATCAGGCCGATCTGCAAATTACCCTTGACGCCGATTTCCTTGATGATCGATGGCGTCCAGAAGGCGATGGTGGCGTTGCCGCTGACCACGCAGAAGTACACGGCGGCGCACAGCCAGACGCGATAGTTGCTGCAGGCGTCCTTGAATGACAGATGCTTGCTGGCGGATGTATTTTCGGCAACCAGCGCCTGCGTGACGGCTTGCTGCTCGGCGGCGGAGAGCCATTTGGCGTTGGCTGGTTTTTCCGGCAGGTACAGCAGCACGAAGACGCCGGCGATCAACGAAGGGATGCCTTCCAGGATGAACAGCCATTGCCAGTTGGCGAGATGGCCGACGCCTTCCATCTGGCTCATGATGGTGCCCGCGATCGGACCGCCGACAGCGCCGGCAATCGCAAACGAGGTCATGAACAGGCCGTTGACGCGGGCGCGGCGCTGGGCCGGGAACCAGTAGGTCAGGTACAGCACGACGCCGGGGAAGAAGCCGGCTTCGAACACGCCCAGCATGAATCGCAGGATATAGAACGAAGTCGGCGTGGTGACATAGGCCATCGCCATCGAGGCCAGGCCCCACAGGATTGTGATGCGCGCCAGCGTCTTGCGCGCGCCGATTTTTTCCAGCAGCAGGTTGCTCGGCACTTCAAACAGGAAGTAGCCGATGAAGAAGATGCCGGCGCCGAGGCCGTAGATCGCTTCCGAGAATTGCAGGTCCTGCAGCATCTGCAGCTTGGCGAAGCCGACGTTGACGCGGTCGATCCAGGCCAGCACGAACAGGAAGACCAGGAACGGGATCAATCGCCAGGCGATTTTCTTGTAGGTGACTTCCATGTCCAGCGCGCCGGGCGTGTAGATGGAATTCCCTGTCGGGGATGTTGCCGATGTCGAGGTCATGCTTGCCTTCTCCTGCTTTTGAGATTGATTGAGCGGTCGCTTCATTCTCACAGCACGAGAACATGCAGGACATTGAAAATGTCTCGGTGAAATCGTAGCTGGAAAATGTCTGGCGGAAATCCGTCGTTTGCTTTTGCGCCGGCATGTGCATCCGGCGCCATGAACGATCTTGTGTGAATTCAGTATGGGCAGCGGCGCCATGGCTGTCCAACAAGAAATTGTTGGTGCAGATGATTGGAAAATCTTATGAGCAAAAATGGGTGGGCCGTTGCGCCCTTGTGGTGCTGCGATGCAAAACGCGTGCAGGCCTTGCCGGCGCTGACTTGGGGATGATTGCTACTGTGCCTGCGATGGCAGCCGCGCGATTTCCTGTCCCCAATTGAGTGCGAAGTCGGCGGCGGTTTCCTGGGCGATGCGGGCCACGGTTTCGGTCAGCGGGTTCTCGTTGTCGGAACGGAAACAGGCCAGCATCACCAGCGCCGGGAACTCGACGTCGACCCGCAGCGTGTGCAGGATTTCTTCGTTGAGCTCGCGCTGGATGATGGCCGGCGGCACCGCCGCCACGCCGAAACCATCGGTGACCAGCCGGATCATGGTGGCGACCGAGGCGATGCAATTGACATGTAGCGCGCCGCGTTCGCTGCCGGAGAACAGCCGCTCGATCACCGCATGCGGGCCCGAGTTGCGCGCGAAGCTGATGATGGGAAAGGTCGCCAGGTCGGACAGGCTCAGTGTTTCGCTGCCGATGTTGAGCTTGGGACTACCGACCCAGCGCATCGGGAATTCGCACAGGTTGATGTTGGTGATGTGGGTGCCGGGCACCGGCTCGGCCTGCAGCACGATATCGAGGTTGCCCTTGCTGAACTGTTCGCGCAGGTGGATGGTGGTGTCGCTGGCGATCTCGATCTGCAGGCGCGGGAACATCTTGTGGACGCGCCCGAGGAAATCCGGGAACCAGCTGTGCACGATCGATTCGATCACGCCGATGCGGATCACGCCGGCGTAGACCTGTTTGTCGGACATGTCGTCCTTCATCTCGCGCATCAGCTTGACCATGCGCTCGGCATACACCAGCGCCTTGCTGCCGTCGGTGGTCAGCGTGACTTCACGTGCGCCGCGATCGAACAGGCGCACGCCGAAATCCTGTTCCAGCGTGGCGATGCGGCTCGACACTGCAGCTTGCGTGGTGTGCAGGCGTTCGGCAGTCAGGCGGAAATTTTTCAGCTTGGCCAGCCAGACGAAGGTTTCGAGGAAACGGATGTTCATGGCCGTCATTCTCTCAAAGCCGCAGCGATTAAGCCAGCAGGCAATCCGGCAGCGTTTGCGGCGTCGCCAGCGGCGCTTGCGGCGAAGGGATAGAATCCTCGCAGACTATTTACGCGGCCAGCCTGCCGCCAGCAAAGAGGATTTCCATGCCAGTCACCGCCATCGATCATATCCAGCTCGCCATGCCCGCCGGCGGCGAAGACGCCGCGCGGCGCTTCTTCGGCGGCATCCTCGGCATGCCGGAGCTACCCAAGCCGGCTGCCTTGCAGGCGCGCGGCGGCCTGTGGTTCCAGTGCGGCGTGCTGCAACTGCATCTTGGCGTCGACAATGATTTCCAGCCGGCGCTGAATGCGCATCCCGGTCTGATCGTCGATACGCTGGCGCCGATGATGGCGACGCTGAAAGAGGGCGGCTTCCCGGTGCAGGAAGACGCGCCGATTCCCGGCTTCATCCGTATCTATACTGCCGACCCGTTCGGCAACCTGATCGAATTGCGCGAAGTCGTGCCGCGCTGAAAAACTGCGTCGCGTCGCCTTGGCGCATTCCTGACGCCATTTCCCGTCATTGCCGGTTTATGTCGGCCTGAGTTGCTCCCGTTCTGCTTCATTGCAGCATGACGGCGTCGTATCGCCGCGTTTTCGCGGCGGTCGATGCACGTCCATTTTCGACGCCGCGAGTAGGGGCGCGGGTCTTGGTTCGTCGCGTCCCCGCCTTTCCGCTTTGGTGCGGTGCGGCCGGATTTCCCCTGATTTCCTCGCTATCGCGGTGCATCTGCGCGCGCTAAAGGTGCAAGGATTTTTACTTTCATTTTTGAAAGGATATTTTCTTTACTTTTGAAAATAATGAAAATATATTTACATTTTTCAGCGTTTCCACAATTCCGATCACGGCCCCGACCAACGTCACATGTACAACTCAAAGATCACATCCTTGCAAGGCGGCGGCGCCGTGGCGCGCGTCCTGGGCAAGTTGTATCCGAATCTGTCGAAGGCGCATCGCAAGACCGCCGATTACGTGCTGGCCAACACCTTTCGCGCCGCCACCATGACCATCGACGAGTTGTCGGAGGCGGCCGGGATTTCGCTGGCGACCGCCAATCGTTTTGCGCATGCGCTGGGTTTCGACGGCTATGCGCCGTTTCGCAATGCGCTGGTGGCCGACTTCGCCTCGTCGCTGGCGCCGGTGGAAAAGATGCGCCACGAAGTACAGAAGAGCGCGACCAGCGTCGAGATCATGTCCGCCGCGCTCAGCAACGACATCCGTAATATTGAAGCCACGCTCCAAAGCCTGGTGCCCGGGCATTGCGACCAGGCCGTCGAGATGATCCTGAAAGCCGAGCGCATCTTCGTGGTCGGCTTCGGCGCCAGTGCTTTCCTGGCCGGCATCATGGTGCATGCGCTGGAACCGTTCTGCCGCACCGTGTTGTCGGGTGTGCATCCGGGTGGACCGTCGCAGACCGGCCGTCAGTTCTTCAAGCTGGACGAGCGCGACGTCGTCATCGCCATGGCTTATCCACGCTACGCCACCGACACGGTGCGCCTGGCGCGCCGCGCGGTCGAGAAGGGCGCCAAGCTGATCGCCTTCACCGACCTGCCGCATTCGCCGCTGGTGCCGTTGGCGGACGTGACCATTTATTCGCAGACCGAACGGCAGCTGTCCCCGACCTCGGACGCCGCCGCGCTGGTGCTGATCCAGGCGCTGTGCGATGCGGTTGCCCATCGCGCCAAGCGCTCGGTGCAGGCGGCATCGGAAATGACCGAATTCGTCTTGCCATGGTTGTACCAGGCCGAGCAGCATGAGCCGGTGCGCGTGGCGAAAAGAACGGCTGCCGCCACCGCTACCGCTACCGCTACCGCCAACGGCAAGTCCGCCATCAGGAACAGGAAATCATGAACACCCCAGTCATCGCCATCCACGGCGGCGCCGGCACCATCACACGCAGCGCGCTGAGCGCGGCCGACGAAGCCAACTATCATCGCGAACTCCGCGCGATCCTGAAGTCCGCGCAAGCGGTGCTGACCGCCGGCGGCTCGGCGCTCGACGCCGTCAGCGAAGCGGTGCGCTTGCTGGAAGACTGCCCGCTGTTCAACGCCGGCAAGGGCTCGGTGTATACCCGCGCCGGCACGCATGAACTCGACGCCGCCATCATGGACGGGGCCACGCTCAAGGCCGGCGCCGTCGCCAACATCACCTGCGTGCGCAATCCGGTGCTGGCGGCGCGCGCCGTGATGGAAAACAGCGCGCACGTCTTGCTGGCCGGTTGCGGCGCCGATGCCTTTGCGCGGCAGCAGGGCCTGGCGATCGTCGATCCGACCTATTTCCATACCGACGCGCGCCATCAGCAATGGCTGCGCGTGCGCGGGCAGAGCGGCATGATGCTGGATCACGATGCGGCGGCGTTCACCTTCAAGGAATCCGCGCACGGGACGGCTCCCGTTGACCCTATCGATCCGGACAACAAATTCGGCACCGTCGGCGCCGTCGCGCTCGACATGCACGGCAACGTCGCTGCGGCGACCTCGACCGGCGGCATCACCAACAAACAGGCCGGGCGCGTCGGCGACACGCCGCTGATCGGCGCGGGCTGCTATGCGGCCAACGCGACTGCGGCGATTTCCGCGACCGGCACCGGCGAAGTATTCATTCGCACCGTCGCCGCCTATGACGTGGCGGCGCGCATGGCCTATGCCGGCGCGACCTTGCAGGAAGCCATGGAGCAGGTGGTCATGCAGGTGCTGCCGGCCTACGAAGGACGCGGCGGCCTGATCGCCGTCGATGCGCAAGGCAACCTGGAACTGTCGTTCAACACCGAAGGCATGTATCGCGGTTATGCCCGTGGCGGCGACACGCCGGTCACGGCAATTTATAAATAAGCAGTAGCGAAGGACGCAAGAAAATGGCCATGCACGATCAACAATCACCGACCCCGGACATCAGCAAAAGCGCACAGCGCGTGCTGACCGTCGACAATCTCGGTGTCACCTTCACCGGTTCGGAGCGCACGGTGGAAGCGGTGCGCGGTCTGTCCTTCCATGTCGACAAGGGCGAGACGCTGGCGATTGTCGGCGAGTCGGGTTCCGGCAAGTCGGTGTCGTCGCTGGCCATCATGCGCCTGATCGAACATGGCGGCGGCCGCATCGTCTCCGGCGGCATGCAATTCCAGCGCCGCAACAATGGCGGCAACAGCACGCTGGACCTGGTCAAGGCGCCGCAATCGACCATGCGCAGCATCCGCGGCGCAGAGATTGCGATGATCTTCCAGGAGCCGATGACCTCGCTCAATCCGGTCTTCACGGTGGGCGAACAGATCGCCGAATCGATCCGCCTGCATCAGCGCAAGAGCCGCTCCGAAGCAAGCGCGGAAGCATTGCGCATGCTGGAGATGGTGCGCATCCCGGAAGCGAAGCGCGTGCTTGGTCGTCATCCGCACCAACTCTCCGGCGGCATGCGCCAGCGCGTGATGATCGCAATGGCCTTGTCGTGCAAGCCCTCGCTGCTGATCGCCGATGAGCCGACCACGGCGCTGGACGTGACGATCCAGGCGCAGATCCTGCAACTGATCCGTTCGCTGCAGGAAGAAATGCAGATGGCGGTGGTCTTCATCACCCACGACATGGGCGTGGTGGCGGAAATCGCCGACCGCGTCGTGGTCATGTGCCGCGGCGAAAAGGTCGAAGAGAATGACGTGCGCAGCATTTTCGCCGCGCCGGCGCATCCCTATACGCAAAGCTTGCTGGCCGCCGTGCCGCGCCTGGGCGCGATGACGGGCACCGACACGCCTTCTCGCTTCGGCATCGCACCCAGCGCCGAAGCCAAGCCGGACGCCATCGCCGAAGAACTGCAGGCAGCCTCCGAAATTGTCCGGCAGCGCCAGCCCATCCTCAAGGTCACCGACCTGACCACGCGCTTCGACGTCAAGAGCGGCATCTTCGGTCGCGTCAAGCAACGCGTGCATGCGGTCGAGCGCGTCAGCTTCGATCTGTATGCCGGCGAAACGCTGGCCATCGTCGGCGAATCCGGTTGCGGCAAATCGACCACCGGCCGGTCGCTGCTGCGCCTGGTCGAGATCAGCGGCGGCAAAGTCGAGTTCGGCGGCCGCAACCTGGCGGAATTGCCGCGCTCGGAATTGCGCGAGCTGCGCCGCGACATCCAGTTCATTTTCCAGGACCCGTTCGCCTCGCTTGATCCACGCCTGACGGTCGGCTATTCCATCATGGAACCGATGCTGGTTCATGGGTTGACGGCGGGCATGAAAGAGGGCGCGCAGGAACGCGTCGATGCGCTGCTCACGCGCGTCGGCCTGCTGCCGGAACATGCGCAACGCTATCCGCACGAATTTTCCGGCGGCCAGCGCCAGCGCATCTGCATCGCGCGCGCCCTGGCGCTGAATCCGAAGATCGTCATCGCCGATGAATCGGTATCGGCGCTGGACGTCTCGATCCAGGCGCAGATCGTCAACCTGATGCTGGACCTGCAGGCTGAACTGGGCATTTCCTTCATCTTCATCTCGCACGACATGGCGGTGGTGGAGCGCATCAGCCATCGCGTCGCCGTGATGTACCTGGGCCAGATCGTCGAGATCGGTCCGCGCCGCGCCATCTTTGAAAACCCTCAGCATCCTTACACGCGCAAGCTCATGGCTGCCGTGCCGGTAGCCGATCCCGAGCTGCGCCACCTGAAGAAAGGTTTGCAGAATGATGAAATCCCGAGCCCCATTCGCGCCATCGGAGACGATCCGCTGGTCGAACCTTTGAAGCAAGTCGGCCCCGGCCACTTTGTTGCCGCACATCGCATTTCCGCTGCTTTTTAATTTGTTGTCACCTTCATTAACCAAGACATTCAGGAGCCACAGCATGACTACTCAATTTTCCCGTCGCGGCGCCACTGCTATCCGATGGCTGGCTCTTGGCGCCATCGGCACCACGTTGCAATTCGCCGCCGTGCACGCCTGGGCCGCCAAGAGCGTCACGCTCGCGGTCGCCTCGACCTTCACCACGATGGATCCGTACGATGCCAACGATACGCTGTCGCTGGCCGTGACCAAGTCCTTCTACCAAGGCCTGTTCGCTTTCGACAAGGACCTCAAGCTGGTCAACGTGCTGGCCGAAGGCTACCTGGTCAGCAAGGACGGCCTGGAATACACCATCCGCCTGCGCCAGGGCGTGAAGTTCCATGACGGCACCACCTTCAAGGCGGACGCCGTCAAGGCCGTGATGGACCGCGTCACCAATCCGGACAACAAGCTCAAGCGTTATGTGCTGTTCAATCGCGTCGCCCGTACCGAAGTGCTGAACGACTACACCGTCAAGATCGTGCTGAAGGAACCGTTCTCGGCCTTCATCAACGTGCTGGCGCATCCGTCGGCGGTGATGATCTCGCCTGCGGCGCTGAAGCAGTACGGCAACAAGGACATCGCCTTCCATCCGGTCGGCACCGGCCCGTTCAAGTTCGTCGAATGGAAGCAGACCGACTACATGAAGGCCGAGAAATTCTCCGGCTACTGGAAGGCCGGTTATCCGAAGGTCGACGAAGTGATCTGGAAACCGGTGGTCGACAACAACTCGCGCTCGGCGATGATGCAGACCGGCGAGGCGAACTTCACCTTCCCGCTGCCGTATGAGCAGGCCGAGCTGTTGAAGGGCAAGGGCGCACTGGACATCGTGACGGGTCCTTCCATCATCCAGCGCTATATGTCGATGAACGTCAAGCAAAAGCCATTCGACAACGTTAAGGTGCGCCAGGCCATCAACTACGCAATCAACAAGGATGCATTGGTCAAGGTCGCCTTCAGCGGCTATGCCGCGCCGATGGACGGCGTGTTGCCGCAGGGCGTGGACTACGCGGTCAAGACCGGCCCATGGCCGTATGACGTGAAAAAGGCCAAGGCCTTGCTGGCGGAAGCCGGTTATCCGAACGGTTTTGAAACCGAACTGTGGTCGGCCTACACCCACACCACCGCGCTGAAGATCATCCAGTTCCTGCAACAGCAACTGGCGCAGGTAGGGATCAAGCTCAAGGTGCAGGCGCTGGAAGCCGGTCAACGCGTAGAGAAGGTCGAGACTGCTCAGAATCCGGACACTGCGCCGGTGCGTCTGTACTACAGCGGCTGGTCGTCGTCGACCGGTGAGGCGGATTGGGGCCTGCGTCCGCTGCTGGCTTCCGAAGCCTTCCCGCCGAAGCTCTACAACACCGCTTACTACAAGAGCGACAAGGTCGACAGCGACATCGCCCAGGCATTGACCGTGACCGATCGTACGCAAAAAGCGGCGCTGTACAAGGATGCTCAAACCGAAATCTGGAAGGATGCGCCATGGGCCTTCCTGGTGACCGAAAAAGTCCTGTACGCACGCAGCAAGAACCTCAAGGGCGTGTACGTGATGCCGGATGCGTCGTTCAACTTCGATGAAATCGAACTGAAGTAAATACAGGTAAGCACTGCCGCAGCAAGGGCGCCGTCGTTCCGGTCAGTCAGGACGACGGCGCTTGCATCACCGCTTCATGCAGCACCGCATTTCAGAATTCCCGGCAGTCGCCCGTGCAATCGATGCGCGCGGCTGTTCCCCAAAGTAGTTGAATCGTTGCAGGACGCGCCATGTTTTCTTATGTTTTAAAACGTCTTCTGGGCCTGATCCCGACCCTGTTGCTGGTCGCGGTGATGGTGTTCCTGTTCGTCCACTTGCTGCCCGGCGATCCGGCGCGGCTGGCGGCGGGGCCGGAGGCCGACGAGCAGACCGTGGCGCTGATCCGTGCCGATCTGGGTCTCGATCAACCCATCCACACGCAGTTCGTGCGCTTCTTCGTGAACGCCGCCCACGGCGACTTCGGCACTTCGCTGCGCAGCAAGTTGCCGGTCAGCCAGGAAATCATGGAGCGCTTCTGGCCGACCTTGTGGCTGACCGTCACCAGCATGGTCTGGGCAGTCATCTTCGGTTTGTTCATCGGCGTCTTTTCGGCGGTATGGCGCAACGAATGGCCCGACCGCGCCGGCATGACGCTGGCGGTGTCCGGCATCTCGTTCCCGCCGTTTGCGCTGGGCATGGTGCTGATGGAAGTGTTCTCGGTACAACTTGGCTGGCTGCCGACGGTCGGCGCCGACAGCTGGCGCCATTACGTGTTGCCGTCGCTGACGCTGGGCGCCGGCGTGGCGGCGATCATGGCGCGCTTCACACGCTCCTCGTTCATCGAAATCATGAAGGAAGATTTCGTCCGCACCGCGCGCGCCAAGGGTCTCAACGAACGCATCGTGATCGCCAAGCACTGCCTGCGCAACGCGCTGATCCCGGTGGTGACGATGATGGGCCTGCAGTTCGGCTTCCTGCTGGGCGGCTCCATCGTGGTCGAAAAAGTCTTCAACTGGCCCGGCATGGGACGTTTGCTGATCGACGCCGTCGAGATGCGCGACTATCCGATCATCCAGGCCGAGATCCTCTTGTTCTCGCTGGAATTCATCTTCATCAATCTGGTTGTCGACGTGCTGTACGCCGTCATCAATCCGAGCATCCGTTACAAGTGAGGCAGCGCATGTCGACTTCCATTACTCCTGCCGCAAATACCATGACTGCAACCGCGTCCAAACCGATCCGCACGCCCTGGAGCGAGTTCTGGCGCAAGTTCAGGAAGCAACCGCTGGCCTTGGCGGCCGGCGCGTTTGTCTTGTTCCTGGTGGTGATCGCGATCGTTTCGCCGTACATCTCGCCGTACGACGCCGAGAATTATTTCGACTACGACGCGCTCAATGCCGGGCCTTCACTGGCGCACTGGTTCGGCGTCGATTCGTTGGGGCATGACATTTTCAGCCGCATCCTGGTCGGCACGCAGTTGTCGCTGGCGGTGGGTTTCTCTTCGGTGGCGGTGGGCGCCATCGTCGGCACTTTCCTGGGACTGGTGGCCGGTTACTACGAAGGCTGGGCCGACCGCGTCATCATGCGCATCTGCGACGTGCTGTTCGCGTTTCCCGGCATTTTGCTGGCGATCGCCATCGTCGCCATCCTCGGCAACGGCATGACCAACGTGATCATCGCGGTGGCGATCTTCAGCATCCCGGCATTTGCCCGGCTGGTGCGCGGCAATACGCTGTCGCTCAAGCAGCTGACCTACATCGAAGCAGTGCGCAGCATCGGCGCCAACGACATGACGATCATCTTGCGCCACATCTTCCCCGGCACGATCTCATCGGTGGTGGTGTATTTCACGATGCGTATCGGCACCTCGATCATCACCGCCGCCAGCTTGTCCTTCCTCGGCCTGGGCGCGCAGCCGCCGACGCCGGAGTGGGGTGCGATGCTCAATGAAGCGCGCGCCGACATGATGACGGCGCCGCACATCGCGATCTTCCCCAGCCTGGCGATCTTCCTGACGGTGCTGGCGTTCAACCTGCTCGGCGACGGCCTGCGCGATGCGCTCGATCCGAAGCTGGATCAAAAATAACGGCGCATTTTTCGCCGGCAATTCCATGAGCAAGAAACGTCCTCCCCACATCGGCCGCCTGCCTGCCGGCGCCGCCGACAGCATCGCCGACGTACCCGGCGTGACGGTCGGCCATTGCACGCTGAACTACGGTGCGACCCAGACCGGCGTCACGGTGGTGCGTCCGCATGGCGGGGATCTGTTCCGCCAGAAAGTCCCGGCAGCGGCGGTGACCTTCAACGGTTTCGGCAAAAGCGTCGGCCTGATGCAGGTTGAAGAACTGGGCGTGCTGGAAACGCCGATCGCCCTGACCAACACCTTTGCCGTCGGCGCCGTCGCCACCGCCCAGACGCGCGCCGCCGTGCGCGACAATCCCGGCATCGGCCGCAACCTCCCCAGCGTCAATCCGCTGGTGTTCGAGTGCAATGACGGTTACCTCAACGACATGCAGGCGTTCGCGGTGGAAGAACAGCATTACCGGCAAGCGCTCGACAATGCATCCGGGGCGGTGGTGCAAGGCGCAGTCGGCGCCGGTCGCGGCATGTCGTGTTACGATCTGAAGGGCGGCATCGGCAGCGCTTCGCGCAAGATCGCCATCGGCAGCGCCGGATACACCGTCGGCGCGCTGGTGCTGGCCAACTTCGGCAAGCTACCCGATCTGGTAGTCGATGGCGAGCCGCTGGGCAAGACGCTCAAATACCTGCAGAAGCGGCTCGACGAACCAGAGAAGGGCTCCATCATCATGCTGATCGCCACCGATGCGCCGCTCGACGCGCGCCAGTTGCGCCGCCTCGCCGGGCGCGCGGGTGTCGGCCTGGCGCGCACCGGCTCGGTCTACGGCCACGGCAGCGGCGATATCGCGCTGGCGTTTTCCACGGCGCAGACGGTGCCGCACCTGGCTGACGCGGCCTCGCCCGCGCTGCATTTTTCCTGCTTGCACGACAACCTGCTCGACCCACTGTTCTACGCGGTAGCCGACAGCACCGAGCAAGCCATCCTCAACGCCTTGTTCGCCGCCGAAGCGGTCAAGGGCAGGGATGGTCACCAGCGCCGCTCGCTGAGCGATTTGCTGGAGACCCTCGCCACCATGGAGCCCGTATGAACATCCTGATTTCCGTCGACATCGAAGGCATTGCCGGGGTATTCCATCCCGAGCAGACGCGTCCCGGCAACGGCGAATACGAACGTGCGCGACGCCAGATGACCGAAGAGGCCAATGCCGTCATCCGCGGCGCGCTGGCGGGCGGCGCCGGCAACATCGTGGTCAACGATTCGCACGGCAGTTTCCGCAACCTGTTGCCGGACCTGCTGCATCCCGCCGCACGCACCGTACTGGGCAAGCCGCGCGTGCTGGGCATGATGGGCGGCGTGGCGGGCGATATCGATGCCGTCATGATGGTCGGTTACCACTCGCGCTCGCAGACCGGCGGCATCCTGGCGCACACCATCAATAGCTTTGCGTTTTCACGCGTGTGGCTCAATGGCGCCGAATTGGGTGAGGCAGGGATTTACGGCGCGCTGGCCGGCGAATACGGCGTACCTGTGATTTTCGGTAGCGGCGACGATGCTTTCGTCGAAGAGACGCAGCCCTTGTTCCCGCAGGCGCGCTTTGCCGAAATCAAGAAAGCGCATGGCGCCAACAGCGGCGATTCACTGTCGCCGCAACAGGCTTGCGCCTTGCTGGAAAAGACCGCGCAAGAAGCCGTACAGGCCGCACGCGCCACCCAGATGCCAAAGTACCGCATCGAAGTCCCGGTCACCTGCCGCCTCCAGGTGCAGACCCCGGCGCTGACCGATCTGTTCTGCCAGTTGCCGATTGTCGAGCGGGTGGATGCGGTGACGCTGAAGTTCGACGCGCCGTCGGTGGAGTTCGTGGTGCGCGTGCTGAACAGTTTGTCGGCGATGTCGTTCATGCTCAGATGATGCAGGACTTTTTCGGGCGAAGAAAACACCATTGCAGATGAAAAACGCCGGCCAGGGAGCCGGCGTTTTTGCGTCAGACGATGCCGCTGCCGCTGGCCCCGCTCACGGGCGGTCGTTCTTCGCGCTTGTGGTCGCGATAGCCGCTGGAGCGGTAGCATGCCACAGGGTCGATGGCGCCGCCTGCGCGCATCCGCGCCATCGCCAGAATCGGACCCACGTCGGTGCGGAACGCCTGCTTGAGCGTTTGCGCCGCCATCAGGGCGTCGTTGTTCTTCTGATGATGATCCAGGGCGTCAGCATCAATCAATGCCGCCTGAATGTAAGCACGCTGCACTTCCACTGCGCTGCTCATCAGGCTTTCGACCGGATCGGTCACGTTGTGCGATTGATCCAGCATGTACGCCGGCTTGAAATTCTCACCCTCGCGCACGGCGCCGTCACGTAACTCGTTGAAGATCAGGAACAGTTGGAAGGGATTGATGCTGCCCGAGTCCAGATCGTCGTCGCCGTATTTGCTGTCATTGAAATGGAAGCCGCCGAGCTTGCCGAACTGGGTCAGACGCGCCACGATCATTTCGATATTGGTGTTGGGCGCGTGGTGGCCGAGGTCGACCAGGCATTTTGCTTGCGGCCCGAGTTCGGTGGCGCAGGCGAAGCTGGTGCCCCAGTCGGCGATGGTGGTAGCGTAGAAGGCCGGTTCGAACAGCTTGTGTTCGATGTACATCAGCCAGTCCGACGGCAGCGCGGCATAGACGGAACGCATGCTTTCCAGATAGCGTTCCAGTGCGCCGCGCAAATTGTGTTGGCCGGGGAAATTGGCGCCGTCGCCGAGCCAGACGGTCAAGCCCTTCGATCCCAGCGTATTGCCCAGTTCGATGCAATCGATATTGTGCGCCACCGCTTGCGCGCGCACTGCCGGGTCTTGCGCGGTCAGGCTGCCGTACTTGTAGCTGTGGGGCTGTCCGGGCGCGTTCTGGAAGGTGTTGGAATTGACGCTGTCGAAATGCAGGCCGCGTTGATGGGCGATTTCTTTCAATGCCCGCGGGTCGGTGGTGCGATCCCATGGGAAGTGCAGCGACACGCCCGGCGTGGCGCGAGTCAGTTGATTGATGGTGGCGCAATCATCGATTTTCTCAAACACGTTGCGCGGTTCGCCTACGCCGGGAAAGCGTGCAAAGCGTGTGCCGCCGGTACCCACGCCCCAGCTCGGCAAAGCGACGGCAAACGCGGCGGCCTGGGCGGTGAGCGCTTCGATGTCGCCGCCGCGCCGTTGCAGCATGCCGCCAAGGGCGTCGTAGTCGGCTTGCAGTTGGGCGAGCGCGCGTGCGTTTTGTTGGCCGACGAAATCGTCGGAAATGAGGTAAGTCATGATGTCTCCGTATAGGTAGCGCGCTCTTCGGTCGCGCTTGATGGTTGTCTTAGTATCGGCGCATTGCGTTTTTGGCGGTAGCGAAATCAACGCGTGAAGGCTGCCGCGTTCCCCGCGTCGACGTTAAGAATATTGCCAGTGCTCTTGGCCGATTTCTCGCTGGCGAAAAAGTACACCGCTTCGGCGATATCTTCCGGCAGGACGCTGCGTTTGAGCAGGCTGCGCTGCCGATAGAATTCCTCGATGTTGTCGGAATCGATCTTGTTGGAGGCGGCGCGTTCTTCTTTCCACTTGCCGTCCCAGATGCGCGAACCGCGAATCACGGCATCGGGGTTGACGACGTTCACACGGATGCCGTGCGGCGCGCCCTCGAGCGCGATGCAGCGCGCCAGGTGGATTTCTGCCGCCTTGGCGGTGCAATAGGCCGAGGCTCCGGCGGATGCCACCAGGCCATTCTTGCTGGCGACGAAGACGATACTGCCGCCCATGGCTTGCGCCGTCATGCTGCGGAAGGCGCTGCGGCTGACCAGGAAATAGCCGGTCGCCAGCACCGACATGTTGCGTTGCCAGACTTCCAGGCTGGTGTCTTCCAGCGGCGAGGCCGAGGCGATGCCGGCATTCGACACCAGCAGATCGATGCCGCCGAAACGCAGGGCGACGTTGCTGATGACGTTTTCCACATCCTGTTCGTTGGTGATGTCGGCGCGCACTACGCCGATGGCGTCGGGGCCGGCCTGCTTGAGCAGACTCTGATAAGCGCTGTCGATGGAGGACTGATCGATGTCAGTCAGCATGACGCAGGCGCCTTCAGCCAGCAACTGGCGCGCCACGGCCTGGCCGATGCCGCCGCCGCCGCCGGTCACCAACGCGATGCGGCCGGCCAGGCTTTTCGGCTTGGGCATGCGCTGCAGCTTGGCTTCTTCGAGCAGCCAGTATTCGATGTCGAAGGCCTCCTGTTCCGGCAGGCCGACATAGGTGTCGACGCTGTTGGCGCCGCGCATGACGTTGATGGCGTTGAGATAGAACTCGCCGGCGATGCGGGCGGTCGCCTTGTCTTTGGCGAAGGACAGCATGCCCACGCCGGGGATCAGGTAGATGATGGGATTGGCGTCACGCATGGCCGGGCTGTTGGCGCGACGGCAGCGCTGATAGTAGGCGCTGTAGTCGTGGCGATAGTCTTCCAGCGCCTTGTCGAGGCTGTCGATCAGGCGATCGAAATCAGGCGCTTCCGGAGAAAAGTCCAGCACCAGCGGGCGGATCTTGGTGCGCAGGAAGTGATCGGGACAGGACGTGCCGAGCGCAGCCAGCGGTGCAAGGTCGCGGCTGCAGACGAATTCCAGCACGCCGGGGCTGTCGTCGAAGTGGCCAAGCTTGAATTCCTGTTGGCTGATCTTGCCGCGCAACAGCGGCATCAGGCGCGCCGCGAGGGCGGCACGGTCGCCGGCCGGCAACGCGGCATGGCGCTTGCCGCCGAATGCAGCAGTCTTGCTGTTGGCCGCCAGCCAGTCATCAGCGCGACGGATGATGTCGAGTGTGGTTTCGTAACAGGATTTGGCGGTATCGCCCCAGGTGAACAAGCCATGGCCTTCGAGCACGATGCCCTTGAGCGCAGGTTGTTCGCGCGCCATCTTTTCCAGCTTCAGGCCGAGGTCGTAGCCCGGACGCTGCCACGGCAGCCAGCCCAGTTCACCGTTGAACACGCCGGCCGTCAGGGACTTGCTGTTTTTGCAAGCAGCGATGGCGATGACGGCGTCGGGATGCATGTGATCGACATGGCGACGCGGAATGTAGGCATGCAGGGGCGTATCGATGCTGGCTGCGCGCGGATTCAGGTTGAAGGTGCAATGCGGCAGGTAGCCGACCATTTCGTCTTCGTGTTCCAGTCCGCGATAACGGGCGCGTAGCGCTTCCAGCTTGTCCATGTACAGCGTCGAGAAACCGTCCAGTTTGATGCTGCCGAGGTCGCCGCCGGAGCCCTTGACCCACAACACCTCTACTTGCTCGCCCGAGAGCGGATCCTGCATGACGATCTTTGCCGAGGTGTTGCCGCCACCGAAGTTGGTGATCGCCTTGTCGGCGCCGAGCAGGTTGGAGCGATAGAGCAGCAACTGCGCTTCGTCGAGTGTGGCGGCGTGGGCGTCGTCCCAGGCGGAAGCGATGCGTGGTTTGCTGGTTTGCGCAAACGACGCATCAGTATTGTTGGCGGCGTCGGGAAGAACGGCGGTAGTCATGTGGTCTCCGGTTTTGATTGTGGGTATGACGTGGACAGGCACAGAGGTTGGCGCGCGGTTGGCGCATTACAGGCCTGTGCAGCATGTTTTCAAGTAGAAAACACCTGTCGATCAGAGTCAATCGATCTCCAATCAACTTTATGATTGTTTGTGAAGTAATCATGAAGTTGATTGATTGCCGATTGACTTGTTTTTCTCCCATGGCTTAGTCTTGCCACATAACGAAAACGCTGAAGACGATGCTGCGGCAATGACCGCAACAAAGATGCGCACAATGACCCAGCTTCAGCGCGACATCATGGAGACAAGCATGATCAACCACAAACGCCGCAAGCGTATGTTGAGTCTGTTGACTGAACATGCCAACGCCAGCGTCGAGCAATTGTGCCAATGGCTCAATGCCTCGGCGGCGACGGTGCGGCGCGATATTTTCTGGCTGGCCGAGCGCAACATGCTCAATCGTATCCGCGGCGGCGCCGAGCGGCTGGCGCCCAAGCGCAATGCATTTTCCTTGTCGGGAGAAACCTTCCAGAACAGTCTCGAGCGTTTTCCCGCCGAGAAGCGCGCCATTGCGCGCCACGCCGCCGGCATGTGCGAAGACGGCGAGACCGTCATCATCAACGGCGGCACCACGACCTTCATGATGGCCGAATTCCTGGCGCACAAGCAGCTGAAGATACTGACCAACTCCTTCCTGATGGCGGAGCGTTTGCTGACCACCAGCGAGAACCAGATCATCGTGCCGGGCGGCCAGGTGTATCGCGAGCAGAACGTGATCCTCAGTCCTTTCGACAATGACATCACGCAGCACCACTATGCCGGCAAGATGTTCATGGGCGTCTATGGTTTGTCCATGCTGGGGCTGATGGAAGTCGATCCCTTGCTGATCCAGGCGGAGAAACGCCTGCTCGGCCAGGCGGAGCAGTTGATCGTGCTGGTCGACAGTTCCAAGTTCTCGCGCAAGGCCGGGCTCATCCTGTGCGGCCTGAACCGCGTCAGTTGCCTGATCACCGATACCGGCGTGAGCGACGCGGCGGTGCAGATGATGGAACAGGCCGGCGTCAAGGTCGCTGCGGTAGCGCCGGAGTCGGAGCTGGAGCCGATGCTGGAAGACTGATGCATCCGCCACCATTGAAGAATGAAATCTGTCGGGAAATCAGCTGCAGAAAACTGGCAGCATCATCCGGCATTGCAAGTGCAGCAACGGCTGACCGCGCATCCCGCACGCAAGCCCCATAACAACAGCCATAAAGCAACAACAACCTGGAGACACCGCATGATCAAGCAAAAAGAAGGAGCGGCCGCTTCGCGCGCACGCTCGGCGGCATTGGCGCTGACGCTGGTACTGAGCGCCGCCATCGGCTTTTCCCTGCCTGCCGCCGCCGCAGACAAAGTACGCATCGCCATGGTCGTCAAGAGCCTCGGCAACGGCTTCTTCGATGCCGCGCATGAAGGCGCAAAGGAAGCCGCCAGACAATTGGGTGACGTCGACATCATTTACACCGGGCCGACCACGCCTACCGCCGAGGGGCAGATTGAAATCGTCAACTCGCTGATCAGCCAGAAGGTCGATGCCATCGTGATTTCCGCCAACGATGCCAACGCGCTGATACCAATCACCAAGAAGGCCATGCAACGCGGCATCAAGGTCTTGTCCTTCGACAGCGGCATTGCGAAGGGCGGTCGCCTGATGCAACTCAATCCTTCCAACGCCGAGCTGATCGGGGTCAAGCAGATCCAGATGGCATCGGATGCCATCGGCGGTGCGGGTGAAGTTGCCATTTTGTCGGCCACCGCTCAGGCGACCAACCAGAATATCTGGATCGCCGAAATGAAGAAGGCGCTCGCCAGGACGGAGTTCTCCAAGATCAAACTGATCGCCACCGTCTATGGCGACGATCAGTCGGACAAGAGCTATCGCGAAGCGATCGGCCTGCTGCGCAGCAATCCGAATCTGAAGGCGATCATCGCGCCGACGACGGTGGGCATCAACGCGGCCGGCAAGGCCGTGGTCGATGAAAAACTGGTCGGCAAGGTCTATGTGACCGGCCTGGGCCTGCCGTCCGAAATGGCCGGCCACGTCAAGAGCGGCGCGGTGAAGAGCTTTGCCATCTGGAACCCTATCGATCTCGGCTATGCCGCGACGTATGCCGCGTATCAGTTCGTCAAGGGCAAGGCGCAGGGCAAGGACGGGGAAAGCATCAGCGTGGGCCGCATGGGTTCAATCAAGCTCGATGCATCAGGCGAAGCGGCGCTGGCGCCGCCATTCACCTACGACGCCGGTAATGTCGACAAATTCGCCAAGATTTTCTGATGCGGGTCGATGCCAACGGAAGGGGTATTTTCCCGTTGGCATCGCCTGATTTTGGAAATACCCCGGCTTCTTTCTCTTCTTCTTTTTGCGACTGAGCGACCATGTCTTCTTCCGTTTTGCCTGTGCAAGGCACCATGTTTCACTCACCGCCGGTACAGGCAGAGGCGGTTGTACGCGTCGTTGCAGGGCAGTCGGCGGCGCCGGTGCTTGAGCTGTCCGGCATCGGCAAACGCTTTCAGGGAATCGTGGCGCTCAGGGACGTCGGCTTTGCGGTGTGTCCCGGCGAGGTGATGGCGCTGCTTGGCGAGAATGGCGCCGGCAAGTCGACGCTGGTCAAGATCCTGACCGGCATTCATCAGCCCGATGAAGGCACGATTGCACTCGACGGCAAGCCGGTATCGTTCGCCACCCCGCAAGCGGCGATGCAAGCCGGCATCACGGCCGTCCATCAGGAAACCGTGATGTTCGAAGAGCTCACCGTTGCCGAAAATATTTGCATCGGCCGGCAGCCGTTGTGCGGGATACCGCCGCGCATCGACTGGCGTCGCATCGAGGCTGAGGCGGAACAATTGTTTGCACGGCTGGAAGTTGATCTTCCGGTGCGTGCGCGCGTCAAGGATCTGAGCGTGGCGCAGCGGCATTTCGTCGAAATTGCACGCGCTTTGTCGCAGCGCGCGCAAGTCGTCATCATGGACGAACCGACGGCGGCCTTGTCGCAACGCGAGATCCGCGAGCTGTATCGCATCATCGGGCAGTTACGCGCTGCCGGTACGGCGGTGATCTTCATTTCTCACAAGTTCGACGAGATATTCGCCGTCGCCGATCGTTATACGGTGCTGCGCGACGGGCGCTTCATCGCCGCCGGCGCGCTGGCCGACATCACCGAATCGCAACTGGTGGCGCTGATGGTCGGACGCGAAGTGGGCCAGGTTTTTCCAAGGCATCTGGAGCAATCGAACGATCGGCAGGCATCGATGCCGGAAGCAAACGACGCTATTCTCGAGGTGGAGAATTTTTGCCATCCGACGGAATTTCACGACGTCAGTTTTTCTCTGCGTCGTGGCGAGATCATCGGATTTTACGGTCTGGTCGGCGCCGGCCGCTCCGAGTTGATGCAGGCGTTGTTCGGCTTGTCGCCGGCAGCGCACGGCAAGGTGCGCATCGACGGCCGCACGATCAGCATCCAATCCCCGGCGCAGGCCATCGCGCACGGGATTGCCTATGTGCCGGAAGACCGGCAGCATCAGGGTGTTTTATTGTCGTTGCCGATTTTCCAGAACATCACGCTGCCCATCCTGTCCGGCATCGGCTTCTTTTTGCGCCGTCATCGCCGCCGCGAGATCGCGATTGCGCGTCGCCTGAGCGAGCAACTCGAACTCAAGGCTGCGCATTTTCATCAGCATGTCGCGCAGCTATCGGGCGGCAACCAGCAAAAGGTAGTGCTGGCCAAATGGCTGGCGACGAATCCGCGCGTCATCATCCTGGACGAACCGACCAAGGGGATCGATATCGGTTCCAAGGCCGCCGTGCATCGTTTCATCAGCGATCTGGTGGAGCAGGGGCTGTCGGTGATTCTGGTGTCATCTGAATTGCCGGAAGTCATGGGCATGGCCGATCGCATCATCGTCATGCATCAGGGGACGGTACAGCGGGTCTTCGATCGTGACGAGGCTACCCCGGAGTTGCTGGTGGCAGCGGCGTCGGGTAGCGGACATCAGCATGAAGATCAAGATCAGGATCAGGATAAAACCGGAGCAGTCCCATGTCATTGAATCAGAATTCCGGGCCTGCTCCCGGTCCCGGCCTCGGCCATCCCCCGCTTTTTTCTCGCCTGTCGGGGCTGGCATCGCGTCCACGCGAGCCGCTGCTGGCGGTGTTGATTGCGGCGTTGATCCTGCTGGTGGGGTTGCGCGCGCCGGCCTTCCTGACGATGCGCAGCATGGATAATCTGCTCACCGACAGCGCCTTGCCCGTCATGCTGGCGTTGACGCAAATGCTGGTGATCGTGACGCGTGGCATCGACTTGTCGGTGGCGTCCAACCTGGCGTTGTCGGGCATGATGTCGGCGCTGCTGGCGATGCATTTCCCGCAACTGCCGATCGGCCTCGTCATCGCCTGCGCCTTGTGTATCGGTCTGGCGTTGGGGCTGATCAACGGCTGGCTGATCGGCTATCTGTCCTTGCCGCCCATCGTCGTCACGCTCGGCAGCATGAGCGTCTATCGCGGCCTGGTGTTCGTGCTGTCGGGCGGCGCCTGGGTATCGTCGCGCAATATGCCGGCGGATTTCATTGCGTTTCCGCTGGGGCGACTGATGGGGTTGACGCATTTGGTCTGGCTGGCGGCGCTGGCGATTGTGGTGTTGTGGTTTGTCGCGCGCCATACGCGTTTCGGCCGTGATCTGTATGCCATCGGCAACGATCCGGTCGCTGCGGGTTACGTCGGTATCGCCTCGCCGCAGCGCTTGTTCTGGACCTATGGATTGTCGGGAGCCATGGCCGGATTGTGCGGCTACCTGTGGGTTGCCCGCTACGCCGTGGCGTATACGGAAATCGCTTACGGTTTTGAATTGACCGTCATCGCCGCCTGCGTCATCGGCGGCATCAGCATCGCCGGCGGCGTCGGCAACATCAGCGGCGCCGTGCTGGGCGCCTTGTTCCTCGCGGTCATCAACAATGCGTTGCCGATGGTGCAGATATCGCCGTTCTGGCAGAGCGCGCTGACCGGCCTGGTGATCTTGTCTGCGGTGATCATCAACGCGCGCGGCGAAAGGAAACGCAACAAGCAAATCCTGCCGCTGCATTTTCATACCGAATTGAGAGCAACGGCCGCACCCGTCACGAGGACTCCAGCATGAATATCATGGCCGATACCGCGCCGGTTAAAACCGCACGTTACGACATCGGCGAGCGCGGCAGCTTCCGCATCGCCGATCTGCTGCGGCAGTGGGAGTTCTTGCTGGGCTTGCTGCTGGTTGCGGTCTTTTGCATCAACTGTTTGTTGCTGCCGCATTTCTTGGATTTCTACAATCTGGCCGACAGTACCTTCAATTTCAGCGAAAAGGCCCTGATCGCCTTGCCCATGGCCTTGCTCATCATCTGCCGGGAAATCGATATCTCGGTGTCGGCGGTGATCGCCCTGTCCTCGGTCGCCATGGGCGTCGCCAATCACTATGGCGTGCCGGCGGTCGGCTTGTTTGTCGTCGGCATCGGCACCGGCACGTTGTGCGGCCTGCTCAACGGCTTGCTGGTCACGCGCTTCGCCTTGCCATCCATCGTCGTGACGATCGGGTCGATGTCCCTGTTCCGCGGTCTTGCCAGCGTGGTGCTCGGCGACCAGGCGTTCACCAATTATCCCGAACTCCTCAGCGACTGGGGACAGGGGTACTTTTTTGACGTGCTGCCGCGGCCGTTCGCAGTGCTGATCGTGGCGGCGCTGGCGTTTGCCGCGCTCTTGCATTGCACGGCATGGGGGCGGCGCATCTACGCCATCGGCAATAATCCCGTGGCGGCGCGCTTCTCCGGTATTGCGGTGGATCGTTACCGGCTGATGCTGTTTGTCCTGACCGGGGCGATGGCAGGATTGGCCGGCTGTCTGTTGACCGGACGCATCGGCAGCACCCGTCCCAACATCGCGCTCGGCTGGGAGCTCGAAATCATTACCGTGGTCATCCTCGGCGGCGTCAGCATCGCCGGCGGCGCCGGCACCATCGGCGGCGTCTTGCTGGCGGTGCTGACGCTCGGCATGGTGACTTATGGGCTGGCATTGGCGAATATCCCCGGCATCATCATGACAATCGTGGTCGGGGCATTGTTGCTGACCACGATCGCCGTGCCTCGTCTGCTGCGCGGAAAGGCCACCCGATAGCATGGAGCAGATCGCCTTCACCATGCAGTTACGGGCAGGCTGCGCGGAGGAATACCGGCGCCGCCACGACGCCTTGTGGCCGGAACTTGCCGGGCTGCTGCGCGACGCAGGCATCCGCGACTACAGCATTTTTCTCGATCCCGGCAGCGGCACTTTGTTTGCGGTGTTGCGTCGCGCATCGACGCATGGCATGGACGTACTGCCGGATCATCCGGTGATGCAGCGCTGGTGGGCTTACATGGCCGATCTGATGGAAACGGATTCCGGCAACCGGCCGTTGTCGCATGGGCTGCTGCCGATGTTTCATCTGCCTTGACGCCGTCGGTCCTTACCTGAACCTTTTCTCCGGATATTCTTCATGATCGATGCGCTTGCAGTTTTCGATATCGGCAAGACCAACATCAAACTCAGTCTGGTGGATGCGCAGGGGCATGAACTGGCCGTGCGCCGCCGCGCCAATGAGGTGGTGCAGGGCGGGTTCTATCCTCATCACGACGTCGATGCCATCGAAGCGTGGCTCTTGTCCACGCTGAGCGAGCTTGCACAGCAGGCATATATCAGCGCCATCGTACCGGTGACGCATGGCGCGACTGCCGCCTTGGTGGACGAACACGGCCTGGTGTTGCCGATTGCGGACTACGAGCAGAGTTTCCGGACCAGTTCTCCATCCCCGGAATATGAAGCCCTGCGTCCGGCTTTCGATCATACGTTCTCGCCGTCGCTGGGACTGGGGCTCAATCTTGGACGACAGTTGTACTGGCTGCAACAGACTTATCCGGAAGCGTTCGGACGGGCGCACCGGCTGCTGATGTATCCGCAGTACTGGGCCTGGCGCTTGTGCGGCGTAGCTGCTGCGGAAGTGACGTCGCTGGGCTGCCATACCGATCTGTGGCAACCGTCTGACGGGACCTATTCTTCCCTCGTGGCTAGCTGCGGCTGGACGCAGTTGATGCCGTCGCTGCATCCGGCCTGGGCCGAGCTGGGTTGGCTGCATCCGCATCTGGTCCGGCAGACCGGTTTGCCGTCGGATTGTCGGATATTGTGCGGCATTCACGACAGCAATGCCTCGTTGCTGCGCTACCTGGACCGCAGCGATAACGGTCCGCGCGTGGTTTTGTCGACCGGGACCTGGTTGATTGCCGCTGCGTTGGATGGGGGATTGGACTGCTTGCGGGAACAAAGCGACATGCTGGCCAACGTCAATGCGCGAGGTGAAGCCATTGCCTGCATGCGCTTCATGGGTGGACGCGAATTTGCCGAACTGGCGGGAAGCACTCCGCACGTATGCAATGAAGCCGACTTGCAGGCGCTGGTCGACAGCCAAAGCATGGCGCTGCCTTGCTTTTCCGGTTGCGGCGGCCCGTTCGCGGGGCGGCAAGGACATATCAGCGGATCTGTTCCGGAAACGGCCGCCGGACGTTATGCGCTGGCGACCTTGTATTGTGTCCTGATGACGGAGTATTGCCTGGAGCATTTGCAGGCCTCCGGTCCGGTGGTGGTGGAGGGAAGCTTTACGGCAAATCCCTATTTCGCGCCGCTGTTGGCGGCAACGTCAGGCGGAAGGGAAGTGTTCTGTTCGGAAGATGGCAGCGGCACTACCATGGGGGGCTGGATACTCCGTCATTGGCGGGAACATCCGCACGGAGCGGCGTTGCCCGCCCCAAAAGCGGTAGCTCCTTTGCGCTTACGCGGATGGGAGTCGTATCGGCAGGCGTGGCGGCATGCCGTGACGCCGCTCTTGCGCAATGAAGACATTCCTTTTTTTTGAGGCGCAGGTCCGGCTACGCCGGCGGCTGAGGACGGCTGCAATTTGCAGCCGTCCTTCAGCTTACTCCAGACCTGTCGGGCCGCCCACGGCTTGCGGATAGTTGCGGCTGGCATAGCTGACGATCAGGTCGCTGATGCGATTGAGCATGTCGCGGTCGGTTGCGCCGAACGAATACGCTGCACCCATCGCGCTGGCGCGCTGGTAAAACACCGGCTCGGCAATCACTTTTCCGGAAACCGCATCGCTGTATCGTACCTTCATCACCACGGCCGAGCTGCCGGACAATGCGCCGGTGAAGATACGCTTGGCCGTGCCGATCAGTTTGATGTCGACGCAAATCGGTTCGATGATGAGCTTTTGCGATGTCGCGCCAGTCTTCTTTGCATTCCAGTTCTTCAGGAGATCGCCCAGCCCGGTGTCGAGCCGGGTCTGGATCGCCGCCAACGCAACGTCGCCGCCGCTCTGCTTGGCGCAGATTTCGTTGGTGTTGATCGGTTTCAATTCAAACGACGAGAAGGTCGACAGCGCTGCACTCGGCGGCGGGTTGACGGTTTCCGTAGGCGTTCTGACGGTGGTGGCGCAGCCGGCGAGCAGGGCAATCGCGGTGATTGCCACGGGCGCGTTTATTTTTGTCGAAAACATGAGGTTCCTGAAAGTTAGGGAGAGGGTAAGGCGGGGCTCCTGAGTGGCGCACACCCCGATATGCAATTGCGGATGATGTCGGATTACTTGTCGGCGATTTTGACAAAATCGCCCTTCAAGGCAACACCGGCAATGATGGCGCCTGCGTGGCATTCGAACTTGCTGGTGCTGGCCATCTCGTCTTTCTTGTAATAACTGACGATATTGACCACCGCATTGGCGCCCAATTGCTTGGCGCGTGTTTCGAATGCGAGGAGGGCGGAAAGGAATGCCCAATTGCAGGCAACTTCGTCGGACTTGCCGAAGGAGTTGGTTTTGCGATTGGAAAAGTCGGTGGCCAGTTTTTCAAGGATCGCCGGATGCGGCTGGTCTGCAAAATATAACTTCACGGTCCCGCTCAACTTGCTTTCGGCGTCCTTGGTATTGAGGCCTTCTTCAATGGACAGGAGATGCTTGGTGTCGCGCGCCTGGACCGGCAGGCTCGCGATACTCAGGATGCCGGCGGCAATCAACAGGGAGCAGATTTTTTGCATGGTTTTTTCCTTTTCTGGTGGATGGGCGCCGCTCAGGCGTGGCGTTTGAAAATCAGCGACGTATTGATCCCGCCGAACGCAAAATTGTTCGACATGATGTATTCGCATTCGAGACGGCGACCTTCGCCGGCGATGTAGTCGAGTTGGCCGCATTCCGGATCGACGCGGGTCAGGTTGATGGTCGGGGCGAACCAGTTGGCGTGCATCATCTCGATGCTGAGCCAGGCTTCCAGTGCGCCGCAGGCCCCCAGCGTGTGGCCCATGTAGCTCTTGAGCGAACTGATCGGCGTCTTGTCGCCGAATACGCGCGCGGTGGCGTTGGACTCGGCGACGTCGCCTTGTTTGGTGCCGGTGCCGTGGGCGTTGATGTAGCCGATCGCAGCCGCGTCGAGTCCGGCGTCGGCCAGCGCCATGTCGATGGCGATCTTCATGGTGTCGGCGTTGGGATTGGTGACGTGGCTGCCGTCGCTGTTGGTGCCGAAGCCCACAATCTCCGCATAGATGCGGGCGCCGCGCGCCTGTGCATGTTCCAGGTCTTCCAGGATCAGCGTGCCGGCGCCTTCTCCCAGCACCAGGCCGTCGCGCTGTTCGTCGAACGGGCTGGGCGTGATGGCCGGCGTGTCGTTGCGCACGCTGGTGGCGTACAGCGTGTCGAATACGGCGGCTTCCGAGGCGCACAGTTCTTCCGAGCCGCCGGCGATCATGGCGATCTGGCGGCCGCTGCGGATCGCCTCGTAGGCGTAGCCGATGCCCTGGCTGCCGGAGGTGCAGGCGCTCGAGGTGGTGATGATGCGGCCGGTGACGCCGAAGAACACGCCCATGTTGACCGGCGCGGTATGCGCCATCATCTTGAGATAGGTGTTGGCGTTGATGTTCCGGGTGCTTTTTTCCGTGAACAGCATGCTGAAGTCGGCCACCGCGCTGGGCGTGCCGGCGGAAGAACCGTAGGCGATGCCGACGCCGCCGTTGCGCAGCAGCGGGTCGTCGAGCAGGCCGGCGTCGGCCAGCGCCCATTCGCTGGCGCGGGTCGCCAGCAGCGCAACGCGGCCCATGCTGCGCGTGCTCTTGCGGTTATAGCGCTCGGACAATTCGAAGGCGGCGGCCGGTGCGCCCAGGCGCGTATGCAAGCCGTTGTATTCATCCCATTCGGGCATCCGCACGACCGCATTGCGATAACTGAGCAGGTGTTCCTGCGCGCTGCGCCAGTCGTTGCCGATGGGGCTGATGCCGGCCATGCCGGTGACGGCGACGCGGCGCTCCTTCAGAGGACGATGGTTGGCGCTCATACCAGGCCTCCGTTGACCGAGATGACCTGGCGCGTGATGTAGGCGGCGTCTTCCTGCATCAGGAAGCTGACCGCGGACGCGACTTCTTCCGGCTTGCCGGCGCGGCGTGCGGGAATCAGCTTGAGGATGTCTTCCATCGGCAAATCATCGGTCATGTCGGTGTCGATCAGGCCGGGCGCGACGCAGTTGACGGTGATGTTGCGCTTGGCCAGTTCCAGCGCGAGCGCCTTGGTGGCGCCGATGATGCCGGCCTTGGCGGCGCTGTAGTTGACCTGGCCGCGATTGCCGACCATGCCGGAGACCGAGGCCAGCGTGACGATGCGGCCCGGCTTGCGGCGCTGGATCATCGGCATGACGAGCGGATACAGCACGTTGTAGAAACCATCCAGATTGGTCTTGATCACGCTGTCCCAGTCGACCCCGGGCATGGCCGGAAAGGCGTTGTCGCGCGCGATGCCGGCGTTGCAGACCACGCCGTAATAAGCCCCGTGTTGTTCAACGTCTTGCAGCAGGATGCCGGAGGTCTGCGCGCGCTCGCCGATGTCGAATTGCAGCACGCGCGCGCTGCGTCCCAGCGCCTCGATTTCTTTCGCCACCGCGTCGGCGGCATCGCGCCGGCTGTGGCAGTGCAGGACGATGTCATAGCCGTCGCGCGCCAGGCGCAGCGCAATCGCCTTGCCGATGCCGCGGCTGGAGCCGGTGACCAGGATGGTGTTGTTCCCCGTGTTTGTCATTGTGGGCTTTCTTGTAGAAACTCCCCGGCGTCATGCGGCTGGAAGACCGAGATCGTCGCCTGCGCCAGTTGTTGTTGTGAGTCTGCGTCGCGGATGCTGCAGGCGAACGATCCAAGACCGTTGTCGGCCTGCAGCAGTTTTTCGACCTCGACGTGCAAGGTGCTGCCGGTGGCGAAATACGGCACGCTGGCGTCGTAGCGGCGCGAACCGAGCAGGAAGCCGATCCTGACCGCTTCACCGCGCTGTTGCGCATGATAACCGGCCCAGGCGGCGATCGCCTGCGCCATGTATTCGATGCCGACCCAGGCGCCGACGCCGGTTCCGGTTCCGGTCAGGAACAGGCTGTCGTCGACGATGGCGACTTGCGCACACAGCTTGTCGGCGTCCACGCTGATCACGCGGTCCAGCAGCAGCATGGGCGCGGCATGCGGAACCAGCGCGGCGATCTGCGGAAATTGTTTTTCAGTCTGCATTGCCGCCCCTTCCAAGAATCAGGGCGGCGTTGCTGCCGCCGAAGGCGAACGAATTGCTCAGCACATAGCGCGACGGTCTTCCCAGCGATTCTCCAACCCGTACCGTATGCAAGACCGGCAGTGCCGGATCGGCCTGGCCGTCCCACAGGTGCGGCGGCAATATCCCGGTGGGATTGTCGTCCTGCATCGTCAGCCAGCACAGCCCGGCTTCGATGGCGCTGGCCGCGCCCAAGGCATGTCCGGTGAAGGATTTGGTTGAACTGACCGGCGTTTTTGCGCCGAACAGCTGGTGGATCGCTTTCGATTCCATGGCGTCGTTTTGCAGTGTCGCGGTGCCGTGAAGATTGATGTAGTCGATCTGCTCCGGCGCAATGGCGGCGCGTAGCAATGCCTGCCGGATTGCCAGGGCGGCGCCGACGCCTTCCGGATCGGGGGCGGAAATGTGATGGGCGTCGGACGATTCGCCCCAGCCGCACAAGGCGACAGTGGCGGCAGCAGCTTCGGAGGTCATCAGAAACAGGGCGGCGCCTTCGCCGATGTTGATGCCGCGGCGATTGATGCTGAGCGGATTGCAGCGCTCGGCGCTGACCGAATCCAAAGACGAGAAGCCGGCGATCGTGAAGTCGCACAGCGTATCCACGCCGCCGCTGATGACGGCGTCGCACAGTCCCATGTTGATCAGGCGCGCGGCGCTGGCCATGGCCTTGGCGCTTGACGAGCAGGCGCTGGAATGGACATAGGCCGGGCCGCAGAGGCCGAGCGTCATTGCCAGCGCGGCGGCGGGCGAGCCGAGTTCCTGCTGGCCGTAATGGAATTGCGCGGGGAATTTCCCGTGGGCGACATAGTGCCTGAAGGCCGCTTCGCCTTCTGCAATGCCGGAGGTGCTGGTGCCGAGCACGACGCCGATGCGATCCGGGCCGAAGCGCGCAATCAGGGTCTCCACTTCAGGACGTATCTGCGCCAGCGCCGCCAGCGCGACACGATTGTTGCGACTGCGTTCCCGCAGCGGCAGGTGTGCCGCCGTGGGCAACTCTTCGTCGGAAAAAGGAATGCTGCCCACGATGCGCGGGGCATCCTCGTATGCATGGCGCCCGCTGGTGCGCAGCCCGCTGTCGCCGGCGAACAGGCGCTGCCGGATGCCGGCATGCGTGGCGCCGAGCGAACAAATCATCCCCAATGCGTTCAGATAAATCGTCATGGTGCAGTGACAACCGATTGTATGGTCAGCTTGTAGAGATAGCGAAAATTGGTCAGGATCACCTTGCCGCCCCACGCTTTGCGGTCAGGATAATCGATTTGCGCGATGACTTCGCGGTGCAGCAGCAAGGTCCGCTGCATGTCGTTTTCCTCAAGCTCCCAGCCGGGCGGCAAAGCGGCGCGGAGGGCGGCGGCCGGCCACAGCGTCAGTTGCACGTCCTGCAACACGTCTTCGCCCTGGACTTCCTTGGGCAGCATGAAGTGGCGCCAGGTTTTCAGTTCCTTGCCGTCGTAGTGCAGGGACATGACGCGCTGGCCGAACGCCAGGCCGACCAGGTCGAGATGATCCGGCTCGATTTCGAGCACGGTGTCGATTTCATCGGTGCGGCCGGCGCGCTCCACGGTCAGGTGTTGCTGCAGGCTGAGCGAGGCGCCGAGCGAGGCCGGCGACAGCTGCAGGTGCAGGCGGGTGGATGGAGCCGGCGCCGACGCCGGTGTGGCCGGTGTAGTTGAACAGCCGGACAGCAGCATCGCCATGGCGGTTGCAGCCGTGAAGACGCTGAATGAAGCCGGAAAATTCAGGCGCATATGCTTTCCAGTGCGGTCAGGCGACGCTTGCTTTCGCTCACGAAGGGATTGCTCAGATCCCAGGCGTAGCCGGCCAGGATCGCCGAAATCATGCGGCGGATCACCGGCTCTTGCTGCTCATGAAAGATGACCTTCTGGAAACCGCCGGCATACCAGGATTCGACGAAGGTGCGGAAGGTGTTGACGCCGTTCTTCAGGGGGACTGCGTAGTCGGTTTCCCAGTCCACGTTTTCGCCGGCGAGCATGCGCGCGAGGGTCTCGGTGGCCAGGCTGGCGGATTTCAATGCAATCGTCACACCCGACGAAAAGATCGGATCGAGGAATTCGCCGGCATTGCCGAGCAGCGCGAAGTTCTTGCCCCACAGCGAGGTGACGTTGGCGGCATAGCCGGAAATGGCGCGCGCCGGCGTATCCCATTCGGCGTGCTGCAACAGCGCGCGCAGGGCGGGGTCTTGCATGACCAGCGTGCGCAGCTTGTGCGTTTCGTCGCCGTCGATGGCGGCCAGGAAGGATGATTCGGCCACCACGCCGATGGAGCAGCGCCCCTGGGCAAAGGGAATCAGCCAGTACCAGACGTCATGATGCTCGGGATGCACCGTGATGCGAATCTTGTTGCGATCGAACTGCGGATCGCGGATGCCGTCGGCGATGTGCGTGAAGCATGCGCCGCGCAGGGGGAATCCGGATGGCCGCTCCAGGTCGAGCAGGCGCGGCAGCACGCGGCCGAAGCCGCTGGCGTCGAGGATGAAACGGGATTCGATCGTGTACTCGCGGCCATCGGCGTCGCGTACCTGCGTGCGGGGACGTTCACCGGCCAGGTCGACGGCGGTGACGCTGTGGCGATAGCGTATTTCGGCGCCCTGGAGTTCGGCTTGCTGCGCCAGCAGGTGGTCGAAATCGGCGCGCTGCACCTGATAGGTGGTGCCCCATCCGGCCGAATGCTTGTCGCGGAAGTCGAACGCAGTCTGGCGTTCGCCGCAGACGAAGGATGCACCGTTCTTGAACTGGAACCCGTGCTCCACGACCGCCTGCAACATGCCGGCCTGTTCCAGATAGGCCATGCTCTGCGGCAGCAGGCTTTCACCGATGGAGAAGCGGGGAAACTGCTCGCGCTCGATGACCAGCACCTGATGGCCGCGGCGACGCAACAAGGCGGCGGCTACCGCACCGGCCGGGCCGGCGCCGATGATGAGGATGTCGTGCTGTTCGATACTATTGTTTGTCGTCATAAGGGCTCGTAGAGGGAGAAGCAGCGCCGGAAAAACACGGCGAGATGAGCCAGACCAAGGCCATGCCGATCAGCATGGTCAATCCGAATGCATGCAAGGGAGGGCTGCTGCTCAAGGCCAGCAGTCCGAACGAAAGCAGGGCGCTGATCGCCGACAATCCCACCGTCAGCCACGAAAATCGGCGGTGACGATCCGTCGGTTCCTGCAGGAATATGCCGTAGTCGACACCAAGTCCCAACAGCAGCAGACAAGCCAGCACATGGAAAAGTTGCAGCGGCTGCCCCGTCAGGCCGAACAGCGCCAGCGTCGCCAGCGTCGCCAGCAGCGGCGGTGCAATCGCCCGCCAGGCGGCGCGGCGATAGCGCAAGGAGAGCAGCAGGAAAATGGTGAAGTAGGCTGCCAGCAACGCCCACGTCATGTACTCACGGTAGTAGTGCAGCACCGCAGAAATGTCGGCCACCTTGTCGACCCATTGCACACCCTCGGCCGGGGTTGCGGCAGCGGCCAGCAGCGGCAACTGCCGATAGTCGCTGAGGCCGCGCACGGCCACGATGCTGGCGTACTGCGCGCCGGTTTTTCCCAGCCACAGATGACGCCAGGGCTGGCCCGCCGGTGAGTCGATGAAGGCCTGGGGCAGCAGCGGCTTGCCATGCGCCAGCAAGCGTTGGCGCATGTCTTGCACCCAGAGCGAATTTTCATCGATGGCCGCCGCGATGGCGGCAAGCGGACCTTGTGGCGCCAGCAGGGTTGCGGCGACCAGATCGCGATCGGCCTGTTGTTGCCGTTGGGACGGCACCCAATTGGAGACGGCCTGCACGCCGCTGATCAGTTTCTTGCCGATGAGGTCTTGCAGTCGTTGCTTCAGTTGTTCCTCGCGCTGGAGGACCTGTTCGGGCGTGTCGCCGCGCACCAGATAGAACTGGGCCGGGTTGGGCGTGTCGAGCAGCTTGCCGAGTTTGATCTGATCGTCGAGCAGGCGTTGCGGTGTTTTTTGCAGCGCGCGGATGTCGTCGCTGACGTTCAGGCGCGTCAGTCCCGCCACGATGAAGACGGCAAGCGTCGCCAGCAGAAGATAGCCGTTGCGGCTGGCGCTGAAGCGCGGCCAGCGCCCGATGCTGTGGCTGTAACGATCGGCCAGCGCGGTGCTGCGCAAGGTGCCGGCGTGGATCAGCGCCGGAAACCACAGGATCACGGTTAGCCAGGCAAACAATAATCCGAGCACCGAAAACACCGCCATCTGGCGCAATCCTGGGAAGGGCGTCAGCGCCATTCCGAGATAGCCGATGACGGCCGCCAGCAGCATCAGCGCAAGGCCCGGCAGCAAGCGGCGCAGCAACGCGCGGGAATCGGTTTGTGCTGCCGTACCGAGCCGTGCGCACAGGAAATAAATCGCATAGTCCTGGGCGATGCCCACCAGGCTGGCGCCGAACACGAGCGTAAGCAGGTGCAGGCGGCCAAACAGCAACCAGCTGACCGACAACGCGCCGAGACAGCCGATGGCGATGGACAGGGCAATCAGCGCGATCGGCTTGAGCGAGCGGAACGTCAGCCACATCAGCAGCACGATGCCGATCAGCGAGCCGGCGCCGATGGTGGTCATCTCGCTGCTGGCCTGGCTGCTGCCGGCTGCGGCATGCAGGATGACGCCGGCAGTGATGATCTCCGCGTCGGGCACGGCTTGTTTCGCCGCCCGGCCGGCCTGCTCAAGCAGGGGAATGACTTGCTGCTGGGCGGAGATCGAAAACGCCGACTGCTGCAAGTTCAGCAGCAGCAACACATACGAGCGGCCGCCGCTGTCGACGAACAGGCGGCCGTCGCGTGGGCGTACCGGGGTTTCTTGCGCACGCGCCTGCACCCAGCCGCTGAACAGGCCGAACGGATCATCCTGCCACGCGCCCAGCCGGGGGCCGCCGAAAGCGCCGTACATCGCACCGAGCGCCAGTTGGCCCCATTGTTGCGGCGAGTCGCTGCGCAGCTTGTCGCGTTGCTCCTGCGTCAGCAACATCAGGCGGCTCCGGTCGAAACTCGCCAGCCAGTCGCCTTGCAATTGTGCGGCGTCGCCCGCCAGCGGTTGCAGCAGCGCGGGCTGTTTGCCGATGACGGTATCATAGGCCGATGCGGCCTGCATCGCCTTGTCCCAGTCGGCGTCACCGATGAGGACCACAACTTTTTGCTGGGCGCTGTCGACCATGTGGACGAACGCTTGCTGCATGGCGTCGTCATGACGCGACGATGGCAGCAGGGCGAGGATGTCGGTGTCGGGGCTGGCACGCTGCACCAGCCACAGGTAAGCGTTGTGACCGAGCAGCACGGCAACCACCAGCAGCCATGCCAGCGCCAGACCGCGTCCTGCACCGCGCAAGGATTTGCGCGGCGGAACACCCGAGGTGGCGGCGTGCTGGTCGGCCGGCTCAGTCAAACATCGCTCCTTCTTCCGCGCTCATGGCCTTGTCGCCGGTCTGGATGGCGGAGAACACGATCTCGGTATGGTCGCCCGAGGCTTCCTGCATGATCACCTTGTTGACGAAGGCGCCGCCTTCGAGCCGGATATCGCCGATGGCTTTGGCCAGGCCCGGTTCGCGCGCCTTGAGGGCGACATTCCAGTTGCCGTTCCTGATGGCGCCGTCGAGCTCGAAGAGCTTGTCGAGCTGGCTCAGGTCGCCCGCCAGCAGCGAGAACAGCACGTTGTTGATCATCTTGACGACCGGCTCCTGCTGGGCGTCGAGGCGCATGGCGACGCGGCCGTTCTGCATCTGCACGATGGCGTTGCGGGTGATGCGCAGGGTGCTTGGAAACGGCTGCAGCGTCTGCCACAGGATGCCCTTGCCGGCGGCGACGCAGAAGCGCCCGTTCGACAGCAGGGGCTTCTTGATGCCGGTCAGTTGTTTGGTCTGGTCGAAGCGGCCGCACATGACGGCGGGTTTGGTCAGCGCCGCCTGGATTTGCGCGACCGGCGCGGCAGCCTCGGCGATGGCGCTTCCTGCCGTGAGTACGCCGAATGCGGCCCATGCAGTCAATTTGCGGAGAGTAAGAGTCATGTCGGTTCCGGATAAGGTAAGCCCAGTTTTTGCCACAATACCGGGGGACTGAGGAAGCACATCTCGCGTTTTTCCATCTGCACCGCCACTTGCGTGGTGACGCCGCGCGTCAGGCGTTGTCCGCTGGCGGCGTCGGTGACGAGGTATTCCATCTTCAACCGGTTTTCCCACTCGACGATGGCGGCGCGCACCTTGATGCGCTGGCGGAAGGTGGCCGGATTGGAATAGCGCACCTGCAGGTCGATGATCGGCCACATGTAGCCGGATTCCTTCATCGCGCCGTAGTTGTAGTCGATCTTGTCGAGCAGCGCGCAACGGGCCGCTTCAAAATATTCGATATAGCGGCCGTGCCAGACCACTTCCATCGGATCGATGTCGTAGAACTGGATTTGCAGTTCCACTTCACCTGTCCATGGCGAGTTGGCCAGCGTGATTTTTTCTTTGGAGAGCCGGAGTTCAGTCATACAGACTCCAGGCGCGTGCGCGGATACGATCCAGTAGCAGGCGCAGGTCGGGTTCCAGCATGCGGTCTTCGGCAATCGGGGCGATGTCGGCGCACAGCGCTTCCTGCATCGCCGCCAGGCGGCCGCCGGGCAACGCGGCCAACGGGATTTCCGGGTTCTGTTCATTGCGCAGCCACACGCCCTGGCGCACCGTGATCAGCAGCGCCGCCACGACTTGTTCGGTCAGTTCCAGCACGCGCAGGCAGTCGCGCGCGGCGATGGTGCCCATGCTGACCTTGTCCTGGTTGTGGCATTCGGTCGAGCGGGAGAACACCGAGGCCGGCATGGTCAGTTTGAGTGCTTCTGCCGTCCACGCCGAGGCGCTGATCTGCAGGGCCTTGAGACCGTGATTGATGGCCGCGCGCGAACCCTTGACGCCGGACAGATTGGCCGGCAGGCCGTTGTTGTAGCGATTGTCGACCATCAAGGCCATCTGGCGATCGAGCAGGTCGGCGATGTTGGCGACGGCATTCTTCATGCTGTCCATGGCGAAGGCGATGTGACCGCCGTAGAAATGGCCGCCATGCAGCACGCGCTCGTTGTCGGGATCGATCAGCGGATTGTCGTTGGCGCTGTTGAGTTCATTTTCGATATAGCTGCGCAGCCACGGCAGCGCATCGGTCAGCACGCCGATCACGTGCGGCGCGCAGCGGATCGAGTAGCGATCCTGCAGTCGCTTCTCATTGCGCAGCGGCTGGTCGCAGCGCAGGTCGGTCTGCAGCCAGCCGGCGACTTGCTGCTGGCCTGGATGCGGCTTGACCGAGAACAGCGTGGCGTCGAAATGATGGGCATTGCCGTCCAGTGTGAAGCTGGCCATGGCGGTGATGCGCGTGGCCAATTTGCAGAGGTATTCGGCGCGCTCGTAGGCCATGCAAGCCAGCGCGGTCATGACGGCGGTGCCGTTCATGATGGCCAGGCCTTCCTTCGGGCGCAGGCGCAGCGGCGTCAGGCCGGCGGCTTGCAGCGCTGCGGCAGCGTCGACTGGTTCACCGCGATTTTTCTCTGTGCCCCAGACTTTGCGTTCGCCGCACAGCACCGCCGCCAGGTAGGACAGCGGCGTCAGGTCGCCGCTGGCGCCGACCGAACCCTCGGCCGGGATCAGCGGCAGCAGGTCGTGTTGCAGCAGGGCGGCGATCTGGTTCAGCAGTCCCACGCTGACGCCGGAGTAACCCTTGCTCAGCGAAGTCAGCCGCGCCGCCAGGATGGCGCGCGTCTGTTGCGGCGAGAACAATTCGCCGAGGCCGCAGCCGTGATACGTGTAGAGGTGATGCGGTAGTTCCGGCACCAGTTCGGGCGGGACGTTGACCGTGCATGAATCGCCGTAGCCGGTGGTGACGCCGTAGACGGTGCCGTCTTCGCGCAGCAACCGGTCGAGGAAGTCGGCGCCGCGCTGGATGCGCGCGAGGAAATCCGGCGCGTCCGACAGCGCCGCGCGTGCGGAACCGGCGGCAATGGCGTTGACGTCTTCGATGCGCAGGGGCTGGGAGCCGAAGGTGACGAAAGTATCCGGCGATGTCGATGTATCAGTGTGGCGCATGGCGGTTGTCCGAGGAGGGCTGAGTCCGGGGTTGGGGCTGAGCCCAGAAGTCATAGAAATTGAACCATTGCAAAGGCGTCTGCAGGCAATGGTGCTCAAGGCGGGCGGCATAGTCGGCCGCCAGTTCGCTGAACAGTCGTTCGCGCTGCTTGCGCGGCAAGCTGATCCGTTCACGGAAAGCTTCGAAGCACAAGGTCGCGCCATCGCGCGTGCGTTGCGAAAACATCAGGTAAGTCGGGCATTCCAGCAGGCTGGCCAGGACATATGGACCGATCGGGAACGGCGCCTCTGCACCCAGGAAATTCGCGGTGGCCACGCGTGGAGCCGGTGACACGGGCACCCGGTCGCCGGCGATCACCACGAACTCGCCGCGTGCGACTTTTTCGGCCAGCAGCACCGCCGTGGCGGGCGTCATCTCGGTCACCTGGATCAGGTCGAGCTGGCTGCGCGGATCGAGTTGCGCCAGCATCCGGTTGAACGCCTGCGCATGCTTGGTATGGACCAGAACGGTCAGTTTCAGTTCGGGATGATTGCGGCCGGCCACGCGGCACAGTTCCAGGTTGCCGAGATGCGTACAGATCAGCAGGCCGCCACGCTTGGCGGCGACGGCGTCGGTGACGATCTGGCCGCCGCTGACGGTGACTTTATCCAGCGGGAACAGGCCGCCCCACAGCAGCATCTTGTCGAGCAGGCTTTCGCCGAAGGCGGCGAAGTGGCGCAGCGCGCCGCCCAGTCCGGAAGCAATGCGCAGGTCGGGACGGCGCCGGCGCACGCGCGCCAGGTAGTCGAGCGAGGCCGCGCGCGCGACCGGATTACGCGCCATGTACCAGAACAGCACCGGATACAGCATCAGGCGGAACGGCCAGCGTCCGAAGAGACGGTAGACCACGAACAGCAGGCGCATGCCGCCGACGAAGCTGACTTCGTTGATGTGCGCCCAGTGGCGGCCGGATTTGGCTTCATCGACAGCTTTGACTGCGGCTGACGGCTTCATCGCCTCGCTCATGCGGCATTCCTCCGCAGCTTGCCCAACTTGCGGATGAGCAGCAACGGCGAGCGCCACAGCATGCCGAAGAACAGCACCGTGTGCATGCGCGAAATCAGCACGTTGTCGAGCCACAGCCTGAAATGCGAAACGCCGTCGCTGGGATAGCCCACGCGCGTGGGCAGGTTGATCACGGACACTCCGCGCCAGTGCAGGCGGACCAGGATTTCGGTGTCGAAGTCCATGCGGCAGCCGATTTTCTGCACCGACGTCAATGCCGTGACCGCCGCCAGCGGATACAGGCGGAAGCCGCACATCGAATCGCGGATGTCGAACGACAGGGTATTGATCCAGACCCATACGTGCGTCAGGTAGCGTGCATACAGGCGTCCCTTGGGCACGCTGTCGTCGTAGATCGGGCAGCCGTTGATGACTGCTTGCGGATGGCGTGCGGACAGCGCAATGAAGCGGGCGATGTCGGCGGCATCATGCTGGCCGTCAGCGTCGATCTGCAGCGCATGGCTGTAGCCATGCTGCGCGAGGTGATGCAAGCCGGTGAGGACGGCGTCGCCCTTGCCGCGGTTCATGGCATGGCGCAGCAGCGTCACGCGCCGGGGATGTTCGGCGGCCAGCCGGTCCAGCACGGCGGCGCAGGCGGCGTTGCTGCCGTCGTCCACCAGTATGCAATGGAGCCCATGCAACAGCACTGCCGCCAGCACGGCGGGAATGGCGAGCTCATGGTTGTAGACGGGGATCACGACGCCGGTCTTCATGTCGCCTCGCCGAACAGGATGCGGCCGCTGGCGTGCTGGCCGCCGGCCGAATGCAGGCGGAACGCCAGGAGGTTTTTCTGCGTATCGTTTTCGAGCTCCAGCGTCAGCGTCGCGCCGGGCGTGACGACGCGCTGGAATTTAAGGGCTTGCAAGGCGCGGAAGTGTGCGGGCAAGTCGAAGTATTGCCGTCCCAATGCCAGCGCCCAGTCGACCTGGACCACGCCGGGCAGGATCGGCGCCTCGGGGAAATGGCCTTCGAAATACAGCAGGTCCGGCGGCACGTGCAATTGCAGCACCACGCTGCGGTCGTCGCGTTGCAGTACGGTTTGTTCGGGCCATCGCGGACGGTTGGTCGACACTGTAGCTGCAGCTTTAGCCGGAGTTTGTTCGAGCAATGCGGTTAGCGCCGCCACGGTGGTCTTGCCTTGCGTGTTGGCGGGCAGGGCGTCGAGGTAACGCCACAGACGCGGCAGCGCCACGCTTTCGATGGCGTCGGCCAGGACCGCGCGCAACTGCGTGTTGAGCGCCAGCTTGCCTTGCTGTTCGAGTACGGTGCGCCCGGCGTCGGTCGGCACCACAAAGGCGGCGATGCGTTCGCGCCGCGAGGACGAAGATGACGACGACGGCAGTTCCTGGTGAACCAGCACGCGCACTTCCGCCGTCAGCGGCGAGGCCAGCAGCAGCCGCTCGATCTGGTCCAGCGAGATGCGCTTTTCTTCCAGCTTGACGATGCGGTCGGCGCGGCCGCGCAGGTAAAAACCTTGCGCCGGGTTTTGCTCGCTGGTGAACTCAACGCGATCCGCCATGCGCAGCCAATGGTCGTCCGGCAAATGCGGCGAGCGCACTTCGAGGCAATCGTGTTCGCTGTTGAGTCGCACCTCCACGCGCGGCATCGGCCGCCAGCTGTCGTCGCGGGCAGTCCCGGCAAGCTCCTGTGGCTGACGCCAGGCGATGCCGCCGGTTTCCGAGCTGCCGTAGATTTCGATCGGACGATGGCCGAGCCGTTGCTGCGTTGCCGCCGCCACGTCGGGCAGCAGCGGTCCGCCGGATGAGAAGATCGCTTGCAGTCGCGAGACATCCAGCCGCACCGGGCTGTCGGGCAGGCGCTTCAGGTGCGCCGGACTGGACAGCAGCAGCCACGGGCGTTGCGGCGCGATGGCGGCCAGGTCTTCCGGGAAGAACGCACTGCGCGCATGGATCGCGCGACCGGCGGCGAGCGGCCACAGCACCTTGAACAGCAAGCCGTAGATGTGCTGGTGCGAGACCGTGGAGACAATGTCGGCCGCGCCTGCCTGTGCGCCGAACAGCACTTCCAGCGTGGCGACTTCGGTGGACAGTTGCGACAGTTTTTTCGGGATGGCCTGCGCCGTGCCGGTGCTGCCGGAGGTGTAGACCACCAGGGCCGGAGCGTCGCCGTCGAGTGGCTGCGGCGTGCCGGCCTTGTCAGCGACAGCGGGCGCCGACGATGGTTGCAGCGGTTGCAACGCCGCATCGAATTCGCCGATGAAACCGTCGACTTCCAGCGCCAGCGCCTTGCAGGTTTCGGCCAGCGTGTCGCTGGGCAGATAGATGGTTTTGCCGGCCTGCCAAGCGCCAAACAGCGCAGCGGCGAAGGAGATCGTGTCCTGCAGGTACAGCGCGAATCGGGCGCCGGGCCGTTGCGACAGCAACTCTCGCCAACCGGCGGTTTCACGGGTGAACTGGACATCCGTGACGGCGTCGTTGCCGCGCCAGCCGGTCACATGGCCGTCTGCGCGCGCAGCCAGCGGCAGTGCCGGCACGTCAATGAAATCAGGCATGGTGTCGACGCCTGACATAGAGCCGGACCAGGTATTCGCCGGCGAACAGCGCACCCATGAGTACATACGAAATGAGGCCGGTATACAGAGACCAGACTGCTTCCGAAGCCCACACCGCCGTGGCGAAGGCGGTGCAGCCGTTGAGCGCGAAGAACAGGCACCAGACCTGGGTCACGCGGCGTGTGTAGGCGACGGCGAAGGCCGGCAGATCGGGATCCTGGATGCGTGCGAAGCGTTCGATGATCGATGGCGGACGCAGCAAGCTGGCGCCGAACAGGGCCAACATGCCGATGCTGATGGCGACCGGGTAAAGCTTGAGCGGCAGCAGAGCGTTCCAGAACAAGGCCGGCGCCGCCAGCAGCAGTGCCGCCAGACTCATCCAGCGATAGCGCTGGCCCATCCTGAAGCTCAGCAGGCGCAGCGCGGCCACGCCCAGCAGCACCAGCGCAAGCTGGCGCGGTTCGATCTTGCCGTGGGAGTACCAGACCAGCAGCGGATAGACCAGGACGACCAGCGTGGTCAGGACCTGGGCGAGATCAGGCCTTTTCATCAATCTTGTTGACATCGTCCGCCTGCAGCAGCTTCGCCAGCACGTCGACCACATCCTGCACCGTGCGCACGGTGCGAAACACGTCGGGCTGTATCCGCTTGCCGGTCATCTGGTTCAGCTTGACCACGATGTCGACGGCGTCGATGCTGTCGATGTCGAGATCGGAATACAGATTGGATTGCGGCGTGATCTTCGCTTTGTCGAGCTCAAACATCTCGTGCAGCATGTCGACGATCCAGATGGAGATCTGGTCCTTGGTCATGGAGGGCGCTAAGGTGGTCATGATGATTCGTTTATTGTTGGCGATGGCTGGCAATCAGGGCGGCAAGTGATTGCACCGAGGCAAAGTGCTTGCGGGTTTCTTCCGAGTTCGCGGAGAGGGCGACGCCGTAGCGCTTTTGCAGCGCGACGCCGAGCTCCAGCGCGTCAATCGAATCCAGCCCGAGACCGTCGCCGAACAAGGGGGCGGCGGCGTCGATGTCGGCGGGACGGATGTCTTCCAGTTGCAGAACGTCGATGATGAGTTCTTTGATTTCTTGGTCAAGGTCAAGACTTGGCATCGCCTAGCTTTCTTTCATGAAATAGTTTTGCAGGTAATACGTAAGCTGGCGCGCGGCGAGGGTGGGATTGCAGGCATCGCCGGTCACTCCGGGAATATCGCGGATATCGATATCCTGCTGAATCTCGATCTCGAAGTGTGCCATGGTTGCAGGCACTTTCCACCATTTGTTACCTTTGCCCAGCGTCGCCGGCGTACAACGGATGATCACCGGCGTAATCGCGCAGGCGCCGCGCACTGCGACGTTAGCGGCGCCGCGCTTGAAGCTCATGTTGCCGTCGGCCGGGGTGCGTGTACCCTCGGGGAAAATGATCAGGTTGCCGCCGCTGCGCATCGAGCTGATGCAGTCGTCCACCAGCTCCGGCCCGTGGGCATTGCTGATATAGCCGGCCGCCCGCACCGGGCCGCGGGTAAAGGGATTGCGCCACAAAGCGCTCTTGACGATGCAATCGGCCTGCTCGACGAAGGCCATCAGCAAGACGGTGTCGATCAGGCTGGGATGGTTGGCCAGGATCAGCAAGCCCTTGCGCTGCAGCCGTTCACGGCCTGAAATGCGATAGCTGAGCACCCCCAGTGCGCTCATCAGCTCGACGAATGCACGGAAGGCCAGACGGATGATGCGGCGCGCCCAGACGATGCGGGATTGTTCGTCGCGCACGATGAGATTGAGCAGGGGGAAGATCATGAGGCGCAGCACGATGCCGCCGACGCCGAAGGCGATGAAGCTGATTGCCGTACCACCTACGCGCCAGTATTTATTGAGCAAGCTGTTCAGCCGTTTGAGCCATTGCTGCATCGCTCCGACGGTGACCGGCTTGCCCGACCGATCAAGCACGACGGCTCCAGCGCCAGCAGCGGCCGCCCGCGACCCGGGTCAGTTCGGCGTCGCGCCGCAAGAAGAAGCGCAGGATATCGAGCCCGCCCGGTGCGGCGACGTCTGTCGCAGATGCAGTCTCACCGTCCTCGGCCGTCCACGACAGCGAAAGCCGTTCTCCGGTATTTGCATCTGCATCGGCTTGCAACAGCCAGGCCCAGGCAAAACTTTGTTCCGCGCAGTCGGCGTAGGCAGCGAAAACTTCGGGCGGAGGATTGTCGGCCATCACCAGCAGGACTTGCGGCGCGCCGTCGGCAAGCAGGCCGCAGGCTTCGATGAGCGCATGCTCGACCGTGCTCGATCCTGCCGCGATAGCGATGTTATTGCTGCGATCGCCGCGTGCGATCGACCACAGCCCGCCGTTGGCATTGTGCACGGAGAGACTGAAGGAGGTCGGTGACAGCGGTGCATGTCGCGCCAGTTCCTGCAGCAACTCGACCGAACGCGCGCATTCACCGTGGCGCGAGGCGAAAATCACCGGAAGATCGGACGGGACGGCTTGTTCGTGCAGGCAGGCGTAGGCGGCTTCGAGCGCCATTTTGCCGGTGGCGCTGGCGCGGCGGCGCAGCATCGGCGGCATTTTTGCGACTTTGGGATCGGCAACGGCAGTATTCATGTCCGCACGGCCGTGAGCCCACTCCAGCCAGGCGGCGGCAGTGTCCAGACCAGGCGCCCAAGCCGTATGCGATGCGACAGAAAAACTGACATCCCCAAAACGCATGTTTCTATTCGTATACTGTCGATTGACCATGCTCTCTTTGCTGACGTTATCGTTGTTTCAATATCTTGGTCGGACCAAGACAGATCGGATAATCGCCGCGATCCCCTCGCATTTTTTGTTAATGTGATAACGAGAGCAGGCTTATTGAACGTTAAAAAAAGTAAAGCAAATATTACGATAAAAGCTACGCAGCAATTCGATTTTTAGATGAATATTCAGGCCAAAAAAAAGGCAGGGACGAATGATCGTTCCTACCTGTTTTGTTCGTCGGCGCTTTTTTGCGCGCACCGTCGTTTGTTTCCTTGTTGCCAACTGCCTTTTACTGCTTCTTGCCCGTATTGCTGCGTGCTTCCGTACGACTGGTGCCGGGAGCCGGAATCGAACCGGCACGGTGTCACCACCGCGGGATTTTGAGTCCCGTGCGTCTACCTATTCCGCCATCCCGGCAACGCAAGACCGCGATTATGACCCATTTTGGACGACCGGGCAATACCTTCATTGACGTCCTGACATGAGTTCCGATGCCGCAGCGCAGTACAAAGAGGTATCATCGCCGCTTGAACGGAAAAAATGCTGATCAGTATCCGGCACACATTGCATGTTGAAGATTCGAGAAATTTTGTTGGGCAAGGCGCTCGACCCGCTCAAGAGCGAGACGCGCCATTCGCTGGCCCTGGTGGCTTTTCTGGCGTGGGTGGGGTTGGGCGCGGACGGTTTGTCGTCCTCGGCGTACGGTCCGGAAGAGAGCTTCCGGGCGCTTGGCGAGCATACCCATCTGGGCCTGTACCTGGCGCTGGCGACCGCCCTGACGGTCTTCATCATCGCGCTGGCCTATAACCAGGTCATTGAATTATTCCCCACCGGCGGCGGCGGCTACCGCGTCGCCACCAAGCTGGTCGGTCCTTATCTCGGCCTGGTCTCGGGCGTGGCGCTGATCCTCGACTACGTGCTGACCATCGCCATTTCAGTCGCCTCCGGCGTCGACGCGCTGGCGTCGCTGCTGCCGCTGGGCTTCCAGGATTACAAACTGTGGGCCGAGGCCTTCTTTGTCGGCATGCTGATCGTGCTCAACCTGCGCGGCCTCAAGGAAGCCATCCGTTTCCTGCTGCCGGTGTTCCTCGGCTTCGTCGCCACCCATCTGGTGCTGATCGTCTACGGCATTTTCGTGCATGCGGAATACCTGCCGGCATTGGTGCCGACCACGCTGGCCGACACCGGCAGCCTGACCCGGCAAATCGGCTGGGCGGGCGTGGCTGGCATGCTGCTGCTGGCGTATTCGCAAGGCGGCGGTACTTACACCGGACTGGAAGCCGTCTCCAACAACGTCAACATGCTGGCCGAGCCGCGCGTGCGCACCGGCAAGATGACCATGTTGTACATGGCCCTGTCGCTGGCGTTCACGGCCGGCGGCATCTTCCTGCTGTATCTGTTGTGGGATGCGCGCCATGTCGACGGCGAAACCCTCAACGCCACCACGTTCCGCCTGATCATCGACAGCATGGGCATCGGTAGCCAGTGGCTCAATGACCTCCTGCTGGCGGTGGTGCTGGCGTTCGAGGCGGGCTTGTTGTTCGTGGCTGCCAATACCGGTTTCCTCGGGGGGGCCGGCGGTGTTGTCCAACATGGCGGCCGACTCCTGGGTGCCGCATAAATTCCGCTACCTGTCGACGCGACTGGTCACGCAGAACGGCATCCTGGTGATGGGCATCGCCGCGCTGGCGATCCTGTTCTGGACCCAGGGCAGCGTGACGCTGCTGATCGTGCTGTATTCGATTTCGGTGTTCCTGACCTTCGCCATTTCACTGTTCGGCCTGTGCCGTTACTGGTGGCGCCAGCGTCGCCAGCTGGCGCACTGGAAGCGGCGCTTCCTGTTGTCGCTGACCGGCTTCGTGATTTGCGCTTCGATCCTGTCGGTGCTGCTGTACGAAAAGATGTTTGCAGGCGGCTGGGCCACGGCGGTGATCATCGCCGGCATTGCAGCGCTGTGTATCTATATCCGGAATCACTACCGCGAGACCAAGGAGGCGATCCGCTCGGTCGACCAGATCTTCTCCAGCCAGCCGTTCGGTCCCAACATGGACGCCATCGTGCCGGATCCGGTCGACCAGACCGCGGTATTCATCGTCGGCACTTCACGCGGCGGCGGCCTGCATGCCTTGCTGTGGGTGCAACGCATGTTCCCCGGTCATTTCAAGAACTTCATCTTCGTCAATGCGCGCACGGTCGATTCGCATGCCTACGGCGGCGAAGGCGCGGTCGAGCAAATGCGCGCCGAAGCGAATGCGACGCTGCAGTTCTTCGTGGATTTCTGCCGCAGCCACGGCATGGCATCGTCGTCTTACCTGGGTTTCGGTACCGACGCGGTGCAGGAAGTGACCAAGCTGTGCTTCGACATCAGCCGGGAATACCCGAATGCGATTTTCTTCACCAGCAAACTGATTTTCGAACAGGACAACTGGTTCATCCGCCTGCTGCACAACCAGGCCGCGCTGGCGATCCAGCGCCGGCTGCATTTTGACGGCCTGCAGATGGTAATCCTGCCAATGAAGGTGTGAACCTGTCCGCGATCTTACTGCGAGGCCATGATCCGGCGTCGGGACAAATTACTTGAGACCGCAGATGATCTTGATCATCTGGGCGCCGGTCGAACCGGGCACGGCGTCTTGCAGCCGGGTGTCGCCGTAGGCGAGGTAAGGGGAAAACAGCGCGGCGCCCTGGGCATCCGCCTTGGCGTACATGGTGCGGCTGCCGAAGCCGATGCGCTTGTCGTCGCAATCGATGTAGGCGACGGAGACTTCCGAGGAATAGTATTTGCCGTGCCCCTGCAGCACTTGCGGCTTGGTCCAGTTGAGCAGGACATTGGCCTGCAGGATGCTGCGTCCGCGCTCGATGCTGGACTTGTCGACAAAGAAGGTACCGAGGTCGTTGTTGCCGAGCAATGACCATTGCGCGGCAAACACCTGGTTCGACACGAGCAACAATGCCAGCACTGCAAATTTCATCTTGTCCCGTTCGGTGAGGGTGGAGTGTTCATTCGCATCACGACAGCATGAACGCCAGCATGGCCACATCGTCTTCCAGCATGATCAGCAACGTCACCGACCACAGCAGCGTATAAGCGCTCCCGGCGGCGATGTAGTGCGCGAGTCGAATCTTCATGATTTTGCAGGAGGACGTCCGGTCATTTTACGGCGCAAATCCTAACACGGCATGAGGCCGCTGTAATTCCGAAATTGCCACAGACGCAAAAAAGCCGGCATTCCTCGCAGGAAACGCCGGCTTGCTTGCGGACTTGGTCGAGTCTTACTTGCCGTCCGGTCCGCGCCCGATTTCCTTGTAGATCGACTGGATCAGGTCCTTGCCGATGCGGTCTTCCATCTCGCGATGGACCTTGTACTGGATGGCTTTCCATTCGTTCTTTTCTTCCGGCGTCATGGTCAGGATTTTCATCTTGCCGGTTTTCCGGATGTCTTCCAGGGCATCGTCGTTTTCTTTCTTGGCGTTGCTGTTGAAATACTCGGTGGCGTCCTTGACAGCCTTGTCCATGACCGGCTTGAGATCGGCCGGCAGCGCATCCCAGAAGCGCTTGTTGGCGATGAATACATAGCCGTGATAGCCGTGCTCCGAGATCGTCATGAACTTCTGCACTTCAAACAGTTTGGCGGTGCTGACGATGGAGGGCGGATTTTCCTGACCGTCGACCACGCCGGTCTGCAAGCCCTGGTAGATCTCGGACCACGGCATCACCTGCGGCAACGCGCCGACCACGCGGGTGCGCGCGTCGATCACCTTGGACGACTGGATGCGGATCTTCATGCCCTTGATGTCGGACGGTTTCTGGATCGGCTTGTTGGAGGTCCAGTCGAGGAAGCCGCTGTCCCACATCGCCAGTCCGGTGAGGCCCTTGGCATCCAGCTTCTTCAGCAGCGCGTGGCCGATCGGTCCCTGCGTCACCTTCTGCGCCTGGGCCATGTTGTCGAACAGGTAGGGCAGGTCGAACACTTCGAACTCGCGCACGCCCATCGGGCCGAATTTGCCGAAGGTCGGCGCCAACATCTGCACCGAGCCCATTTGCAGGGCTTCCAGTTCTTCCTTGTCCTTGTAGAGCTGGCTGTTGGGATAGACCTCGACCTTGACACGGCCGCCGGTGCGCTCTTCGACGATCTTCTTGAAATAGTCCGCAGTCTTGCCCTTGGACGTGTTGGCCGCGACGACGTGGCTGAATTTGATGATGATCGGCTGCTGGGCTGTCTGCGCCTGTACCGCTGTGGTGAACAGGGCGATGGCCGCGGTTGCGACGATGGCTTTCCAGTGTTGCATGGTGTCTCCTCCTGTCTGGGATGGCATCCGTTTGGATGATGTGGCCGCGCTTCTGTCGAGCGCGATCCGCATCCGGACGTTTTGCTTGGCCTTAGTACATCAGATCGCCGCAGCGATCGCTTTGCCGACCGAAGTGGTGTCGCCGCTGCCGCCGAGGTCAGGCGTCTTCGGTCCTGCCACCAGCACCGTTTCGATCGCGGCCAGGATGGCGTCGTGGGCTTGCTTGTACTTCGGATTGCCGTTGCCGAGGAAGTCCAGCATCATCGCGCCGGACCAGATCGTGGCGACCGGGTTGGCGATGTTCTTGCCGGCGATGTCGGGCGCCGAACCGTGCACCGGCTCGAACAGCGACGGCAGCTTGCGGTCCGGATTGAGGTTGGCCGACGGTGCGATGCCGATGGTGCCGGCGCAGGCCGGGCCGAGATCGGACAGGATGTCGCCGAACAGATTGGGCGCAACCACGACGTCGAAACGCTGCGGATTCAGGACGAAATGCGCGGTCAGGATGTCGATGTGGTACTTGTCGGTCTTGACATCGCCGTAGTTCTTGCCCATCGCTTCGACGCGCTCGTCCCAGTACGGCATGGTGATGGCGATGCCGTTGGACTTGGTGGCCGAGGTCAGGTGTTTCTTCGGACGGCTCTGCGCCAGGTCGTAGGCGAATTTGAGGATGCGGTCGACGCCGTGGCGCGTAAAGACCGATTCCTGGATCACGATTTCACGGTCGGTGCCTTCATACATGCGGCCGCCGATGGACGAATACTCGCCTTCGGTGTTTTCGCGCACCACGTAGAAATCGATGTCGCCGGGTTTGCGGCCGGCCAGCGGGCAGGGTACGCCGGGCATCAGGCGCACCGGGCGCAGGTTGACGTACAGGTCGAAGTCGCGGCGGAACTTCAGCAGCGAACCCCATAGCGACACGTGATCCGGCACCGTGGCGGGCCAGCCGACCGCGCCGAAGAAGATCGCCTCGAAGCCCTTCAGCTGATCGAACCAGTCGTCCGGCATCATCTTGCCGTGCTGGGCGTAATAGCCGCAGTGGGCCCAGTCGAAATGGGTGTACTCGATCTCGATGCCGAACTTCTTCGCTGCGGCATCGACCGCGCGCAAGCCCTCGGGAATGACTTCCTGGCCGATGCCGTCGCCGGCGATGACGGCTACCTTGTGTTTGGTCATGGTGCTTTCTCCTTTAAAAACCAGACGGAAATCATAACGGCCCCCGACCTCGCTATAATTCACGAATCGGTTACTTCATAAAACACGATTCGTGAACAATCAAAGCGTCGCACCGCCCTTGCTGGAAGACTTGCGTTTGTTCTGCGTGGTGGCGCGCAAGAACAGTTTTGCCGAATCGGCCAAGGAGATGGGCTCGTCGCCGGCCTACATCAGCAAGCGAATCGCGCTGCTGGAGGCGGCGCTGGGCGTGCGGCTGTTCCATCGCACCACGCGCAGCGTGGTGATGACCGAAGAGGGCAGTAACGTGCATGAATGGGCGCGCCGCATCCTCGACGACGTCGACCAGATGCTGGAAACCGTCAGCAGCGCCAAGCAGGTGCCGCGCGGGCTGCTGAAGATCAGCACCAGCTTTGCGTTGGGTCGCAAATATGTATCGCCGCTGCTGTCGGAATTCGCGCGCCTGCATCCCGCGCTGCGCATTCAGCTGGAATTGTTCGATCGCCAGGTCGACATGATCAATGAAGGTTTCGATCTCGACATCCGCGTCGGCCCGGTGCATGAGCCGCACCTGTTCGCCAAGCGCATCATCGCCAGCCAGCGCGTGCTGTGCGCCAGTCCCGATTACCTCGCCCGGCACGGTGCGCCGCAGACCCTGTCGGACCTGACGCAGCACCAATGCCTGGTGATCCGCGAGCGCAACCAGTCGTTCGGCATCTGGCGCATGATGGGACCGAACGGCGCCGAGACGGTCAAGGTGGCCGGCGGGCTGGCGTCGAACCACGGTGAAATCATCCACCAATGGGCCATCGACGGCCATGGCGTGATTCTGCGTTCGATCTGGGATGTCGCCGCCAGCCTCAAGGACGGCAGCCTGGTGCGGGTGTTGCCGGCGTACTTTCAGGAAGCCGACCTGTGCGCGGTATATCCGCTGCAGCTCAAGAACTCCGCCAAGATCAGGGAGTGCGTGCGCTTCCTGCAGAAAAATCTGAATGTGCATGCTGTGCAAACTGCGCACGCTGCACCTGCGCGCTGAGCATCTTCACGCAGCTTCAGGGAAAGGCTTCCTGCACGCTTTGTATCTTGCCGGTATCGGCGCCTTCATAGCCGGTCAGGTCGTCGACCACCGCGCGGAACGTCGGCGATTGCACGATATCGACCACCGCCCGTACCAGCGGGTCGTTCAATGACGCCATCGGCAGCGCAAAGAAGTAGCGCTCGCGCACCAGCGGGATGAAGTCCAGTCCGAAGCGATGCGACGCCGTCTGCACGCCGAAGCCGACATCGGCCATGCCGCTGGCGATGAAGGCCGCGACTGCCGAATGCGTGAATTCGGTGTTCTCGAAACCGTTGATCCTCTTGTGTGAAATGCCTTGTCCGGCCAGCATCAGTTCCAGCAGCATGCGCGTGCCTGAACCGGCTTCGCGGTTGACGAAGCGCAGGTCGCTGCGGGTCAGGTCGGCCAGGCTGTGGATATTCTTGGGATTGCCGGGGGCGACGAACAGGCCTTGGCTGCGCACGGCAAGATGGATCAGGCAGTCGCTGCGCTTGTTGAGCCATTTGGCATAGGTGGCAATGGCCGGTTTTTCAAATTCTCCCAGCGGTACGTGGAAGCCTGCCAGGTCGCATTCCTGGCGCGACAGCGCGGCCACGGCGTCGGTGCTGTGGCGATAGCGTACCTCTACAGGCAGCTTGGCCTGGTTGAACTGGCTGAGCAGCGCCGCCACCGCGAAACCGTGGCTGGCGTTCAGGCGTACGGTCTTGGATTTGCCTTCGACGGTCTTGCCCAATTCGATTTCCAGTTCCGACGCCAGGCTGTCGAGCGTCGGCGACAAGCGTGCGCTGACCATGCGATCAGCCCACAGCAATTTGCTGGCGAAGGGCGTCAACGTGGTGCCGCGTCCGCGGCCGCTGGCGATCAGGCTGTGGCCGAACAATTGTTCAGAGGTGCGCAGCAAGCCCCACGCATGCCGATACGAGTGGCGCAGCTGCTGCGCCGCCTTGGCGATCGAGCCGGTTTGCTGGACCGCGGTCAATAGAGAAAGTAGTTCCGTGGTGTCGAGCGGGGAGTCGTCGCCGTGGGCGATTTCCCAGTGGGGCTTGATGTTAACCTTGTACATATATATGAAAAAAATAGCATATTGAGTCGGTAGAATTTCAATGATACCTTCGCGGCAGTAGGCGTAGCTCAGAAAAACTATAGGCATATTTTTGCATAAATAGCCGAATTCATTCGACTTGCATATAATTGCCGCCCCACAACATCAAAGAGGAGGGAACAATGGCCTTCGATTTCCTGCAAAAGGAACACACCATCGCCAAGCCCGGGTTCAACCGCTGGCTGGTACCGCCTGCCGCATTGGCAATTCATCTGTGTATTGGCATGGCATACGGTTTCTCCGTATTCTGGCTGCCCCTGTCCAGGGCGCTCGGCATCAAGGAGTCGATCGCCTGTGCGCCGGATACCGGTTTTTTCGCGCAAGTATTCTCCACCACCTGTGACTGGAAGATTTCCATGCTGGGCTGGATGTATACGATGTTCTTCGTCCTGCTCGGCATTTCCGCCGCGATCTGGGGCGGCTGGCTCGAGCGCGCAGGTCCGCGCAAGGCCGGCGTGGTCTCCGCGCTGTGCTGGTGCGGCGGCTTGCTGATTTCCGCCTTGGGCGTCTATACCCACCAGATCTGGCTCATGTGGCTGGGCTCCGGGGTGATCGGCGGCATCGGCCTCGGTCTCGGCTACATCTCGCCGGTGTCGACGCTGATCAAATGGTTCCCGGACCGTCGCGGCATGGCGACCGGCATGGCGATCATGGGCTTCGGCGGCGGCGCGCTGGTCGGCAGCCCGCTGGCCGACAAGCTGATGAAGCATTTCGCTACACCGACCTCGGTCGGCGTGTGGGAAACCTTTGTCGCCATGGCAGTGATCTATTTCGTCTTCATGATGGCCGGCGCACTGGGCTACCGTGTTCCGCCGAGCGGCTGGAAACCAGCGGGCTGGACGCCGCCGGCAACCACCAACAGCACCATGATCACGCAAAACCACGTGCACGTGAGCAAGGTCTGGGGCATTCCCCAGTTCTGGCTGGTGTGGCTGGTGCTGTGCCTGAACGTGTCGGCCGGCATCGGCGTGATCGGCATCTCGTCGCCGATGCTGCAGGAAGTCTTCGGCGGCCATCTGCTGGGCGTCAACGTCGGCTTCAGCGATCTGTCGATTGAGCAAAAAGCCGCGATCGCTGCGATTGCAGCCGGTTTCACCGGTCTGATCAGCCTGTTCAACATCGGCGGTCGTTTCGTGTGGGCGTCGTGCTCCGACTTCTTCGGTCGCAAGATGACATACGTGATCTTCTTCGTTCTGGGCTTCATCCTGTACGTGAGCCTGCCATGGTCGGCCAAGGCAGGCAGCATCGCGCTGTTCGTCGGTGCGGTCTGCATCATCCTGTCAATGTACGGCGGCGGTTTTTCAACGGTGCCGGCTTACCTGGCTGACTTGTTCGGTACGCAAATGGTCGGCGCGATCCACGGTCGCCTGCTGACTGCATGGGCGACCGCCGGCATCCTCGGCCCGGTGGTGGTGAACTACATGCGCGAGTACCAGTTGTCGCTCGGCATGCCGCGCGAGCAGGTCTACAACACCACGATGTACATCCTGGCAGGCATGCTGGTGGTGGGCTTGATCTGCAACCTGCTGGTCCGCCCGGTCGCCGCCAAGCACTTCATGACGCCGGAAGAACTGGCCCGTGAAAAGCAACTGGCGCATGAAAAGTCGTCTTCGGACAACACCGCATCCCTGTCGCCGACAGACATGGCGCTGGTCGGCCGTGGCGGCAATCCCGCCCTGATCGGCGCGGCATGGCTGGCAGTCGGCATCCCGCTGATCTGGGGTATTTCGCTGACGCTGCAAAAGACGGCGGTGCTGTTCAGGTAAGCGGCATTGACGTAGCCATGATGTAACAGCAGTAGAAAAGCAAGAGAGCAACAAGGCTGCCGCGAGGGTCAACACTCTGCGGCAGCCGGCTTCACCACCGTAGTGTTCTGTACCAACCCGAGGCATCATCGATAGGCAGGGAGAACATGAAATCGCTAGCTCATTCGTCGATCGGATCGCGTGCCGCAACGCTTCTCAGCGCAGCGCCCGGGTTTGCGATCGCATGCTTCATTTGCGCCGCTGCAGTCCTTGCAGTTGCGTTCTGCACCATTTTCTTTCCAGCATTTCCGAGTTTTTCTGCGCCGTTCGCGCAGGCAGGGATCGCCGTGTCCATCGCCGCCGGCTTGTTGCCGGCCGCGCGCACAATTCATCGCAACAGCGCATCGCAACAACGCCGTCGTCTGGTTCCCGGCAGGATCAGGCGGCGAGACTAAGCATGTTTTTCCACGGCCCGGCAAGATAAAAAACAGAAACCGGGGCCGGACAGCAGTTCAGCAGGAGACGAAACAATGAACAGACAACAGCCATTCGACGTCGGTGCGGTCAGGGACGTCATCGCCGCGCGCCGGCACATGCCCGGCGCCATGCTGCCGATCCTGCACGGCATCCAGGATGCGGTCGGCTTCGTGCCTGCCGACGCGGTGCCGATGATCGCCGAGGCGCTCAACGTATCGCGTGCCGAGGTGCACGGCGTGATTTCCTTCTACCACCATTTCCGCCAGCAACCGGGCGGCAAGCACGTGGTGCAGGTGTGCCGCGCGGAAGCCTGCCAGTCGGTCGGCTCCGAAGCGCTGGCCAGGCATGCGGAGAAAACGCTAGGTTGCGCCTTCCATGAAACCACCGCCGACGGCCAGTTCACGCTCGAGCCGGTGTATTGCCTGGGCCTGTGCGCCTGCGGTCCGAACGTGGTGGTCGACGGCGAGCTGCACGCGCGCGTCGGCGCCGACAAATTCGATCGGCTGCTGCGAGCCAAGCGAGGTGCGGCATGAGCATCAACATTTATGTGCCGCGCGACTCCGCAGCGATTGCATTGGGCGCCAACGATGTGGCGGCGGCGATTCGTGGCGAAGCCGAAAAGCGCGGCGTCGAGGTCAACATCGTGCGCAACGGTTCGCGCGGCATGTTCTGGCTGGAGCCGCTGGTGGAGGTCGAAACCGGACAAGGCCGGGTAGCCTATGGTCCGGTCGATCCGACCGATGTCGCGGGTTTGTTCGACGCCGGTTTCCTGGAGGACGCGACGGATGCATTTGAGCACCCCTTGGCGCAAGGCCTGACCGAAGAAATTCCCTATCTGAAAAAGCAGGAGCGCCTGACCTTTGCGCGCGTCGGCATCACCGATCCGGTGTCGCTGGACGACTACCTGGCGCATGAAGGCTATGCCGGACTCAAGCGCGCGGTCGGCATGAGCAGCGAAGCCATCGTGCAGGAAGTGCTGGATTCCGGCCTGCGCGGACGCGGCGGCGCGGCGTTCCCGACCGGCATCAAGTGGAAGACCGTGGCCGCTGCAAAGGCCGCGCAAAAGTACATCGTCTGCAATGCCGACGAAGGCGATTCCGGCACCTTCTCGGATCGCATGGTGATGGAAGACGATCCCTTCACATTGATCGAAGGCATGACGATTGCCGGTCTGGCAGTCGGCGCGACGCAAGGCTACATCTATGTGCGTTCAGAATATCCGCACGCCATCGCTGCGCTCAACGAAGCGATCGCCACCGCAAGCCAGAATGGCTATCTGGGCGACAACGTGCTCGGCTCGGGCAAGGCGTTTTGCCTGGAAGTGCGCATGGGCGCCGGCGCCTACATCTGCGGCGAAGAAACCGCTCTGCTCGAAAGCCTCGAAGGCAAGCGCGGCGTGGTGCGCGCCAAGCCGCCGCTGCCGGCGCTGGAAGGCCTGTTCGGCAAGCCGACCGTGATCAACAACGTGATTTCGCTGGCGACGGTGCCCATCGTGCTGGCGCGCGGCGCGGCGTTTTACAAGAATTACGGCGTCGGCCGTTCGCACGGCACTTTGCCGTTCCAGCTGGCCGGCAACGTCAAATACGGCGGCCTGGTCGAGAAGGCCTTCGGCCTGACTTTGCGCCAGCTGCTGGAGGACTTCGGCGGCGGCACGCTCAGCGGCCGGCCGATCCGGGCGGTGCAGGTGGGCGGCCCGCTAGGTGCCTACATGCCGCAGCAGCAGCTCGACACGCCGCTGGATTATGAAGCCTTCGCCGCCATCGGCGCGATGGTCGGTCACGGCGGTATGGTGGTGTTCGATGACGGCGTCGACATGGCGCAGCAGGCGCGCTATGCGATGGAGTTCTGCGCCATTGAATCCTGCGGCAAATGCACGCCGTGCCGCATCGGCTCGACACGCGGCGTCGAGGTGATCGACAAGATCATCGCCAACGAAGGTGGAAAAGACAGCAGACCGCAGCAAATCCATCTGCTGCGCGACCTGTGCGACACCATGCTCAACGGTTCGCTGTGCGCCATGGGCGGCCTGACGCCGTATCCGGTGCTGTCGGCGTTGAATCATTTCCCTGAAGACTTTGGTTCGCCGGCTGAAGAAGCCGCCTGAGCCAAACCTGTTCCCCGCATTCAGCAAGGAGTTGTTGTCATGAACCAGCTCAACGAAACAGATTACGGCACGCCGGCACGCTTTCCGAAAGATGCGTCCGAGACCGAGGTCACTCTTGAAATCGACGGTGTCGCAGTCACCGTGCCGGCCGGCACCTCGGTCATGCGCGCAGCGGTGGAGGCGGGCATCAACGTGCCGAAGCTATGCGCCACCGACAGCCTGGAACCGTTCGGCTCCTGTCGCCTGTGCCTGGTCGAGATCGAAGGCCGTGACGGTCGAAAAATGAAGGGCTACCCCGCCTCATGCACCACGCCCTGCGAACCCGGCATGAAGGTGCAGACGCAGACGCCCAAGCTGGCCGACATCCGGCGCGGCGTGATGGAACTGTATATTTCCGATCATCCGCTCGACTGCCTGACTTGCCCGACCAACGGCAATTGCGAACTGCAGGACATGGCCGGCACCGTCGGCCTGCGCGAAGTGCGCTACGGCTACGAAGGCGAGAACCACCTCGAGATGAAGAAGGACGAATCCAATCCCTATTTCACCTATGACCCGTCCAAGTGCATCGTCTGCAATCGTTGCGTGCGCGCCTGCGAAGAAACGCAGGGCACCTTCGCGCTGACGATCAGCGGCCGCGGTTTCGAGTCGCGGGTCACGGCCGGACAGATGGACACTTTCATGGAATCCGAATGCGTCTCCTGCGGCGCCTGCGTGCAGGCTTGTCCGACCGCGACGCTGACCGAGAAGACCGTGATCATGATGGGCCAGGCCGAGCACAGCAAGATCACCACCTGCGCCTATTGCGGTGTCGGTTGCGCGTTCAAGGCCGAGATGAAGGGCAACGAAGTGGTGCGCATGGTGCCGTACAAGGACGGCAAGGCCAATCATGGCCACTCTTGCGTCAAGGGCCGTTTTGCCTGGGGTTACGCAACCCACAAGGACCGCATCACCAAGCCGATGATCCGCAGCAAGATCACCGACCCGTGGCGCGAAGTGTCGTGGGAAGAGGCGCTGTCTTATGCGGCCAGCGAGTTCCGTCGTATCCAGGCCAAGCACGGCAAGGACTCCATCGGCGGCATCACGTCCTCGCGCTGCACCAACGAAGAAACCTATCTGGTGCAAAAGCTGGTGCGCGCCGCCTTCGGCAACAACAACGTCGATACCTGCGCGCGCGTCTGCCATTCGCCGACCGGCTACGGCCTCAAGCAAACCTTGGGCGAATCGGCCGGCACGCAGACCTTCGACTCGGTGATGAAGTCCGACGTCATCATGATCATCGGCGCCAATCCGGCATCCGCGCATCCGGTGTTCGCTTCGCAAATGAAGCGCCGCCTGCGCCAGGGCGCCAAGCTGATCGTGATCGACCCGCGCACCACTGAGATGGTCAAGTCGGCGCACATCCAGGCCGATTACCATCTCAAGCTGCGTCCCGGCACCAACGTCGCCGTCATTACCGCGCTGGCGCACGTGATCCTGTCCGAAGGCCTGCAAAGCGAGGAATACATCAAGGAACGCTGCGACCTGCAGTCCTATGAGCAATGGAAAGAGTTCGTGCTGCGTCCGGACAATTCGCCGGAAGCCATGTCCGCCATCTGCGGCGTGCCGGCCGAAGAACTGCGCGGCGCTGCGCGCCTGTTCGCCACCGCCGGCAACGGCGCGATCTATTACGGCCTGGGCGTGACTGAACATGCACAGGGCTCGACCATGGTGATCGGCATCGCCAACCTGGCAATGGCCACCGGCAACGTCGGCCGCGAAGGCGTCGGCGTCAATCCTCTGCGCGGCCAGAACAATGTGCAGGGTTCCTGCGACATGGGTTCCTTCCCGCATGAGCTGCCGGGTTATCGTCACATTTCCGATTCGACCGTGCGCTCGCAATTCGAGCAGGCCTGGGGCGTGACGCTCAATCCGGAGCCGGGTTTGCGCATTCCGAACATGTTCGATGCTGCGATGGATGGCAGCTTCAAGGGGCTGTATTGCGAAGGCGAGGATATCGTCCAGTCGGATCCGAACACCCAGCACGTCGCGGCCGCCTTGCAAGAGATGGAATGCATCGTGATCCAGGACCTGTTCCTCAACGAGACCGCCAAGTATGCCCACGTGTTCCTGCCGGGTTCGTCCTTCCTCGAAAAGGACGGCACCTTCACCAACGCCGAGCGCCGCATCTCGCGCGTGCGCAAGGTGATGCCGTCGAAGTCCGGCAAGTCCGACTGGGAAGTCACGGTGGCGCTGGCCGAAGCGCTCGGCTACCCGATGCCGTACAATCATCCGTCGGAAATCATGGATGAAATTGCGGCCTTGACGCCGAGTTTCCACGGCGTCAGCTACGACAAGCTGGAACGCCTCGGCAGCATCCAGTGGCCATGCAACGATGCGGCGCCGGAAGGCACGCCGATCATGCACATCGGCAGCTTCATCCGCGGCAAGGGAAAGTTCCTCAATACGCAATACTTCGCCACCGACGAGAAGGTGACGCAGCGTTATCCGCTGATCCTGACCACCGGCCGCATCCTGTCGCAATACAACGTCGGCGCGCAGACGCGCCGCACGGAGAATTCGCAATGGCACGATGAAGACCGTCTGGAAATCCATCCGCACGACGCCGAAGACCGCGGCGTGCGCGAAGGCGATTGGGTCGGTATTGAGTCGCGCGCCGGACAGACGGTTTTGCGTGCGACGATAACCGAGCGGGTGCAGCCGGGCGTGGTCTACACCACGTTCCACTTCCCCGAATCGGGCGCCAACGTGATCACCACCGACAACTCGGACTGGGCCACCAATTGCCCCGAGTACAAGGTGACGGCAGTGCAGGTCATGCCGGTGTCGCAGCCGTCCGGATGGCAGCAGCATTACGAACGGTTCAACCGTGAGCAGCTGGGTTTGCTGAAAGGCGAGAAGGCGTCTCAGGAGCCTTTGGTCACCAAATAACGCAACAACGAAACAACGAATGAAGAAAGAAGCAGTCAATGAATGCATGTCCCCTCCCGTCGCCTGATGATGTTTCTGCCGCCGCTGAATTTGCTACAGCGGCCAAGGTCGAGGTGGAAAAGTGGCGCGACGGGCAACGTGAAGTCGTCACCGACGTGGTCGCCGAAGAAGTGCCGATCGCGCTGGAGTACAACGGCATTTCGCATGCCGTGATGATGGCGACGCCGGCGGATCTTGAGGATTTTGCGCTGGGCTTTTCATTGACCGAAGGCATCCTGGCTGATCCGGGCGAGCTCTACGATTGCGAGATCGTGCAGGGCGCCGAAGGCATCCAGGTACAGATGAACGTGGCCACCGAACGCTTCATCGCGCTGAAGGAAAAGCGCCGTAATCTGACCGGCCGCACCGGCTGCGGCTTGTGCGGGGCGGAGACGCTGGAGCAGGCGGTGCGCCATCCGGCGGCGGTGCAGGCCGGTGCGCTGCAGTTTTCGGCCGACACGCTGCACGCGGCGCTGGACGCCATGCAGGCGCGGCAGGAATTGCAGCAGCAGACCGGCGCCACCCACGCGGCGGCATGGCTGGGCCGTGACGGCAAGATCAAGCTGGTGCGTGAAGACGTCGGCCGCCACAATGCGCTCGACAAACTGATCGGTGCATTGGCGGAAGACAAGCAGGATTTTTCGGCGGGCGCCGTGATCATCACCAGCCGCGCCAGTTATGAAATGGTGCAGAAGGCGGCCACCGTCGGCATCGGCTTCATCGCTGCGATTTCGGCGCCGACCGCGCTGGCGATCCGGCTGGCGAAGGAAACCGACGTCACGCTGATCGGCTTCGTGCGGCGGCAAGGACATGTCATCTACGCCGGACCGCATCGCCTGATCTGACCGACGGCAACACTTAACAGAATCGAGACCACATCATGAACCTTCCGCACCTCATCAAGATGGCCAACCAGATCGGTACTTTTTTCTCGACCATGCCGGATCGCGTGCAGGCGGAAAAAGACCTGGCCACGCACATCAAGCGGTTCTGGGAACCGCGCATGCGCCGCGCCTTGCTGGCGCACGTGGAGCAGGAGGGCGGTTCCGAACTGAGCGAGATCGTCCTGACGGCGGTGAAGAAGCATGGCGCCGAGTTGCAGGTGGTGGGTCAGTAGGGAAAACGCTCGCGCAACAATGCCATCGCAAATGAAAAGGCCGTCCATTAGGACGGCCTTTTTTGCGTTCCGTAACCTGGATCAGTAGCGATATCCCAGCGTCAGCATCACGACGCGGTCGTCGCCGAGCGCAACGGCGTTGGCCAGCCCGCCGGCGTAGTACTGCGTATTGAAGATGTTCTTGACGTTCAAGGCGGTGCGCCAGTGCGCGGCATTGTAGGCGACGCCGACGTCGGTCAGCACGTAGCCCGGCAGGGAGTAACCGTTGGTGCGCTGACGGCTCTGGCCGTGCACGCCGCCATTGAGCTCCCAGCCGGTCAGTTCGCCCTTGAAGCGGTAGCGCGCGCTGGTGTTGAAGTTGTGGCGCGGCACATTGTCCAGCCATTGGCCGACGGTCGTGACTTTTTGTCCGCCGTCGTCGCTGATCACGGCCGAGGTATAGGAATAGCCTGCCATCAGGCTGACGCCGTTCTGGAAATCGCTGGTGATGCCGATCTCGCCACCTTGCGAATGCTGCTCGCCCACGGCGATCTTGAAGGTGGTGTTGGTCGGGTCGGTCTGCAACACGTTGCGGCGGCGCAGGTCGAATACGGCTACGTTCAGGTTGGTGCGGCCCTGATCCAGTTCTACCTTGACGCCGGCTTCCAGCTGTTTGCCCGTCTCCGGTTTGAAGGTATTGCCGCCCGCATCGGTGCCGGAGTTGGGATAGAACGAGGTTGAATAACTCACGTACGGACGCACGCCGCGCAGCACTTCAACCATCAGCGCCAGCGAGCCGGTGTTGGCGCCGGCGGGATTGTCCGTGTGTTTTTTGGTCCCGAGGTTATCCGAATAGGTGGATGTATTATCGCGACGCAGGCCTGCCAGCAGTTGCCAGCGATCGCCGAACTGGATCTGGTCGCGCAGGTAGATTCCCAGATCGCGCACGGTGGTCGAGGTGTTGGTGTTCGGCGTGGCAGGACAGGCTATGCGTGCGCCGTAGACCGGGTTGTAGACGTTCAGGGAAGCCACGGTGCAGTTGAACGAGCGCACGTCTTCACGCGTGTTCAGATAGTCCGAGCCGAGGGTGACCTGGTGTTTGCCGACCGCCGTATTGAAGCTGCGCTGCAAGTTGGTGTCCATCGTGAAGGTTTCGCCGTTGAAGGTCTGGTCGGTGCCGGTGCGGGTCAGCGTCGTGCCGGTGACGGCGGTATTGGCGACCAGCTGTCCGCTCATCGCAAACTGTTGCCAGCGCAGGTTGTTGTTCAGCGTCCAGCCGTCATCGAAGCGGTGTGTCAGCGAATAGCCCAGGCGGGTTTCGGTGGCGTTGTACGGCCGCGCTGCGGGTTCGCCTGTGAAGCGGCTGCGCGGGATGCTGCCGTTGACGTTGCGGTTGATCGATCCCGACAGCGGCAGGCCTTGCTGGCGGATATAGCCGCGTTCCTGGAAGCTGGTCAGGATGGTGAAGTCGGTGCGCGCGCCGAGATCCAGTGACAGCGACGGCGCGATGTAGCGGTTCTTGAACCAGACGTAGTCGGTGGCGTCGTTGGAATTGGAGATCAGGCCGTTGATGCGGAAGGCTTGTTTGCCGTTTTCCGACAGAGACTTGTTCAGGTCAATCGTCGCCTGGCGGAAGTCATGGCTACCGACCGTGACGTCTGCGTTGGCGAAGTCGTAGCCTTGCGGGCGTTTGCTGACCATGTTGACCAGGCCGCCCGGCAACACCAGTCCGTACAGCAGCGAACCCGGTCCCTTCACCACTTCAACTTGTTCCAGGCCGAACAACTGCTCCGCGACGCGATTGGAGGCGGCCGTGCGCAATCCGTCCAGGTACAGCGAGTCGGACGCCACCTGGCCGCGGATGATCAGATCATCCCAGCCGCGCCGGCCGTATTGGCCGGATACCACGCCGGGCGCATTCTTGAGCGCATCCGCAAGCGTCACGGCCTGCTGACTGTCGAGCACGGCGCGCGGCACCACTGAAATCGATTGCGGCGTCTGCGACAGCGGCACGGACGATTTGTTGACCTGCATTTTTGCGGCGGTGTAGCGGGTTTCCGCATCGGCGTCGGCGCTCACGGTCACGGCAGGCAGCTGGTTCGTCTCTGCGGCAGCGGTGGACGAGAGGGGCGTGGTGGACGTGGTCGAGTCGGTGGTTTGCGCCAGCAGGATTGATGGTGCGATGGTGGCCAGGCCGAGGAGGGCGGCACGAGTGCGTTTGAAGGACATGGGAGCGAAATGGAGGTTTTGTTAATGAGAACTATTTCCATCTATTGTATCGCTTCATGTGGCGATGCAGCAAACCAATCCGGAGAATATTCGTAGTGACGGAGGCGCATTGAAAATGCAGAAGTCGATCGTCATTGGCGCTGTGCCGGGAAGCCGTTGCGGATGCCAATGGCGATAACGCGTAATTTTTCCTCCGGGAAATTCCGCGCTCCGTTTCATCTTTCTTGATCAAATTTTTCATGTGAAATAGTTTGCCAAACAAAATTCTCACTGTTATCTTTGGAACCGGTTCCAAAGATTCATCATAAAAAAGAAACCTGGGAATCCGTAGTACAAATCAATCGATGTATCGATAGATAACAATCAACGATTTGGCAGGTAGAGTGAGACAAAAATCCTATATGCAACACACGCGCAGCGCTGGTGCTGGCAAAGTCACGATTGCCCAGGTCGCACGCGAGGCGGGTGTGTCGAAGACAAGTATTTCCCGGTATCTCGGCGGCGAGCTTGACGCCCTGTCGGAGCGCCTGCGCGAACAGATTCGCAGCACGATCGCCCGGCTCGGTTATCAGCCCAGCCAGATGGCGCGCGGCCTCAAGGGCGGGCGCACCAAGCTGATCGGGATGCTGGTAGCGGACATCCTGAACCCCTATTCGGTGGCCGTGCTGCATGGCGCCGAAGCGGCTTGCCAGGAACATGGCTACACGCTGATGCTGTGCAATACCGGCAACGATGAAAAGCGCGAGAAGCAATCGCTGGCGGCCCTGCATTCCTATAGCGTGGAAGGCCTGCTGTTCAACACGCAGGGGCGCAATGTGACGCCGTTGAAGGAGTTGGGGCAGGCGGCGTTTCCGGTGGTGCTGCTGGACCGCCGCGTGGAAGGTTGCGATTTCGACCTGGTCGGCCTGGACAATGTCGGTGCGGCGCGCATGGCGACGGAACACTTGCTGGCCGGCGGCTACAGCGATATTGGTCTGGTGGTGCAGCCTTTGCACGGCGTCAGTTCGCGCCAGGGGCGGCAGGCGGGTTTCCTGCAGGCGATGTCGACGCGGCCGGACTGCCATGGCGAGACGCTGGAAGTGCACATCGACCAGCCGGGCCACGTGGCGACCACGCTGGATGATTTTCTGAAGCGCCGGCGCAGCCGGAACAGCGCTGGCAAAGTGGCAATTCTGGCGGGCAACGGCATGGTGTCGCTGCAAATTGCGCTGGCGCTGCAAAGCATGAAGCTGCGCTTCCCGGAAGACATCGGCCTGCTGTGTTTCGATGAATTATCGTGGTCGCCGCTGGTGGGCAGCGGCATCAGCACTATCGAGCAGCCGACCTACGACATCGGCTTTGCGGCGATTGAACGGCTGCTGGCGCGCATCAACGGCGAAAGCGCACCGCGCCGCGAGATTTTGCTGGACGGCCGCCTGATTCCACGCGGCTCGAGCACGCAAGCGAAAGACATGATTTTGTAAGAATTCTGGAACCGATACCAGAGAAAACAAATGCACGGTGATGCATCACTGCTCAGAAGAAAGCAACAAAAAAAGCAACAAAAAGAGCGGTAAAGAAAGACGTAGACAGTCGTACTACAGCGGGCGCAAGCCTATAACGAGGACGTTCATCCGGCTCCCTTATCCAGGGCAGGGGATGACGAAAAGGAGACTACACCATGAGCATCAAGAATCTGTTGAGCACCAAATTCATCGCGCTGACCCTGGCCGCTACCTGTGCAGTCGGCGCAGCAGCCAGCGCCAGCGCACAAACCGTGGCCGACCTGATCAAGAAGGGCAAGGTCACCATCGGCGTCGTCAGCGGCACACCGCCGTTCGGCAGCGTTGACGCCAAGGGCGAACCGATCGGTTACGACGTCGACGTCGCCAACCTGATCGGCAAATACCTCGGCCTGCCGGTGGAAATCGTTCCGCTGGTGCCGCCCGCACGCATTCCTGCGCTGGAATCCGGCAAGGTCGACTTCCTGGCCGCCACCCTGGCGCCGACGCCTGAGCGCGCCAAGTCGGTGATGTTCACGATTCCTTACAGCGGTTTCGAATTATCCATCGTCGGTCCGGTCGCTTCCAAGTTCAAGAACCTGAACGACCTGGTCAAGAAGAAGGTCGGCGTTTCGCGCGGCAGCACCAACGACACGGCGCTGACTCGCCTGGCTCCTGCCGGCACCGTGCTGGTCCGTTTTGAAGATGACTCCACCGTGACACAGGCTCTGTTGAGCGGTCAGGTCGATGCGATCTCGATCCCGAACACCATGGCGACCGAAATCGTGAAGACCCGCGGCGCCGGCAAGATCGACATCAAGTTCCCTTACTCGGTGCAACCGAACTCGATGACCGTGCGCAAGGGTGCTTTCGACCTGCAGCAATGGCTCAATAACTTCATCTACTACGTCAAGCTGAACGGCGAACTGGATGCGATCTCGCGCAAGTGGTCGGGCTCGCCATTGCCGAACCTCCCAGTTTTCTAAAACCTGCCTGGGATCCTACTGCGAGGCCATGATCCGGCGTCGGGCGGTGCTCGGAATCCTCACGTACTAAAGTACGTTCCAAGGGTTTCAACTGAGCTCCGCTCCGGCCGCCACCGGCTGATGGCCTCTCGCTACGGATCGCAGACAGGTTTGCGTTGGGTTGATCCCTGAGTACAGGGGTTTGGCAAGGCGGACGTGCAATCGCATCCGCCCTGCGAATCGGCAAGGAGTAGACGATGTCTTATGATTTTCAGTTTGCGTTCATCTTTCAGCACATGGACCAGCTGTTGTGGGGAGCCTTGCTCACCATCCGGCTCAGTGCGCTATCGATGATCTGCGGTTTGGCAGTGGGTATCTTCGGAGCGATCGTGAGCATTCACGGTTCGGCGCCGGCCCGCTTTGCGGTCACATCCTATGTGGAGCTGATCCGCAGCACGCCTTTCCTGGTGCAGTTGTTCATTATCTTTTTCGGCTTGCCCGCTGCGGGTGTGCAGGTCGATGCCAACGTCGCCGCACTGGTGGCGATGACGGTCAATCTCGGCGCGTATTCGACCGAGATCGTGCGCGCCGGCATGATGGCGGTCCACCCTTCGCAGATCGAAGCGGCGCAAGCCCTGGCGATGACGCGCTGGCAGGTGATCCGCCACGTGGTGCTGACGCCGGCGCTGGAGAAGGTCTATCCGGCATTGGCAAGCCAGTTCACGCTGATGATGCTGGCGTCCAGCGTGGTGTCGGCGATCTCCGCCGAAGAGCTGACCGCGAGCGCCAACCTGCTTGATGCGGAAACCTTCCGCAGCTTCGAAATTTACCTGATCGTGATGGGACTCTATATTCTGCTGGCGCTGCTGTTCCGCCTCAGTTTCTGGCTCATCGGTCTGGTTGTGTTCAAACGCCGCCGCCGTCTTGGCGTAGCGCGGCCAAGGGGGAACCGATGATTGCCGAATTTTCCTGGGACCAGTTCATCTTCCTGTGGGAAGCTGCACGCTGGACCGTGCTGTTGTCGGTGCTGGCGTTCGTCGCCGGCGGCGCCGCCGGTTTTGTGGTCGCGCTGATGCGTACTTCGCATCTGCAGATCCTGCGCACCTTGTCGGCGGTGTATATCCAGATCATCCAGGGCACGCCGGTGCTGATCATCCTGTTCCTGTCGTTCTACGGACTGGCGATCTACGGCTTCAAGCTGCCGCCGATGGTGGCAGCGACGATCGCCATGACGATTTACACCAGCGCCTACCTCGGCGAAATCTGGCGCGGCTGTATCGAAGCCGTGCCGGTGCCGCAGTGGGAAGCATCGACCGCATTGGCGATGACGCGCTGGCAGCAGCTGCGCTACGTGATCTTGCCGCAGGCGGTGCGTATTTCGCTGCCGCCGACGGTCGGTTTCCTGGTGCAGATCGTCAAGAACACCTCGATTGCCTCCATCATCGGTCTGGTCGAGTTGACGCAGGCGGGCAAGCTCGTCAGCAACGCGACGTTCCAGCCTTTCCTCGTTTTCCCGATTGTCGCCGCGATCTATTTCATCTTTTGCTATCCGCTGTCGCGTTTCAGTTTTGCCCTAGAAAGGAAATTCCATGCCCATCGTTGAGATCGAGAACATCACCAAGAGCTTTGGCAGCAACCAGGTCTTGAATGGGATATCGCTGTCCGTCGAGCGCGGACAGGTGATTGCGGTCATCGGCCGCAGCGGTTCGGGTAAAAGCACCATGCTGCGTTGCATCAATGGCCTGGAGACGATTGATGGTGGTAGCATCAATGTCGCCGGTCACAAGCTCACCGCCAAGCATGAGCACCTGATCGAGTTGCGCAAGGATGTCGGGATGGTGTTCCAGCACTACAACCTGTTCCCGCATCTGACCGTGGAGGAGAACGTCATGCTGTCGCCGCGCATCGTCAAGAAAGTGGCGACCGAAAAAGCGCGTGAAACCGCGATCAAGGTCCTGAAGCAGGTCGGCCTCGATCACAAGCGCGACGCTTATCCGGAACAATTGTCGGGCGGTCAGCAACAGCGCGTGGCGATTGCCCGTTCGCTGGCGATGGAACCGCAGGTCATGCTGTTCGATGAAGTGACCTCGGCGCTGGATCCGGAGTTGACGCAGGAAGTGCTGAAAGTCATGGAAGAACTCGCAAGGGGAGGGATGACTATGTTGCTCGTCACGCACGAAATGGAATTCGCCCGGCGCGTCGCCGATCTCACCGTGTTCATGCATCAGGGCAAGGTGTGGGAAGCGCGTCCGTCGAAGGAATTTTTCTCCGATCCGCAAACGCCGGAAGCGCGCCAGTTCGTCGGCGCCGGCAACATCAAATGAAGACCCCGGTACTGGTCGCGGCCTCGGCCTACGGCGCAGATTTCGTGCGCCAGGTCGGGCATGCGCACCTGATCCCGATCGTGGCCGCGGCCGGTGCTGCCGGCCTGGAAATCCGCCGGGAATTGTTCGTCGAATTGCCTGATTTCGACGAGTTGCATGGGCTTCTGATGAAGCACAAGCTGTTCTCGGTGTATTCGGCGCCGATCGAATTGTTCCGCAAGGACGGTTCGCTGGCGCGCGATGAGCTCGATCAGGTGATGGGCGAGGCGCAACAGCTGCAGTCGCGTTTTTTGAAGGTGTCGCTGGGACATTTTTCGCCGGCCAGCAACATGCTGGACTGGTCGCGGTTTGTTGCGCAGGCGCCGGTGCCGTTACTTCTCGAAAACGACCAGACCGAACATGGCGGGAAACTGGAATCTATCGCCAATTTCCTGGCGGTTTGTTCCGGCACCGGCGTCCCGGTCGGCATGACCTTCGACATGGGCAACTGGCGCTGGAGCGGCGTCGATGCCGAAGTGGCGGCCCGCACGCTGGCGGCGCACGTGCAATACGTGCACTGCAAGGGGGTGTGGAGCGACAAGGGCAAACTCAAGGCGATCCCGCTCGACGAAGACGACGCTGTCTGGCGCCGCCTGTTTTCCCATTTCCCGCGCGGCGTGCAGCGCGCGATCGAATTCCCGATCATCGGCAAGGACCTGGAAGCGGCGACCCGCAATTACGTGGCGATGCTGGCGTCAGCCTAGGCGGATCATCTTCCGCACACCATCAGAGAGAACGAGTAATGCAACCACAACTGGACGTCGTCACGTACGGCGAAGCACTGGCGTTGTTTGTCGCGGACGAAGTCGGCGATTTCGCGGATGTTGAAAAATACACGCGCCGCCTCGCCGGCGCCGAAACCAATGTCGCCATCGGTCTGGCGCGCCTGGGCCTGAAGGTCGGCTGGGTCAGCCGCGTCGGCAACGATTCCTTCGGCCGTTTCATTTGCAAGCGCGTTGCCCAGGAAGGCGTCGACGTCAGTCAGGTGGCCATCGACAAGGAATTCCGCACCGCGATCCAGCTCAAGGCGAAGGCCGTGGATGGCGCCGATCCGGCCATCGAGTATTACCGCAAGGGTTCGGCTGCCAGCCATCTGTCGCAGGTCGATTTCGACGAGGCCTATTTCGGCGGCGCGCGTCATTTGCACGCCACCGGTATTGCCGCGGCCTTGTCGCCGAGCACGATGGCTTTTGCGCACCACGCACTGGATTTCATGCGGGCGCGCGGCAAGACGATTTCCTTCGATCCGAATCTGCGGCCGATGCTGTGGCCGTCGCAGGAAGTGATGGCGCAGAAACTCAACGAGTTGGCATTCAAGGCCGACTGGGTGTTGCCGGGCCTGAGCGAAGGCAAGATCCTGACCGGCCGTAGCGAACCGCGCGATATCGCCGCGTTCTATCTGGAGCGCGGCGTCAAGCAGGTAATCATCAAGCTGGGCGCCGACGGCGCCTATTTCCGCAATGCCGACGACGAAGGCATCGTGGCGGGCGTCGCGGTCAGGGAAGTGGTCGATACGGTCGGCGCCGGCGACGGCTTCGCGGTCGGCGTGATCAGCGGTTTTCTGGAAGGCTTGTCCATGACAGAGGCCGTCATGCGCGGCAACCGCATCGGCGCTTTTGCAATCCAGGTGGTGGGCGACATGGAAGGCCTGCCAACCCGCGCGCAGCTCGACGCCGCTTCCGCCTGATCTCGTCCGGGAACCTCCAATGAAACAACATGTAGTCGTTTACAAGAAGTTGCCGGACGATCTGCTGCAGCGTCTGCGCGATGAATTCGAGGTAACGTATTTCGAAGCGGTCAACGCCGGCAACCGTGCGCAGTTCCTGGCGGCGCTGGCGACGGCGCAAGGCATGCTCGGCGCCAGTCTGCCGATCGGCAACGACATGCTTGAAGCGGCGCCGTTGCTGAAGATCGTCTCGACGGTGTCGGTCGGTGTCGACAACTTCGACCTCGATTATTTCCGCAAGCGCGGGCTGATGCTGGCGCATACGCCGGGCGTGCTGAACGAGGCGACGGCAGATGCCATCTTTTCGCTGATCCTTGCCAGCGCGCGCCGCGTGGTGGAGTTGGCGGAATTCGTCAAGGCCGGCAAATGGAAGGGCAGCATCGGTGAATCGCTGTTCGGCGTCAACGTGCACGGCAAGACGCTTGGCATGCTTGGCATGGGCCGCATCGGCAGCGCGGTGGCGCGGCGGGCGCATCATGGTTTCGGCATGAAGATCGTATATCACAATACGCGACCCAATCCCGAGGCGGAGGCGTTGCTGGCGGCGACTTATGTGTCGCGCGACGAGCTGTTTCAGCAGGCGGACTTCGTTTGCCCGATGCTGCCGCTGACGGCACAGACTGAGCGCACCATCGGTGCACGCGAATTTGGACTGATGAAGCCGGGCGCCATCTTCATCAATGCCTCGCGCGGACGCATCGTCGACGAGTCGGCGCTGATCGACGCGCTGCAACGCAAGACCATTTACGGTGCCGGACTCGACGTCTTCGAGCAGGAACCGTTGCCGGTCGACTCTCCTTTGCTGCAATTGCCGAATGTCGTGGCCTTGCCGCATATCGGTTCGGCCACGCATGAAACGCGCCGTGCGATGGCGGAACTCGCAGTCGATAATCTGATTGCCGGTTTGCGCGGCGCACAACCGGCCCATCTGGCGGTGTAATTTTCTCTGCAGAATCCGGGCGTGGTGACGTCCGGAAACTCTGTCAAAAATCCTTTCCAAAAAAGCCCGTCCGGGGACTTTCGCTGTGGCGATTTAATGTGTATGCTTCACACATTAAAAAGAACGATCGTGCTAAATTTAAACGATGTCCGGCTTTTGCCGCACTTTTGCTTTTATAATCACCGTTCAGTTAACGTTTACGTCAATTCGATTTTTCCAAGGACCAGGCGATGAAAGTATTAGTCCCCGTCAAGCGGGTAGTAGATTACAACGTCAAAGTACGCGTCAAATCCGACGGTAGCGGTGTGGACATCGCCAACGTCAAGATGTCGATGAACCCCTTCGACGAGATTGCAGTGGAAGAAGCCACGCGTCTGAAGGAGGCCGGCAAGGTCACCGAAGTCATCGCCGTCTCCTGCGGCGTGACGCAATGCCAGGAAACCCTGCGCACTGCGATGGCCATCGGCGCCGACCGCGGCATCCTGGTGGAAACACCGGCCGACCTCGACCTGCAACCGCTGGCCGTGGCCAAGCTGCTCAAGGCGCTGGCAGACAAGGAGCAACCGCAACTGATCATCCTCGGCAAGCAAGCCATCGACGACGATTCCAACCAGACCGGCCAGATGCTGGCGGCGCTGCTGGGCTGGCCGCAGGCGACCTTTGCTTCCAAGGTTGTGGTCGAAGACGGCAAAGTTTCCGTGACGCGCGAAGTCGACGGCGGCCTCGAAACCCTGTCGCTGACCTTGCCCGCCATCGTCACCACCGACCTGCGCCTGAACGAACCGCGCTACGTCACGTTGCCCAATATCATGAAGGCCAAGAAGAAGACCCTGGACATCGTCAAGCCGGAAGACCTGGGCGTGGACGTCGCCCCGCGCGTCAAGACGCTCAAGGTCGCCGAGCCGGCCAAGCGCAGCGCAGGCGTGAAGGTGCCTGACGTCGCCACCTTGGTGGCCAAGCTCAGAAACGAAGCCAAAGTCATTTAAGGAAGAGACAACATGACCGCACTTGTCATTGCAGAACACGATAATGCCAGCCTGAAAGGCAGCACACTGAACACCATCACCGCCGCCGTACAAACGCAAAAAGCGGCCGGCGGCGACGTCCACGTCCTCGTGGCAGGTCATAACGCGAAAGCAGCTGCTGATGCCGCAGCCCAGATTACTGGCGTAACAAAGGTCCTGCTGGCCGACGCGCCGCAATTCGCCGACGGCCTCGCCGAGAACGTTGCCGAGCAAGCGCTGGCCATCGCCAGGGACTACACTCACATCCTGGCCCCGGCCACCGCCTACGGTAAGAACATCCTGCCGCGCGTGGCCGCCAAGCTGGACGTGGCGCAGATTTCCGAAATCACCAGGGTCGACAGCCCTGATACGTTCGAGCGTCCGATCTACGCCGGCAATGCGATCGCCACCGTGCAATCGACCGACGCCATCAAGGTCATCACGGTACGCACGACCGGCTTCGATGCAGCAGCAACAGGTGGCAGCGCCGCAGTCGAATCGCTGACGGCCGTCGCCGACTTCGGCAAGTCCAGCTTCGTCTCGCGCGAAGTGGCGAAGTCGGATCGCCCTGAACTGACCGCCGCCAAGATCATCGTCTCCGGCGGTCGCGGCATGGGTTCGTCGGAAAGCTTCAAGATCCTGGAACCGCTGGCCGACAAGCTCAA
>NZ_QXFG01000011.1:0-73295 GCF_026127345.1 Herbaspirillum lusitanum | reverse complement strand
CATGAAAGTTTTTTACGACAAAGACGCAGACCTGTCCCTGATCAAGAACAAGAACGTGACCATCATCGGTTACGGTTCGCAAGGCCACGCCCACGCGCAAAACCTGAACGACTCCGGCTGCAAGGTCACCGTTGCGCTGCGCAAGGACGGCGCTTCGTGGAACAAGGCCAAGAACGCCGGCCTGAACGTTGCCGAAGTCAACGAAGCGGTCAAGGGCGCCGACGTCATCATGATCCTGCTGCCGGATGAAAACATCGGCCAGGTCTATGCAGAAAACGTCGCGCCGCACGCCAAGCAAGGCGCGACAGTCGCTTTCGCCCACGGCTTCAACATCCACTACGGCCAGGTCGTGCCGCGCGCCGACCTGGACATCATCATGATCGCGCCGAAGGCCCCGGGCCACACAGTGCGTTCGACCTACACCCAAGGCGGCGGCGTGCCGCATCTGATCGCGGTGTACCAGGACAAGTCCGGCACTGCGCGTGACGTTGCTCTGTCGTACGCTACCGCCAACGGCGGCGGCCGTGCCGGCATCATCGAAACCAACTTCCGCGAAGAAACCGAAACCGACCTGTTCGGCGAGCAGGCAGTGCTGTGCGGCGGCGCCGTCGAACTGATCAAGGCCGGTTTCGAAACCCTGGTGGAAGCCGGCTACGCGCCTGAAATGGCATACTTCGAATGCCTGCACGAACTGAAACTGATCGTCGACCTGATCTATGAAGGCGGCATCGCCAACATGAACTACTCGATCTCGAACAATGCGGAATACGGCGAATACGTCACCGGCCCGCGCATCATCAACGAAGAGAGCAAGAAGGTCATGAAGCAGGTGTTGAACGACATCCAGACCGGCGAATACGCCAAGAGCTTCATCCTGGAAAACAAGGCCGGCGCACCGACCTTGCTGTCGCGTCGTCGCATCAATGCCGAACACCAGATCGAAATCGTCGGCGAGAAGCTGCGCGCGATGATGCCTTGGATCAAGGCAAACAAGCTGGTCGATCAATCGAAGAATTAATCGATCTCTTGTCGATGACAAAAAGGACGCTTCGGCGTCCTTTTTTATTTTTGCGACTTACGACGATCAGTAACAAAGATGTTGCATTGCTTGCATCTTGTCACAATCGCATTGTTCCTCAGAAGAACTAAGCGTGCCGCAAGGCGTCCAAACGCCAGTCTTCGTTATTGCTTTCCTTTGCGCGTTCATGCACAGGACGGTACGAAACTCATCAATCCGTTTTATTTCTGGAGATATCCATGTCGCGCTCAAGCCAACTATTATTCGCCGCCGTACTCGCCACAGCCACGATGGCGGCACATGCGCAATCAGCTCAAACCAGCGGCACCATGGTCGTCATTCCTGCCTCGGGTGAACTTGTCGTGCCCAACGACGAAGCGCGCGCCACCTTGAACGTGGAGGAACAGGACAAGGACAAGGCCGCCGCCGCCTCGCGCGTCAACAAGAAGATGAAGCAGGGCATCGACGTCGTGAAGCGGCAAGACCCGCAAGCACAACTCAAGACACGCGGCTATTACACCTATGCGGTCTATGCCGAAGATCCGCGCCCGAGCAACAAGCCGCGTCCAATCGTCGGCTGGCGTGTGGGGCAATACCTCGACGTCACAACCACCAATCTGGAAGGCCTGCCGCGTACCGTGGCAGCAGCGCAGGGTATTCTGGGACTCAACAATCTGCAATTCGGACTGAGCCCGGCCGCGACCAAAAAACTGGATGCAGACCTCATCAATGCGACCTTCAAGAATCTCAATGAACGCATTGCATCCATTGCGGGCGCAATGGGTCGCCGCAGCAATGACGCCGTGGTGGAAACGGTGGATTTCGAAGGCTCCGGCAACTATGCCCAGAACGCGCCGGCGCCCAAGGCGATGATGATGCGCGCGATGGCCGATGCGCCGGCGCAGGATGCCGTCGCCGAGCCGAGCTTTGAGCCGGGCGACACCACCATCGGCATGCATCTGGTTGGCAAGGTGCGTTTCAAATAATTGATTGAGCGTCACCGGGCGGCGTGCAGTGCAGGCCGCCCGGTGTATTTATGCTCTGGCGCATCAGCCCGCTGCAGCGCCGTGACGTTCCTTCTCGTTCTGTCCATCCCTGCTGCCATTGTTCGCGTCAATCGACGTAATCGCGATAAAATAGGCCCTCATCAGAACAAGAATGGCTACCTCAGGCCACCAGGTCCCTCCGTTTTTCCTCCGGCCGGAATCTCTGGCTGTCATTCGCTGTCAACGGATAAATATCCGTTGATTTGACTTGCGGTGCGTTACATTTCTTAGGCGCTCGTCTAGAATAAGCACGCTTTAACATTTTGAAAACTATCAGCGACTATCGGAGCAACGTTGAATAACCACTATCCACATCCTATTATTGCCCGCGAAGGCTGGCCTTTTCTGGGCATTGCCGTTGTCGTCGCCGTTGTCGTCACCCTGATCGGTGGAGCATGGTCGATTCCGTTCTGGATCATCGCCTTGTTCGTGCTGCAATTCTTCCGTGATCCTCCACGCACCATTCCACAGAATCCGAACGCCGTGCTGTCGCCAGCCGATGGCCGCATCGTCGTGGTTGCCAAAGCCCACGATCCTTACACCAATCGCGAAGCGCTGAAGATCAGCGTGTTCATGAACGTGTTCAACGTTCACTCCAACCGTGCCCCGGTGGATGGCAAGATCGAGACCGTGCAGTATTTCCCCGGCAAGTTCGTCAATGCCGACCTCGACAAGGCTTCGCTGGAAAATGAGCGCAATGCACTGGCGATCACTGCGGCCAACGGCCAAAGCGTGACCTGCGTGCAAGTGGCCGGCCTGATTGCCCGCCGCATCCTGTGCTACGTCAAGGCCGGCGACGTACTGGCGCGCGGCCAGCGTTACGGCTTCATCCGTTTCGGCTCGCGCGTTGACGTGTACCTGCCGTTGACGGCCACCCCGAAAGTGAGTGTCGGCGAAAAAGTCTCGGCCACGGAAACCATCCTGGCTGAATTCTAATCACCCGACGCATATTGGACCGACTTCCCATGGCAACTTTCCGCAGACGCAAAAACAAGGGCGCGATTCCGTTTCCGAAATCCTTGCGCAGCCATAAGACGCCGATGTATCCGGCCCAGCTGGAAGACGTCGACGGCGCGCCGATCGTGCGTCCGCGGCGTTCGCGCGGCATTTACCTGCTGCCCAATGCTTTTACGACGGCGGCGTTGTTCTGCGGTTTCTACGCCATCGTGATGGCGATGAACCTGAAGTTCGACCATGCCTCCATTGCGATTTTCGTCGCCATGGTGCTGGACAGCCTGGACGGTCGCGTGGCGCGCATGACCAACACGCAAAGCGAATTCGGCGCCCAGTACGACAGCCTGTCCGACATGGTGTCGTTCGGCGCGGCACCGGCGCTGGTGGTGTATGAATGGTCACTGCGCGGCATGGGCAAGCTGGGCTGGCTGGCGGCGTTCGTGTATTGCGTCGGCGGCGCATTGCGCCTGGCCCGCTTCAACACCAACATCGCGGTGGTCGACAAGCGTTACTTCCAGGGTTTGCCGAGTCCTGCGGCTGCGGCGCTGGTAGCCGGCTTCGTGTGGCTGATGGACGACCTGCGTTTCGCCGGCACCGACTTGAGCTGGGCGGCGTGGATCATCACCTTGTATGCCGGCATCACGATGGTGACCAACGTACCGTTCTACAGTTTCAAGGACATCAACTTCCGCAAGCCGGTACCGTTCATCGCGGCCTTGCTGGTGGTGGTGCTCCTGGTGGTGATCTCCAGCGATCCGTCCAAGGTGCTGTTCGGCCTGTTTGTCCTGTACGGTTTGTCCGGCTACATCGTGTATGCCTGGCGCAAGATCAAGGGCAAGCCCGTCAGCATCGTGCAGACGGAACACGAAGAAAAATAGCCTTCAGGCAATTAAAGTCGATAAAAACCGCCGCAGCGCAAGCCCGGCGGTTTTTTTACGTCATGGGATGGAGCAACCGGCTGCGGTTGTCACTGTTGCATCGAAAAACATCCGCTTGGCTGCTAGACTGAAATGGAAGGACTGATATGGAAGGACTGATTCAGCCGGCGAGGACCTGATGGCCATTGCAATCAACAGTTCGTTTACCGCCAGCGTTCCGGCTGCCTATGGAGGCAGTACGCCGGTGATCGACCTCGGCCTGAGCCCGGCTGCGATCAGTACGGCGGTGGCGCTGACCAATGCCGGATCGGTGGTTGTCAGTATCAGTGGCGCACCCGCCGGATCGGTCACCTATACGGCAGCCGGTTTGTTGCGTGAAATCTCTTTTGCCGGCGTGCCCGCGCCAAGACCATCGCCGCAAGTTGTGCAGCAGGAACGGCAACCGTCCGCAGCAGCCAACTCGACATCTGCGGGTTCACCCGCGAATGATGGGCAGCAACCGGACCAGAGCCAGCCCAGCGTGGATGGCCTCTACAACGGCAGCGGTGTCTTCACGCCGACCAGCGGCCTCTCGCCGCAAATCACCGCCGTGCTGCGCAGCGATCCGGGCTTGTCGGCCATTGCGGCCAACGACTCGTTCGTTACGGGCGTTGTCGGCACGCTGGTGTCGACCAGCGCCTGATCATTTTTCTTCCCGGTTTTCCAATTTCCCCGCACTGATGGCGGTGGCGATGCGTCGCCGCAGTCCGGCGTCTTGCGCGATTTTTTCGCTGAGGCGGTGGTCTGCGCCGGGCAGGTCGATCAGCCTTCGGAAGCGCGCCGACTGCGCCGCGTCCATCAACAGATCGGCGACGTCGTACGGTATCACGGTGTCGTCGAGCGCGCGGATGATCGTCAGGCCGCCGCGATAGCTGCGGATCAATTCCAGCGTTTCCGCATCTCGCCAGCTGGCGGGGCGCCGTATCGCGGCGGAGAAAGCCGGACCGAACGGCAACGCAAAGGCCGCCCGATCGTAAATCGCACCGACCATCAGGACCACATGATCGATGTCGCCGGCATCGCTGCAAGCCAGGCGAATGGCGATTTCGCCACTCATGCTGACGCCGACGACGGTGTGGACGCGATGTTCCGGATCGAGGTGTTGCCGTGCTTGTTCAGCCTGGCGCAGACGTTTCTGCAGCGAGCCCGGCGTGTGGGCGCTGCTCTCGCCATGACCGGAAAAATCGAAGGCGATGCTGCCAAGGCCGAGCGTCGCAAGCTCTTCCCGCAGCAGGCGCTGGCGTTGGCGCTGGCTTTGTCCGGCGCCATGCAGGAACAGTGCTCCAGGCACGCCCACCGAATTCGTCGCGTCCAGGATGTCGCCGACAATGGTCTCGTCGTCGACCGTCAGCTCAAAGCGCCGCTCGTTCATTCCGGAGAGTTGTGCCGCCGTTCGTTGCCGGGCGTCTTGGCGTAGTAGGAGCGTTTATCTTCATACATCAGCGCATCCGCGCGCTGCACTGTCGTCTCCAGGCGTTCGCCGTGCTGGCTGGTGGCGCTGCCCATGGAAAGGCTCAGCGGCGAGCCGGAGTAATACTGATTGTTGATGTCGATCAGGCTCTGGATGTTTTCCATCATGGCGATGGCGCCGCGTTCGTCGGTGGCCGGCATCAGGATGGCGAACTCGTCGCCGCCAATGCGCGCCGCGTGGATGGGACGGTCCGCCGCCTTGCCCAGCACTTCGCCGATGCGACGCAGCAGGGCATCGCCGGCAGCATGGCCGAGCTGATCGTTGACTTCCTTGAGGCCGTTGAGATCGGCCATGATGACGCTGACCGGAAGCGGCCCCTTGCGCTCCAGACGATTCATCTCATCGACCATGAAGGCGCGGTTGTGCAGCTTGGTCAGCTCGTCGTGCTTGCCGAGGAATTCGAGATAGGCTTCGGCCTTCTTGCGCGCGGTGATGTCGGTCAGCGCGACCAGCACCAGATCCCAATTTTCTTCGTGGCCGGGGAATACCGAGAACTGCAGATGCACGTGCAACTGCTCGCCATTGAGTGCGTAGTTCACCACTTCGCGCTGGTGGAACAGATTGCCATGCCACAGCTCGCCCAGCTGCTCGTTGAAATGCGGGCGCATGTCGTCGCGGAACACCTCGCTCAGGCGCGACAGCAAGGTCTGCTTGTCGGGCGCATGGAACATCGTCAGCGTCTGCTGGTTGACGTCGATGACGCGGATCTCCTGCATGCAGCGCTCGACGAACTCTGGATGCACATCGGTGAACACGCGGAAATCCTTGATGCCGATCTGGCGCAAGTCGCCGAACAGGCGCTTGACCGCACTGAAATCTTCCACCCAGAGAGAAATCGGCGAGTACTCGAACAGCCCGCGCGCATAGTCTTCGCTGTGCGTCAGCTTGCGCCGCGCGGTTTCGCGTTCGGTGACGTTTTCCACCGCCAGCAACACGCGCTCCCAGCTGTCTTCATAGCCGGGCAGGATACGGGCGTTGAGCTGGATGTCGAGGCGCTTGCCGGACAACGTGTAATTGACGCTGTGGCTGGAGAATTCGTGCTTGCCTTCCCACACCTGCAGCAGTTCTTCGATATGCGTGTGCAGCATGTCGTCGCGGAATACCTTGTCGAGGTTGGCGATCAGATGCGCCAGGTTGTCGGCCTCGAACAATTGCAAGGTCTTGCTGTTGACTTGCAGGACGCGGATGTTCAGGGTGCATTCGTGGACGCGCGACAGGTCGGCCTGCAAATAGCTGCGCAAATCGGTGACGCCGGCTTCGCGCCAGGCCTCGAGCAGTTTTTTGACGCCGCTGAAATCTTCCAGCCACATGGAGACGGGAGCCAGCTCAAACATCTCCGCATTGACGAGTTCGCCATCTGCGGTGACGGCATTGTCGGGAGTGCGGCTTTGATTCTGCATAACGATGAAGAAGGGTGGGTGACGCAATAGTGTAATGCCTTTAATGCAATGCACCCACATTCTTCAGGGTTAATTCACGTATTTTTTGATGAGAATTATGCAATTTTGCAAGGTGAACGCCAGTACTCAATTTTTATCGCGACGCCAGCAATTGCAGCGCCATGTTGCGCAAGCGCCGAACCGGCGCCGATGCCATCCGTACCAAGGATTCCAGCGAAAAGTAGCGCGTCGGCAAGCTGGCATAATGCAGAACTTCTGCCGCGCGCGTTGCATGCAGGCAAGTCCATCCCCCGCGTTCGATCTGGTAGTGCTGGCCTTCGTGGACCGTGGACAAAGTCCTCAATACGGCGTCGGACAGCCATTCGGGCGACTCGCGCAGGCGGATGCTGCCGGCTTGCACCACCAGCACGGCATCGCGGCGGCTCCACAAGTAATAGCTTTGGCCGGTGCTGAGCTGGATCCGGGTCGGAGCGGTCTGAGGGCTGTCGGTTGTGCGCATGATGTTTCCCTGTTGGTTGGCGTAGGGATAGTCTAGGCAAGAGCGAGCATGCGAAACAGGCACAGCCCGTTGTCATGTGAATCGAAACAGCAGGCATTTTTTTGATCTGTTATCGTCTGTTTTCGATCGCTCTGTATCTATCGCCGCCATCCCGGAACGCTGAAGATTCATCCATGGACATGCAACCACCCCCGTTCGCCGCTGCTGCGGCCACATCCGCACTCACGCCGGTAGCGCCACCCGCGTTGCCGATTTACCGTCGGCTGGCCGAGCACTACCTGTCGGCGATCCAGTCGGGCACGCTGGCGCCCGGCGACCGCATGCCGTCGGTGCGCGACCTGATGCGCCAGCACCATGTCAGCCTGTCGACCGCGCTGCAGACCTTGCGTCATCTGGAAGAAGGCGGCTGGCTGGAAGCGCGTCCGCGTTCCGGCTATTTCGTGCGCCAGCCGCGCCGCGCCACGATCCGGCCGGTGGGTGAGCCCAACATTCTGGCGCCGCTCGATCCCGCCCAATATGTGGGGATTCACGAGCAGGTCTCCGATTTCATCGCGCGCCGGCAATTGCAGGCCCCCACCATTGATCTGAGCGGCATGACCTGCGCGCCCGAGCTGTATGCCGTCGAAGCGCTCAAGAACGCCGCCATCCGCGCCTTGCGCGAGCAGCCTTCCTTGCTCACCAGCGCCATGCCGATCAACGGCAACGCCACATTCCGCCAGGTGGTGGCGCGCCGGGCGCTCAACGCGGGCATTCGCATCGGCGCCGATGACGTGGTGGTCACGCACGGCTGCATCGAGGCGCTCAACCTGGCGCTGCGCGCGGTGGCACAGGCGGGCGATACCATCGCGGTGGAGTCGCCGACCTATTTCGGCCTGTTGCAGACGCTGGAAAGCCTGGGCATGCGCGCGCTGGAGATTCCGACCAGTCCGCAGACCGGGATTTCGATCGAGGCGCTCGAACTGGCCATCCAGACGTACGGTAACATCAAGGCGGTGGTGGTGGTGCCGACCCTGCAGAATCCGCTCGGCTGCATCATGCCCGACGCGCACAAGGAACGCCTGGTGGCGCTGTGCGAGCGTTGTGCGGTGCCGCTGATCGAAGACGACGCCTACAGCGAACTGGCCGACGGCGACGTCGCGCCGAGCGCCGCCAAGGTCTGGGACCGCAGCGGCAATGTGATTTATTGCGCCTCGCTCAACAAGGTGCTGGCGCCGGGCATGCGGCTGGGTTGGATGACCAGCGGCAAATGGCATGAGCGGGTCAAGATGCTCAAATTCGCCTATACCCGCGCCAACGAGGAATGGACCCAGATCACCGCCGCCAACTACATGGGATCGCCAGCTTACGATCGCCACCTGCGGCGCTTGCGCGGCAGCTTGAAGGAACAGCGCGAGCAGATGGCGGAAGCGATCGCCGGCTACTTCCCGCCGGAGACGCGTCTGAGCGTGCCCAACGGCGGCGTCGGCTTGTGGGTGGAGTTGCCGCGCGGGCTGTCGTCCAAGGCGGTGTTCGCCGCCGCGCTCAATCAGGGCATCGGGGTGTCGCCCGGCGTGATCTTTTCCAATTCAGACCGTTTCGATCACTACCTGCGCCTGTGCTGCGGCAAGCCGTTTACGCACGAGCTGGATCAGGCCTTGCGCAAGCTGGGCGGGATTGTGGAGCGCATGCCGGGCTGAGCAACAGCGGCATGCGGCTGTCGAAAAAGCTTTCCTGCTGCGGCCGGAGAGCTTTTTTTTGCTTCCTGGAAGAAAACTTGTAAGATTGCGTTCGATCCCCGCGACAAAGCACCACTTGCCGAACGGTGTGCTGCCTTGATTTCCGCGTCGCAGCCGGACAGGCGTGTTCCTAAATTCAGAACAAGTTACAGGAAAGCATATGCAGTCTCTTTCTCAAGGCGGAGCAGACGCGGCGCTGCTGCAGCTGCTGCAGCAGGCGATCAGTTTCCATACCGGCGGCGATCTGGCCCGGGCCGAGCGGATTTACCGCGAAGTGCTGGCGCAGGATCCGGTCCATCCGATCGCCTTGCACTACCTCGGTATTTTCTTGCATCAGAACGGCCAGCATGACGAAGGCGTGCAGAGCATCCGCCTGTCATGCGCACTGCAACCGGACAACGCAGCCTGGCACAACGACCTCGGCAACGTGCTGTTCGCGCTGCGCGAATTCGGAGAGGCCTCCGAAGCCTATCAGGCCTCGCTCGATGCCGATCCGCACGACCATGTGGTGTGGAACAATCTGGGCTCCTCCCAACTGCAGCATAACGACAGCGAAGGCGCGATTGCGTCTTTCAAGCAGGCCGTCGCGCTGTCTCCGGAATTCGGTCCGGCGCTGATCCATCTCGGCAATATCTATGACGCCGCCGGCGACAAGATGACCAGTTCGCACTATCAGTGCCGCGCCTTCGTATTGCCGCCGCTGGAAGGAAAGTCGAAGGAGATGCTGGGCATTTCGTTTTACTTCCTCGGTCGCCTGCAAGAGGCCGCCGACATCTATCGCGACTGGATGGAAGACGAACCCGACAATCCGATTGCCGCGCACATGTATGCTGCCTGTTCGCAGATCGAAGTGCCCGGCCGGGCGTCGGACAGCTATCTGGAAAAACACTTCGACCGTTATGCCGAGACCTTCAACGCCAACCTGGTCGGCAGCCTCGGCTATCGCGGCCCGCAACTGATGGCGCAAGGGCTGGATATCATCGGTGCCGCCGGCAAGCAATACGACGTGCTCGACCTCGGTTGCGGCACCGGCTTGTGCGCGCCCATCGTGGCCGCCCATGCGCGCTCGCTGACCGGCGTCGACCTGTCGGGCAAGATGCTCGACCAGGCGCGTGCACGCGGTGGTTACGACCGGCTGATCAAGCAGGAAATCACCGACTTCATGGCGGCCGAATCACAGGCGTTCGACCTCGTTCTGGCTGCCGACACGCTGATTTATTTTGGCGATCTGGAGAAAGTGTTTGATGCCGTGGCGAGCACGCTCAGGAGCGCCGGCCATTTCGTGTTCACGGTGGAAGCCGTCATGCCGGAAGCAGGACAAGTCGTCGGTTTTCAGTTGCACCCGAGCGGCCGTTACCGTCACGGCACAGACTATGTCATGCGTTGCCTGGCGGCGGCCGGGCTCACGCTGGTCAGCATGACCGAGGCAACGCTGCGCGAAGAAATCCGCCAGCCGGTCAAAGGCGTGCTGGCGGTGGCGCAAAGAACCTAGCGCCAGCGGCAAAACGGCAGGCGAAAAAAGAGCGGCGGGCCACAGCCTCGCCGCTCTTTTCATTTGTGCATCTGGTGTTCGTCAAGTCAGTTCAGGCGGCTCAATACCCCGCGCACTTGTTCCGCAGTCGGGATCGGCGCGACGGCGCCGTAGCCGGTGGTGGAAATCGCCGCCGCCACATTGGCGTAGCGCGCTGCTTCGAACGGATCCTTGCCGTCGACCAATTGCGCAATGAAGGCGCCGCCGAAGCAGTCGCCGGCGCCGGTGGCATCGATGGCCTCCACCGCGTGGGCGGGCACCATGCGGCGTTCAGCGGATGTCGCCACGTAGCAGCCATCCTTGCCGAGTTTGAATGCGACCAGTTTGACGCCGTATCCCAGCAATTTGTCGACGATGGCGTCGCGGTCTTCCAGGCCGGTCAAGGCGCTGACGTCTTCCCAGCTCGGCAGGCAGATGTCGCACAGCGCAAAGGCTTCGGCCATTCTGGCGCGGGCGCGTTCCAGCGGCCACAGGCGCAGTCGCAAGTTGGTGTCGAGCGAGGTCAGGGTGCCGTTCTTGCGCGCATGCGCCATCGCCGCCAGACCGGCGTCGCAGGCGCTTTTGCTGATGGCCAGACTGATGCCGGACAAATGCAGCACCTTGGCTTCGGCGATGGCTTGCAGGGGCAGGTGTGCCGGCGTGTAACGGCTGGCGGCGGAATTTGAACGCAGGTAAGTGAAGTGATGGCCGGCATTGTCGTGCGTGACGAAGTACACGCCCGACGGCGCATCCTGCACCACGCTGACATACGCATCGTCGACGCGCTCGGCTTTCCACAAGGCCTGCAGGCTCTTGCCGAAATGATCGTCGCCGACCGCGCTGACATAGGCGGTGTCGGCGCCCTGACGGGCTGCAGCGATACAGAAGTTGGAGGTGTCGCCGCCGAAGCCTTCCAGGTAATAGCGCGGATTGTCGGTGCTCTGGTTGAATTCCACCATCGCTTCGCCATAGGCGAGGATTTTCTTGCTCATGATGTCGAAGTAATTAAAAACTCAGAAGAAGGTCTGGACGATGTCGAGAACGTTGAATTTGGCGTCCAGCACCGGCAGGTGGCGCCACTTGTCGAACGTCAGGCAAGGGTGCGAAATGTCGAAGGCGATCATGTCGCCCACGCGGATGTCGTCGCCCGGCGCAATCCTGAGATAGGCGTGCTGATCCATCATGCCGGTGACTTCCCAATGCGCAGGAGAATCGGCAGGCGCGAGGTCCTGGCCCGGACGGAAGCGCTTCACCGGCAGCGGCAGGCCGGCGTCGAAGGCGGCGTCGCGCTTGCCCAGGGCGATGATGGCCTTGTCGGCTTCCGGAATCGATTGCACGTACGCCCACAATTGCAGGGCCGGCAGCAGTTCGCTGCGCATCTTGCGTGCGACCGGATTGCGGGTCTGGATCTGTTCCTGCGCGGCGCGATAAACGCCGACGTCATGCGTGAGATAGCAGCCGGGGCGCAGCACCACGTCCAGCGGCACGCCGATGTCGGCGCCGGCGAACTCTTCCGCGACCACGTCGTACCAGGCCGAGCCGGCGCCGGTCAGGACTGCCGGCTTTTGCGCCGTGCGATGGCTGAGGTAGCCTTGTTGCACCAGGTCTTTGGCGCATTGCACTGCGCGTTGCAGGAACAGGCGGATATCGGCCTCTTCCTTGAGCACGCCTTCGTACACTTCGATGCCGGACAGCGCGATGCTGCCTTCCCAGCGCTTGACGGCGGCCAGTACGGCGGCCTGTTGTTCATTGTCGCGCACGCCGGTGCGGCCGCCGACAGGACCCAGTTCCAGCAGGACGTTGAGGGTTTGTTTTTTCTCCGAGAAGAAGCGGCCGAGCTGATCGACCAGATCGGCGGAATCGACCAGGCAAAAGAATTCGAAGGACGGATCTTCCAGCAGGCGCGAGACGATCTGCATGTTTTGCTTGCCGACCAGCTGATTGGCCATCAGCACGCGGCGCACGCCGTGGTGATAGGCGACATTGGTCTGGTGCGCGGTGGCCAGGGTGATGCCCCAGGCGCCGGTGGCGAGCTGGCGCGCGAACAGCTTCGGCGCCATCGTGGTCTTGCCGTGCGGCGCCAGCTTGACGCCGTATTCGGTCACGAAACGCTGCATCCAGTCGAGGTTGTGCGTCAGGCGCTCTTCATACAGCACGGCGGTCGGCAGGCTCAGGTCTTCCTTGAGGAGATTCCAGGGCAGGGCATTGGCAGCGTCGGGCGCCAACGGCGCAGTGAGCGTACCGATTCCCTTGTTGAGCGGATCGATGATGCCACTTTGCCATTCTTTCTGGTAGTTTGTATCATTCATCTTGAATTTCTCCTCAAAAATTTGATTTGACGTAATCATAGTCCTGAATTTACTATGTTGGAAGTGTGTTATAAACTAACACGAAAAAAATTAGAGCGCCTCCGGTAGCAGGTTTTAACGGCAGTTCCGATTCGGCGCTCATCCACAATTCGAGACTTCATTCCGCAGCCATGGCACAAGCTTTCGACATCGTTTCACGCATTACCGAGCGCAGCGGTCAGTTGCGCCTGGCGGAGCAAAAGGTCGCCGAGGCGATCCTGAGCGATTTGTCCTTCGCCGCCAGCGCCAGCATTGGCGAACTTGCGCTGAAGGCCGGAGTCAGTCTGGCGAGTGTGACGCGTTTTGCCAAGGCCATGGGTTGCCGCGACGTGCGCGAATTCAAGTTCATGCTGGCGCAGGCCGTGGCGGTCGGCCAACGCTTCTTCGATGGCGTCAAAACCATTCCGTCCGGACAACCGCCGGAACTGATCGACGTTGTCTACAACGACATTCACGCGGTGCTGGAAGTCAATCGCGCGCTGATAAATTCCGACGCTCTGGCGCGCGCCGCCGAACTGCTGCGCGACGCGCGCATGATTTATTCGTTCGGCATGGGCGGCGGTTCCACCATGATGTCCGACGAAGCGCGCTATCGCCTGGTGCGACTGGGTCGCCCGGTGGCGACGTACCACGATGCCTTGTTGCAGCGCATGGTGGCGGCGACGCTGGACAAGAACGATGTGCTGCTGGTCTTTTCGACCACGGGCAACGTGCCGGAGTTGCTGACCAATTGCGAAGTCGCCAAGGAATACGGCGTCAAGATGATCGGCATCACTGCACTCGGCTCGCCGCTGGCCGGCATGGTCGACGTGCTGCTGCCGATCAAGACGCTGGAAACTGATTTCATTTTCAAACCGTCGTCGTCGCGCTACGCCATGATGATGGTGCTGGACATGCTGGTGCTGGAACTGGCCCTGCTGCAGAAGGATCGCAGCCAGGAACAGTTGCGGCGCCTGAAGTATGTGCTCGACATGCATCGCGGCGGCGGCGACCGTCAGCCGCTGGGAGATTGATATGACTACCTTCGACACTTCCGACGTTTCAAGTTCCGCGCGCACCTGCGACACCCTGATCCGAAATGTCTTCGTGGTCGACGGCAGCGGCAACGATCCCGTGGTCGCCGACGTCGCCATTGCCGGCGGCCGCATCGCCGCCATCGGTGCGCTCGGCGACTGGCAGGCGCAACAGGTGATGGACGGCACAGGGAAAGTCCTCAGCCCCGGCTTCATCGATGTCCATACGCATGACGACACCAACGTGATCCGCATGCCGGACATGTTTCCCAAGCTGTCGCAAGGCGTCACCACCGTGGTGGTCGGCAACTGCGGCATCAGCGCGTCGCCGGTCACGCTCAAGGGCGATCCGCCGGATCCGATGAATCTGCTCGGTCAGTCCACTGCATTTTCCTATCCCACATTCGCCAGCTATGTCGCCGCCATCGACGCTGCCAGGCCCTCGGTCAACGTCGCCGCGCTGGTCGGCCACACCGCCTTGCGCAGCAATCACATGGACCGGCTCGATCGCGCCGCCAGCGATGCCGAAATCGTCGGCATGCGCGACCAGCTGACCGAAGCGCTGGAGCATGGCGCGCTTGGCCTGAGCACCGGCCTGGCCTACGGCAACGCCATCAATGCGCCGACCGGAGAAGTACTGGCGCTGGCCGAGCCGCTGGCGGAATACGGCGCGATGTACGCGACCCATTTGCGCAGCGAATTCGCCGACATCCTCGTCGCCATGGATGAAGCCTTCCGCATCGGCAAGCATGCGCGCGTGCCGGTGGTGATCTCGCATCTCAAATGCGCCGGGGTCGAAAATTGGGGCCGCAGCAGCGAAGTGCTGGCAGCGCTGGAGCAGGCCGAAAAACATCAGCACGTCGGCTGCGACTGCTATCCCTATACCGCCAGCTCCTCGACACTGGATCTGAAGCAGGTCACCGACACCTATCCCATCCAGGTCACCTGGTCGGAGCCGCATCCGGAGCAGGGCGGCAAGCTGCTGTCCGAGATCGCCGCGGGATGGCAGGTCGACATGACGGAGGCGGCGCGCCGCCTGATGCCGGCCGGCGCGGTGTACCACTGCATGGCCGACGACGACGTCAATCGCATCCTGAGCCATCCGGCCACCGTGATCGGTTCCGATGGACTGCCGAATGATCCGCTGCCGCATCCGCGCCTGTGGGGAGCTTTTCCGCGCGTGCTCGGCTATTACAGCCGCGAGCAGAAATTATTCTCGCTGGCAGCCGCAGTGCGCAAGATGACCGGCTTGTCGGCGCAGCGTTTCGGCCTGCACGAACGCGGCTTGGTCAAGGCCGGTTACTGGGCCGATCTGGTGCTGTTCGATGCCGCCACCATTCGCGACGCCGCCACGTTCACCGATCCGATGCAGCCGGCGCACGGCATTGACGCCGTCTGGGTCAACGGCGTGCTGTCGTATCGCGGCGACGACAAGAAGGCCACCGGCGAACGAGCCGGTCGTTTCCTGGCGCGTCAACGGATTCCGGCGGAAGACACCGCGGCAGCGTAATTCACGACAAACAATTGCAATAGCGGGATGCGTCGATGGTCGAGCAGTATCCCGATTTCATTACTTGAAGGAGAAACATTATGAGTATCAAGCGATATGGCGTCGACGGCGGCAAAGGCACCGGCGGACAGCATCTTCCTTTCGCCCGCGCAGTGGAAGCGGACGGCTGGCTGTACGTCTCCGGCCAGGTGGCGATGGTCGATGGCGAAGTGATCGACGGCGGCATCGTGGCGCAGTCGCACCAGGCCATCAAGAACGTGCTGGCCATTCTCAAGGAAGCCGGTTACGGCCCGGAACACGTGGTGCGTTGCGGCGTCTGGCTGGACGACACGCGTGACTTCCAGTCCTTCAATAAAGTATTCAAGGAATACTTCGGCGCCAACCCGCCGGCGCGCGCCTGCGTGCAGTCGGCAATGGTCGTCGACTGCAAGGTTGAAGTAGATTGCGTGGCGTTCAAGCGCTGAGTTGAATGAGGCCTGGGGGGCAATGAAACCCGGGGTTGAGTGAAATCCAAATTTGGGGTGAGGAGACGGAAATGGAAGCTGTACAAGGAAGCATGTTGCTGATCTATGCGCTGGTGGCGGTGATCGCATTGATCGTGTTGATCGCGAAATTCAAGATGAATCCGTTCATCGTACTGATCGTGGTCTCGTTGATATTGGGTCTGGCTGTCGGCATGCCGATGGGCGCAATCGTCAAGTCGTTTGAAACGGGGGTGGGTAACACGCTCGGGCATATCGCGCTGGTGGTCGGTCTCGGCACCATGCTGGGCAAGATGATGGCGGAGTCGGGCGGCGCCGAACGCATCGCGACGACGATGATCGGCGCCTTTGGTGAAAAGAACGTGCACTGGGCAATGATGACGGTGGCGTTCATCGTCGGCCTGCCGGTGTTCTTCGAAGTCGGTTTCGTGCTGCTGATCCCGATCGCCTTCAACGTCGCCAAGCGCACCGGCACGTCAATGGTGCTGGTCGGTATCCCGATGGTCGCGGGCTTGTCGGTCGTGCACGGCCTGATTCCTCCGCATCCTGCGGCGTTGCTGGCGGTGACCGCATATAACGCGGACATCGGTCGCACCATCCTGTTCGCGCTGATCGTCGGTATTCCGACGGCCATCATTGCCGGTCCGATCTTCGGCAAGCTGATGTCGAAAGTGGTGATCCCCAATCCGGATAATCCCCTGATCGGCCAGTTTGTCGACCAGGGCGCAAATGGTGGGACCAAGCGCGAACTGCCGGGTTTCGGCATCACGCTGTTCACCATCCTGTTGCCGGTGGCGCTGATGCTGATCGGCAGCTGGGCCGACCTGTTCTTTACGCCCAAGACCTTCGCCAACGATTTCCTGCGCCTGATCGGCAATTCGGTGATCGCGCTGTTGATCGCCACGCTGGTCAGTTTCTACACCTTCGGCAAGCTGCGCGGTTTCAATCGCGAAGCGATCCTCAAATTCACCAATGAATGCCTGGGCCCGATCGCCAGCATTACTCTGGTGGTGGGCGCCGGAGCCGGTTTCGGCCGCATCCTGATGGACGGCGGCGTGTCCAAGGCCATCGTCGGCATCGCGACCGACGCGCATCTGTCGCCGTTGCTGCTGGGCTGGTTCGTGGCGGCGCTGATTCGCGTCGCGACCGGTTCGGCAACGGTGGCGATGACCACCGCTTGCGGTATCGTGGCGCCCATCGTGATGTCGGTCGGCGGCACCCGCCCGGAACTGATGGTGCTGGCCACCGGCGCCGGTTCGCTGATCCTGTCGCACGTCAACGACGGCGGTTTCTGGCTGGTCAAGGAGTACTTCAACATGACCGTGCCGCAAACCTTCAAGACCTGGACCGTCTGCGAAACGCTGATCTCGGTGTTGGCCTTGTTGTTCACCCTGGCCCTGTCGACTGTGATCTGAGTTGTCTGACGCCAAATAAAAAACCGCTTTTTCAAGCGGTTTTTTTATGTCCGGGCTGGAACATGAACGATCAGAAGCGCATGCGGCTGTCGTCATAACGCGGATCGGGACCATTCTCGACTTTGCGGACGATGCCGTTGTCATCGAAGTAGACCGTCATCTGCGAGTTCCAGACGCCGCTTTCCTTGAATCCGTAGTTCCACGCTTCGTACGGGATGCGGGCATATCGCATTACCTCGGTCGGTCGGCCGACGATACGCAATACATCGTTCTTGGTGGCCTGGTCGATTTTGATCGACTGGAATTTCTGGATCGTCCACACTTGCTCGTAGGAAAGCAGACGTCCGTCCGGACCGATGCGCGCCATGTACGCGTACTGTCCGAAAGGACCCGGCGCGTATTCGAGCAGCCGGGTGTTGCCATCCGGATAGACGGCGGTCGGCGGCCCCAGGCGAGTGACGACCTGCTCTTCGGAGTCGCCGGCAGCCACCGGCGGCGCGAGCAGGCTGGCGCAGCCGCTCAGCGACAGGGCTGCAGCCGCCAGCAATGGGGCAAGGAAGGGCAGACGATGCAAGGAAATGAGGCGTCTCATGATCAATTTTGTGAAAAAGCAAACAGGAAAGACTCCGATTCTACGCTGATCCCGTAAGTATTTGAATCTGCTGGTCTTTTGCTATATACTTGCGCCTCTGGTCATTTCGGCCAGTTTTTATTTTGTTCACGGTATGCAGGGTAGCCACTCCGCACACCGCTTGTGAAAGGTATAGCAATGTCGATCGAAAAAACAGCCAAGGCTGCCATTATTACTGATAACGCCCGTGGTCAAAACGACACCGGCTCCCCGGAAGTTCAAGTTGCGCTGCTGACAGCACGCATCAACGACCTGAACGGTCACTTCAAAGAACACAGCAAGGATCACCACTCCCGTCGTGGTCTGATCAAGATGGTTAACCGTCGTAAAAGCCTGTTGTCCTACCTCAAGGGCAAGGATGCCGACCGTTACCGCGCACTGATCGAAAAACTCGGTCTGCGTAAGTAATTTTGTTCCCTCGTACCATTCAGGTTCAGGGTTCATAGCCAAAATGCCTGCGTCAGTTTCTGACGCGGGCATTTTGTTTTTTGCGATTCCGCTTTGTATGGTTGTCGATGTTTTCCCGGTTCGCAAAAACTTCTTTGCAGTACTGCGATCCCATCCAATGATCGTGATTCGTAAGATGCATGCCCCGGTTGCTGTTTCTCCGGTGGCGGGCATCCGTGGTGAGGTGAACGACAGCGCCTGAAAATCTGTCGGCAAAAAAGAATCTCCGCCAAGCAAGGCAACGCGGGGGTTCAATATAGAAAGGAAATACCGTGTTCAATAAAGTTACTAAAACCTTCCAGTATGGACAACATCAGGTCACTCTGGAAACCGGCGAAATCGCTCGCCAGGCTTCCGGTGCAGTCGTCGTTTCGATTGAAGACACTGTTGTGCTGGCAACGGTTGTGGCCCGCAAGGATGCCAAGCCAGGTCAGGACTTTTTCCCATTAACCGTCGATTACATCGAGAAGACTTACGCTGCGGGTCGCATCCCCGGCGGCTTCTTCAAACGTGAAGGCAAGCCTTCCGAAAAGGAAACACTGACATCGCGCCTGATCGATCGCCCGATTCGTCCGCTGTTCCCAGAAGGCTACCTGAACGAAGTGCAGGTCATCATCCACGTTCTGTCCGTGAACCCTGAAATCGATCCGGACATCGCTGCGATGATCGGTGCGTCGGCTGCTCTGTCGATCGCCGGCATTCCATTCAACGGCCCGGTCGGCGCCGCACGCGTCGGTTACATCGACGGTCAGTACGTCCTGAACCCAACCGCAACGCAACTGAAGACTTCGCAACTGGATCTGGTTGTCGCCGGCACCGAAACAGCCGTGCTGATGGTCGAATCGGAAGCCAAGCAATTGTCCGAAGAAATCATGCTGGGCGCGGTCGTGTTCGGTCACGATCAATCGAAGGCTGTCATCAACGCGATCCACGAACTGGTGCGCGACGGCGGCAAGCCTGAAGTGCAATGGACTGCGCCGGCCAAGAATGAGCCGCTGATCGCACGCGTCACCGCACTGGCCGACGACAAGCTGCGCGCTGCGTACCAAACCAAGGACAAGCAAGCCCGTACCGAAAAGCTGAAGACCGTCACTTCCGAAGTCAACGCAGCGCTGGCGGCAGATGCTGCAGCGGCCGGTACTTCGGCAGCTGACTCTGCAGAAGTCGGCGGCATCCTGTTCGATCTGGAAGCCAAGATCGTCCGTTCGCAGATCCTCGATGGCGAGCCACGCATCGACGGCCGCGACACCCGCACCGTGCGTCCGATCAGCATCCGCACCGGCGTGCTGCCACGCACCCACGGTTCGGCATTGTTCACCCGCGGTGAAACGCAGGCGCTGGTCATCGCGACCTTGGGCACTGCACGCGACGAACAAAAGATCGACGCGCTGATGGGCGAGTACACCGACCGCTTCATGCTTCACTACAACATGCCTCCGTTCGCTACCGGCGAAACCGGCCGCGTTGGTACGCCAAAGCGCCGCGAAATCGGTCACGGCCGTCTGGCCAAGCGCGCGCTGATCGCTGCACTGCCGCCAGCTGAAGAGTTCAGCTACTCGGTGCGCCTGGTATCGGAAATCACTGAGTCCAACGGCTCCTCGTCGATGGCTTCGGTCTGCGGCGGCTGCCTGGCATTGATGGACGCCGGCGTGCCGATGCAAGCGCACGTGGCGGGTATCGCCATGGGCCTGATCAAGGAAGGCAGCAAGTTCGCCGTCCTGACCGACATCCTGGGCGACGAAGATCACCTCGGCGACATGGACTTCAAGGTGGCGGGTACTGCCAACGGCATCACCGCACTGCAAATGGACATCAAAATCCAGGGCATCACCAAGGAAATCATGCAGGTCGCGCTGGAACAAGCCAAGGAAGGCCGCGTGCACATCCTCGGCAAGATGCAGGAAGCCGTTCCGGCCGGCGCCGGCGAACTGTCCGACTTCGCTCCACGCCTGATCACCATCAAGATCAATCCGGAAAAAATCCGTGACGTGATCGGCAAGGGCGGCGCAGTCATCCGCGCGCTGACCGAAGAAACCGGCACCCAGATCGACATCAGCGACGAAGGCGTGGTCACCATCGCTTCCGTTGACGCCGGTGCAGGCCAGGAAGCCAAGCGCCGTATCGAAGAACTGACCGCTTCCGTCGAAGTCGGCAAGGTCTACGAAGGCACCGTCCTGAAGCTGCTGGACTTCGGCGCGATCGTTCAGGTTCTGCCAGGCAAAGACGGCTTGCTGCACATCAGCCAGATCGCCAACGAGCGCGTCAACGCCGTTGCCGATTACCTGAAGGAAGGCCAGCAAGTCCGCGTCAAGGTTCTGGAAACCGACGACCGCGGCCGTCTGAAACTGTCGATGAAGGCAGCGCAAGAAGGCACGGAAGCGCCTGCTTCGCAAGACGCGCAGTAATCGCCTTATCGCCGTATTGGCATGGCGGATGCAGGCATTGCCTCATTCGCCAACTGCAGTCAGGTAGTATCGAATCCCTCAGGGCGAAAGTCCTGGGGGATTTTTGTTTTTGGCCTGTCTTGCCTGCCCGGTTTGTCGGAAAGCGCCGCATGCAGTTGTCGGACGTGCGCCGATTCGCGTCTGTACAGCTTGCCCATGCCGGCAACTGGCATTACCCTCTGAGTGGTCGTTTGAGACAATGCAGGCGCAAACTATTCAGGACAATTGGGGAGCATCATTTCATTTGAATCTGAAAGGAGTTCCATGCCTCACGTGATCATCGTCGGTTGCGGTTTCGGCGGTCTTGCCGCGGCACGCGCACTGGCCGACGCCAAGGTCGACATCACCATCATCGACCGCAGCAATCATCACCTGTTCCAGCCGCTGCTGTACCAGGTCGCCACCGCCGGCTTGTCGGCGCCCGCCATCAGCGCGCCGATCCGCAGCATCCTCGCGGAGCAGCGCAATATCACCAGTCTCATGGCCGCCGTCGGCGACATCGATGTGACGCGCAAGACGGTCGCGCTGGAGGACGGCAGTGAAATCGCCTATGACTATCTGATCGTCGCGGCGGGTTCCACGCACAGCTATTTCGGCCGCGACGAATGGGCTACCCTGGCGCCCGGACTGAAGACGCTGGAAGACGCCTTCGATATCCGCCGCCGCATCCTGATGGCGTTCGAATACGCCGAACGCGAAGACGACCCCGTGCGCCGCGCCGAATGGCTGACCTTCACCGTGATCGGCGCCGGCGCCACCGGCGTCGAGATGGCCGGCACCCTGATCGAAATCGCCCGCCATACCCTGAGCGGCGAATTCCGCCGCATTGATCCACGTCAGGCCAAGGTGGTGCTGCTGGAAGGCTCCGACCGCGTGCTGGCGGCGTATCCTCCGGACCTGTCGGAAAAGGCGCGCACGCAGCTGGTCAAGCTCGGCGTCGACGTGCGCACCGGTAGCCGCGTCACCGACATCGACGAAGAATGCGTGCGCTACACCGGCAAGGACGGCGAGCAGCGATTGGCGTCGCGCACCGTGATCTGGTCGGCCGGCGTGGCGGCATCGTCGCTGGGAAAGGCGCTCAACGTGCCGTTGGATCGCGCCGGCAGGGTGCCGGTGGGCGGCGAGCTGTCGATTCCCGGGCATCCGGAAGTATTTGTCATCGGCGATCTTGCCGCTGCGACTTCGGACGGTAAACCGGTGCCTGGCGTATCGCCGGCGGCGAAGCAGATGGGACGCGTTGCTGCGCGCAATGTACTGGCCCACATGGCAGGCAAGGCGCCGGAAAATTTTGTCTACAAGGATTATGGATCGCTGGCCACGATCGGTCGCAAGGCCGCCGTGGCGATGGTCGGCAAGCTGAAGTTTTCAGGCTATCCGGCATGGCTGTTCTGGTTGTTCGTCCACGTCTATTTCCTGATCGGTTTCCGCAATCGCCTGATGGTGATGACGGATTGGGCGTGGGCTTACCTGACCTTCAAGCGCAGCGCACGTGTGATTTCGAGTGCGATCAACACGCCGCGGGCCAAGCCGCGCGATGAAGCGCCGACGCAGTAATGCAGTAGAGCGATTCGCCAATTGAGAAGGCCGGCATATTGATGCCGGCCTTTTCCGTTTGCAGTTCGTCCCGCCGCGTCAGTCTTCCAACGCCAGCAGTGCAAAGCTGGCAAGCCAGTGGCCGCCGCTGTAATGGCTGCCGACGACGTGGTCGACGCTGGCTTTGAGGTGGCGTTCGATTGCGCCCGACAATGCAGGTTGCGCCGCATGAGCGGCTGGCAGATGCCGCGCGATGTGTTTCATGCACCAGGCGCGGCTCAGGTTGAGGCCATCGAGGTGGGCGATCTTGGGATCGGTGCGATCGCTGACTTGCGCCGGCTGCATCAATCGTTCGATCTTGTCGATCTGCGGCAGGAAGGTATCGAACCATGCCGGGAATGCCCTTGCATCCAGTACCTTGCTCATCAGCAGCGCTTCCGTCAGTGCTGCAGAGATATATTCATCGCCGCCCGGTTCGTAATGCGCCGGATAGTCGGCGTCCTTGCCGTAGTAGCCCTGCGAAGCCTGGACGATGGCGCTTTCAAGCGCGCCATCGTTTGCTGCGCGCGCATAGTCAAGCGCCAATGCCAGTGCGAATGCGGTGTTGTAATGTGTGCCGACGCGAATCGGGTAAGTCAGCTTGCCCAGGTATTCAAGCAGGCGCTTGCGGATTTCCAGTGTCAGGGGTTGCATCGCAGCGTGCCAGGCGGCTGCGCGCGAATGCGAAGATGCAGCAAGCTCCTGCGCCAGTCCGAGGATCCAGCCGAAACCATAAGGACGCTCGAAGGAAGCACGGCCGCCGACCTGGAAGTAGGCGGTTTCCTGCGCCATCAATGCCGGCGTGAAGTGCTCGTCGAAGATCGCGGTAATCTTGTCTTGCGTCGGCAGCGCCGGATACAGCTTCGCGCAGCGCAACAGCAACCAATAGCCATGGACGGCCGAGTGCCAGTCGTAGCAGCCGTAGAACACCGGATGCATGGCGCGCGGCGACAACACGTCGTCGGCGCTGTGGAGCACGTGCATGATGTGATTGGGATACTCCTGGCGGAGATAGGTCAGCGGCATCTCGGTGTATGCGGCGGCCAGTTCGATAGTGAGTTGCATGAGAATTTTCCGATTTTCAGATCAGCGTTGTTGCCCGTTGTTTCAGCGTGCTTGCGGCCGGTGCAGAAGCAACGGCCGCAGCATGCATCAGTGGAACAATCAACGGAACACGATGAAATACATCAGCAGGATATTGGCTGCCAGCAGCGCGATGCCCGTAGGGATTTGCACCTTGATGACCTGGTACTTGTCCTTGAGCTCCAACAGCGCCGCCGGCACGATGTTGTAGTTGGCGGCCATCGGCGTCATCAGCGTGCCGCAATAACCGGCCAGCATGCCGATGGTGACCAGCGGCGCCGGATCGGCGTGCTGTCCGACGATGATGAAGGGCAAGGCGATACCGGCGGTCATGACGGGGAAGGCCGCGAAGGCGTTACCCATGATCATGGTGAAGAGCGCCATGCCGACGCAGTAGATCACGATCAGCATGAAGCGGTTTTCAGGATTGACGAACAGGCCGACAACCTGCTGCACCGATTTGCCGGTTTGCGCTGCGACGAAAACGCCGCCCAGCATCGCCAGCATCTGCGGCAACACCGCAGCCCAGCCGATGGCGTCGAGCAGCCGGCGCGATTCACGCACGGCATGCAGCGGCGTGCCGCCGGTCAGTTTCCAGCCCGCCAGGATGGCGCAGATACAGCCGACGCACAATGCCGCCAGGGTCAGTTGCTTCTGGTCGAGGATATACACGCCGCCAATGGCCACGCCCTTGAGCAGGATGGTGCACAACACGGTCACCACCGGAATCAGGATGGCCGGAACGAAGATCCAGTTGCCGTACTGATTGGCCGACGCCTGGCGTTGCTCGGCGCTGCGTTGCTTGTAAGTGCCGAGCGACAGCAGGCCGAAACCGGCAATCAGTGAAATCAGGATGACTACGACGCCGATGATGCGGTACGCCAGCGGTTTGCCCAGCGAGGACACCAGCAAGTCGCTGAACAGGAACACCGCGCCGAACAGGAACCAGAACAGCGCGGTAGTCAGGCGTTTGGGATTGCCTTTGTCGCGCAATGTCATGCCGACCAGCAGCATGACGATGACGCCGATGAGATAGTAGATTTCGTTGATCGTGATGAGGGTATTCATGCTGCCACCTCTTTTCCTTCGGATTTTTTCCAGGCGTTGACGTCGCGCTGAATCCCGGCATCGAGACGCACCAGACGGAACATGTGAATGGCCAATGCCGCAATCGCGGTTGGAATGGCCCACAAGCCGAGATGCAGGGGCTCGACGTTGGTGATGCCGTTTTCCTTGAGGAAGGCGTCGATCAACAACACCGCGCCGAAGGCGAGGAAAATGTCTTCGCCGAAAAACACGGCGATATTGTCACAGGCTGCGGAGTGCGCGCGCAGTTTGTCGCGGATGTGTTGCGGCAAGTCGCCATGGCGCGCCGTCGCAGCGCCCTCGACCATGGGGGCCAGCAAGGGGCGCACGGTTTGCGCCTGACCGCCGATATAGGTCAGGCCGAGCGCGCCAAACACCTGGCGCAGGACGAAGTACAACATCAGAATGCGTGCGGACGTCGCGCTGGCCATGCTCGAAATCCAGTCTTGCGCGCGTTCCTTGAGACCATAGCTTTCCAGCAGACCGATGATCGGCAGGATCAGTACATACACGGCCAGCGAACGGCTGTTGATGAACTTCTCGCCGAAGGTTTCCAGCAGCATGCCGAAATCCATGCCGACGGCGAGGCCGGTGGCAAGGCCGGCGACGGTAACGACCAACAGCGGATTGAAGCGGAATGCAAAGCCTGCAACGACGATCGGAATCCCGATCAACGGTAGCAAAATCGAGCTATCCATGGACTATCTCCCAAGTAGGAATGGTTATTGTGAATTGACTGCTGACGACGAAAAATCAAAAAGAACGGGGACGACAAAATAAACTCAGGACGGCGCACGAACCCCGATGTGCTCGTTGCTCAGGCGCGTGCGGATCTGGCGCGCAAATTCCAATGCATGCGCGCCGTCGCCATGCAGGCAGACGGTCTGCGCGTTGACCTTGACGACGCTGCCGTCAATGGCGGTGACCTGCTTGTCCTTGACGAATGAAATCGTCTGCGCGATGGCTTGCGCTTCATCCTCGATCATCGCGCCGGGCAGCGTGCGGCTGACCAGGCTGCCATCGGCGTTATAGGCGCGATCGGCGAAGACTTCCTCGACTGCAGTCAGGCCCGCCTGTTTTGCCGCACCGATCAGCTCGCTGCCTGCCAGGCCGAACAGCGCCAGTTCCGGATTGAAGGTGCGGATTGCCGAGCAAATGGCGTGCGCCAGTACGGCGTCCTTGGCGGCCTGGTTATACAGCGCGCCGTGCGGCTTGACGTGCACCATGCGGCCGCCTTCGGCGCGCACGATGGCGTCGAGTGCACCCAATTGATACAGCATGCCGCTGATGATTTCTTCAGGTGGTAAATTCATGGCGCTGCGGCCGAAATTTTCACGGTCGGGAAAACTCGGATGCGCACCGATGGCGACATGGTTCCGGATTGCCCAGCGCACGCTCTGGCGCATGGTGTTGGCGTCGCCGGCATGCCAGCCGCAGGCGATATTGGCCGAGCTGACCAGCGTCAACAGCTGTTCGTCGTTATCGCAGCCTTCGCCGAGATCGGCATTGAGATCGATGTGCATGAGCAGTCCTTATTTCCGGTATTGCGTGGCGCGCGACCAGCCGAGGGCGGCGATGGTCTGTTCGACATGGGCGAGATAGCGCTGCTGTTCTTCCCATGCATGCAAGGCTTGTTCCAGATCGCAGAGTTGCAGTTGCAGCAAGCCGTTGAGCGGCGCCTGCGCCAGCTTCCACATGTCCGCCGCGATGACCACCCCGATCTTGGGATAACCGCCGGTGGTCTGCGCATCGCCCATCAGGATGATCGGCTGGCCGGAGGGCGGCACCTGGATCACGCCCGGCACCACGCCGTGCGACAGCAGGTCGCGGCTCTGCTTGCGCTTGAGTTCGGAGCCTTCCAGGCGGTAGCCCATGCGATTGCTGTTGGGCGTGATGCGCCACTTGTCCTGCCACAGCGTATTGCGGGCGGCGACCGTGAATTGTTCGAATTCGGGGCCGGGCAGCACGCGCAGCGTGGTCAGTTTGCTACTGTCGTTGGCTTGTGCGCTGAGGCCGCTCCATTGCGGCGAACGCACCCCGAAGGCCGGTCCGGTCGCCTTGACGCCAGCGTCGCCCAGCGGCAGACGGTCGCCTTTGCGCAGGGCACGGCCTTGATGGCCGCCGAAGCCGGCTTTGAGGTCGGTGCTGCGTGAGCCGAGGATGATTGGCACATCAATGCCGCCTGCGATGGCAAGACAGGTGCGCATGCCTTGCGCACCGCCACGGCCGACGTGTGCCAGACGCAATGTCTGGCCGGCGCGTACCGGCGTACTCCAGTAAGGCGCCAGGAATTTGTCGTCGAGCCTTGCGTCGAAATCGTCGCCGCCGAGCGCGATGCGCGTGTCGGTGGTGAAGCGCAGTTCGCAGGCGCCCATGGTGATTTCAAGGCCGGCTGCGCTGACGTCGTTGCCGACCAGCAGGTTGGCGGTGCTGAGCGCCAGTGGATTGAGCGCACCGCCGGGATTGATGCCGAGCCGGCGATGGCCGGGGCGGCCGAGGTCCTGCACTGAAGTCAGCAGTCCGGGTTGGATAATGTCGATCATTTGACGATACGCTCCACGGTAAAGCGGACGCGGTCGCCCGGGCGCAGCAGGGTGGGCGGATTTTGCGTCGGATCGAACAGCGGCAGCGCAGTGCGGCCAAGCAGTTGCCAGCCGCCCGGCGAGGCCAGCGGATAGATGCCGGTCTGTTCGCCGCCGATGCCGACCGAGCCTGCGGGAATCGACAGGCGCGGCTCATCCTGGCGCGGTGTCGCGAGTTGCGGATCGAGGCCGCCCATGTAGGCGAAGCCGGGCATGAAGCCGATGAAGTAGACCACGTATTCGCCTTCGCTGTGACGGCGGATGACTTCCGCTGTCGAGAGGCCGGTATGGCGCGCAATGGCGTCGAGGTCAGGGCCGCCGGCGCCGCCGTACACGACCGGGATATCGATGTCGCGGCCGCTAAGCTGGCCGATGTCGAGATGTTTCCAGCTGCCGAGGATGCGCTTCGAGACGGCGTCCATGTCGGCGACGGGGCAGCGCAGGATCAGGGTCAGGTTGTTCATGCCGGGAACGACTTCGGCGACTTCGGGCCAGTCTGCGGCGGCGTCGGCCAGGCTCCAGATGCGCTGCTGATGCGACAGGGTTGCCGGTGGCGGCAGATTGCACAACAGTGCGCCGTCGCCGAGGAAGTGGAGTTGAGGTTGAATCATTGTCATCCGGATCTGGCTGGAAGGCTTGCGCCCGTTAATCCCGAGGGATCATACATTTCGGACAAGGTATAGACAATATATAGATAAATTATTTATTTAAGATTGCTATATAGTGTCGTAGTTGTACGAACATTTTCACGATAGAAAAAGCTTATGAGCGACAAATCCTTGCAAAACACGCCGGAACAGGCCGTGACACAAAAATCTCCGACCAAAATCGTCTCCTCCAATCATCTCGTTTCCGAGCGCAGCGCCGAGCTGTCGGAGCTGGAATATGCCCTGATCATGGCAGGCAATGCATTCAATCGTTGGATGATGCGTTGCATGATGGCCGCGGGCGCCAAGGATATGACGGCAATCGAGGTCTCTTTGTTGCATCACGTGAACCACCGCGAACGAAAAAAGAAACTCGCGGACATTTGCTTTGTCCTGAACATTGAGGATACGCACGTTGTGACATACGCGCTCAAGAAACTGGTCAAGGCGGGTTACGTGAAGAGCGAGAAGGCCGGGAAGGAATTGCTGTTCTCCACCACCGACGAAGGCCAGCAATTGTGCATGCGCTACAAGGAAGTGCGTGAGCGCTGCCTGATTGAAGTGCAGGTCGACAGCGGCATCCAGAACCAGGCCATCGGCGAGGCCGCGCAATTGTTGCGCAGCGCCTCCGGTTTGTACGATACCGCCGCGCGCGCGGCCGCATCGCTGTAAGCAACCGGTCGGCCATCGACCGCGCCTCCCTCTTGAGGCGCAGAGGAAAAGTCATGCGAGCAATTGAAATTACCGAATTCGGCGGACCCGACGTGCTGCAGTTGCGCGAACGGCCGCTGCCGCAGCTGAAAAGCGGCGAGATCCTGATCAAGGTCCATGCTGCCGGCGTTAACCGTCCGGACGTATTCCAGCGTCAGGGCAATTATCCGGTGCCACCGGGCGCCTCGGATCTGCCGGGGCTGGAAGTGGCCGGCGAAATCGTTGATGGCGACCTCGGCGGTAGCGCCTTCAAGAAGGGCGATCTGGTATGCGCGCTGGTGCAGGGCGGCGGTTACGCTGAATACTGTGCAGCGCCGCTGGCGCAGTGCCTGCCCGTGCCGCAAGGCCTGAATGCGCTGCAGGCTGCGGCGCTGCCCGAGAATTTCTTCACCGTCTGGAGCAACGTGTTCGAGCGGGCGCGTCTTGTGCCCGGCGAAACCCTGCTGGTGCAGGGCGGTTCGTCGGGCATCGGCGTGACTGCGATCCAGATTGCGGCGGCGCTGGGGCATCGCGTCTTTGCGACAGCCGGTTCGGACGACAAATGCCGCGCCTGCGAAGAGCTGGGCGCGGAGCTGGCCATCAATTACCGTACTGAAGATTTCGAAGAAGTTCTCAAGACCGCCACCGAAGGCCGCGGCGTCGACGTCATCCTCGATATGGTCGGCGGCGACTACCTGCCGCGCGAAATCAAGACCTTGGCCGATGATGGCCGGCTGGTCATCATCGCCTTGCTCGGCGGCGCCAAGGGGCAACTGGACATGAGTCAGATCCTGCGTCGTCGCCTGACGGTGACGGGGTCGACTTTGCGCCCGCGTCCGGTGGAGTTCAAGGCTTTCATCGCCCGGCAGTTGCAGGAGCGCGTCTGGCCGCTGCTGGCCAGCGGCAAGGTCAAGCCGGTGATTTACCAGACTTTCCCGCTGGCGCAGGCGGCACAGGCGCATGCACTCATGGAATCGAGTGCGCATGTCGGCAAGATCATGCTGACGCTTGATTGAATAAAGTGAAGCAAGCTCCAGATACCGGGGGTTTGGTTTGACCGGGTTTGCCGCGGCGCGATAGAATGCGGGGTTATTCAGAATTCTCTCCCTTAATTCGCCCTTTGGCTCTCCCTTTTATGCGTCGTAAATTAGTTGCCGGTAACTGGAAAATGAATGGCGGCCTCGCCGCCAACGCCGCTCTGGTCGCCGATGTCAAAGCCGGTCTGGCTGCCGTCGGCGCCAATGCCGATGTTGCTGTTTGCGTACCGGCGCCTTACCTGGCGCAGGTGCAGGCCGCGGTGGCCGGCTCCGCACTGGCGTTGGGTTCGCAGGACGTTTCCGCGCATGCCAGCGGCGCCTATACCGGCGAAGTGTCGGCCGTCATGCTGGCTGAGTTCGGCTGTAAATACGCCATCGTCGGCCATTCCGAGCGTCGCGCCTATCACGGCGAAAACGACGCGGCGGTTGCTGCAAAGACAGCGGCGGCGCTGAAGGCCGGGCTGACGCCTATCGTCTGCGTCGGCGAAACATTGGCAGAGCGCGAAGCAGGGCGCACCAATGCCGTTGTCGGCGGTCAGCTCGATGTGGTGCTGGCGGCGCTGGATGCTTCCGACGTGCAAAAGATTGTGGTGGCGTACGAGCCGGTCTGGGCCATCGGCACAGGCAAGACGGCGACGCCCGACATGGCGCAGGATGTACACGCGATGTTGCGCGCGCGCCTGGCTGCAAAAAATGCTGACGCCGCCGTCAGGGTGCAAATCCTCTACGGTGGTAGCATGAAACCCGATAACGCCAAGGAACTGCTGGCCATGTCGGATATCGATGGTGGTCTGATTGGTGGCGCGGCTCTGAAAGCGGCGGATTTCCTGGCGATTGTCCAGGCTGCCCAGGGCAACTGACTGTTTGTTGTTTTAATTTAAGATGGCTATATGAATACTTTATTTACTGTTATTGTTGTGGTTCAGGTGCTCGCGGCGCTGACCATCATCGGTCTGGTTCTGCTGCAGCACGGCAAAGGGGCGGATATGGGGGCTGCGTTCGGTTCGGGCGCGTCGGGCAGCTTGTTCGGCGCCACGGGTTCTTCCAACTTCTTGTCGAAGTCGACCGGCATCGCCGCCGCGATCTTTTTTGCGGCCACTCTTGCGCTGGCATTCGTCGGCAATCATCATGTTTCGCAATCCGGCGGCGTCATGGATAATCTGCCTGCTCCGGCAACTGCAATTCCGGCAACTCCCGCCGCATCGGGCGCTCCCGCAGCTGCTCCTGCGAATCCTGCAGATCAATCGAATCAGATTCCGAAATAGTCTTTTGCGCAGAGTGTAATAATGCGCAAAACTTAAAGCAGTTTATGAAGTTTTAGTGTGATTGTGCATTGAACAAGAGCATCAAAACGGGTTACAATTGCAGTCTCAAGCCGACGTGGTGAAATTGGTAGACACGCTATCTTGAGGGGGTAGTGGCGAAAGCTGTACGAGTTCGAGTCTCGTCGTCGGCACCATGAAATACCGAGAAAAGCCAGCAAAGGACTAAGTCCCGAGCTGGCTTTTTGTCGAGGAAAAAGCTGTTTGATATTGAGAATCATTCCGCTAATTATCAACAAACCTACGCCAAATCGTGAACCTCGAAAATTACTTTCCAGTTCTGTTGTTTATCCTAGTTGGCATCGGTGTCGGTGTCGCTCCTCAGTTACTCGGTCGTTTGCTCGGGCCTCACCGTCCTGATGCGCAAAAGACCTCTCCTTACGAATGCGGCTTCGAAGCTTTTGAAGATGCCCGCATGAAGTTCGATGTGCGGTATTACCTCGTCGCCATCCTGTTCATTCTGTTCGATCTCGAAACTGCATTTTTCTTCCCGTGGGGCGTCTCCATGCGCGACCTGGGCTGGTCTGGCTACATCACGATGATGGTGTTCATCGCTGAATTTGTTGTCGGTTTTTGGTACATCTGGAAAAAGGGTGCCCTGGATTGGGAGTGAGCCATGTCAATTGAAGGCGTATTAAACGAAGGGTTTGTTACCACCTCGCTGGATAAGGTAATCAACTGGACCCGTACCGGCTCCATGTGGCCGATGACCTTTGGTCTGGCGTGCTGTGCGGTTGAAATGATGCACGTCGGCGCCTCGCGTTACGACCTGGATCGCTTCGGCATCATGTTCCGTCCATCGCCGCGTCAGTCCGATGTCATGATCGTTGCCGGCACGCTGTGCAACAAGATGGCGCCGGCGCTGCGCAAGGTGTACGACCAGATGGCCGAGCCGCGCTGGGTGATCTCGATGGGATCCTGTGCCAACGGCGGCGGCTACTATCACTATTCGTATTCCGTCGTGCGCGGTTGCGACCGCATCGTGCCGGTCGACGTGTATGTTCCAGGCTGCCCGCCGACAGCCGAAGCGCTGCTGTATGGCGTGATCCAGCTGCAAAATAAGATCAAGCGCACCAATACCATTGCGCGCTAAGAGAGTGGAAGGGTCAGTATGACGACAAAATTGGAAACTCTCGAAGCTGCCTTGCGCAATGCGCTTGGAGGGTATCTTCAGAATTTGACAGTATCTTTGGGCGAGATCACTGTAGTGGTCAAGTCCGCCGATTATCTCTCGGCGATGCGCGTTCTGCGCGATCACGCCGATACCCGTTTCGAAGAATTGATGGACCTGTGCGGCGTCGACTACTCGACGTACGGCGACGGCGTCTGGGATGGCCCGCGTTTCGCGGTGGTCTCGCATCTGCTGTCGCTGACGCATAACTGGCGCGTTCGCGTGCGCGTTTTTGCTCCCGACGACGAGCTGCCGCTGGTGGCTTCGGTCATGAACATCTGGTCCGCCGCCAACTGGTACGAGCGCGAGACTTTCGACTTCTACGGCATCCTGTTCGACGGCCATGACGACTTGCGCCGCATCCTCACCGACTACGGCTTCATCGGTCACCCGTTCCGCAAGGACTTCCCGGTGTCCGGCTATGTCGAAATGCGTTACGACGCCGAACAGAAACGTGTGATTTATCAACCCGTAACGATTGAGCCGCGTGAAATCACGCCGCGTGTCATTCGTGAAGAAAACTACGGGATTAAATAATGGCTGAAATCAAGAATTACACGCTGAACTTTGGTCCACAGCATCCGGCCGCGCACGGTGTGCTGCGCCTGGTGCTGGAGTTGGACGGCGAAGTCATTCAGCGCGCCGACCCGCATATCGGCCTGCTGCATCGCGGCACCGAAAAGCTGGCCGAGCAAAAAACCTATCTGCAGTCGGTTCCGTACATGGACCGCCTCGATTACGTGTCGATGATGTGCAACGAGCACGCCTACGTCATGGCCATCGAGAAGCTGCTCGGCATCGAAGTGCCGCTGCGCGCCCAGTACATCCGCGTCATGTTCGACGAGATCACCCGTCTGCTGAACCACCTGATGTGGATCGGCGCGCACGGTCTGGACGTCGGCGCCATGGGCGTGCTGCTGTATGCGTTCCGCGAACGCGAAGACCTGATGGATTGCTACGAAGCCGTTTCCGGCGCGCGCATGCATGCTGCCTATTATCGTCCGGGCGGCGTCTATCGCGACCTGCCGGAAACAATGCCGCAGTACAAGGCATCGATCATCCGCAACGACAAGGCCATCAAGCAACTCAATGAAAACCGCCAGGGCTCGATGCTGGACTTCATTGAAGACTTCACCAACCGTTTCCCGAAATACGTCGACGAGTACGAAACACTGCTGACCGACAACCGCATCTGGAAGCAGCGTCTGGTCGGGGTTGGCGTGGTTTCGCCGGAACGCGCGATGGCAATGGGCTTTTCCGGGCCGATGCTGCGCGGTTCGGGCATCGAATGGGATCTGCGCAAGAAGCAACCGTACGAAGTCTACGACCTGCTCGATTTCGACATCCCGGTCGGCAAGAACGGCGACTGCTACGACCGCTACCTGGTGCGCGTGGAAGAAATGCGCCAGTCGAACCGCATCATCAGGCAATGCGTCGAGTGGCTGCGCAACAACCCGGGTCCGGTCATCATCGACAATCACAAGATTGCACCGCCGCCACGGGTGGACATGAAGTCCAACATGGAAGACCTGATTCACCACTTCAAACTGTTCACCGAAGGCTTCCACGTGCCGCCGGGCGAGACATATGCAGCGGTTGAACATCCGAAGGGCGAGTTCGGCATCTACCTTGTGTCGGACGGCGCCAACAAGCCTTACCGTATGAAGATCCGCGCGCCGGGCTATGCGCATTTGCAGAGTCTCAATGAGATGGCCAAGGGCCACATGATTGCCGATGCCGTAACCATCATCGGTACGCAAGACATTGTGTTTGGTGAAATCGACCGGTAACCCGGTCACTGGATGTTTTTGAAAACCCATTAGGTTCTGGGGAATATCCGATAAACCCGCGCGGGTTCTCAAAGAACCATGCGCACGGATGGCCAACGATATGCTGTTAAGTCAAGACGCTCTAAAGAAAATCGATCGCGAACTCGCGAAATACCCGGCGGATCAACGCCAGTCGGCAGTCATGTCCGCGCTGCGCATTGCGCAGGTCGAACACGGCTGGCTGCCTGCCGAGCTGCAACAGGAAATTGCCGACTACATCGGCATGCCTGCGGTGGCCGTGCAGGAAGTCGCCACGTTCTACAACATGTTCAATACCAGCCAGCAGGGCAAGCACAAGATCACCGTCTGTACGAATCTGCCATGCCTGCTGTCGGGCGGCGACCGTGCGGCGCATCACCTGAAGCACACGCTCGGTGTCGGCTACAAGGAAACCACCGCTGACGGTCAGTTCACGATCGTCGAAGGCGAATGCATGGGCGCTTGCGGCGACGCACCTGTCATGCTGGTCAATAACCACCGCATGTGCAGCTGGATGTCGAACGACAAGATCGACGCGCTGCTGGAGGAACTGAAGAAATGACTTGTCTGCACGATCGTCATATCAAGCCGCTGATTCTGGCGGATCTGGATGGCCAGAACTGGCACCTGGCGGATTACGTCAAGCGTGGCGGCTATGAGTCGCTCAAGCGCATCCTGACTGAAAACATCACTCCTGAACAAGTCATCGCAGAACTCAAGTCCTCGGGCTTGCGCGGTCGCGGCGGCGCGGGTTTCCCGACCGGCCTGAAGTGGAGCTTCATGCCGCGCCAGTTCCCAGGGCAAAAGTACCTGGTCTGCAACAGCGACGAAGGCGAACCGGGCACATTCAAGGATCGCGACATCATTCGCTACAACCCGCACTCGCTGATCGAAGGCATGATCATCGGCGGCTACGCAATGGGCATCACGGTCGGCTACAACTACATCCACGGCGAAATCTTCGACGCGTATCTGCGTTTTGAAGAAGCGCTGGAAGAAGCACGCGCTGCGGGCTTTTTGGGCGACAACATTCTCGGTACCGGTTTCAACTTCCAGTTGCATGGCCACCATGGTTACGGCGCCTATATCTGCGGCGAAGAAACTGCGCTGCTGGAGTCGCTCGAAGGCAAGAAGGGCCAGCCGCGCTTCAAGCCGCCGTTCCCGGCCAGCTTCGGCCTGTACGGCAAGCCGACCACGATCAACAACACCGAAACTTTCGCTGCTGTTCCGTTCATCTTCAAGATCGGCGCACAAGCGTACGCCGACATCGGCAAGCCGAACAACGGCGGCACCAAGATCTTCTCGATCTCGGGCGACGTCGAACGTCCGGGCAACTACGAAATCCCTCTCGGCACACCGTTCTCGACTTTGCTGGAACTGGCCGGCGGCATGCGCGGCGGCAAGAAGCTCAAGGCGGTCATCCCAGGCGGCTCGTCCGCTCCGGTGATTCGCGGCGACGTCATGATGGAAACCACCATGGATTACGACGCCATTGCCAAGGCCGGCTCGATGCTGGGTTCAGGCGCGGTCATCGTGATGGACGAAACACGCTGCATGGTCAAATCTCTGTTGCGCCTGGCATATTTCTACTACGAAGAATCCTGCGGTCAATGTACGCCGTGCCGCGAAGGCACCGGTTGGATGTACCGCATGGTGGAGCGTATCGAAAACGGCCACGGCAAGCTGGAAGACCTCGATGTGCTCAATTCGGTTGCCGACAACATCCAGGGCCGCACCATCTGCGCGCTGGGCGATGCGGCGGCAATGCCGGTGCGTGCTTTCATCAAGAACTTCCGCGAAGAATTTGAGTACCACATCGAGCACAAGCATTGCTCGGTGCCAGCTTATATTTAACGCATAGCGTAACGAATAGCGTTAGGCAGCACGGCAAGACATGCAATCGGCGACAAGGCCGAGCGCATGTCTTCAAGGTCAAAAGAATACTTAGCTTGGGCAAAAAGCCATGGTTGAAATCGAAATAGACGGCAAAAAAGTTGAAGTGCAAGAAGGCAGCATGGTTATGGATGCTGCCAACAAGGTCGGCACTTACATTCCTCATTTTTGCTATCACAAAAAATTATCCATTGCGGCCAACTGCCGCATGTGTCTGGTCGACGTTGAAAAAGCGCCGAAGCCTCTGCCTGCCTGTGCGACTCCGGTCACGGCCGGCATGATCGTGCGCACCGCCAGCGACAAGGCGGTCAAGGCGCAAAAAGGCGTCATGGAATTCCTGCTGATCAATCATCCGCTGGATTGCCCGATCTGCGATCAGGGCGGCGAATGTCAGCTGCAGGATCTGGCCGTCGGTTACGGTAGCTCTTCTTCGCGCTACGAAGAAGAAAAGCGTGTCGTGCCGCCGAAGGATGTCGGCCCGCTGATCTCCATGAAGGAAATGAATCGTTGCATCCACTGCACACGTTGCGTGCGTTTCGGCCAGGAAGTCGCCGGCGTCATGGAACTGGGCATGCTGGGTCGCGGCGAGCACTCCGAAATCACCACATTCGTCGGCAATACCGTCAACTCCGAACTGTCCGGCAACATGATCGATCTGTGCCCGGTCGGCGCGCTGACGTCGAAGCCGTTCCGCTATGCCGCGCGTACCTGGGAATTGTCGCGCCGCAAATCGGTCAGCCCGCACGACAGCCTCGGCGCCAACCTGATCGTTCAGGTCAAGGGCGGCAAGGTCATGCGCGTGCTGCCGCTGGAAAACGAAGACATCAACGAATGCTGGATTTCCGACAAGGACCGTTTCGCCTACGAAGCACTGGACAGCGAAGAGCGTCTGACCAAGCCGATGCTGAAGCAGGACGGCAAGTGGCAGGAAGTCGAATGGCAAGTTGCGCTGGAATACGTCGCACACGGCCTGCGCAACATCCGTCACGAACACGGCGCCAGCGCCATCGCTGCATTGGGTACACCGTACTCGACGCTGGAAGAACTGACATTGCTGCAAAAAGTCGTGCGCGGCCTGGGTTCCGAAAACATCGATTTCCGCCTGCGTCAATCCGACTTCGCGCTGGACCACCAGGTCAATCCATGGCTGGGCATGTCCATCGTTGAGTTCTCCGAACTGAACCGCGCCCTGATCATCGGCTCGTTCCTGCGCAAGGATCATCCGCTGCTGACCGCGCGTCTGCGCCAGGCAGTCAAGAGCGGCGCCAAGATCAGCGTCCTGCACGCTGCCGACGACGACCTGCTGATGCCGGTCGCCAACAAGATCATCGCAGCACCGTCCGCATGGCTGGCGGCGCTGAGCGGCATCGTTGCCGCCGTGGCGCAAGCCAAGGGCGTCGCAGCACCGGCCGGTTTCGAAAACATCGAAATCTCGCCGGAAGCCAAGCAGACCGCAGCCAGCCTGTTGTCGGGTGCATCCAAGGCGGTCTTGCTGGGCAACGCCGCTGCGCAACATCCGCAAGCATCGCAACTGCACGCCGCCGCACAATGGATCGCCGAACAGACCGGCGCCAAGCTGGGTTACCTGACTGAAGGCGGCAACGCCGTCGGCGGTTACCTCGCCAACGCGATTCCCGGCAAGGACGGCGCCAACGCGCTGCAAGCTTTCGCACAACCGCGCAAGGCTTACCTGCTGCTGAACGCCGAACCGGAACTCGACAGCCACGACTCGCAGGCTGCCACCGCGGCGCTGAAACAAGCTGAAATGGTCGTCGTGATGTCGGCATTCAAACACGGCGCCGATTACGCCGACGTGTTGCTGCCGATCGCGCCATTCACTGAAACAGCCGGTACCTTCGTCAATGCCGAAGGCCGCGCACAAAGCTTCAACGGCACCGTCAAGCCGCTGGGCGACGCTCGTCCGGCATGGAAGGTGTTGCGCGTCCTGGGCAATCTGCTCGGTCTGCCAAATTTCGACTACGAAACCTCGGAATCGATTCGCACCGAAATCATCGGCGCTGAAACCGATCTGTCCGCTCGCCTGAACAACATCGCCAAGCTGGCGCCGCAAGTCGGTAACATTTCCGCCAACGGCGCGCTGGAACGCCTGGCCGACGTGCCTATCCATTTTGCCGATGCCATCGCACGCCGTTCGCCGGCGCTGCTGCAAACGCAAGACGGCCAGGCGCCGAAGGCATGGCTGTCGGCAGCCTTGTCGCAGAAACTCGGCATCGCCGCAGGCGATCGCGTAAGCGTCAAGCAAGGGCAGGGCAGCGCGTTGCTGACTGCAGGCATCGACAAGAACTTGCCGGAAAATGTCGTACGTGTGGCGGCCGCCCATGCAAGCACCGCTGATCTGGGCAGCATGTTCGGCGCAATCGTTGTGGAGAAAGCGTAATGGATCAACTGATTGCCAACATCAACGCAGTCGGCCCCACGTATCTGGGTACGGCATGGCCGTATGTCTGGACCTTTGTCTGGAGCCTGCTGAAGATTCTGGTCGTGATGGTGCCGTTGCTGGGCTGCGTCGCTTACCTGACGCTGTGGGAACGCAAGCTGATCGGCTGGATGCACGTTCGTCTCGGCCCTAATCGTGTCGGTCCGCTGGGTCTGCTGCAACCGATCGCCGATGCGCTGAAACTGATCTTCAAGGAAGTGACCACGCCGGCGCGCGCCAGCAAGGTGCTGTTCTTCATCGCACCGATCATGACCATCATGCCGGCGCTGGCCGCCTGGGCGGTGATCCCGTTCGGACCTGAAGCGGTCATTGCCAACGTCAATGCCGGCCTGCTGTTCGTCATGGCGATTACCTCGATGGAAGTCTACGGCGTGATCATCGCCGGTTGGGCGTCCAACTCGAAGTACGCGTTCCTTGGCGCCATGCGCGCTTCGGCGCAGATGGTGTCGTACGAAATCTCGATGGGCTTCTGCCTGGTCATCGTGCTGATGGTGTCCGGCAGCCTGAACCTGATCGACATCGTCACCAGCCAGGGCAAGGGTTACTTCGCCGACCACGGCGTCGGTTTCCTGTCGTGGAACTGGCTGTCGCTGCTGCCGATTTTCGTGATCTACATCGTCTCGGGCATCGCTGAAACCAACCGCCATCCGTTCGACGTGGTCGAAGGCGAATCCGAAATCGTGGCCGGTCACATGATCGAATACTCGGGCATGTCCTTCGCGATGTTCTTCCTGGCCGAATACGCCAACATGTGGCTGATTTCGATCCTGACCGCGCTGCTGTTCCTGGGCGGCTGGGCATCGCCGCTGAGCGTGCTGGACTTCATTCCGGGCTGGATCTGGCTGGGCATCAAGACCTTCTTCGTTGTGTCGCTGTTTATCTGGGTGCGCGCATCGTTCCCGCGTTACCGCTATGACCAGATCATGCGTCTGGGCTGGAAAGTGTTCATTCCTCTGACATTGGTGTATCTGGTGATCGTTGCGACCTGGATGCAGACCTCGTGGAATATTTGGAAGTAATGTAAAGGCTGAGGTGAGAAGCATGGAAGCTATTAAGGATTTTTTCGGCAGCCTGATGTTGCGGGAGCTGTTCAAGGGCCTGGCCCTGACCGGCCGTTACCTGTTCGCGCGCAAGATCACGATTCAGTTCCCGGAAGAGAAAACGCCGCAGTCGCCGCGTTTCCGCGGCCTGCACGCCTTGCGTCGCTATCCGAACGGTGAAGAGCGTTGCATCGCCTGCAAGCTGTGCGAAGCGGTTTGCCCGGCGATGGCGATCACGATCGAATCGGAACAGCGTGACGACGGCTCGCGCCGCACCACGCGTTACGACATCGATCTGACCAAGTGCATTTTCTGCGGCTTCTGCGAAGAGTCGTGCCCGGTTGACTCGATCGTTGAAACGCACATCTTGGAATACCACGGTGAAAAGCGCGGCGATCTGTACTACACCAAGGAAATGCTGCTGGCCGTTGGTGATCGTTACGAAAATGAAATTGCCGCTGCACGTACCGCAGACGCTGCATATCGTTGATTGAGTTCGGGACGGCATGACGGTTCGCCGTTTGTCGCTTACCGCTGAGATGATCGGATCTGAAGCTTGTTGGGTAGCCCGATCGATGGATCGGGCGATCGAATGATCTGATGCTGGTTTAGCCAACTTTTTGGTTGATTATGGAATTTAAAACTGTCTTGTTCTATGCGTTTTCGGTGGTCCTCGTGCTCGCCGCATTACGCGTCATTACGGCCCGCAACCCGGTGCATGCGGCCCTGTTCCTCGTGCTGGCCTTCTTTTCGGCGGCCGGCATCTGGATGTTGCTGAAGGCGGAATTCCTCGCCATCGTGCTGGTGCTTGTCTATGTCGGGGCGGTGATGGTGCTGTTCCTGTTCGTGGTGATGATGCTGGACATCAATCTCGACAAGATGCGAGAGGGCTTCTGGGGATACTTCCCGCTTGCCGCGACCATCGGCGTGATCATCGTGCTGGAGATGGCTGCGGTCCTGTTGCGCAGCTTCTGGGCGCCGGAAGCGCAAGTGCCTGCAGCATCGAACACCATCGGCACCACCAAGGCGCTGGGCATGCTGATCTACACCGAATACGTCTACGCCTTTGAAGTTGCTGCCGTGATCCTGCTGGTCGCCATCGTGGCCGCCGTGGCACTGACGCTGCGTCGCCGCAAGGACAGCAAGTACTTCTCGCCGGCCGAAGCGGTCAAGGTCAAGAGCACCGATCGCGTTCGCCTGGTCAAGATGAAGTCCGAATCCACCCGTAATAACGGCAACACCGGCGACGATGCTCAGGCATCGGGCGCGGAAAAACAATCATAAGGGGCGCGCAATCATGACTCTTTCGCTCTCGCATTACCTGATTCTCGGCGCGATCCTGTTCGCGATCTCGATCGTGGGCATTTTCCTCAACCGCAAGAACGTCATCGTGTTGCTCATGGCAATCGAACTGATGCTGCTGGCGGTGAACATGAACTTCATTGCCTTCTCGCATTATCTCGGCGATGCGGCAGGACAGATCTTCGTGTTCTTCATCCTGACAGTCGCCGCTGCGGAGTCCGCAATCGGCCTGGCCATTCTGGTGGTGCTGTTCCGCAACCTGGACACCATCAACGTGGAAGACCTGGACACGCTCAAGGGATAAACACGTTTGAGCTGTAGTGCGCATTGAAACGTTCGCAGTGCATGTAGATTGAATTTAAATTTCATTTAAAGATGGGCGTTCTCCGAGAGTCTTCCCGATTCGAGGAGAACCCAAATAGCGATAAGGTTCATCATGGCGGGGCAACTTAACCCACATCTTCTTTTAGCCGTTCCACTGGCGCCGTTGGCCGGTTCTGCGATCGCAGGCCTGCTCGGGACGAAGTTCTTCGGCAATGTAGTCGGCCGCAAGGTTTCGCACACGGCGACCATCCTCGGCGTGTTGATCGCACTGATCATTTCCGTCCAGACCTTGCTGGCGGTAGTCGATGGTGCGACCTACAACGGCACGCTGTACACCTGGATGACCGTGGCCGGCCTGAAGCTGGAAGTCGGCTTCCTGGTCGACAGCCTGACCGCGATGATGATGTGCGTGGTGACTTTCGTGTCCCTGATGGTGCACGTCTACACCATCGGCTACATGAAGGACGATGACGGCTACAACCGCTTCTTCTCGTACATCTCGCTGTTCACGTTCTCGATGCTGATGCTCGTCATGAGCAACAACTTCCTGCAATTGTTCTTCGGCTGGGAAGCAGTGGGCCTGGTTTCCTACCTGCTGATCGGTTTCTGGTACACCCGTCCGACCGCGATCAAGGCCAACATGAAGGCCTTCCTGGTCAACCGCGTCGGCGACTTCGGCTTCATCCTGGGCATCGGCCTGTTGCTGGCCTATGCCGGTTCCATGAACTACGGCGAAGTGTTCGCCAAGCGCGGCGAGCTGGCCCAGCTGACGCTGCCGGGAACCGACTGGATGCTGCTGACCGTGGCATGTATCTGCCTGTTTGTCGGCGCGATGGGTAAATCTGCCCAGTTCCCGCTGCACGTCTGGCTGCCTGATTCGATGGAAGGCCCGACCCCGATTTCCGCACTGATCCACGCGGCGACGATGGTGACCGCCGGCATCTTCATGGTGACCCGCATGTCGCCGCTGTTCGAATTGTCCGACACCGCCTTGTCCGTGATCCTCGTGATCGGCGCGATCACCGCGTTGTTCATGGGCTTCCTCGGCACCATGCAGACCGACATCAAGCGCGTGGTGGCATATTCGACACTGTCGCAGCTCGGTTACATGACGGTCGCGCTGGGCGCCTCGGCCTATTCGGTCGCCGTGTTCCATCTGATGACCCACGCGTTCTTCAAGGCGTTGCTGTTCCTCGGTGCGGGTTCCGTGATCATCGGCATGCACCATGACCAGGACATGCGCAACATGGGCGGCCTGCGCAAGTACATGCCGATCACCTGGATCACATCGCTGCTGGGTTCGCTGGCGCTGATCGGTACACCGTTCTTCTCCGGTTTCTATTCGAAGGACAGCATCATCGAAGCAGCCGCCGAATCGCATCTGGCGGGTTCCGGTTTTGCCTACTTCGCCGTGCTGGCCAGCGTGTTCGTGACCGCGTTCTATTCGTTCCGCATGTACTTCATGGTGTTTCATGGCGAAGAGCGTTTCGGCAAGGCCGATGCACATGGCCACGATGACCATCACGCTCCTGCAGCTGCAGCTGTTGCACACGGTGCGCATGACGACCATGCTCATGGTGCACACGATGCCCACGACGATCACGAGCATCACGGCCTGGCCCCGGGGCAGAAACCGCACGAGTCGCCGCTGGTGGTGACGCTGCCGCTGATCTTGCTGGCGATTCCATCGGTCATCATCGGTTTCTTCGCGATCTCGCCCCTGGTCTTCGGCGATTTCTTCAAGAACGTGATCTTTGTCGGTGAAAACCACAAGGCGCTCGAAGAGCTGGCGCATGAGTTCCACGGTCCGATCGCGATGGCGGTGCATTCGCTGACGTCGGCGCCGCTGTGGCTGGCGATTGCCGGGGTGGCGACTGCGTACTACTTCTACATGGTCAATCCGCGCGTCCCGGCCTGGTTCAAGGACAAGTTCAGCGCGATCTACACCTTGCTCGACAACAAGTACTACATGGACAAGTTCAATGATGTCGTGTTTGCCGGCGGTGCGCGCATGCTGGGCACCGGCCTGTGGACAGTGGGCGACAAGGGCCTGATCGACGGCCTGGTCGTCAACGGCAGCGCCAAGGTCGTCAACTGGTTCTCGAAAGTCACGCGCCTGTGGCAATCCGGTTACATCTACCATTACGCGTTCGTGATGATTATCGGGGTGCTGGGTTTCCTGGTTTGGTTCATGCCGTTTCCGTTTGGCAAATAAGCTGTAAGAAGATAACAACCATGATGCAGTCAACTTTTCCTCTCCTTAGCCTTGCGATCTGGTGTCCGGTCGCGTTTGGCATACTCGTCCTGGCCGTGGGTCGCGACGACAATCCATCCGTCGCGCGCTGGCTGGCGCTGCTCGGCGCCGTCGTCAGCCTGCTGGTAACCATCCCGCTGGTACTGCATTTCGATGCCGCCGCGCACGGTTACCAGTTTGTCGAGAAGACGCCCTGGATCGATCGTTTCAACATCAGCTATTTCCTCGGCATTGACGGCCTGTCGCTGTGGTTCATCCCGCTGACGGCCTTCATCACCGTGATCGTGGTGCTGGCCGGCTGGGAAGTCATCCAGAAGCGCGTCGGCCAATACATGGGCGCGTTCCTGATCCTGTCGGGCCTGATGATCGGCGTGTTCTCCGCACTCGACGGCATGCTGTTCTACGTGTTCTTCGAAGCGACCCTGATCCCGATGTTCATCATCGTGGGTGTGTGGGGCGGCGCCAACCGCGTGTACGCAGCGTTCAAGTTCTTCCTGTACACCTTGCTCGGCTCGCTGCTGATGCTGATCGCGCTGATCTACCTGTACATCGTGTCCGGCGGCAGCTTCGAAATCCCGACATGGCATCAGCTGCCGCTGTCGATGATCGAGCAAAAACTGCTGTTCTTCGCATTCCTGATGGCGTTCGCGGTCAAGGTGCCGATGTGGCCGGTGCATACCTGGCTGCCTGACGCCCACGTGGAAGCGCCTACCGGCGGCTCCATCGTGCTGGCTGCGATCATGCTCAAGCTCGGTGCTTACGGTTTCCTGCGTTTCTCGCTGCCGATCGCTCCTGACGCCAGCCACGCGCTGTCCGGTTTCATGATCACGCTGTCGCTGGTTGCCGTGATCTACATCGGCCTGGTCGCACTGGTGCAGCAGGACATGAAGAAACTGGTGGCGTACTCGTCGATCGCCCACATGGGCTTCGTCACGCTGGGCTTCTTCATGTTCAACGACATGGCGGTGCAGGGCGGTATCGCACAGATGATTTCCCACGGCTTCGTGTCGGGCGCGATGTTCATGTGTATCGGCGTGCTGTACGACCGCATGCATACCCGTGAAATCGCCCAGTACGGCGGTGTGGTCAACAAGATGCCGCGCTTCGCCGCTTTCTTCATCCTGTTCTCGCTGGCCAACTGCGGTCTGCCTGCGACCTCCGGTTTCGTCGGTGAATTCATGGTGATCCTGGGCGCGGTCAAGTTCAACTTCTGGATCGGCCTGCTGTCGGCAACTGCCTTGATCCTGGGGGCGGCTTACTCGCTGTGGCTGACCAAGCGCGTGATCTTCGGCGCGGTAACCAATCACCACGTGGAAGAACTGACCGACGTCAACAAACGCGAATTCTTCATCCTCGGCCTGCTGGCGATCGCGGTGCTGGTGATGGGTCTGTACCCGGCGCCGGTGACGGACACGATGCAGACTTCGGTCAGCGATCTGTTGAAACACGTGTCGGTCTCCAAGATCGGCAATTGATCAGTAACTAAAGTAACAAGGCATCGGTGCTGCTGCAGTGTGCAGCGCCGACGCCGGCAAGCAATTCGATACGACGTTTCGAAACAGGCAGGGCAGGCGAAGTGCGGGCCCGGCTGAAAACGGCGGCAACGGTAAGCGGACAAAATACGCGGACGAAACTAAGCGGTAACTAAATGAACAACATGAATCTGATCCCTGTCTATCCGGAAATATTTCTGCTGATTGCGACCTCCGTAATCCTGCTGATCGATATGTTTTTGCCGGATGCAAAGCGCGTCATTACTTACGTGCTGTCCTTGCTGGCGCTGGTAGTCTGCGCAGTGCTGACCTTCACCAACTATGCAAGCGGCGAAACGGTCTACACCTTCAGCAACATGTTCGTCTCGGATCCGCTCTCGAGCCTGCTGAAACTGTTCTCCTACCTGGCTATCGGCCTGACGCTGATTTACGGTCGTCAATACAACTCCGATCGCGGCATCGTCGGCGGCGGCCACCTCGGCGGCGAGTTCTACGCGCTGGCGCTGTTTGCGCTGCTGGGCCAGATGGTCATGATCTCGGGCAACAGCTTCCTGTCCATCTACCTCGGCCTGGAACTGATGTCGCTGTCGCTGTACGCGCTGGTCGCCCTGCGCCGCGACAACGTCGGTTCGACCGAAGCGGCGATGAAGTACTTCATCCTCGGCGCGCTGGCTTCCGGCTTCCTGCTGTACGGCATCTCGATGCTCTACGGCGCCACCGGATCGCTGGAACTGAACGACGTCTTCCGCGCCATTGTCTCGGGCACCGTCGACCGCAACGTGCTGGTATTCGGCATCGTGTTCGTGGTGGCAGGCCTGGCGTTCAAGCTGGGAGCCGTGCCGTTCCACATGTGGGTGCCTGACGTCTACCATGGCGCACCGACGCCGATGACGCTGCTGATCGGCGGCGCGCCGAAGCTGGCTGCGTTCGCCATGGTGTTCCGCATTCTGGTCGAAGGCCTGTTGCCGCTGGCGATCGACTGGCAACAAATGCTGATGGTGCTGGCCGTGCTGTCGATCATCGTCGGTAACGTGACGGCGATTGCGCAGACCAACATCAAGCGCATGCTGGCGTACTCGACCATCTCGCACATGGGCTTCATGTTGCTGGGCATGATGTCGGGCGTAGTCGACGGCAACCTGTTCCAGGCCGTCAACGCCTACAGCTCGTCGCTGTTCTATGCGATTACTTATGTGCTGACCACGCTGGGCACCTTCGGCGTGATCCTGCTGATGGCGCGCTCCGGTTTCGAAGCCGACACGCTCGACGATTTCAAGGGGCTGAATCAACGCAGCCCATGGTTCGCCGGCATCATGCTGGTGCTGATGTTCTCGCTGGCGGGTATTCCGCCGATGGTCGGCTTCTACGCCAAGCTGTCGGTGCTGCAAGCGGTGCTGGGTACCGGCCAGATCTGGCTGGCAGTGCTGGCAGTGGTGTTCTCGCTGGTTGGCGCGTTCTACTACCTGCGCGTGATCAAGAACATGTACTTCGATGATCCTGCCGACAGCGGCAAGATCACCGCCAGCTTCGACGTGCGCATTGCATTGAGCCTGAACGGTATCGCAGCGCTGGGCCTCGGTCTGTGGCCCGGCCACCTGATGGATGCCTGCACCAACGCCATCGTCACCACGCTGGCGACATTCCTCAGCAAAGTCATCGCAACATAAAGCGAAGCCGCCGGTGAACGTCTCCCTACTGAGCTGGTGTGTCATCGTGTTGGCGGTCCTGGCCGCCAACCTGCCTTTCTTCAATCAGCAGCTGTTCGCGCTGATCCCCCTGAGCAAGTCGCCCGATTACCGCAAGCCGGTATGGGTGCGCTTGCTTGAATTGGTGGCCCTGTATTTCATCGTCGGCGCGATCGCGCATTTGTTCGAAGCCAATATCGGCAACGCCTTTGCCCAGCGCTGGGAATTTTATGCCGTCACCGGCTGTCTGTTCCTGGTGTTGGCGTATCCGGGCTACGTCGTGCGCTACCTGCGCAAGAGCCACGCCTGAGCTGCGCGATCCTGTGGCATGCATGCATGCGGCGGCCACAAGCTTTTCTTCTTCCATCCACGCTTATTGATTGCCTGATCTCCCATGGACAAACATCCAGACGCACATCTCAATGAAATCAAGGTAGACGGTGAACTGGTCTACGAAGGACACTTCCTCAAGGTTCAGCGCGATACGATTCGCCTGCCGGACGGCAAGCAGTCGGTACGTGAACACATTCGTCATCCCGGCGCCGTGGTGATCCTGCCCTTGTTCGACGACGGCTCGGTGCTGCTGGAGCGTCAGTTCCGCTATCCGCTCGACCAGGTCTTCATCGAATTCCCGGCCGGGAAGATCGACGCCGGCGAAGATCATCTGGCCTGCGCCAAGCGCGAGCTGCAGGAAGAAACCGGCTACACCGCCACCGACTGGCAATTCGTCTGCACCATCCACAATGCGATTGCCTACTCCGACGAGCACCTGGACATCTATCTGGCGCGCGGCTTGACGGCAGGTGAGCGCAAGCTCGACGACGGCGAATTCCTCGACATCTACAAGGCGCCGCTGTCGGAGTTGCTGGAGCAAGTCCGACTGGGCAAGGTAACCGACGTCAAGACGGTCATCGGCGCCTTCTGGCTGGAAAAAATCATCAACGGACAATGGACCTTGCCAAGCGCCTGATCTTTTGTTCGCGCATGTCGCAAAAACAAAAGGCTTCGATATCGATCGAAGCCTTTTTTGCATTTGGAATGCAGCGGGACTTAGCGTGACGGCAGCGCTTTCAGAAAGTCGCCGACTTGCCGTGCATAGAATTTTGAAAAACTGGTCGTTCCATGCCCCCGCGTTTCCGCACTCGCCGGAATCAGATACAGCTCCGCGTTCTTCAGTTGCTTCAGCGCCGCCGTCATCGTGCCGGTTTCGGGCGGATTGCGCTCGTCGTCAGCTGCATTGATCGCCAGCAGAGGCGCCTGGATGCGCGTCAAATTCGGCATGGCATTGAAGTCAGCCGACGATCCCCATTGATAGATGAAATCGTTGGCATCGGCCGTCACGGGGGCAGCGAGCCGGTCATCCACGATCTTGTCGGCCTGCGCGCGCGTCGGCGCCAGCGCCTGATAGGCAAGGGTGCCGCCGGCAGTGGCGATGCCGAACATGGTGTTGGCCAGGCGTAGCGACGGCGGCTGCGTAGTGTAGTTGCCGCCGTTCCAGGCCGGATCCTGTTTGATCGATTCGACCAGCATGCGTCGCATCATCCAGTTGCGGCTCGCCATCTCGATCGGTTGCGATGCCATCGGCACCAGCCCATCCATCATCGCCGGATAGGTTTCTCCCCACATCCAGGTCTGCATGCCGCCCATGGAATTGCCCATCACCAGGCGCAGATGCTTGACGCCGAGGCCCTCGGTCACCAGCCGGTATTGCGCCAGCACCATGTCGGCATAATTGTATTGCGGGAATTTCGTGCGGAGTCCGTCTGACGGCTTGGCCGATTTTCCGACGCCGATCGCGTCCGGCATGATGACGTAGTACTTGCTCGCATCGAGCGGCTGTCCCGGACCCAGCATCTCGCCGGCAAAATCCTTGGCGACCATGTCGGCTCCGCTGCGGTAAGTGCCGTGCAACAGCAGCACCGCCGGATGGGCCGGATCGCCGACGGTGATGTAGTGCAGTTTGAAATTGTTCAGCGTCTCGCCGGTATGAAAAGTGAAGGAAGGTGCAATCCAGTCGGCTTCGCGTTGTTGCGGATAGCCGGCGGCGTGCGCCGCGGCGGGCAGCAGGGAAGATGAAAGCAGCAGGGGAGCGATGATGCCCAGGGCAAGTCTCCGAATCATTTTTATGGTCCTCGTAAGCGAAGGTGGTCTTATGGGAACGGTCATACTAAATGAAATCCGGCTGCCTCGCTGTGGCGGTCACGCTAAAGCAAAAACGGCGCTTCGTTTGATCGAAGCGCCGTTTTTATTTGCGGTAAAAAAGCCGATTACATGTTCGAATAATTCGGCCCGCCGCCGCCCTCCGGCGTCACCCACACGATGTTCTGCGTCGGGTCCTTGATGTCGCAGGTCTTGCAGTGCACGCAGTTCTGCGCGTTGATCTGCAAGCGGTCCGTATTGTCATCGTTCTTCACGAACTCATACACGCCGGCAGGGCAGTAACGCGCTTCCGGACCGGCATACTTCGCCAGGTTGATGCCGACCGGCACCGACGGGTCTTTCAGCGTCAGGTGGACCGGCTGGTCCTCCGCATGGTTGGTGTTGGAGATGAACACCGACGACAGGCGATCGAAGGTCAGCTTGCCGTCCGGCTTCGGATACGCGATCGGCGTGAAGTCGGCCGCCGGCTTCAGGCATTCATGGTCGGCGTGCGTGTGATGCAGCGTCCACGGCGCCTTGCCGCCGAACAGCACCTGATCGATGCCCACCAGCAGCGTGCCGGTATATAAGCCCTTGCTCATTGACGGCTTGAAGTTGCGCGCCTTGTGCAATTCTTCGTGCAGCCAGGACTTTTCAAACGCAGCGCTATACGCCGTCAGTTCGTCGAACTGGCGATCATTGCCCAAAGCCTCAAAGACAGCTTCTGCGGCCAGCATGCCGGTTTTGATCGCCGCATGGCTGCCCTTGATGCGTGATGCGTTCAGGAAGCCCGCATCGCAGCCGATCAGCGCGCCGCCCGGGAAGGTCAGCTTCGGCAACGATTGCAAGCCGCCGGCGGTAATCGCACGCGCGCCGTAGGCAAGACGCTTGCCGCCTTCGAAGAACTTGCGGATTTCCGGATGCGTCTTGTAACGCTGGAATTCTTCGTACGGCGACAGATAGGGATTCTCGTACGCCAGGCCGACCACATAGCCGACCGCGACCTGGTTGTTCTCCAGGTGATACAGGAAGGAGCCGCCGTAGGTGCCGCTGTCGAGCGGCCAGCCGGCGGTGTGCACCACCAGGCCCGGCTTGTGCAGCTTGGGATCGATTTCCCAGATTTCCTTGATGCCGATGGCGTAGGTCTGCGGATCACGGCCGGCGTCGAGCTTGTACTTGGCGATCAGTTGCTTGCCCAGATGGCCGCGCGCGCCTTCGGCAAAGAAGGTGTACTTCGCGTGCAGCTCCATGCCCAGCTGGAAGGCGCCGGTCGGCTCGCCGTGGCGGTCCACGCCCATGTTGCCGGTGGCGACACCCTTGACCGAGCCGTCGTCGTTGTAGAGCACTTCGGCAGCGGCGAAGCCGGGGAAGATTTCCACGCCCAGCGCTTCAGCCTGCTGGCCCAGCCAGCGGGTCACGTTGGCCAGCGAGATGACGTAGTTGCCGTGGTTCTGGAAACAGGCTGGCAGCATCCAGGACGGGGTCTTGTATGCCTTGCTGGCGGAGAGGAAAAGGAAGCGGTCTTCGGTGACTTCGGTGTTCAGCGGCGCGCCGAGTTCTTTCCAGTTGGGGAACAGTTCGGTGATCGCCTGCGGATCCATGACCGCGCCGGACAAGATGTGGGCGCCGACTTCGCTGCCTTTTTCCAGCACGCAGACCGAGACTTCCTTGCCGGCTTCCGCCGCCAGCTGCCTGATGCGGATGGCCGCCGACAAGCCGGCCGGGCCGCCGCCGACAACGACGACGTCGTATTCCATTGCTTCGCGCGGGCCGTATTGCGCCAGCAAGTCTTGAGGTTGAGTCATGGAGTGTCCCGTATGGTTTTTTGGTTGGAATATTTTTGCGAACGATCGTGCTATTGTTCAATATTTTGCGAGAGAATGCTAGTCTGCAACGCAAATATGTTCGCGATGCCAAGTATTTTATGTGATTTCCCTTTTATAAGTATGGAAATGGACTCACTACCTCATGAGCCGAAATTGCAAGGAATGGATGGGGGGAGGGATTCTACGCCCCCAAGAAAGATGAAATAAATTCAACAATGGATGAATCGCTTTAGCGCCCAACGAAAGGCACGCCACCGAATGACCGACAAGATATTGATTCATACCTCGCGCATGGATGTGCGCTGGGGCGACATGGACGCCTTCAATCACGTCAACAACACCGTCTATTTCCGCTACATGGAGCAGACCCGCATCGAGTGGCTGGAAACCATCGGCGTCGGCTTGGCCGCCGACGGGCTGGGCCCGGTGATCGTCAATGCGCATTGCAGCTTCCTGCGCCAGCTCAAGTATCCCGCCGACATCGAAATCCGCATGTACGCACAGCCTCCCGGCCGCTCCAGTGTGGAAACTACCTATGAAATCCGGCGTGTCGATCAGCCGGAAATCATTTATGCTGAGGGCGGCGCAAAGATCGTGTGGGTTAATTTCAAGCAAGAAAAATCGGTTCCACTACCCGAAAGCATCCGACAGACCCTGACAGGTTTGTAAGTTTCGAGAAAGGTAAATGCGACAGAATCAGCCCCGATACCGATGCTGCGGAGAACCCGCAACAGAGGAGAGTTAGTCCACAACAAGATGGTCTGGCCACATAATTAAACCCAGGAGGAAGACAAATGACTTACAAGACCCAAGCTCTGGTTGCAGCAGCATTGCTGAGCCTTTCCCTTTCCAGCCAAGCTGCCGACCCGATCAAGATTGGCGTGTCCGGCCCGTTCACCGGTGGTTCCGCTCCGATGGGCGTCTCCATGCGCGACGGCGTCAAGCTGGCCGTGGCTGAAATCAACGCCGCCGGCGGTCTGTTGGGCCGCCAGGTCCAACTGGTCGAGCGCGACGATGAAGCCAAGAATGAGCGCGGCGTGCAGATTGCACAAGAGATGATCAACAAGGAAAAAGTCGTCGCCACCGTGGGTTACGCCAATACCGGCGTGGCGCTGGCTTCGCAGCGCTTCTACCAGGAAGCCAAGATCCCCGTGATCACTAACGTCGCTACCGGCTCCGTGGTCACCAAGCAGTTCGAGAAGGACAAGGACAATTACATCTTCCGCACTTCGGCCAACGACGCGATCCAGGCCAAGATGCTGGCTGATGAAGCCATCGACAAGCAAAAGTACACCAAGGTCGCGATTCTGGCCGACTCGACCAACTACGGTCAGTTGGGACGTGAAGATCTGGAAAAGGCCCTGGCCGCCAAGAAGATCACGCCTGTCGCCATCGAAAAATACAACCTCAAAGACGTCGACATGACGGCCCAGTTGCTGAAGTCGAAGCAAGGCGGCGCGCAAGTCGTGCTGACTTACGGTATCGGTCCTGAACTGGCGCAAATCGCCAACGGCATGGAAAAGCTGAACTGGCACGTGCCTATCATCGGCAGCTGGCCGCTGTCGATGGGCAACTTCATCGACAATTCCGGCAAGAACGGCAACGGCGCACGCATGCCGCAAACCTTCATCCAGGATGGCGACACGCCAAAGCGCAAGTCCTTCATCGAAGCCTACCAAAAGGCTTACAAGGTTGACCGCATGCCGTCGGCTGTGTCCGCTGCCCAAGGCTACGATTCGATCCTGTTGCTGGCCGCAGCGATCAAGCAAGCCGGCTCCACCGATGGCGAAAAAGTCCGCGGCGCGCTGGAAAGCCTGAACACCAAGATTGAAGGCGTTGTCACCACGTACAACAAGCCATTCACGCGTGACGATCACGAAGCCATCAAGGCCAACATGGTCGTGATGGGTGAAGTCAAAAACGGCCGCGTCGTACTCGGCAAATAAGTCTGACGGCGACGTAATTTGTCGTTAAAGCATAAAGGCCAGTCCTTGCGATCCGGGGACTGGCCTTTTTCGCAGAGTCTGTTGACGATCTTTTAACTTGTATCGGAAGTGACGGAAATGTCGCAGCGACGTCGAAACCACATCGGCTGAACGGGCCGTGTGTTCAACGTCGGGCAACGCGAAAGCGAAGCCGGGCAGGGCGTAGCGAGCATATGCGTACTTGTACGCATATGCATAAGCAGGCCCGGGTTGCATAATTCCTCACCGCCATACGACGCAAAAGATCCCGGCGCACTCAACCCGCCATTCAATGGCAGCCGCTTCTTGGGTAGAAATAATGGATATTCTGTTACAGCTGGTTTTCAGCGGCATCGCGCTAGGCATGATCTACGCGGTGATCGCCTTCGGTTATCAATTGACCTTCGCCACCTCCGGCACACTGAACTTCGGCCAGGGCGAGGCATTGATGCTCGGTTCGCTGGTCGGCCTGTCCGTGGTCGGCAACATACACGGCGGTCCCTATCTCAACTACTGGCTGATGATCCCGATCGTGCTGGTCTTCGGCGCGCTGCAAGGCGTCTTCGTCGAATGGATCGGCGTGCGTCCGGCCATCAAGATCAAGTCCGAATTCGGCTGGATCATGTCGACCATTGCGCTGGCGATCATCTTCAAGAACGTCGCGGAAAACATCTGGGGCAAGGACGACTTGCCGTTCCCGAGCCCGCTGTCGGGTTCTCCGTTCCAGATCTTCGGCGCCAACGTGCAACCGATGCAGGTGCTGGTGGTGGTCGGCGCGCTGGCCATCATGCTCGCCGTCGAGCTGTTCAACCGCAAGTCGATCTACGGCAAGGCCGTGGTCGCCACCTCCAACGACCGTGACGCCGCCGGCCTGATGGGCATCAACACCAGCGTGGTGATCACCTTCTCCTACGCCTTGTCTTCGGCAACCGCCGCCTTCGCCGGCGTGCTGGTGGCGCCGCTGACACTGACCGGTGCAACCATGGGTGCAGCGCTTGGCCTCAAGGCATTCGCCGTGGCCATCATCGGCGGCCTGACCTCGGGCATGGGAGCCATTGTCGGCGGCCTGATCCTCGGCATCGCTGAAACCGTCACGGGGTTCTACATCTCGACCGGCTACAAGGAAGTCCCCGGACTGCTCCTGCTGTTGCTCGTGCTGGCTGTAAAACCTGCAGGCCTGTTTGGCAAAACCGCGATCAAAAAGGTCTGATGAACATGAACAAGAAAATCCTTCTTCTTTCGATCCTGGGCATCGCCGCGCTCGCGGTGCTGCCTCTCTTCGTGCGCAATCCCTACTATCTGCATCTGGTGGAAACCATCCTGATCTACGCCATCCTGTTGTTCGGGCTGGATATCGTGGTCGGCTACACCGGCCAGGTTTCGCTGGGTCACGCCGGCCTGTTCGGCATCGGTTCGTATACCGCGGGCGTGCTGTACTTCAAGCTCGGTTTGCCGTTCCTGCTGATCCTGCCGGCCAGCATCGGCGTCACTGCGGTCTTCGGCGCAGTGCTGGCCTTGCCGGCCTTGCGCGTGACGGGTCCTTACCTGGCGATGGTCACGCTGGCCTTCGGCACCATCATCCAGATTCTCATCAATGAAATGACTTTCCTCACCGAAGGTCCGATGGGCATCAAGGTGCCGAAGCCGAGTTTCGGCGGAACCAAGCTCGACGAAGTCGAATTCTTCTACGTCGTCGCCGTGCTCATGGTGCTGTCGCTGATCGTGGTCCATCGCATTCTGCGCTCCAACCTCGGCCGCGCCTTCCAGGCGCTGCGCGACAGCCCGATCGCCTCGGACTGCATGGGCGTGTCGGTGTACCGCTACAAGGTCTACGCCTTCGTCATCAGCGCCGCGCTGGCCGGTTTGTCGGGTTGCCTGTACGCGTATTCGGAAGAGTACATCTCGCCCAATACCTACAACTTCGAACTGACCATCCTGTTCCTGCTGGCGGTCATCATGGGCGGCCGCAAGTCGCGCATCGGTTCGCTCATCGGCGCGCTGATCGTGGTCATGCTGCCCAGCCTGCTGTCGGACATCGAACTGTTCCGCCAGATCGCCACCGTGGCTGCCGTGATCGTCGTCCTCGGCGCCATCGGCTCGGTCGTCAAGAAGATCAAGACGCCACGCGAAATCGCCGTGCCGGTGGTCGCCACCGTGCTCATGGCCGGCTTCTCCTACAAGCTGGAAAACATCACCGACTGGCGCCTCACCATCTTCGGCCTGATGACGCTGTTCGTGGTCTATTACCTGCAAGACGGCATCGTCGGTTTCTGCCGTGCCATGTTCGGCCGCATGCTCAGCAAGCGTGTTCCGCTGGCGCAGCAAATCGCCGGCGACAAGACTGCCGCCGTCATCACCAACGATGCGGTCAAGGAAGTCGGCGCAACCCTGCTCAAGGTCAACCAGGTGCTGATGCAGTTCGGCGGCCTGAAAGCCCTCAACAAGGTCGACCTCGACGTCCGCAAAGGTACCGTGCACGGCCTGATCGGCCCCAACGGTTCCGGCAAGAGCACCATGATGAACGTGCTCACCGGCATCTACCGTCCGACTGACGGCGCGGTGGAATACGACGGCCGCACCATCACCGGCCAGCCGCCGTCGCTGATCGCCCTAGGCGGCGTGGCGCGCACTTTCCAGAACGTCCAGCTGTTCGGCGAAATGTCCGCCACTGAAAACGTCCTGGTCGGCCTGCACCACACCTTCCGCAGCAACGTCGCCGACGTCATGGTGCACAGCCCGCGCTACCTGCGCGAAGAGCGCGCCGCACGCGAACGCGCCGCCGCGATTCTCGAGTTCGTCGGCCTCGCCGATCTTGCCAACGAAGAAGCGCGCAACCTGCCGTACGGCAAACAGCGCCTGCTCGAAATCGGTCGCGCACTGGGCCTCAATCCGAGCCTGTTGCTGCTCGACGAACCGGCCGCCGGCCTCACCGCGCCCGACATCAAGGAGCTGGTCGCCATCATTCGCAAGATCCGCGATGTCGGCATCACCATCATCCTGATCGAGCATCACATGGACGTCGTCATGTCGATCTGCGACACCGTCACCGTGCTCGACTTCGGCCAGAAGATCGCCGAAGGCAAGCCGGCCGCAGTGCAGGCTGATCCCAAGGTGATCGAAGCCTATCTCGGCGGCAGCGCCGGCGACGCCACACCTACCACCGCGGGAGCTTGAGATGTTGACGATTTCGAATTTGCAGGCCGCTTACGGCAAGGTTGAAGTGCTGCACGGTATTTCGATGGAAGTGCCGAAAGGCAAAGTGGTCACCCTGATCGGCTCCAACGGCGCCGGCAAAACCACCACCATGCGCGCCATCTCCGGCATGATCAAGCCCAAGGGAGGCACCGTCACCCTGGGCGGCAAGGACGTCACCGGCCAGGACTCGCACAAGATCGCGCGCGCCGGTCTCGCCCATTCGCCCGAAGGCCGCCGCGTCTTCGCCACCATGAGCGTCACCGACAACCTGTTGCTGGGCGCGTTCCCGCGCTTCACCCGGGCGCGTCCCAAGGGCGATATCGCTCACGACCTGGAACGTGCATTGGAGTTGTTCCCGCGTCTCAAGGAACGTCAGACGCAACTGGCCGGCACGCTGTCCGGCGGCGAGCAGCAGATGCTCGCCATGGCGCGCGCCGTGATGCTCAACCCGGAAGTGATCCTGCTCGACGAACCATCGATGGGACTCGCGCCCATCCTGGTCGAAGAGGTGTTTCGCATCATCTTGCGTTTGAAGGAACAGGGGATCACGATGCTGCTGGTGGAACAATTCGCCGCTGCGGCATTGAACGTCGCCGACTACGGCTACGTACTGGAAAACGGCAAGATTTCCGTACACGGCCCGGCCGACAAACTGCAGAACGACCCCGCGGTGCAAGCAGCATATCTCGGCGGTGGTGCTGCACATTAGTTTTTGGAATGAGTTCTCGTGTTCCGGCACCCGCTGCATCGGTGCCGGAGCATGACTACCGAAAAGCCGATGGCCGACCGAAACTACGGCTTCATCGCAGTGGATAACGGCTAAGGATGCCAGCTGATCAGGCCGGTTGCTCAGTATGTTTTTGAGTTTCCGCGCGTTGAATTGCCTTGCGCTGCATTACGTGTTTTCTCTATTGCTTCTTTCCGTGCTGCTTCCGAGTCCAGCTCTTCGCGCAGGACGGTCTTTGAAGCCGAACCGCTCGATGCAGGTTGGGTAGGATTTCTGTCACGCGATACGGCCGGTTTCGGTGTCGGCGGACCTGTTGCTGTTCTTTTCATAGACGCCTCATCAATCTGAGCCGAGGTTTTTGGAAATGCTGCGGCGTGGCGAAGAAAGGAACCGCCGGGTCAGCCCGGCAGCTCCTGATAGATTAGCGTCCGGTGCCGCCTGCGCCGCTCGAACCTGCGCCACCGGAGCCGCCGGAACCACTGGAGCCACCGCTCGAACCGCCGGAACCGGAACCGGTGCCTGTACCGCCGGACCCGCTCGTACCCATGCCCGAGTTGGAACCGCTGGAACCGGCACCGGAACTTCCGCCATTCATCGAGCCGCTGCCCGAACTGCTATCGGATCCGGAGGATTGACCGCCTGTCGTCGAGGTGCTGTTGCGGCGCTGCTTGCCGTTTTTCGATTGGCTGCTGCCACTGGCGCCGCCACTGGTCGTGCTGCTGGCTCCAGTTCCGCCGCTACCTGTAGCCGTCGATAAACCCGTCTGTGCGTATGCAGTCGTGGCAAAGGCGCTGACGATAAGCAGAGTGATAAGTTTGTGTTTCATTATTGTCTCCTTAAGTAATGAGCCCTTACGTGGCCCGATAAAAAACGAAAAATGGATTGGTTCAGCGACATCAGCGTGAGAGGCAACGCCACTGCCGGAACCTGGTAAAGAACTTACGGCAATCCCCGATACGGACATGTACGGGCATGCCGCATTGACGGTAGGGACAGGTCAAACTTTTGCCGTGACATCCGGAATCTCCGAGCGCGCCAAAAATTGCTTGGTGACCGACGGTAAATGCGCCAACAGCCATTCGGCCATGGCGCGTTCTTCCTGGATGATCTGCTCGCAGGCGCGCTGAGTTTCTGCATCGCCCGCTTGCTCCGCCGCCGCGATCAGCACGGTGTAGGTCGCAATCTCGACGTTCTCAAAGACATACCCGGCGATGGCGCCTTTGACCACTTCATCGGTCATGGCCATTCCTCCCATCGCTTGGCCGAAAGCCATCAGTTTTCCACCGATATCTTTCAGCATGGAAGGTGAGCCGCCCAGACGCTTGATGCAGTTGTCGAGCAAGGCCTGCTGCCCCAGCGTCTCTTCGATGTGCTGCTCAATCCGGGCTTTCAGTTCGGGATAATGTTCGATACGCTCGGCTTGCGCCTTGAGCATATGCTCTGCCTGCTGCTCCATCGCATGGGCATCGCGGAGCCAGTCGAGGAGATTCTCGTTGGGGGACGTAGTCATTGGTTGCCTCGTAGTCAGATTGAACGGAAGTTTGAAAAGAAGGACTTGTCGAGCGTTGATGCATTCATGGCTTATGCGCCGTTTTCCGCCATCTCCTGTTCGGCGATGTCGGTTAGCTTCTTGTCGGTCGCTTTCTCTTCCTCAAGCGTTTCCAAGAGCAATTTGAGCGCCTCGTCATAGCCCAGCTTTTTCGCCAGCGCGGCGAGCGTGCCATAGGTGGCGATCTCGTAGTGCTCTACCTTTTGAGCGGCGCCGATAAGAGCCGCGTCAAGTACTGGCCCCTTTTCGATCTCGTCGATCTGCTCCTGACCTTCTTCCACCAATCCTTCCATCGCGACGCATTTGATACGTTTGAGCCGCAACTCCGAGGCCTGTACGACGCGATCGATGCGTTCGATCTGGCCATTGGTCTCTTCCAGATGCGTCTCGAAGGCTTGCTTCAATTGCGGGGACGTCGACGCGCGTGCCAATTTCGGCAATGCTTTGGTCAACTGTTTTTCTGCGCTATAGACATCCGACAGACTGTGAATAAAAAGATCTTTCAGGGTTTTTGCAGTCATCTCATTCTCCATTGATGGGAAGCAGTGTCCAGCTTGAGCTTGATATCGGTCGGTGGACCAGAAATCGCGTGATCAGCCGCTTCGAAAATTGCTAAAGTTCAAGCGGATGGGGGCGGCTCCTTTGCCGCTGCGACCTTTTCCGCATCGGTGCCTCCCGGTCCCATTCCCAGTTCGGCGCCTGTAAGGGGATCGCCGGTTTGCGCGGAGGCGGTACGCACTGCCATTTGCGCCACAACGGCGCTTTCCTCGCTACCGAGTTCCACCGTGGCGTCACCGCCTTTGCCGTCGACATTGAGCTGCTCGTCAGGGTCAGAGACGAAGTCCCATTTTTCCCCTTGGTTCCACGGGCCTCGCTCTTCACCGGGGCCGCGCGAGAGGTTGTAATACACGCTTGCAAACCGAGGATCTCCGGCCGCTTTCCCTGGTGGGAAATTGGGAGAAATAGCGTAGAGGGCCTTTTCAAATGATTTTTGATGCGCGATTTCACGCGTCATCAAAAAACCGAGTGCTTCTTTGACACCAGGATCCGAAGTTAAATTGATCAGGCGCTCATAAACGATTTTGGCGCGCGCCTCGGCGGCGATATTGGAACGGAGGTCGGCAGTCGGTTCGCCGATCGTGTCGATGTAGGCTGCGCTCCAGGGCACTCCTGCCGAATTGACCAAAGGGGCACCGCCGCCGTACAAGACTTGCGTTAAGTGGCTGTCATTTCCCGCACCAGTAATAGAGCGGTAAATTTCAGCTTCTTCTTCCACGCCCTCGGCAAGACGGCCCTTGGCGCCCTTGTTGAGCATCACAACGATGTTGCCGATGACTTCCAGATGGCTGAGCTCCTCGGTGGCGATATCAAACAACATGTCCTTGCGACCGGGGTCGTCTTCCGATAGCGCTTGGGTGAAGTATCGGCATGCAGCGGCAAGCTCACCTTGAGGGCCGCCGAATTGTTCTAGCATCAGGTTGGCAAGGCCGGGATTGGTTTCGCTGACACGCACGGTGTACTGCAGTCTTTTATTGTGGGCGAACATAACTTCTCCTTTACATGGGAGCGCGTGGAGGGGACGGCTGAGCAGTACCGGACGTAGAGTTCGGTTCGTGAATTGGGCCGCATGCCGGAAACCTGGGCATGCGGCCTGTCAGCCTGCGGCTAAGGATTAGCGGGACTGATTGTTGCCACCGCCGCCATGGCTGTTTTGGCCACCCTTGCGGCCAGCTTCACGTGCTTCCTCGGAACTGAATTCATGTCCGGTTCCTTTTTCGTGGGAAGCCTTGCCGCCTTCACTTGCGATTTCACGTTGCTTCTCGGGATCCATCGAAGCGAAGCCGCGGTTACTGGTGCTACCTTGGTTTTGTTGATCAGCCATTGTGTTTCTCCTTAAGGGGGTTAAGTGAAAAACCAGGACGTTCTGCAAACCTGGTGAGACAGATCGTAAATAGTTTTGCCGAGTATCGGCATCGGAGCATTTCCACTCTTCAGGTCGGCGCACACTGGCGAGGATGACAGCGTCGCTGAAGACGAGCTTGCGCTCTCGGTCGAAAAAGAACGCGAGAATGCGGGGCATGGGACATGGGGCATGGGGACATGGGACGGCGCCAAATTACAGAGCGGTATCGAGCAGCATCATCAAGATGAAACCGCCAACAATGCTGCAGCTACAGGCAAGATGATGACCATCGCGATGCGCTTCAGGGATCACGTCATGCGCGATGACAAACAGCATGGCGCCGGCCGCGCCTGCCAAACCCCAAGGCAACCAGAGTTCCGAGGTGCTGACAACGGCCGCAGCAAGCACTGCTGCAAGCGGTTCAACCACGCCGGAAAGAACGCCCATACTGATCGCCATGCCTTTGCGATAGCCGACGCTGCGCAGGGCTGTCGCAACCACCAGACCTTCCGGAATATCCTGGATGGCTATGCCCGCTGCGAGCGTATTGGCTTGTGAATGGGCGATGCCGGCGTAGCCGACGCCAATGGCCATGCCTTCCGGTATATTGTGCAAGGCCACGGCAAGCACAAACAACCATGCCTTGCGTGTAACTGAGGTGTCCGTGTCGCTGTGTAAGCCGGGGATGGCGATCGATCCCCAGCGGTCCAGCACGAGAACGAATCCTGCTCCCAAGAGTACGCCCAGCGCAACCTGAGCGCTGGATTCCCAGCGTGGCACGCCATGCGACTGCATGGCCTCAAGTGCCGGAATGATCAGGGAGAAAGTGGATGCCGCCAACATGACGCCGGCCCCAAAGCCAAGAAAGCTGGCGGAGGCGCATCGCGAAAAACCTTTTGACAGTGCGACAGGAATTGTCCCGGAGGCCGTGGCCAATGCCGCGGCTGCACCGCCGAGCAGTGCTCCGCGTAAAGGCGGTGTGCCTTGAAGCCAAACCGCCACCCCTCCCAGCAGGCAAAGAAAAAGAATGCCGACGGTAATATGCTCTACGGTCGGCATTTCAGACGACGCATCGGAAGTCGTCGCCGATGGTTGTAGAAGTGGCGGTTGCGGCTTGTGGATTTTTGGCATCGAAGTCCCTTCGGCTGGCTTTTGCATCAGCCAGAGGCGACTTTCTGCGAACGCCGTTTTAAGTTAAGTTTGCGGTTGCTCTTGCTACGTTGTTGCCTGGGGAATGCGAACGGCGGCGAAACGACAGACTGTCGTTGTCGTTAATCTTCGTCGTACCTTATCGCTTACTACCGTTCGGCGCGCTCGTATTTACACCGCTGCCGCCAGAGCCGGCGTTGCCAGTGTGGTTCGTTTGGTTCTGAGCCGATGGTCCGGAACCGGTATTGCCTCCGTTACCGCCCGACGAGGAACCGCCGACGCTGGACGACCCGCTGGCCGAGCCGCCGCTGCCGCCACCGTTCATGCCGCCCGTGCCGTTGGCGCCGAAGGATGTGCCTGTACCGCTTGCACCGGAACCTCGTTCGCCGCCGCTTAGGGCGCCGCGATTGACGGCGCCGTCATCTTGTTTTTTTGGCGCTGGACGCCCAGTGATACTTGAACCGGGACCTTTGCCTGATCCGGACGACTGAGCGCCGGCGCTTGTCAGGTATCCGATGCTGAGCATCAGCACAAGCAGACGTAAGCATGTTTTCATATCGATTTTCGTTCGGTGGCGGCGGTTTGTAAAAAAGGGCCTGTCCATATTTTTACTCCCTGGGTCTATGGTGTGTCTGGTGTCCGGTACAAATAGTGAGCGCGCACTTTGGAAATGAATATCAGCGGAGGGCTCAATTGAAAGTAGGACCCGGCTGACGGAGGAGCTGCGTCGCTCATGCGCTGCGACCCTTGAAGTTATTTCTTCAGCGAGCGCAGATATGCCGCCATGTCCTCGGCATCTTGCTGCGTCACCTCGAGATCAGGCATGGCGCTGTCCGGTTTAATTGCTTTGGGAGCGCGTATCCAGCGCACCAGATTTTCGTTCGTATTCGGTAAATAGCCGGCGATATAGCTGTGTCCATTGAGTCCCTGTAACGCGGGACCGACCTGAACTTGCGAGCCGCTGACCCCGGGAATGACGTGGCATGACCGGCAGCCATATTGGGCAAGTGCATTACGGCCACGCTCGAGGTTTTTCGAGGGGGCGGCATTTTCGGAGCGTAGCAGGGGTTCTGAGTTTTCTGGCGTAGCGGGGACGGCCTTGGCCGGCGAGGTTTCAGGAAGATATTGCAGATAGGCCACCAGCGCCCAGGTCTCGGCATCGCTCAGATGAAATTCCCACGCCGGCATACCGCTCATCTTGATGCCGTTACGGATAATCCAGTGCAGTTCATTGGGCTTCCAGCGACGTCGGGCCGCAGTCAAAGGACCGGGTACCGGTTGCATGCTGCGTCCCATCCTGTCGGGCGCGAGGCCGGGGGCGCCATGGCAGGCCAGGCAATAACTTCGGTATAAACCGGCACCCTGGCTGCGGAGCTCCTGCGTAAGCGGCGGCACCCTAGTCCCCGCGGCGTGATTCTGCACCGAGCGCCGCATGGAGAATTCCAGCAAGGTGTAGACCGGCTGCCAGTGTTGAACGGCGGCGCCGACGTTGTACCAGCCGCTCCAGATGACTACGCCCGCCCCGAGCATGAGCAGCAGGGCGCACGCCAGCATGGTCGTCACAACCAGCCGAAGCGACGTCAGCGGTCTCATCGTTGGTTTCCTTTCGGGGACAATGTGGTTGCTATTGTGCATAGAGATAGGCCGCCATATCTCGTGCATCCTTCTCGGTCACGCCAAGCTCAGGCATTGCCGTTCCGGGACTGAGGCTGCGCGGATGCACCAGCCAGCGCACCATGTTTTGTTGAGTATTCGGAAGGATCCCGGCCAGATAACTGTAGTCGGCGACGGAACGCAGATCAGGCCCAACCTGGTTTTGACCAGGTGCGACGTCCTTGATGCGATGACACGCGGCGCAACCGTAAGTCGCCAGAAGATACTGTCCCCGGACTTGGTCGCCGGCTACACTTCCAGCCTCCACTGCCGGTGCATTTTGCTTGCAGCCCGTCGCCAGCAGACAGCACAGCAGGCATGCAAGAGAAAAAAATTCTTTCATCGCGCGTGCTCCGATAATGCCGGTGGTGATCGCAACCACTGTGCACACAGCATCAGTCCTGCAATGACATAGGCCAGTCCACCTGGAACCCACATGATCAAACCTCCAAGTTGCTGGTCTTCCAATGTGCTTAGCCCCAGCGAACTGAATTGCTGACGGTATGGCGCATACCAGACGGTCGTGGACATGGCAAACAAGGCGCCCAGCGCCCCGGTGTGCATCATGGTGGTAAACAAGTAGAGAATTGCAGCGCCGCGTTGATTGTCGCGATGCAATTCGCCAAGTACACCCCACCAGAATAAAAGCGCAGAGAAGAGAAAGCTCGCATGTTGCAGGGCATGGATGCCGTCGTTACGCAGGGCGGCATCGAATAGCGGCGGAGCATGCCATAGCCACAGCGCGGCAAAGTGCAAGACCCAGGCATGCAAAGGGGCGGTGAGTGCTCGCCAGCACCGTGCGACAACCGGACGATTGCCGGCCCTGCCCAATACATGACGCGCAGGCCGATTCCACGCCCACATCCACGTTCCGAACGGATAGCTCAGTACCAGCAGGGGGGCGGCGACGATCATCAACAATTCATGTTGAATCATATGCATTGCAAACGACGTGGTGCCCATCGTATCTACCGGCGACAATAAAGCAGCAGCCAGCGCCAGCCACCCCAGCAAGAAAAAAGTGCCGCGTCGCACAAGGGCGCTGCGCCCTTTGTTCGAGCGTCGCCACAGCCGGGCGGCGCCGATGACATACAGTAACAAGGATGCCGCCAGGCAGCCGTCGACCAGCAGCTCCAGCGCCAACGAGCTTGCTGTTGAGGGCACGCGGGCAATCGGATGCGCCATGGCGACGGCGCCGGTCATCAACACCGTCCCCGCCAGGAATCGCAAAATGAAGGCACGTAAAATCATGCTCGTCGGTCTCCTCGTTTCCTTGTCTCCTGGGCGCTATTGGCTAAAGTCGTGCGCCGCCATAAATCACTGCATAGATGGCAACCCAGCTGATGACGACAAAATACCAATAAGCCGCGTTTTCACTGACGTCGACAAAGCGCTTGGCTTCCACGGGACCGGTGAAAAAAAGAACCGTCAGCACCAGCGTGCTGTAGGTGTCGGTAATCAGATGGGTAGTGTGCAGCCCCAGTAACATCCATGTCACTGAGCCGTAAGCGTTGTCGCTCCACTTGACGTTGAGCGAGGCGAACTCGCCGACGCGGCCGCCCAGGAAAAGCAGCGAGAAAACCATGCAAATGCAAAGTCCGATCCGGACTTTTCGAAGGTCGAATTGCTTGGCGGCCTCGTTAGTCCACCAATTGGGCACGCAACTGAGCAGCATGAGCAAGGTATTCAGCGTCCCCCACATCAGGTCGGGCGGAATGCCGCCGTCCGGCCACTGATCCGATTGACTGCGCAGATAGAAATAGCTCATGACGCCAAGCGCGAAGACCGTGCCTTCTACCAGTACCATGCCCATGGTGCCCCACCAGGTAGTGCTGCGAGGACCGAACGCAAAGGTGGGAAGAGCACTGATATCAAGTGCGGCGCCTTGTTGCACCGCCTGTTTTGCAGGCTTGGCTGAGTGATGTGTATCGCCGCTCATGATCATGGTCGCACTTCGGTGGAGGTACGTGCGGCGGTACGGGCTTTCCTCGGCCAGAACCACAAGGTCGTCGTGATCGCCACCGGGATCGCTCCCCATACCACCGCCCAGGGTGTGAATATCGATCCGATAAACAAGACCGTTAATGCAACGGCTGAGAGAAACGGCCACGGCGACGGCGGCGGCAACCAGAAGCGGTGGTCCGGCTGTGCTTCTACTGCCGAAGTGATCAATACTTCCCGATCGGTGTTTGACAGGCCGGTGACATAAGACGGTTGTGCAGGCGGCGACCAGAGGGGTTCGTTGGCATGCACGACGGGAACCGCAACGAAATTGCCTGCAGGCGGCGGCGACGGCACGCTCCATTCCAGCGTTCCCGCACCCCAGGGATCAGGGCCGGCCGATTCGCCGCGACGCAGGCTGCGCCATACGTTGAACAAAAACATCAGCACGCTCGCCGCAATCATCATTGCACCGATGGTCGACAAAAAATTCAGCGCTCCCCAACCCATTTGTACCGGATAGGTGTAGACCCGGCGAGGCATTCCTTGCAGGCCGAGCATGTGCATCGGGAAAAAACTGACATTGAACCCGATAAAAAATAACCAGAATTGCCAGCGGCCCAGCCGTTCGCCCAGCAAGCGCCCGGTAAATTTCGGGAACCAGTAATAGATGGCGCCAAATAGCGGAAAGACGGCGCCGCCGAGCAAGACATAATGCAAATGCGCGACCACAAAAAACGTGTCGTGTAACTGGAGATCGAGAGGTACAAGCGCCAGCATGATCCCTGTCAATCCGCCCAACAGCAGGATCACAAAAAACGCCAATACAAAAAGCAAAGGCGTGCGCAGAGAGAGCCGACCACTCCATAAAGTGGCGAGCCAGCAAAATATTTGCGACGCTGTCGGCAGCGCAATCAACAAACTTGCGGCGGTAAAGAAGGCTTTTCCGATTTCAGGAAGATTGGTGGCGAACATGTGATGCACCCACAAGCCAAATGCGAGAAAGCCGGTGGCAATCAACGCCAGCACCATCAATGGATAGCCGACAATGGGGCGGCGTGAAAATGTGGCAATGATCTGAGACAAAAAGCCCAGTGGAGGGATAAAGATCAGGTAGACCTCGGGGTGGCCGAAGAACCAGAAAAGATGTTGCCACAGCAAAGCATCACCGCCGTCCCCCGTGCTGTAGAACTGGGTACCGACGAGGCGATCAGTGATGAGCGCAGTACTGCCGAACATCACCGCAGGCATGGCAAACAGCACCATGAATGACGTGACCAGCATCGCCCAGACGAACAAGGGCATGCGCCGCAACGACATGCCGGGAGCACGCATTTTCAGGATGGTGGTGATAATGACGATGGCCTCGATCAGGCCCGACAACTCTGTGAATGTGATCATCTGTGCCCAGAAGTCGACTCCCTTGCCGCTGGAATAGGAAGTCAGCGACAACGGCACATAAGCGAACCAGCCCACGTCGGGACCGCTGCCCACGATAAACGCGGCATACAACATCATCCCGCCGAATACGAAAATCCAATACGCAAACGCATTGAGTAGCGGAAAGGCGACGCTGCGCGCGCCGATCATCAGAGGAATCAAATAGATGGCAATTGCCTGCATGACCGGCACGGCAAAGAGGAACATCATGGTCGTGCCGTGCATGGTGAACAACTGGTTGTACAGCGAGGGGCCGATAACGGTGTTGGCCGGTTGCGCCAGTTGCAGCCGTATCATCAACGCCAGCACACCGCCCAGCAGGAAAAAGACGAACGTCGCGATCATGAAGCGCCGGCTGATCGTTTTGTGATTGACCGCGCATATCCAGCCCCGCCAGCCTGGCGGATCGCGCCAAGTCGCTTCCAGTGCATCAGCTTGCGAGGCCTCAACTGTGACGGCCACGCTGTCTGGGGAAGACGATGCAGACATCATCGCAATGTCTCCATGAAATCGAGCAGGGAGTGCAAATCGTTTGGTGTGAGTGTCGAAGGCGGCATCGCGACACCCGGTTTGATCGCGCGGGCATTGGCGATCCAGCCTGCCAGATGTCCGCGCTGGTTGGGTAGCATCCCGGCCGCGAGTGTTTCGCGCGCGGCCAGATGCGTCAGGTCGGGGCCGAGCGTGCCGGCAGCGGCGGTGCCGCGGATGGTATGGCAAGAGGCGCAGCCATTGGACAAAAATACCCGAAGCCCATGTTTGGCTGACTCGGTTTGTGGCGGCGCGGCAGGACGACGTTGCGACACTGCCCATGCTTCATACTGCTCGGCAGGTTTTGCTATTGCCAGCAATGCCATCAAGGCATGCTGCTCGCCGCAAAATTCAGCACACTGGCCGCGGTAACTGCCAGGAGCATCGGCGCGCAGGCGCAGTGTGGCCGTACGCCCGGGAATCAGGTCGAGCTTGCCATGCAGCGCCGGAATCCATAATGAATGGATAACATCGTCGCTACGCAGATTGATGAGAACCGTGCGGCCGACCGGCAATTGCAATTCGTTAGCGACGATGAAGTCGGGCGCGCCGGCGCTATTGAGGTACGTCGCTTGCCACCACCATTGGTGGCCGGTCAGATCGATGCGCAAGGCATCGTCGGGAAGCAATTGCGACAACTGACGAGCGGTCAGCATATCGACCGCGAATAAGCTACCCAGCCCTGCTGCAGACAAGCCCAGAGCCCACGCGATGGCGATATGGTGAACGCGTTTGGAATGCTGGTTGTGAACGTCGGCTTTGGTGGTTGCGGTACTGCGTGGCGCGCGCCACAGAACGTATAAAAAGACCGTCACGATCAGGAAAAACACGGCTCCGCATAGAACCAGCGTGAGATTCCACAAATTCCAGATCCGCTCCGCCTGGATGCCTTGCGGGTGCAGTACGCTCTGTAGAAATGCACCGGCTGACGTAGTGAATGGAGGTGCCATGGACTGGTCGGGAACGATGAATAATCGGCTGATTTGCAGATAACTGCGATAAAGGGGATCGGAGAACCGATGAATTGGGGATCTGAAAATAGTGACGGCTTACAGCTGCCCCACGCACCAGCATGATGAAAAAAATTATGCGCATAGCTAACTGATCCTGCTGTCGGCGTCACCCGCTTCATTCTGTAAGACAAGCAGACTTGTTGTATCTCTTGCTTCAATTTTTCCTACAACCAATAAAGAGCAAGGCCGACTGGCAGGCGTGGGAGGCAGGTCTATGCTCAGAATGAAACAAGCCACAAGCGCAGCCGCAGACACGGAGTCACAGATGACCGAGCAAATAGACAAGCAAGCAAACCGAGCGTCTGGTGACGCTTCAAGCACTGCAGAGCGGATGGAAGGGGGGCAGGCCTCCAAGGCGCCGTCGAGGATTATTCTCGGGCTCATTGCCTTTCTTCTGGTTGGACTGGCGCTGGTGCTTAAATTATTTGGCGTGATCTGACTATTTAAACTTTCCCCCGGCAATGCGCGTGCACACTATCACAGGATTATTTCTATGTTGTTGCTGACATGGGAAGCCGAATAGTTTTACGGAATGCAGCATGCTTTTAGTTAAGGCAGAAGATGGCTGATTCACTCAAACGTTATCGGGAGAAGCGTGACTTTTCGATCACGCCGGAGCCGGTGGCTCGGGGTGAAAAAATCAAAGGCAGGTTGGCGTTCGTGATCCAGAAGCACTGGGCGCGCCGACTGCACTATGACTTTCGCATTGAACTCAACGGCACAATGAAAAGCTGGGCCGTTCCGAAAGGGCCAAGCTTCGATCCGCACATCAAGCGCATGGCAATGCATGTCGAGGACCACCCGATCTCCTACAACAGCTTTGAAGGCGATATACCTGCCCGGCAGTATGGCGCGGGAAAAGTGATGATCTGGGACAAAGGTACATGGGAACCGATCGGCAATGCGGCTAAAGGCTATGCAGCAGGTCATTTGAAATTCCATCTCTACGGTCACAAATTGGCGGGGACATGGGCGCTGGTGCGCATGAACAAGCGTGAGGGGCGCCAGGATCCGTGGCTTCTGATCAAAGAAAAAGATGAATATGCGCAAGCCGATTCGGCATTCAGCGTGGTGGATGAGCGCCCTGATAGCGTCGCGGCTCTCGATCCGCCGCCCGTGCCGGAACAAACTGCGGTTGCAAGCGGGGAGGCAACACGGCAAGTGGCAAAAAAATCGGCCTTGCCGGAAAAATTCAGCCCGCAGCTGGCAACGCTGGTTGAACACCCACCGACAGAGGCCGGCGAGTGGCTGTATGAACTCAAGTTCGACGGCTACCGGATCCTGACTCGCGTAGAGGGACGCTCGGTGCAACTATGGACGCGCAACGGCAATTGCTGGACCGCGCAGCTTCCTGTACTGGAAAAATCCTTGCAAGACATGAAGTTGCCTGATGGATGGTACGACGGCGAGATCGTCGTGCTCGGTGCGGATGGTTTGCCGGACTTCCAATTACTTCAGCAAGCCTTTGATGGCCGGCATACCAACGATATCGTCTACTACCTTTTCGATGTGGCGTATTGCGGCGGTTACGACATCCGCGACGCACCACTCATTGAGCGTCGCAAGTTGCTGAAAAGTTTGTTCGACGGCGCCGGAGACAAATTGTCCGGCAACATTCGCTTTAGCGACAGCTTTGATGTCGACCCCCACGACATCTTGGCCTCTGCTTGCCGGCTTGGCCTGGAGGGCATGATCGGCAAACGCATCGACTCATCCTATATCCAGCGGCGCAGCCCCGACTGGGTCAAACTGAAATGCGGACAGCGGCAGGAATTCGTGATCGTCGGCCATACAGATCCCCAAGGTTCGCGAGCGGGATTCGGCTCGTTATTGCTTGCAGTGCATGACAAAGACGGCAGGTTACGCTATGCAGGCAATGTCGGCAGCGGCTTCGACGATTCCGGATTGGGGGCTCTCTCCAAGAAGCTACATGCTTTGCACATCAAGGAGGCTCCACTGGAAGGGCCGACCGGCAAGCATCGCAAGGTACATTGGGTCAAGCCGACGCTGGTCGCGGAAATCTCGTTCTCGAACTGGACCGCTGGTGGTCACGTACGCCACGCCGTGTTCCGCGGACTGCGCACTGACAAAAAGCCGGAGGAAATCGTTCGCGAAAAACCGACGTTATTGACCGAGGACGAGCCGCACGAGAAGCTGCACGAAGGACATTCGGGACATGACAGCCTGGTGTCGGAAGGAGAGGACGGTGGTGCGCGTACCGCGTCGCCATCGCCGCTATCGCCGCAATCAACCCTATCCTCGTTTCGAATCACGCATCCTGATCGCATTGTCGACAAAGAACGCGGCACGTCGAAAATCGAGGTGCTGCGCTACTACGCCCTGGTTGCACCGCTGATGATGGAACACTTGAAGGGCCGTCCTGTATCGCTCGTGCGGGCGCCAACGGGCGTGGGTGGCGAACTTTTTTTTCAGAAGCATCTTGAGCAACGCGCGATGGAGGGAATTCGAGCGCTCCCTCAGGCGATAGACCCGGATCATCCTCCTTATCTGGAAGTTGCAGAACCCTTGGGCTTGCTCAGTGCAGCACAGATGAACGTTCTTGAGTTCCATACCTGGAACGGCACGCGGACGTCGCCCACCAAGCCGGATCGTTTCATTTTTGATCTTGATCCCGGTAGCAATGTCAGTTGGGCGGCAGTGCAGGAAGCCGCGACTCTGGTGCGCGGGTTTCTTCAGGAACTCGGCCTTCAAAGCCTGTTGAAGACCAGTGGCGGAAAAGGTCTTCACATTCTTGTCCCACTACGGCGGCAGCACGGGTGGGATACCGTCAAGGATTTCTCGCATGCCATCGCCACGCATCTGGCGCAGACCTTGCCCGAGCGGTTCAGCGCCAAGAGCGGGAGCCGCAATCGTGTCGGCAGGATCTTCCTGGATTACATCCGCAACGGTTTCGGCGCGACGACTGCCTGTGCGTGGTCGCTGCGCGCGCGTCCTGGAATGGGCGTGTCGGTGCCGGTGTCCTGGGATGAACTGGAGAGGCTGCAGAGCGGTTCGCAATGGAACATCTCCAACATTCATACGCGCCTCGACCGGGGCAATGCGCCGTGGAGCAATAACAGTTTTATCAATCAGTCCCTGACGTCTGCGATGCGGGCGCTGGGATTCCGGCCTCAGGAAAGCTAGCCATGCAAAAGGAAGACGATCCACGTAAAGCCCACTTTAAAAAATACAAGAACGCCGCCGGCGGATGGGGATCTGTCCGTGCCCTCAGCTCGATTCTGGGCCGAGAGAGAGTATTGGTAAAAGGCACAAAGGTATTGCTTCAACAAAATAAACCGGATGGGTTTGCCTGTGTGAGTTGTTCGTGGGCGAAACCGGCCGACCCACATGCCTTTGAGTTTTGCGAAAATGGTGCGAAGGCGACTGCGTGGGAGATTACCTCGAAGCGTGCGGATGCCTCCTTATTTGAACGGCATACCGTGCGTGAGCTTGAAGGTTGGAGCGACATGGAACTGGAAGCCGCGGGTCGACTGACAACCCCGCTTCGCTACGAGGCCAGTTCAGACAAATATGTACCGGTTGCATGGGATGACGCCTTTGACGCTATCGCCGCAGATCTTCGGGCAATGGAGCCCGATGGAGTTGTGTTCTACTCGTCAGGAAGGGCTTCACTGGAAGCCTCCTATCTTTACCAGCTGATGGCCAGGATGTATGGCAATAATCATCTGCCGGACAGTTCCAACATGTGCCACGAGTCCACATCGGTAGCGCTTCCAAAAAGTATCGGCGTGCCGGTGGGGACGCTGACATTGGAGGATTTTCAACATACCGATTGCATCCTGTTTTTCGGTCACAATACTGGCACCAATGCGCCACGCATGCTGCATCAGCTTGAGGAGGTGCGCAAACGCGGTGTGCCCATCGTCACCTTTAATCCCATACGGGAGCGCGGTCTGGAAAAATTCGTCAATCCGCAGTCGCCGCTGCAAATGGCGACTCCTGCCCATACCGATGTCAGTACTCAGTATGTGCGCGTCAAGGTCGGCGGCGACATTGCCGCGTTGACCGGCATGATGAAGTGGATTCTCGAAACAGACGACGAGAAACGTATGAACGGAGGCGAACGGATTGTCGACGTCAACTTCATTGCAGAACACACGCAAGGCTTTGACGAATTGGCCGCCGCGATTCGTAAAGTTAACTGGACAGATATCGAAAAAGCCTCCGGTGTCAGTCGTGAAGAGCTGATCCAGGCGGCGAGAACCTACGTTAACGCCAAGGCTGTGATGTTGATGTACGGAATGGGGGTAACCCAGCACCGGGAAGGCGTACAAACGATTCACATGTTAACCAACCTGTTGCTGTTGAGAGGCAACATCGGCAAGCCCGGCGCGGGCATTTGCCCCATACGCGGGCATTCAAATGTTCAGGGCCAACGGACTGTCGGAATCACCGAAAAGCCTGAGCTTGTTCCAATGGATAAACTGAAGGAGCAATACGGATTTGAGCCGCCGTCGAAGAAAGGCTGGAACACGGTGGAAGCTTGTGAAGCAGTGTTGGCAAAGAACGTATCTGCATTTTTCATGTTGGGAGGAAACTTCGTACGCGCTGTCCCGGACCACCGGCGCATAGAGCCGGCGTGGCGAGAAATTCCTCTGACAGTGCAGGTACTTACCAAACTCAATCGCAGCGCGCTGATTCACGGCGAGAAATCTTACTTGCTACCCTGTCTGGGGCGTATCGAAATCGACCGTCAGGCGAGTGGTCCGCAAGCCGTTTCAATGGAAGATAGCACCGGATGCATGCATGGGTCGCGCGGGCAAGTCGAGCCTGCTTCTCCCCAGCTGTTATCTGAAGTGGCGATCATCGGACAGCTGGCAAAACGTCTTCTACCTTTCAACCCCAAAGTGACGTGGCAGACTTGGATGGACGATTATTCGACTATTCGCGACGCCATCGAAATTACTTATCCGAAGATATTCAAAGATTTCAATCGCCGCATGTGGAATCCGGGAGGTTTCGCCAGGCCGATGGGCGCGCGTACACGGCAATGGGAAACACCGAACGGGAAGGCTAATTTTTTTCCGCCAACCTGCCTGGACGCAGATCCCGATATGCTTCCGCCCGGCGGCGACGTTTTGCGGTTAATGACAACACGAGGCGACAGCCAATTTAATACCACCGTATATGGCTTATCCGACCGATTTCGCGGCGTCCACGGAACACGGAAGGTGCTGCTGATGCATCGCGCAGACATTCAGCAGTTGCAGCTTTCAGAGGGGGACATCGTGAAGGCTATATCCGTAGTCCCTCCGGGGGAGGACCATATTGACCGCAGTGTCGGGGGCTTGCGCATCCAGGCTTTCGATATTCCCCGAGGTTGCGTACTGGGCTATTACCCGGAACTCAATCCTTTGATCCCGCTTTCTCACTATGCCAAAGAAAGCAAAGTGCCCGCGGTAAAGTCGGTTCCCATCCGGCTGTTGCGTGACGATCGTTGATTTGTTGGCTTCGATGTTGATTTGCATCGAAAATTGACCCACTTATGGAGTGAACCCCTCGGGCTGGACCAAGGTTGACCGAGAAACTAAGCCGCTTGCCGAGCGAGTTGTGCTTCGAATTGGTTCGGTGATTGATAGCCCAGCGCTGAGTGCATACGCCGTTCGTTGTAAATCTCTTCGATGAAGTATGGCAGCCTGCCGGCCACATCGTCGAATTTCTCATAACCAGCCAGATAGACCTCTTCCACCTTGAGCGTCTTCATGAAGCTCTCCGCCTGCGCGTTGTGATATGGGTTGGCTGGTGCGCTCATCGAACCAATCAGGCCGAATTCTTCCAGCGCCTCTCGGTACAAAGCACTTCCATATTGGCACCCGCGGTCGGTGTGGTGAATGCATGTGTTGGGCGCCGGCTTGCGACTTCTATAAGCCGCCGTCAGCGCGGCCAGGGCCAAGGGCGTGTCGATACGCTTGGATAAGGCGTAGCCAATCACCTTACGACTGCAAGCATCCAGGACAACGGCCAGGTAGATAAAGCCGGA